>NZ_JAANIG010000015.1 GCF_011174675.1 Perlabentimonas gracilis | reverse complement strand
CTACTTCAGCTTTTCGCTTTGATGTCCAGTAACTGTTCTTTTTCATACCGTCAGAAATTTAGCAATTTTTCTGCTCGGTTTTAATTGGGGCTAATATACAGGTTTACAAATAAAATTTAATTCAAAAATTTATTTAAAAAGAAAGAGCAATTTTAGGTTTACAAGTAGAGCAGTAGGAAAAGGCTAAACCAGCGGGTTTAGCCTTTCCTCATTAATCAAATCGAATTGTATTGGTTGGTAGCCATAAGCATAAAATAATTTGGCTCATAAAATTTTAACGCATCGCAATAGAGGTATTAGGTGTTCACCATCGAACAGCAATCGTACTGTTTCGAACAAAAGCGGCAAGATCACCTAGTATAGCAAGACACTCCCTCAATGCTCATTATGTAACATATAGGCCAATTGGTACAGAAATAGAAGAGCGAAATATCCTATTATAAAAATCATAAAAACTATGAAACCCAATTACATTTTGCTTAATGTACTCATATCAATTTTTGCAGTACTAATTCTCCTTTTAGGGTGTCAAAAAACAAAACGGCACACTGAATACTTTCCCGATAGCGCATGGTTACAATACGCTGACCTATCGGATGCCGGATGGGATGAAACCCAACTAGAAAACGCAGTTAAATTTGCCGACAGCTTAAATACTGCTGCATTCATGCTAATTGAGGATGGCATTGTTGTAAAATCCTATGGTGATATTAGCAGACGATTTGCATGCCACTCCGTTCGCAAGAGCCTGCTTAGCGCATTATACGGCATATATGTTGAAAGAGGATTAATTGATACTAGCAAAACAATCCAAGAGCTGGGTATCGATGACATTGGCATACTTACAGAGGCTGAGAAACAGGCAAAAATTGTGCACTTACTAAAGTCCAGATCTGGCATCTTTCATCCGGCTGCATACGAAACCCCATTCATGGCTAGCACGCGACCCGCCAGGGAAGCTTACTCGCCTGACACGTATTGGTATTACAACAACTGGGATTTTAACACCCTTGGCTACATCTTCAATCTTGAAACTGGAGAGGATCTTTTTAAAGCCTTCGAAAAGCAGATTGCGCAACCCATAAAGATGCAAGACTTCGAAGCGCATCATGGATACTATCACCTAGAGCACGGACACTCACAGTTCCCCGCATACCCATTTAGGCTATCGGCAAGGGATATGGCTCGTTTTGGACTTCTATTCCAAAGGCAAGGGAGTTGGAATGGTAAGCAGATAATCTCCAAAGACTGGATAGAAAAAAGCATTGCCCCCTACTCTACTGAATTGGGGAGTTACTCTGGTTCGGGCTACGGATTTATGTGGTGGCTACTTGAAAAAGAGTTTGATGAGTTTGGTGGTGGTTACTCTGCCTTAGGTGTTGGTGAACAAACCATTACCGTACTCCCTGAGCTGAACATCGTATTTGTACACCGCACGAATACATATCAGAATAACAACATTAGCCGAAACAGCACTATCAAACTCCTAAAATCGCTCCTTAGTGCAAAGGTAGGTAATTCTGACTCTACGCCAAGACTTGAACAATATAAGGAGTTGGAAAATCAACAAGAGGATTACAAAGACTACCGTAAATTTGTATCACTTAAGGGGCAATACGAGTACTCAAGCGGAATTAGCTTCGAAATAGTAGAGACGAAGAATGACTTAAGGCTTATCGATGAACGAATGGGGCATTACAACTTACTTTTCACCTCCGACTCCAGCTTCCTGCTCGAAGATCGACTTGAACAATTTTACACGACAAGCATAAACGGTAAGCCGATAATAATCAGCGAGCGGATAGCAAACCGTGAGGGTTACCACTTGCTCAATAGCAACAGGATTGAGGAGGCTCTTGAAATGCTTAGGCTTAACACTGTGTACTACCCCGAGTCGTACAATGTTTTCGATAGTATGGGCGAAGCATTGCAAATTGCAGGCGACACCCTTTCCGCGGTGGAGAATTATAAAAGATCTATTGTATTAAATCCAAATAACAGTCGTGCCATTTGGCTAATGATGGAACTGAATATCAATGGATTTGAGAGGCAATCGCTTAGTAGTGCTGATATTGCTCGTTACACCGGTGATTATAGCATAAGAAATCAATCACTGCGATTACAAGCCATGGGCAACAAGCTCAGTATTATCTTACAGAATGGTAGAGGTGAAATAGAGTTGATCCCCTTTGCACAGGACAAGTTCATTGTAAGCAGAGGAAATCATGACATATTCGACTTTAGCATTGGTGACAATGGAGATGGATTTAATATCATTACCCAAAATGGAATAGTTGGGAAGTGGGTAAGGCAGTAGCACGTTGAAACACCACAAAAGATATCCTAGCCGATGAACTTTTTTCACCTGTTTACGCTCATTATGGCCCTCCTGTCGTACTCTCTGGCAGGGTATTGTCAAATCATTACAGTCACTATGGGCAACAGTTGCTCTACTGATGTATACTATGAAATAAAGGGACAGGGAAAGCCAATGATTATCCTGCATCGAGCCACAAGTGGTTACCTAGAACCAATTTTTGAGGAGCAGGATGGGTGGAAAAGAATCTACATTGATCCTCCGGGTATTGGAAACAGTAGCGCCAATGAGTGTATTCGTAATGCCGATGATTGCCTAAAAGTTATTCTGGTTGCCATTGATATGCTGGTTCCCCATGAGCCCTTCTCACTGATTGGATTCTCGTACTTTGGGTATATGGCTCGCGGAATACAAGCAAAAACTCCCAATAGAGTGAACGGAATGGCGCTTATCTGCCCTGTTGTAATTCCTCAAAATAGTGGAAGAACACTACCAACTCACACGAAGCAATTTGTTGATCAGGAATTTTACAATCGCTTGCCTAATGATAAAAAGCAACAGCTTGAAAACCTTGTGGTAAAAACACCATGTAGCTTACAAGCAGTTGAAAAATTGAAGCGAGATGATGTATTAATGAATGTTGAATTTTGGAATAGAATAAAACTAAATGGATACTCCTTTTCATTTGATATGGATAGTGTAACTTTCAACAACCCTGCACTTGTATTATTGGGTTTGCAAGATGATGTGGTTGGGTTTACCGATGCCCTTAGACTTTCGCAAGCAATGCCAAGCGCAAGCATAGTTGCCCTCGATTTTGCAAGCCATTCGCTCCCCTACGAACAGAATCATTTGATGAGGATTCATATCTTTGAATGGCTTAAAAGAGTGCGTTACCAGATTGAATACAATGAGAAAACTACACACTAAACAATTTACCTAAAATTATGACAATGAAACCTAAAAAACAGCAACTTACATTCCTTATTGGGGGGCTAATCCTAGCCTCCTCTCTGATCCAACCAGCTTGCACAGATACAAGCAAGCCAGAAAAATCAACTATCCATTTCGTTACGAAAACAGGAGAAGCCGAAATCTTCGCCCCGAACCTAGTATCAACCCATATGACTGAGCGCGATGCTGCGCTTTCGCTCAAGGGCGATGAGTTTTACTTTACCCTATCCAGCTACACGCATCCAGCTATCGTTTATATCAAAAACACTCCCAATGGATGGACTAGTCCTCAGGTAGCCTCATTCTCCGGTACTTACTCCGATTTGGAGCCTCACTTCTCACCCGATGGCAACAGGCTCTACTTCGCATCAAACAGGCCTTTAGCCGAAGGTGGCGAACCAAAGGATTTCGACATATGGTATGTTGACAGGCTTGACACAGGCTGGTCGGATCCAGTTAATATTGGAAGCCCTATAAACACAGAGGCCAACGAGTTTTACCCCTCCATAACCAATAGCGGAACGCTATACTGGTGCGCCATCAGAAAGGATGGATTGGGTATTGGTGGCGAAGATATTTACTACTCAGCGCTTGAGGATGGACAGTACAAAACGGTACAAGCCCTACCCGACTCTATTAACACACCAAGGGATGAGTACAACGCCTACATAGCTAGGGATGAAAGCTACATCATTTTTACCTCAACCGGTTGGGGGCGTGGCTATGGCAAGGGCGACCTGTGGATTAGCTTCAAGCATCCCGATGGCTACTGGACAGAAGCCAAAAATATGGGCGAAAGGGTTAACACATCTGGTTTTGAGTACTGCCCATTTGTATCGGACTGCGGCAAATACCTTTTCTACACCAGCGATAAGCCAGCAAATGGGTCAGGCACTGCCCCTATAACCTACGGTGATATAGTAAGCTATTCACTAGGAACTGGGAACAAGCAAAGTGATATTTACATTATCAACGCAAGTGTAATCGAAGAACTTCGTCCCTAATCTCATTGTTCTACTTTCTTCTAACTACCACACGCTAGCCCTACCCTATAAATAGGGAGGCTAGCGTGTTAGTGTATGGTGGTAGTAATGGTTTAGCGATGGTTTCCGGGCCTCAAGGGAAGTCTATGCATGCATAAAAGCCCACATGCTAAGATCAAACCAAGTTAGCTTTCATTTTTGGTGGACAGAGCACTCATTTTTTAAAAGGTAACGTAAAAATAAAAGCACAACCTTTTCCTAACTCACTTTTAGCACAAATGTTTCCGCCATGCTTCTCTACAAATTCCTTACATAGTAATAAGCCAAAACCCGACCCCTTTTCACCTGCTGTTCCTGCGGCAGAGATATCGGAATCAATTTCAAATAGTTTACTTAAAGTATCTTTACTCATACCAACCCCATTATCTGAAACCGTTATTTCGATATTGTTTTGAATTTTTACTGCCGAAATAGCAATTTTCCCATGTGGGTGACTGAATTTTATGGCATTGGATACGAGGTTTCGTAAAATCGTTTTTAGCATATTCACATCTGCATACACCTCTATATCATCTGTTTGAACATTATCTAAAGTTACATTTTTAATGTTTGCAATTGATTTCAACTCTTCAAATATTCCATTAATAACTGCTTGTAAACTTGTGGTTTCCGGCATAAAGGTATTGTTACCCGTTTGAGACTTTGCCCATGCAAGCAAGTTATCGAGCAAAGCAAGGGTGTTTTTAGATGTTGAGTTTATAATTCTCAGGTACTTCCCGGAATTATCGCTATAAAAATCTTTATGTTTTTCAATTAGTAGTTCAGATAAGCCTAAAATGGCACTGAACGGGCTTCGTAAATCATGCGCTATTATTGAAAAAAGTTTGTCTTTAGTTGCATTAAGTTCACGCAGCTGGGTTTCACGTTCCTTTAGAAGTTGTTCCGCTTTTTTCCGTTCCGTGATATCTCTAGATACACCATGATAACCAGAAATGCTACCGTCTGAATCATAAAAAGCTGTTGCTGTCGATTCTACCCATATCCAGGAACCGTCCTTACAAAGTTCTTCCAACTCGTAAATCGCTGGTGCAGATCTTATGCCCTTGCTCAGGTCAAACATTCGCTTTTTATTCGCCTGCTGGAGCATTTCAATACCTTCGGGTTTTAAAATCGAGAAAAGGGATTTGCCTATAACTTCCTCCTTCTTAAAACCTCTTATTCTCTCATCGGCGGGGCTAATGTAGGTCAGCCGAAAATTGCTATCCAAATGCCAGATTATGTCGCTCGAGTTTTCTGTAATAACTCTGAATTTTTCCTCGCTTTTTTGCAACTCCTGATTCTTGAGATGTAAACTTTCGGTCTTTTTTTTAATCTGCAAACGAAGTAGCCAAACCCATATGAAAACAAGAACAAGTAAAACAATGCCTATGGTAAAAACAATTCCAAAATTTCGGACAATTCGCCTATATTTTAAGTTATCCTCTTCATATACTTTCCATTTTTCTTGTATTTCAGCAAGCTTTCCATTCCTCCGAAGCTCAGTTAGTCCATTATTCAGTATGTTCAATAACTCTGTATTGCCTTTTCTTACCGCCATACAGTAAATACTAGGAATTATTGACGGGCCTCTAATTTCAATATTTTGATACTTATTCCTTTCTATTTCGTTCAAGCCAAGTAGATTGGGGGCTATTACATAATCTGCCAATCCCAATTCTATTACGGATAGAGCTTCGGGTAATGATTTTGCCAAAACATAATTCTTGAAAAGCCCCATAGGGATAAGGTACTTATCAATAGATATATCCTTATCCAACGCCACTAACTTGTAGTCATATAAGCTCGATAAATCTTTAAATGGCAAATCTTTGCGAATAAAAATTGAATAGTATTCTGTATGGATGGGAATGGTAAAATCAAGAAAACTCTCTCTTTCTTCAGAAAAGATGATCCCAACAATAATGTCAGTTCTTCCTGATTGAATGTATGAAATTGCACTATCCCACCTGCTAAGTTGAATATCTAACTTAATATCACTTAAGGCCGCAATAGCTTCTAACACTTCTATTTCCAGTCCGCTTGGTTTGCCTGTTTTATCAATAAACGAAAAAGGGGCATAATCATAATCACCGCCTACAACATACTTCTGCGCAAGTGCAAATTGGGGTTGAAAAAGAGTAGCAATGAGAATAGAAATTAAGTAAATGCGATTTGCCATTAATAAGTTGCTTTTAGTAATATGATTATCCGTTATGATCCACAAATCTTATATCAACATTACGAATTCCCACGATTTCTGCCTGGATGGAGCAATCTGCGTTACTCGTATATTGCTGATTATTTGCAAATTGCTCCGCAAAAAAGGCTCGCCTGTCTGTGAGTGATAGCAGGCAGGCATTTGGTTTCAATTTTAATCTTAGATAAAACGGATAATCATTTTAGAAATTGTCGTTTTAAAGGTAGCATATTCTGAGAATATATAATTTGCTTAACGTTTCCTTCAACTTATCAACACTCACTAAGTGGTAGCCCTTACTTTAATATAGCGTCCTCAGGCTATTGTTAGTAGAAATTCTTCCATAGATATTTGTTCTGTTAAATCGGTTTGAGTCAGGCTCATTCAGGGTGTAGTATTTTGATATATGCACGGACAGTACGCAAGATGTTCTAACACTATATAAATTAAGTTCAAATTATTAACCTACTGCCCAGGGTGGGTGGTATTTCTTTAATTAACTAAACCTTAATCAATTTTCTATGAAAAAACTATGCTTACTCTTTGCATGCTTTATGCTTTTGAGTGCGTCAGCACTTTGGGCGCAAACCGTGCAGATTACAGGAACGGTAACTAGTGCCGAGGATGGGATGCCCGTTATTGGAGCCTCCGTTGTAATTAAGGGAACTACAGTTGGCACCGCCACTGATATTGAAGGTAAGTACACCTTAACAGTTCCCCAAAATGCCTCAACCTTAGTATTTAGTTTTATTGGATTAAAAGACAAAGAGGTTGAAATTGCTGGCAGAACAGTAATCAATGAAGTTTTAGAATCGGATGCTCTCACGCTCGACGAAATTGTGGTTACGGGGCTAGGTGTAGCAACAGACAGAAGAAAGGTTGCCATATCAGTTGAATCCGTCTCTGAGGAACAACTTACACGCGTACCAAGCAACAGCGTTGATGGGGCGCTCGTAGGTAGGATCGCAGGGGCTCAAATTCAGTCAACTTCAGGCCAACCAGGACAGCAAGCCAACATTATTCTAAGGGGAATCAATACCCTTAACACAACTCAACCAATGATCCTTATCGATGGGATAGAAATTAACACAAATAACAATGACATTGGAATTGGAAATGTATCTTCTCGACTAGCAGACCTGGATTTGTCGAATATTGAAAGAGTTGAAGTTGTTCAGGGTGCTGCAGCAGCTACCATTTATGGCGCTCAGGGCGCTAACGGAGTAATCCAAATTTTCACAAAAAGAGGCAGAAAAGGGCAAAAAACAGATATTCGTTTTAGCTCTAACTATAGTTTAGACAATGCTTTAAGGGGTAATCTTAAACTTGCCAAATATCATCACTACGAAACCGATGCAGAGGGGTATATAGTTGACGACCTAGGAGTTAGATCGGCACCCGACCCAAATACAGGATTTTGGAATCTACCAGCCCAGGGAAGTGGTGCAAATACAGTAAACAACAAGCCCTTTGTTAATAAAACTTACAACCAGATGGATCAGTATTTTGTTGAAAACGCTGCTACCATAAGAAACTCGTTAAATATCACAGGGGCAACTGAGAATATTGATTACTCATTAGGATTTTCGCAACTCAGCCAAGAGAGTGTTATACATGGTGATCTTAACCGTTACAATATAACAGCCAATGTTGGTTCAGAAATTTTTAAAAACTTTACAATAAGATCAACCACTCAGCTAATTACCAGTAAAAACACGACTGGGGGTATTAATAACACGAATAATATTGGTAGCGGAATGTCAAATGCCTTAAACGTTCCACGTTATGTTGACCTTACGTGGAAAGATGCCAATGGGCACCCAGCAGTTATTTACGATGCCACAAGCAATAGCATTAACCCTTTCTACTCGTATATGTATAGGAACGATCAGGCCAACGTAAATAGGGTAATACAGGGGATTATTGCAAATTATAAGATTGGAAAATATATTGACATTGACTACAAGTATGGAATTGATCATTATCGATACGACTATACGTCGTTTATTAAGAACCAAACAGGAACTCCGTTCCCTGGTTACGGGATTACACCCATTAACGGAGAAATAACTAAAACATTGGTTCAGGAAACCCAACAAAATTCTATACTATCAGCTGTTGCAAAATTTGATTTTCAGCAAGATTTTGGTATAAATCTTCCGATTCAGTCCACAACACAGATTGCATACGATTGGCGAAGAAATGATTTCCATGAAATGGAAGCTGTGGGTAGTGGAATTGACGTTGACCCCCCACACACTCTTAATTTCGCTGCCACCACAACTGCAGAAGAGGACATTACCAAATTTATCACATTTGGATACCTAGTTAACCAAAAGTTTGATTATGGAAATATGGGAGGCTTTTCGGTTGGGTTCAGATCCGATTACTCCTCTGAATTTGGTGAAGGATCAAAACCTTTTACCTTTCCAAGAGCAGATGCATATCTTAGACTTACAGAAGTTATTGATACCGATTTTTTATATGAACTTAAGCTAAGAACAGCCTATGGAGAGGCAGGAATACAGCCAGAGGCATACTCAAGGTTAATTACGCTTACTTCTGGCACACTGGGAAATGCTACATATATGTATTTACCTGCTATCTCTAGAAACCCATTACTAAGTGTTGAAAATACTAAAGAATTTGAAGTTGGTTTAGACTATGGAGTTAATCTAAGTAACAACAATTGGTTTAGCAAAATATATGGATCTCTAGTATACTGGACACGTAACAGTTACGGCACAATATACGAAATTGATGTTGCTCCTTCTACTGGTGCTGCCGGTTTGTTAACAAATGCGATAGATCTAAAAAGCAATGGTATTCAACTATCTCTTGACCTAGATGTAGTAAACACAAATTCATTTGACTGGAAATTTGGGACAAGATTTAGCAAGGGGTTAACAATGGTTGATAAAATTGCAAATGGTCTACCAATTATTCTTGGCTCAGGTGGACAAGGTCAAACCTCAATTATTGAGGGTCAACCTGTGGGCGCACTATTTGGACTAGAACCACTATCCAGCTTGGATCAAACCAATTCGTCCGGCGATAGGTATATCGACGAAGCTGATCTTGCCAACTTTGAAGTTGTAGAAGGGATGGTGGTAGATATTAATACAAAACAGGTTCAATTCACAACCGAGCAGGTGAAGATTGGTGACGCAACTCCTAAATTCTCAATGTCTTTCTTCAACGATTTTAAGCTTAAGAAGAATCTTTCGGTTTCAATGCAACTCGACTGGGTCCATGGAGCCCAAGCCTATAACCAAACTCGTCAGTGGCTTTATCGCGACAAACTACATGGCGATTTTGATAAAGAGGTTACTATTAATGGCGAAACTGGAGCATACGTGGCTTTCTGGCAAAGCCTATACAAAACAAATATGACCAACAGCTACTTTGTTGAAGACGCTTCATTCTTAAGACTCAGAAACCTATCTGTTTCGTATGACATATCAAAGCATATAAATTCATCGTTTGTAAAGGGGTTTATAGTTACCGTGTCAGGCCAAAACCTATTTACACTATCTAACTATAGCGGTCTAGATCCAGAGGCAACAGGAACTAGCCTAAATAACCCCTTGGAAAGAGGTATTGATCTTTGGTCGTTTCCCAATATGAGAACAATTAGTTTTGGGCTAAACCTTAATTTTTAAAAAAACAACAAGATGAAAAAAATAATCGTATATATAGGACTTTCAATAGCTTTACTGGCTTGTAAAAAAGAAAGCTTAGAGCTAATAAATCCCAACGAACCGGGTATGGAATCTCTTACCACTGAAGATGGTATCAGAAAAGCAAGCTATGGTATTTACAACTCGTTAAGTGCAGTGCAGTCAACATCAAGTTGGTATTACTACATATGGTTTACTCAGTGGATTCATAATGTTATGGGCGATGCTACTGTCTCACACGTAGGTAATTATGGTGTTCGATGGGCCAATCAGACTGCTCAAATCATTAGACCCGATGGTACAATAGTAACCCCACCAGTTGGAGGGAAACAGCATGAAGAGCTAAACAACAAGAACACCCGTGACTGGGGAAACGACAACGTACAAGCTCACGAGTGGTTTCCTGCATACTCGCTCATAGGGCACTGTAACGTGCTTTTGGATGTAATTGACGATGTCAATTACAAAGGTTCTGAAGACATTGTTAGTGTTAAAAAGAAAACCTATATGGCTTGGTCATACTGGTGGAAAGGATTTGCATACTCTCGCTTAGGATCAATTTATAAACAAGGCGTGATTAACAATACCTATGGAGAACAAGCAAGTTATGTTTCTCAGGAAGAGCTCATAAATGAAGCAGAGAGAAATTTCAAATCGGCTATTGAATTATTGAACACAATAGACGAAGGAGATGCAACCTACCTTCAGATCATGAGTAATCTTATTCCTTCGCATTTTCAAACAGGTAACGGTGGGGTTATTACACCCTCAATGTTTATCCGCAATATCAACACGTATCTTGCTCGGAATATTTTGGTTAATAAGTATGCAGCCGATCTCAATGCAGCGGAACTAACAGAAGTGGAAAACTACTCAAATAATGGTGTAACCCAGGGAGATCTTATATTCACAGTTAGATCTGCTGCGTCGAATTGTCTGGTTTACGAAACAGCTTGGTCAGGTTATAGGTTAAACCTTGCTTGGGAAAGAGTTTCTGAAAGACTTATTCAAGATTTCCGTCCTGGAGATAACAGGCTTACAAGAAACTTCTACGAGGGAACGCTTCAAGTAAACCCAGGTCAAAGAGGATTCCAATATAGCACCCGCTGGTTGGCACAGAGTGTTGATGACGGGGGAGAGTTTATGAGCTATACCGCTGGAGCAGTAGAAATTCCCCTAGCCTGTAGCTATGAGGAGAACCAGCTAATGCTTGCTGAGGTGAAGATTAGAAGAGGTGAAGTTGACGCAGGTTTAGCGCATATAGACAACGTGAGAACCTACCAAAATGCAGGTTTAACAGATCTTTCTGGAGCTGGTCTTACACAAGAAGAAGCTTTGGAGGAGCTAAGAAGTGAACGCAGGGTTGGTCTTTTTATGAAAAATGTTGCTTTCTACGATGCGCGTCGATGGGGCGTACTAAAACCATTATCTCAAGGAGGAGGTCGCCAAGATGCAATAGTGGTATTTGAAGGTGGAGTGCCAGAGGTTTGCACCATTGAATACGACTATAAAGAGTGGTTTGATGTACCTGCTAACGAAACCGATTTCAATGCACTTCCAGCATCATCCGCTTCAAGTGCAAATCCATCAAATATTCCAATTTATTAGTCTTTTCTAGTCTATTCTAAAGGGGCCAACAATTCAGGTTGGCCCCTTTTCATTTCTGTTATTCAGAAAATACTACAAGAGAAGCCTCAAGTCCGTCAATAAATATGTAAAAGCACCCCCTTTAAGGGTTGGCACTTACCTGTAATTACCCATTCTATGCTATTCTAAAACTTGCAGCAACCCCTGATATTTGTCGGAATTTAATCTTCCATTAGGCTTGGAGTATTATACACTCTATACAAATTAAAATGTAGAGAGAATTATTTACTAACCAAAAACTTTTTTTTATGAGAAAATTTTGTTTGCTAATCGCATCATTTGTGCTACTTGGATTTAGTTATATCCAAGCACAAACCGTGCAGATTACAGGAACGGTAACCAGTGCCGAGGATGGGCAACCCGTAATAGGGGCCTCGGTTGTGGTAAAGGGCACTACTATTGGAACGGCCACAGATATTGACGGCCGGTACTCACTTGATGTGCCACAGAGTGCAACCACCCTAGAGTTTAGCTTTATTGGCTTGCTTACTCAAGGGGTTGTGATTGGAGGAAGAACTGTTATTGATGTTGTGTTGCAGTCGGATGCTACCCAGCTGGAAGAGGTAATTGTGGTGGCATACGGAACGGTTAAGCGTGAGGGAAGGACAGGATCCATCTCAACCGTAAATAACGAGACCATTGCAGAACTCCCAGCATCCTCAGTTGATAAGTTGCTAACAGGTAAAATGGCCGGGGTGCAGATTACTGGAGCTTCTGGCCAGCCAGGTGCCGATTCTCAAATCCGTATCCGTGGTACATCTTCTATTAATGCTGGTAGCGAGCCTCTATGGGTTATTGATGGTATCCCCGTAATGCGCGGAAACCAATCGTACTTCACCAATACCGGTAACGCCCTTGCAGCCATCAACCCCAACGATATCGAGTCGATAACCGTTCTAAAGGATGCGGCAGCTGCCTCGGTTTACGGTTCGCGTGCGGCCAACGGCGTTATCCTAGTTACCACCAAAAGCGGTAGCTCTGGTAAAGCGAAATTTAATGCTCGCACCAAGTTTGGTGTTTCGCAACTTGCTAATGACAATAATTTTGGTCTTATGAATGGTGAGGAGCTGCTCTCTTTCCAAAGGAATGCAGTTATTAATGCAGGGTTAAACCCTGACGATCCTTCGGGTGCATACTACCGACCAATGTCATTGCTGGATGGAGAACTAACCAATTGGATGGATCACTTCACCCGTTTAGGTCAAATGCAAGAGTATGAAATCAATGCGGCAGGTGGTACGGATAAAAGCAAATTTTACACCTCGCTTTCTTACCATAAAAACGAAGGTGTATACTACGGCGTTGATTTCCAGAAGTTCAATGCTCGGGTAAACACTGACTATAAACTAACGGATAAGTTAGAAGTAGGTGCCCGGATGAACATTGGCTATACCGAAACGAACGACGTGGCAATGCAACTTTTATACTATGCAAACCCTGCCTTCGCTGGTATGACCATCCAACCCTGGACTCCTGCTTATAATGAAGATGGTACACATTCGTTAAACATTCCAGAAAACTCCTATAGTAACCCCAGGTTCACAGCAGAATACGATGATCAGTTTGAGAAACAATATCGCTTTCAGGGCTCATACTTCCTATCATGGAAACCAATAGATGGCCTAGAGATAAAGTCTAACAATGCTGGTGAGGGTACATTTGGCGAGGGTCGTAGGTACTGGGCACCCGATTACGGCGGGACTACAGGTACACTTCAGTCCTCATCCTTGAAGTATATTCAGTTGACTACATCAAACACCATTACCTATAGCAAGATTCTAAACGAGGTGCACTCTTTAAGGGCACTAGCGGGACAGGAGGCCATGCGCCGAACATACAATGCATACTATATCTACTCCCCTGATGTTGATGTGCTAATCCCTTACCCTAACACCTCAACCGCTGAGGGCGATGAGGGCAACTATTTGTACAATGCCAGAACACTGATGTCGTTCTTTGGAATATTAGACTACAACTACGCCTCAAAATACTACCTACAGGCATCAATGCGCTATGACGGTAGCTCACTTTTTGGTGCTGACAACCGCTGGGGGTTATTCTGGTCTTTAGGAGGATCATGGAACATCCATAACGAGGACTTCATGAAGGATGTAACCTTACTTAACTTGCTAAAATTCCGTGCAAGCTTCGGTATCAATGGAAACGACAATATTAATGCCTATCAAGCCTATGGGGTTTACGCCTCTACTGCTTATAATGGTGGAGTGGGTATGCGTCCAAGCTCTCCCACCAACAATAATCTATCATGGGAAAAGAACTCAACCTTCAACGTGGGGCTTGATTTTGGACTCTTTGATGGTAAACTAAATGGTAGCATTGATGCCTATAATAGGATTACCGAGGATATGCTTCTTAGTAAGCAGGTACACCAAACTTCTGGTTTCTCTACAAACTTTATGAACATCGGCTCTCTACTAAATCAAGGTATAGAATTTCAAATGGACGGACAAATCCTAAAAACCAACAATATCGTTTGGTCTGCTGGATTCAACGTTGCCTATAACCGCACCGAGCTGCTAGATCTTGGTGATACAGATGAAATGACCTATGTTCGACCAGTTGACAATGAAACTGACCCTAGGCTAAAGCATAAAGTGGGTATGAGTATGTATACCTTCTATTTAAAAGATTATTACGGAGTAAACCCATCAACAGGTCAAGCATTATGGCGGGCTGAGGATGGCCAACTAACCAGCGATTTCAATAAAGCAGCATGGATTTACGCCGGAAGCCCAGAGCCTAAGTTTATTGGAGGCATTAACACCTCAGTAAGTTGGAAGGGTCTTAGTCTTGGTGCATTCTTGGAATTCAAACAGGGTAATAAGGTGCTAATTATCGAAAACCGTTTTACTCATGCCGACGGAAACTATATGTCGATGAACCAAGCAAAAAGTGCCCTTAACTACTGGAAGCAGCCCGGTGACACTGGGGTAAATCCAAAGCCTATTGCTGGTCAGTCTACTAACTCCTACAATACAGCAAATACACGTTGGCTAGAGGATGGTAGCTACGTCCGCATCAAAGACCTGTCGCTATCGTACACGCTACCCCAAAACCTTACTAGCCAGATGAAACTTGGAGGTATGAAAGTTTATGTTAGCGCTATGAACCTATATACCTTCCATGATGTGAACTTCTGGGATCCCGAGCGTGGAGTAGACGGAATGGGTTTTGGCATTTATCCTATGACCAAATCATTTATCGGAGGTATCGAATTATCATTCTAAATGCATAAAACACTACAGATATGAAAAAAATATTTGCAATACTAACACTTGTCGTTACCATAGGGTTTGTTGGGTGCGAGGACTTCCTAGAGGAGGCTCCCCTATTAACCCAGAGCAGCGATATTACACTATCAACCTACAATGGACTAAACAATACAATTGCTGGAGCATACTCTCCTCTTGTTAGCCTTAACTGGTACGGTTCATTCTTTGTACTAAATGCAGAAATGCGAGCAGGGAATGCAATCATCCCCAGTAATACTGATTTTAACTCAAACCGTATGACGGTTCCCCATGATCTGGCTTATAACGCCACAACTACATCAGGGCTATGGGGTTGGGCGTACTATGTAATTTCAATGGCGAACAACGTTTTGAACAATTTAGAGGGTAAGGATGTAGTAGACGTAACCAAACAGGATTTAGACAATTTGAAAGCTGAGGCCCTATTCTTAAGGGCGCTATCTCATTTCGATTTGGTTCGCCTATATGCACTTCCATACTCGAAGAACCCCAACGGTCTTGGTGTACCAATTATCCTTTACACTGATGAAACGGCATCTGAGCAACCCTTAAGAAACACCGTTGCGGAGGTATACGAGCAAATTATTAAAGACCTACTTGAGGCTGAAAAAAGTATGGATCCAGAATACGTAAGGGGCGGAGTTACTGATTCCAAAGCAGTAGCAACCCTACCTGCCATTCAAGCACTACTTAGCCGAGTGTACCTTTATAGCCAACAATGGCAGCTAGCAGCTGACTATGCTACCAAGGTTATTAACAACCCCAATTACAACCTTTGGACTGCCGATGAACTCCCAGGAGTTTGGGGCAAGGAAGTTGCTGGTTCTGGCGGTGAGGTTATCTTTGAGGTGTACAGCAAAAAGTCAAACGAATTTGACGCATGGTGGGAAGGCCCATCGCATATGACCAACCCTAAAGGTTATGCCGACTGTGCTGCACACCCAGAACTAATATCTTTATATGATGATGACGATGTAAGAGGAAGTCTATTTAGAACTGACGAGAATAATGTCTCAGGTTCCTTTTGGACAACAAAATATATCGGTAAGGGCGATGGCGATGCCTTGAGTACTCCTGATGCTAATAACGTTATCGTTATTCGTCTTTCCGAAATGTACCTCAACAGGGCGGAGGCCTTGATAAACGGTGCCTCAATTGCTGGCGCAACAGCATTAGCAGACCTTAACATCATAAGGCAGAATCGTGGAGCATCAGCACTTTCCTCAGCCGGTGCCGATATAGTATTCCAAGAGAGACGCAAGGAGTTAGCTTTCGAGGGTCATATCTGGTTCGACTATGCCCGCACAAATCGTGCTTTGAGCCGGACAAAGAGCGATGGCTCATTGGTTAGCATAGCCTCAGACGATAACAGGTGGGCGCTGCCAATTCCAAAGCGTGAGCTGGATGTAAACGAGAACCTGATACAAAACGATGGTTATTAATCAAAAAAGATTTTAAACTATGAGAAAGATTTTAAGTTTACTGACAATATCGCTCTTGGTATTATTCACCTCTTGTGATATAAATAAGATACCCGAGTTCGATGATAAGGATGCCTTTGTTGCATTCGACAACGCCGTATTATCAATATCTGAAAATGCTGGTACTTTAAAAATACCCGTTACATTGGCCTCTGTTAAGGGGCTTATATCCACTGTTGATTTCGAAATAATTGAAGGGACTGCAAAATTGGGAGAGAATTTCACCCTGATGAACGAAACAGCCACCCTTTCTTTCGATGCTCAAAACCGAACACAGTATGTTGAGATAAGTATCGTAAATATTCCTGATGTGTTTACTGGCGATCTTAGGTTTCAGATAAAACTAAGTGAAGACGGTGAGGTTAAGCCAAGCTTAGAGAATTTATGCACAGTTAATATTCTGGATTTAGATCACCCTCTTTCAGGATTCTTTGGAGAGTGGAATGCTACAGCCACCTCAGCTTATTTTGGTGATGCAGAATGGACTGTAACCCTAGCTAAAGACGAAGATGACGTATCAGTGCTATGGGTGACTGATATAGTATATGGTTTTCCTCATTGGGGCTTCTCATACCCGAACGTCGACACTAGATTCTACGCCATAGTCAATGAGGCCAAAAGTGAACTATCATTTAGTATAGGGCAATCCTGTGCATATAAGTATCAGGGTCATCAAATATTTCTGAACGGTCTAACTGCTGAAGGTAGTGTTGTTGATAGCGGTAGTATTATCGCCACGGTTTCGGACGATGGCAACACAATCACGTTTGAGGAACTTGGTATGTATGTAGTCGATGCTACTGGAGGATGGGATGCACTTTTCCCAACTATTACATGGACAAAAAAATAGTTTCATTTGACTTCATCAGGATTAATAAACTAGTTCTGATCATCCCTTGGGGAATAATTAAGTAAACTAACATCTCCCAAGCAAAGTATCTAATATGGGACGTCAATATATTTTTGACGTCCCATTATTATATAACCCCAAGCACCTAACCAACTTCCTGTAGAGGAAAATGTATCGTCCGTTTGCGAACAAAGTTGTACCAATGTGAACACCACCTTATCATATAGTGAATTAAAATAAAAAAAACAATCACTACAACACATTGACTATGTGCCTCATACATCGTATGGTTTGAATTTTGAAATTAAGTTAAGGAAATTTAAAAAAATATTATGAAAACATATAAACTTCTAATATTTATCAGCTTAGTCGCATCCCATCCTATTTATTCACAAAAAAGCCAAAACCTTCGGGCTAGGGATCTTGGGATCCCCTTCGATGGGCGAACAGGACAATTCAATGCAATAACGGATGTACCCGGGGTAGAGGTTGGTTACCAAACCAAAATTACGGGTTCGGGTAAGCTTATTGTAGGACAAGGGCCAGTAAGAACTGGGGTTACGGTGGTGCTACCCAAAGGAAAGCTGGATAAAGAATACCCTATTGGTTACTTCATATTCAATGGAAATGGAGAGGTTACCGGCCTACCCTACATTTACGATTTTGGAAAGAGCAAGGGCCCTATTGGCATTACCAATACCTATAGCGTTGGAGTAACCCGCGATGCCATTGGCGAGTGGTGCTTCAAGAATTTCTCACTAACCGATCATCACGATTTTAGATTTGGATTGCCCATAGTGGGCGAAACCTTTGATGGAGGGCTGAACGATATCAACGGATTCCATATTAAAAAGGAGGATGTTTTTAAGGCGATTGAGAGTGCCAAAACAGGTTTAATTGAGGAGGGCAATGTTGGTGGTGGCACCGGAATGGTATGCTACTCGTTTAAAGGGGGAACAGGCACTGCCTCAAGAATAATAACCATTGGAGGTAAGGAGTACACGGTTGGGATCATAGTTCAGGCAAACTTTGGGTATCGAAGACACTTATCAATTCGTGGTATACCCATTGGCAAATTGCTCTCCGACACCTTACTCCCCAGCGTTAATCAGGATGGGTCTATAATTGCCATTGTGGGAACCGATGCCCCACTTACCCCCTTGCAGCTTAACATGGTGGCCAAAAGGGTAACCCTTGGAGTTGCCAGAACTGGCACAATAGGTAGCACGGGCTCGGGCGATATATTCTTAGCATTCTCCACCCATGAACCTACCATTACCAATGGAGTTGTTGAATTAAAAGCGTTAGATGACAGACCATTAAATCGAGTTTTTAATGCTACCGTTGAAGCTACCGAAGAGGCGATAATTAATGCACTTATTGCAGCCGAGGATATGGAAGGAATAAATGGGAATACCTTTTACAGCATACCACATAGAAAAGTAAAACAGATATTTAAAAACTATTCAGATTTTTTAGAAAAAGTCAAATAAGGAAAAAATTAGCAAGTATTAAATCTAACTATGGAAAATATGAAAAAATTAACTCTCCTACTCGGAATTATATTTATTGTTTGCTCTGCAAATAATGTTAATGGTCAACTCCAGCGCAGGGCATTCCTTGGTACACAGCTAAAGGAGGTGGATAGCTTTACCGCTGGAAAGCATAATATGAAACACGCTAAAGGGGTACTAGTTGAGTCGGTAGTTGATGGCAGCAGTGCAAAAGCCATGGGCCTAGAAGCTAACGATCTCATTTTGGCCGTTGAAGATGTGGAGGTCAATTCACCCAATGAGCTGATAGCTCGAATTGGCCGCTACAGGGCTGGCGACAAGGTTAGAGTAACCACCATACGCAATGGCAAGCCCATTCAAAGGGTCGGAAACCTCCTACCCCTACCCCACGAAACCTCTCCATTTGGCGAGGTAATTTACGATGAGGTGCCCCATGATGGGGGATACATTAGAACAATTATTCATAAGCCTGTGGGAAAGGGACAGTTTCCTGCCCTATTTCTTATCCCAGGCTACGATTGCAGTTCCATCGACAGGATGCATCCAGATAATGTTTACAAAAGGATTCTCGATGGAATGGTTGAGAAGGGATACGTGATAGTTAAAACCGAAAAGGCTGGCGTAGGCGATTCGAAAAATAATCGCAGCTGCGCACAGTACAATCTATTCGATGAAGTGGATCTATTCTCGGCCTCGTTTAACGCCTTGGCTAAGTATGATTTTATCGACCATGAGAATGTTTACATCTTTGGTCATAGCATGGGTGGTGTTCAGGCTCCCCTTATGAAAACAGATTTTGCCCCAAGAGGAATTGCTGTATATGGCACAGTTATTCGCCCTTGGTTTGAATATTTTATTGAGCACGCACGAATGCAAAAAATAATTTTAAGCCAAGTTGAGGATATGGGCTGGGATTACTTAAGTATTGAGCAGCAGCATGATGCAGCCGTAAAATTCTACTACAGATTTCTTGTAGAAAAACAGTCGCCAGCCGAAATATTTAAGGATGAAGAGTTAAACGCATTTATAAGTAAGAATTTCCGATACGATGGAAGCGATATTTTTCTAGGCAGACATTACACGTTTTGGCAGCAGTTGCAGGATACCAAGCTGTTCGAGGCCTGGTCAAAATCCCCAGCCCATGTTCTGTCGCTCTGGGGCGAGGCCGATTTTATTGCATTCAACCCCTGGGAACATGAGCTTATTGCCGATGTGGTGAACGAGTATAACCCTGGGAAGGCCAAATATATTCGTGTTCCCAATATGGATCATTCGTTCCTTTGGGTTGAGGATCAAAAGCAGTCTATTACAAGCCGAATGGACTGGGATTATATAAAAAACAATTTCAACTCGCAAATAATCGAAATACTAGCTGAGTGGATTGAGGAAACAAAAAATTAGCTTAAAGAGATGACCCATCTTGTTTATATAAATCAATACGACGATGAGATAGAAAAACTTAGAAGCGGACAGAAAACTATGGTTATAACCTGTGGACTATGCCGTAAACCGAGTCGCCAGCATATACAAATTGGGGACATCATAGTGTTTGCCGAAAAGCAGTCCGATAAAACCGTCCTTAGAGGAGAGGCTGTGGTTCAACAGGTATTCGTTTCGGGAAAGCTATCCAAAGAGGAGTCGCAAAATCTTGTGGAGAGTTACAACGATAAGCTGCTACTCACTACCGAGCAGAAAAAGCGATACAAGCACAAGCAATTTCTTGTGCTTGTATCTATCAGTAATTTTCAGGAATTGTATATGCAGCTAAAAAATGGATTTGATACAACAAGCAACAGCACATGGATACCCATAAATGACATTAATTCAATAAAAATTTAAGTATAGACACACCAATAAAAACCTTCTAAATCTTATGCATTATGAAAACACTAACCTTTACAGTTCTTTTAACTGCCATCACTTTTTGCACTGCAACTTATGCCCAAACTAAGGCCGACTCATTAGCCGTTGAAACCGCATGCCGTAACTACATCGAGGGGTGGAAGGACGGTGATATGGGAAAGATTGCCAATGCAGTATCGCCCGAACTTACCAAGCGAACCGTTATGCGCGACCGCGAAGGTAACTCATACACCACCGATATGAGCTACTCCTCATTCCAAGCATTTGCCCGTACCACAAAGCATGGCGTAAGAATGCCCGATTTGGAACCAGATAAGGAGATAACCTGTGAGGTAACAATTTATGACATTTGTGGCGACTTCGCTTTGGCCAAAACGGTGGTTTCAAAGTACGGATTTTTCGACTATTGCCAGCTAGCCAAGGTTGATGGCGAATGGAAAATCATTAACATCTTGTGGGGGTTAACCCCTAGGCAAAATCAGCCATAACACCTTACCTCAAAAAATCATAAGGTAAATATTCAATTATACAATATGTTTAAGAACTACTTGAAAACGGCATTTCGAGGTATGATAAGGCATAAGGGAACTTCTGCCATCAAAATTATTGGCCTCTCAGTTAGCCTTGCAGCAACCCTTTTGCTTTTACTATTTATTCGTCATGAGCTGAGTTTTGATGAGTTTCACAAGAATAAAAATAGAATATACCGAGTTATTTCAAACCTCGACACACCTGATGGCAATAAGATAGTTGCATCGCTCACCACCTTCAATGTAACTGAGGAGCTAGCTGAGAGGGTACAGCATATTGAGAGGACTACTAAACTCGATGTTTTAGGTAACCGGGTAAAATTCAACGAGAATATTTATGACAACATAATCGGTTTTCGTGCCGATAGTAATTTTTTTCACATCTTCGACTTCGAAGCGTTGGATGGAGACCCAGTGCAAGCCTTAAGCCTGCCAAACCAAGTAGTTATAACACAAAGCACGGCAAAGAAACTTTTTGGTGATGAATATCCCATTGGTAAAAGTATAGAGGTTAACAGGATAACCTATGAGGTTACTGCCTTGCTCAAGGATATCCCTACAAACTCGCACCTGCAGTTCGACTTGTTAACTTCCTATCTCGATATTCCAGACATTAACGAGTATGGAAACTATCGAGGTATCTCCTGGACTTGTTACATAATGACGCACTTGCCCGTTGAAAACCCAACGATTGAGACAGAGATTTTGAAGGTTGCAGATGAGCTGGCTATGATCCGAATGGCAGTGTACGGCTTAAACACAGTTACATCCTTACAAAGCCTAAAGGATATCCACCTAGGGTCATCGGGAGTTACCCATTCGTTTACCATAGCTGGAAGTAAATCCCAAATTCTTCTGTTTGCCACCATTGCGTTTCTACTTTTTACTATTGCGATTATTAATTTCGTCAACCTAATTATTGCCCATTCGGAATCGAGGGCTAAAGAGATAGGTTTACGGAAAATTTGCGGGGCATCTCGCCAAAAGATAATTACTCAACTGCTGGGAGAGTCAATGATTATCAGTATAAGCTCGGTGCTATGCTCGCTGGCGCTTGCTGAGGTATTTCTCCCTCAGTTTGGCAACTTGGTGGAAAAGCAAATATCACTTTCGCTGCTCACTCCAACCAACTTCTTTTTTGTGTTGCTCCTAGGGTTAGTAACTGGTTTAATTGCAGGAATATATCCCGCCTTCTTTCTTTCGGGCTTCAGTGTTCAGCGAGCCTTTAAGGGGGTGTCGGGTAAAAAGAAGAAAATGGGTTCCTTGCAAATCTCATTAATAGTATTTCAGTTTTCCATAGCAATATTCCTAATTGCAAGCGTAATAAACCTGTATCGACAGGTACACTACGTGAAGAATAAGGAGTTGGGATTTAGTCCACAAACTTATGTTGTAACTAACTTATCACCCAGAATATCCCAAGGATACCAAACCATAAAGTATGAGCTTGAGAAGATCACTGGGGTAAATGCTGTGTCGGGAGCCTGGGGTGTTCCTGGTGGGCAACATATGACCGATAATGTTTACGTAGAGGGCACTGACGCTGAGAGTTCTATTCTAATTTCCAGAAATAATGTTCAAGACGATTACCTTAAGGCGTTGGGTATTCCAATTATCAAAGGTCGCGATTTCGACCCAAATCTTGCCAGCGATAGTGCGGCATTTATAATTAATGAGAAAGCGGTTCGGGCATTAGGACTGGAAAACCCCATTGGGGTAAGAATAAAGATTTACAACGATTGGGGAACCATAATTGGGGTTACGCCCGATTACCACATCCGAAGCCTCCACAACGAGATATCGCCCTTGGCAATAAGCCGCAGTGAGCCCCATCCAATGTTCATTTACGAAAATATCATTAGCAACAATGTCAAATCAACATTAGATCAAATAAATGAAAAACTAAAGGAGTACGATCCAACCTGGGATATAAGCGGAAGGTTTATCAATGAGTTCTTCGAAGGAAGATATCGCAGGGAGGAGAAGCTGAACAAGCTATTCATTGCATCATCATTGCTGGCTATTACAATTGCCATTATGGGTCTACTTGCCCTTACATTCTTTTTCACATCGCAAAGAACCAAGGAGGTTGGCATTAGAAAAACCTTAGGCGCAAATACCCTAGCTTTAGCTGCCAGCATGGCCTGGAGCATTAGCCGCTGGGTAATTCTTTCATGCCTAATTGGTTTGCCATTGGCTTGGTACTTCATAAACGAGTACATGCTGAATTTTGCCTATAGTGTTAACCAGAACGCTTGGGTATTCATTTTAACCGCGTTAGGGAGCATTGTTTTAGCCATGATTACAATAATGGGTATTACCATAAGGGTTGCCAGAGAAAATCCGGTGATTGCGCTGCGCTATGAGTAGTGGTGAATACCCTCTCTCTCAATCCAAAAAAGATTTAGCAGAGTTAGTTAAACGAAAAATTCAATAAACTATGGTATCCTTAAAGCCTTTATCAGAAAAGAATGTAACCAGTTTCTACCATTGGATAAATGATGAAGCACTCATCTCCAAAAGCTTTTATGGAAGCGGAGAGGAATGTAAGAGCCGAAGGCATTGTCACACCCGACTGGTTTATCGATTCTTTCTACGGAAACGCAACCATAGAAACGCTTGTATCAATTTTAGAGCAACTGCCCCTAGGCCTTAGCGAGCTGGTAACACATCCAGGGTATATTTGTAACAATAGCCATAACCTAGATTATTCGCTACAGAGAGAGATGGAGCTTGAGGTTTTGAAAAGCGATACGCTTCGCCAAATACTTGAGGAGATGCAGATAACTCTGATTGGCTACAGCCAGCTAAAAGCGTTGAAAACAGAAAACTAAAAGATAGAATAGCTTACTCCTACCCCATTGCTTTGCTTTGCGAGGTAATTATTTGTTAACCCTCCATTCACTATTGTTTAACAGATTAGTCATTAGGAGTTCAGCGAACTAATGGCTTAGCTGGGTTTAACCCTCCCGATGAATCGGGACAGGCTGATTTAGAAAAACTAAATTTGTAAGCATTTATGATTGCAAATTTTTTAGTTTTTCTTCATCGATTTGTCATATTAACACCCATATAATCAATGCGTAAACTGTGTCTTTTTCTAATGGCGGTCATTAGAAAAAGAATCGCTAATGACAACCGGAGCGAAGCGTAGCTCAGCGTTAGTTAAATTTGGGTTTAATGTATCTATTCGATATGACTTTTATTTCAGTAATCATAAGTAATGGTTTTCTAGTAGGTATGTTGGCATAAAGCCTAGGGTAAACCACTAAACAACAACTCATAGCACTAGACCCCAGCACCTAGGCAAAAATACCAGCTAGCTGCTATTCCTATCGGGTAAAGTTGTTAACATATTTGCACACTAATACCATCAAGGAATATTCTCTTGTATGTAAAAATATTCAAACCTATGTCCCATCGAGCTCTAATAATTGAGAACGATACCGCTAGCATTACCTCTGTAATTGATGCATTAAAGTATGTGGATGTAACCATTGACGTAGTTCATGACGTAGTGGAAGGTTTGCTCATTCTGCATGAACATGATTATGATATGCTAATGATTAATATTATGCCGAACGACTGCAATGGCATGGAAATAATTAGTCATGTTACAAATAGATTTCCAAAACTCTCGATAATTGCTTATGCTGATAACTCATCCGAGGACTTCGAAAGCATCCTCTTGGCTGCCAAAGCAAGTGGTGCATCTTACTGTTTTACTAAGCCTTTACCTATTGAGGCAATAGTGAATATTACCCGGCAAACGCTCTCCCTTTGCCCCAAAGTCTAAGCCATTAACCACAATACCTCTCTAATTTCTTAGCGATTTAACCATTCCGCTTTAAGGTATGCAGTATAATGGCGAATCACTCAAGATGTAGGCGCTACCACTTACTGGTAAATATGCAGTTTAGTATACTAAATATTGATTTGTATACTATATTTTTGTGGGTTAATTATAAATTACAACAAGAAAATACTATGAAGACATATCGACTTTTTTTAATGATTCCCCTACTATGGTCATGCATAGGGTTTGCACAAGATGATCTGCCAACCTTTACATCCCGTGAGGAAATACCGGAAAAGTACAAATGGGACTTAACGCCCATATACAAAGACTGGAAACACTGGGAACAAGATGTTGAAAACATAAAATCAATTTATACCCAGATGGCCAGCATGGAGGGTACCCTGGGTACTAATCCTCAGAACCTTATTGATTTCGTTAACCTTGAGGAGCAGGCAGGTAAAATAGGAATAAAGCTGTTCTGCTACGCCTACCTGTTTCGATCAATGGACTCAAGAAACCCCGAAGCCAACAACCGCTATCAGGAAATAAACGGTGTAATGTCGGAATTATCGACCAAGGTTAGCTGGGTGAGCCCCGAGATGCTATCGATCCCAGAGGAGCAGATGTTAAAATGGGTTGATGAAAATAAGGAGCTGGAGCCCTTTCGTTTTGGGTTAACCAGAATGTATCGCACCCAAAAATATGTGCT
Source organism: Perlabentimonas gracilis (assembly GCF_011174675.1). GTDB lineage: Bacteria > Bacteroidota > Bacteroidia > Bacteroidales > Tenuifilaceae > Perlabentimonas > Perlabentimonas gracilis. The sequence goes on along the minus strand of NZ_JAANIG010000015.1, from coordinate 63,684 downwards.
CGACACTGATACCGAGCGAATCCTCTCCTACTTCTCGCTTCCCCTTTCTACCGCTGGAAATATTTACACGGAACTATCTACAAGCGACATAAAGCGCCAAGAGGTTACCCTATCCGATGGTAGAACCTTATCCATGACCCCAGGAAACTACTCTCAGGTGGTTACATTCAGCAAAAATCGTGAGGATAGAAAGGCTGCATACGAAGCATTTTTTCAACCCTATATGGATTACGAGAATACGTATGCTGCAATCCTGAACGCTGTTTACCAAGGCGATTGGGCTTCGGTAAAGGCTCGGGGTTATAACAGCTATTTGCAAGCCTCGCTATACTATAACGATATACCCGAAGAGGTATACCTAAATCTTATTGAAACAGCAAAAACAAATACGCAACCACTTAGGCGATATATTGATATTAGGAGAAAAGCCTTGGGGTATGATGAGTACCACCCTTGGGACGGCAGTGTTAGCATTACCGAGTTCGAGAAGGTTTATTCATGGGATGAGGCTAGTAGCCTGATTATTGAAGCGGTTGAGCCCTTAGGGAAAGCCTACCAAGATGAGCTAAAGAAATGCTTCGCAGGGGGCCGCATCGACGTGTACGAAACGCCAGGGAAAGAGGGTGGCGCATACAGCATGGGCGTTTATGGTGTGCACCCCTATATCCTTATGAACTACAACGGCACGATGAACCACATGTTTACCCTAGCCCATGAGCTTGGGCATAACCTGCACTCAATCCATTCTAGCCAGTCGCAGCCCCACAATTCGCATCGCTATAGCACCTTTGTGGCAGAGGTGGCGTCAATATTTAATGAACATTTACTGCTCGACTATATGCTGAAGCAGTCAAAGGATCCCAACGAGCGTATTGCGCTCCTAAATCAGGCCATAGGGAATATAGTGGGTACATTTTACCGACAAAGCCTTTTTGCCGATTTTGAACTACAAGTTCGCACCCGAGCCGAGGAAGGACAGCCCATAAATGCACCCGCGCTAAACGGCATTATGGCGGAGTTAAATAAGACCTATAATGGTGATGCAGTGGCTCATAACGAGTTTGCATCTAGAACATGGGCATACGTAATGCACTTCTTCCAGCTTAAATACTACGTTTACCAGTATGCAACAAGCTATGCCGCCTCGGCACATCTTTTCGACCAGATAGTTCATGGTTCCAAGCGCGAACGTAAAGCGGCTACTGAAAAGTATATCGAACTTCTGCGGTCGGGTGGTAGTGACTTTCCCATTAACCAGCTAAAAAAAGCAGGTGTGGATATGACTAACCCCGAAGTGATTAAAAGCGTTTCGCGCAGGCTCGACCAGCTGGTTGAACAGCTAGAGAAAGAGCTCAAAGCTATCAACAAGCTATAAGCCTATGTAATAACTTAGCATTCATAAAAAAAGCATCTGTCGGGTAAAATACTGGCAGGTGCTTTTTTGTTCATTATTTATCCAAATGCCATAACTTTCTGCAATTAATCATTAATCGATCCACCATGAAAAAGAATAGAGCAATGAGATTCGTTACAGTAAAACTTTGTATTCTTCTGATAACAACATCCGTACAGGCAGGTATGGCCATAGGAAACGGCATCGATACTCTATACATATACAGCTCAGCCATGGACAGAACCATTCCTGCAGCAATTGTTCTCCCTAGCACTTATCAAGTTAATCATGATAAGTACCCCGTTGTATACCTTTTGCATGGAGCAACAGGCAGCTTCAATGATTGGCTTACCCGTTTTCCGGAAGACGGTTTTTTACAAAAGCTAGCCAATAAGCACAATATAATTTTTGTTATGCCCGATGGTGATCCTTTTGGCTTTTACCTCAACAGCCCATGGAACAGAGAAAGTCAGTTCGAAACCCACATTGCCAAAGAGGTAGTATCTTTTATCGATTTAAACTACCGCACAAAGGGTTATGCTGAGGGTAGAGCCATTAGCGGCCTTTCGATGGGAGGACAGGGAGCCCTGTATATTGCCATTAGAAACCCCTCTGTTTTTGGCGCAGCAGGCAGTATGAGCGGAGCGGTAAGCCTCAATATCGAGGAGTGGGATCTACCCGAGGAAACCATCGCAACAATTTCCAGAGAGGTTAACAAGGCTGTTGGCGAAGGGAATAATATTACCTCGTGGCTAATCGAACAATCTGTGTTAAACCAAATCGAAGTTTTTACAAAGCATCAAATACCGATGATCATTGATTGTAGAACAGAAGACTTTTTTCTTGAGGCAAATCGACAATTCCACAAAAAGTTAACCGACCAATCAGTTAAGCACCTGTACAAAGAGTATTCAGGACAACACGATTGGAACTATTGGCACAAAGCGCTTCCATTTCAAATTCATTTTTTTTCGGAGTTTTTTAACAACTCAAAAAAATAATCATCAACAAAGTTTACTTTTAGACTATTATTGGCTTTAAAATTTTTACATATTTTATTTTTCTACTCGTAATTATATACCTACTGAGCCTTCATCTCCACCTTCCCAGCGAAAGAGTGTATTCATTTCGTTCACTTTCGCACAAAAACGTTCGCTTTCGCACATCCTCAATTTTTATATGAAAATTTAAAAAAATCCTTATAAATCAATAGGGTAATACATTGTAGAACGGTCATAGTAATGGATTGGAGAACTACACCAATTGTTAGAAAAAACAGTAGTGCATTACATAGATCTGATATTATGGATATTGCCAATTCTGGCTTACTGTTTGAATATAGTACAAAAAAGTATATACAAAATGAAACATCTAAGAAAAAGGGGTTAACACACAATCAAATCTATAAAATGGAAGTTCCCCTCCTTACTGCTTATGCAGGCAAGGGTCTATAAAAAACTTAAAAAATAGACAGATGAGAAATATTATACTGCTTATATTACTATCATTCGTCTCTCTTCAAGCAAGATCTTTAAATCTTGCCACGGGGGATTATTCATCTAGCCATCCATACATCGAGGTTGAAGGAGAGGTAAAACCATCAAGGGAGATATTAAAAAGAGAATACCTGAGGCGAAAAGTAACTCAGGGCCATATTGCCATATTGAAAGGGATGTATGTAGATGGAATGGAGCGTTTTACTGAGGCTTTACAGTTAGCCCAAACCAATAACGACTCACTATACACAGGAATAGCAAAAACGTACATAGCCTACACCAACTGCTTAGTTGGCAATTATCAGGATGGGTTAACCTATGCCATCGATGCAAAGAACTCTTTTGGAAACGAAATTACTACCGAGGCTAAGCTGTGGAGCGATGTATGCCTAGGATCGGCCCACTACCTAAACAATAACAGAGCGGTTGCGAAAAAAATCCTAGGAAAAACCATAGAAACTGTTGAGTCCGAAAACTTAAACTTTCCCTTCATTATATTCTCCTATGTAAACCTTGCCTCCATAAAGATTATTGAGAACAATACATCCGAAGCTACCGATTTACTTCACAAAGCGATTAAAGACCCTAATAATATTTATAGTAGAGCGCTTATAACCAGTTACTATAAACTTGGTAGGATATACAGGTGTCAGGGCGATAGCACAACGTCCTCGTACTATTTTAGCAAAGCCTTAGAACTATCGAAACGGGAGGAGGACAAATCATATCTTGCAGAAATATACAAGGTCTTTGCAAAGGAGCATATGGAAAAAGGTAATTATGAATTAGCGTCGAAATACTACTTCCTTACCGACAGCATATCAACAAATGTAATTGACAGTAAGGTGAGCCAAAAGGTGCAACAAATAGTTATCGACTACCACAAAAACCTAGAACTAAAGAAAACAGAGATAAAGAAACAGGAGGCTATAATTGAAAAGCTAAGGCTGCAGGAGAAATCGTCGAAGCTTCAAGCATCTGTTTTTTTCTTACTATTCTTTGGAACATGCTCATTCACGGTATTTTTCTACTATAGACGAAAAAACTTTCTAAAGCTATCGCAACTAAAATATGAAATTGCAAAATCGAAAGAAGAATTATTGAATCAATACATTGCTGGGCAGGAAGAGGAGCGCAATCGGATTGCTCGCGATTTGCATGATGGCATTGGCAGCCAGCTAGCAGTCCTTAAAATGCAACTATCGCATCTGCAAAACCAGGATCATTCTGCCCTAAGCCCCCCCCTATTGCTGTGCGACGAGATATACAGTGGCCTAAGGAATGTTGCATTCAACCTTATGCCCCGCACTTTGATCCGCGAAGGACTGGTCTCAGCGCTTGAGGAATTAACCTGTAAATTAGAAAAAAACACGGATATAAAATTCTATTTCAATAATTATGGGGTTGAATCACGCTTATCATCTGAGATAGAATCGGCTCTATTTCGCATTTCGCAAGAGATTACAGCCAATATTGTTAAGCACTCCAAAGCCAAAAATGCAAATATCGATATTGCGTCCGATTACAACAATGTCGGTTTAACCATAACATGGGATGGAGAAGGATTCGATCCAAAGCTCCTAGAGCATTCCAAGGGCTTTGGCTGGAAAAATATTAATACAAGGCTAAACCAGGTGAGTGGTAATATAATGATTGACTCGTCTAAAGAGAAAGATTTCACAGTGGTAATGGTTGAAATCCCAGTTAAAATGAAAAGAAACTATGGAAAAGCAAGTTAGCATAGTGCTGGTTGACGATCACCAGCTAATAATAGATAGCATAAGCAATTTTTTGAGTAGTTTAGGTTACAAGATAATAGGCACCGCATGCAGTGTGATTGAAGCCAAACAGGTAATCACCATACAAGATCCCGATATCGTGATATGTGATATCCACATGCCTATCCAACGGGGAACCGATTTGGTTAGATGGATAAAGGAGCAAAAGCCTTGGGTAAAGGTTGTGGTACTGAGCATGTGTGATGATCGGGTCACTGTTGGCGAGGTGGTTTCTATGGGAGTTAGCGCTTACCTGCTCAAATCACAATCCATTCGAAATTTACAAACTGCTTTGGAAAGAGCCATCGCTGGTCGCTTTTACATAAGCGAAGAGATTGCCGATGTGCTTATGGCCAAGGTTGACGCAGATATCACACGCAAAATGCTTACCTGTAGGGAGGAAGAAATACTTAGGCTTATACTGGATGAACTTTCGAATAAAGAGATTGCAGAGAAACTATTCATTAGCGAACGAACTGTTGAGGCTCATCGAAGAAATATCTACCGTAAAACTTCAACCTCATCAATAATTGGTCTCATGAAATGGGCAGTTGAGAATAATGTGGTGGCGCTGTAAATTACCAAGACAATAAATTATTAGTAGTAGAATTTTACTTTGACACACCCAATTCATACGTTCTTTCTCATATCCATAATCAAACGTGTTTGTTATACTTTTTAATCTTATTCAATACGCTGTATTTCATTCCGTTCAATAGCACTCACATATTGTTCGTATTCGTACATATTTTAAAATATTCAGAATCACACAAAACACACATATACCACTGACAATGTAATTATTACAACCTGTGGCACACCATTAGCTAATTGAGATGGTGATTACCAATCTTTAATTAAAAATTAAAAATTATAAAAGATTAAAGTTATGAAAACAAAAATGTATGCAATTATTGCTGGCGTAATGCTTCTATCGTTTGGCACAGCCGAAGCAAAACCCGCAGATGAAAAGAAAGAGGCAACTATTTCAAATTTTATTGAAAATGCTGTAAAGTACCCCCAATTTGCTCAAGAGCAAAAAGTGGAAGGAGTGGTTAATCTGGTCATCGAGAAAAATGAGGACCAGAAACTCGTAATCCGCCAAATATGGGGGAGCGACCCTAGGCTTGTAAAGCATGTTGAACGCCAAATCAAAAGGAATGCCTTGAAAACAGCTGAGTATTCCAAGGAGGACATAGGCCCCAGGTTTGTGCGAATAAAATTTAATTTGGTTTAGATTAGTAGTTTAGTTAGTTTGCTAGGCAAAGTCCACTCCGGTGGGCTTTGCCTTTTTTGTTTTCTGAATTTCTCTCAGAACATCCCCGTTCATCTTAACAGAATACAAGGATTTATTTCACCACAGGTTAGGGTTAGGTACAGTTTTCACCTAATGTATATATCATTCATATCATCATACAATTAATGCATTGGGTGCAATCGACACACATAGATTAAAATAATTTTACCTTCTTCTGAATCTGAAGCTAAACTATTTGCTATATTGCGGGGTAAATCGATTTAGGTGTTTCAGTATGAATTTAGTATCAATACCATACTTTCATTGGTTGCAAAATGCATTTTTCTATGTGCAACTGATGCCAATGAGCGGCACAGAGCAATAAAAAAACAATTTAAGGGTTGCTGAACAAAATTGCGTAATCAAAAAAAGCCAATAAAATGAGCAGAAATTATTGTACACTAATAATGCTTTACGCATTGGTAGGGCTTGCTGGTTGCACAAATCAAGTAAATACGGATAGAGTTAGTGTTATTCCTACTCCCGTTGAGATTAATGCTGGTAGAGGCGAATTTGAGATCACGCCCAACACCCCAATTACATATCAGAGTGACGAACTCGAATGTATTGTAGATTATTCTGCAAATCTTTGGGAATCGTACCTTGGTTACAAGCTAGATGGGCAAAAGGAACAATCTGACGAAAACCTCAAAAAAATCGCTCTAGCCTTAAATAATAACTTTAACGATTTAATTGGGTATGAAGGCTATAGCTTAAGCATAAAACCGAGTGGAATATCTCTAACAGCCAACACTAAGGCAGGCATACTGTATGGGGTTCAAACTATTTACCAGCTCCTAAGCACGAACCCCAATGGGTTACTACCTTGCCTTAACATTATCGATTATCCTCGTTTTGGCTATCGTGGTATGCACTTAGATGTATCACGACATTTCCATTCCGTTGAGTTTATATACCAAATGCTCGACCACTTGGCAATGCACAAAATCAATACGTTTCACTGGCACTTGGTTGATGATCAGGGGTGGCGATTAGAAATCAAGAAATACCCAAAGCTAACCGAAATTGGCGCTTGGCGTGCTGACATAAGCGACCGGCACTGGAATGACCGCCCACTGGAGGCTGCTGAAGGCAAGCCTACAACCTATGGTGGATTTTACACTCAGGATGAGGTGCGAGCTATCGTGAAATATGCTGCCGAGCGAAATATCACCGTAATGCCTGAGATTGAGATGCCTGCCCACGTGATGTCGGCTTTGGCTGCATACCCTGAGCTTTCATGCACTGGAGAAAACCTGGGCGTTCCCCCTGGTGGGGTTTGGCCCATAACCCATATCTATTGCGCTGGTAACGATGAGACCTTCGAGTTTATTGAAGATGTTTTAATCGAGGTAATGGAGCTTTTCCCTTCAAAGCTTATCCATATTGGAGGCGATGAAGCCTTTAAGTCGGAATGGGAGAAATGCCCTAAGTGCCAACAACGGATTAAGGATGAGGGTTTAAAAGATGAAAATGAGCTACAAAGCTACTTTATTAAACGGATTGAAAAATTTTTAAACGAGCACGATAGAACTTTAGTGGGATGGGACGAAATCCTAGAGGGTGGTCTAGCGCCCAACGCCGTAGTTATGTCATGGCGAGGCGAAGAGGGCGGTATTGAGGCAGCCCGTATGGGTAATAGGGCCATAATGACACCGGGTAGCCATTGCTACTTCGATCACTACCAAGGCGATCCAGCCCATGAGCCTCTTGCTATTGGAGGCTACACAACCCTTAAAAAAGTTTATGGTTATGAACCTATACCCGAAGCGCTTACTGAGAAGGAAGGAGAGCTAATCCTAGGTGCACAGGCCAACGTATGGACCGAGTATATGCCCACCACACAACAGGTGGAGTATATGGTCTTTCCTCGACTTGCAGCCCTATCGGAGGTGCTTTGGTCGCCAAAGGAAAAAAGGGATTGGGCTGATTTCTTGAAGCGTATGGTACATCAATACCATATATATCAGAAGCTCGGTATAAACTACTCACATAGCGCCTACCAAGTAAACATAACCCAAAATTTAGATACCATAAATAAAGCAATCGAGGTGTCGCTGGATGCAGATGTTATTAACCCATCAATTAGATATACACTTGACGGATCTGAGCCCAACTATACCTCCAATATCTACAAAAGGCCTATTATAATAAATCAACCTACCACTTTAAAATCGGCAGTTTTTATTGATAATGAGCCCGTTGGAAAAATCCGGACAAATCATTACAATATTCACAAGGCCTTTATAAAAAGCATAGAGCTGGAATACCCTAACAGCTCACGATTTGATGGCGGGGGAAAGTACTCCCTCGTTAATGGAATTATGGGTAGCATTAGCTACTCCGATGGGACCTGGAAGGGGTTCCTTGGAAAAGATATGGTGGCTACCATCGATTTAGGCGAACCAAAAAAAATTGAAAGAATTGCTGTTGATGCTCTGCAAAACATTACATCATGGATATTTTTCCCAACCAAGGCCATATTCGAGATTTCTCTGGATGGGGAACGCTACGAACTTATTCATGAAATAGAAAATTGGGAAATTCAAAATCAAGGGGGTAAACTCACCACTGTGTTTGAAACATGGATACCAAATAAAGAAGTTAGGTACGTTAGAGTAACGCTTAAAAATATTGGAGAGTGCCCCAAGGGCCATTCAGGAGAGGGAAAACCAGCCTTTCTATTTGTTAGCGAAATAGTTGTAGAATGAGGCTTTAACGCAAGAACAAAATAGCAGGTTGTAAACACAAATAATATCGATACAAAATAATATTTCTCCAATAACCCTTGTCTTAACTATTCTTGCATGTAATAGCAACTCGAAGCATATTTAACTTGTGAAGAATGGCGAAAGGAAATATTGCATTGCTATTTGTTACAATGCTGACACATATAAACTAGGTGCAGCTAGGGCCATTCCATCTACTCCAGGTTCCTTTTGAATGCAATAAAAGCAGGGCTTTTTTAAATCCTTTCACAAAAAGTGGACAAAGAAAAATGAAACAAATTCTTTGGCTTAACACACAGCTTGTCCCTAAGATTCAGTACGTATGGATATAGATTAATATACACTCACTCCCCTATAATACAGGCAAGTGAATTAGGTGTAAACATTCATTAACTGCAATGTGCCAACTATTGCTATTGTACTTCGTATACCTTTCAAGGTATTTTGTGGGGGGTACCAGCCGATTGTAAACAACTGATTGCAATTAGCAAAAAAACTGTATCTTAAGCACCTTACTGTGCCTAGAGCAATCAACGTAAAGCAATGATTACAATCTACATATTGCTCTTTTGCAATGGGTATACAATTTAAACAAGCACCAAAAAGGAAGATGTTGCAATTGTTGCTTAATTTGTACGAGCATTTTAGGACAGAATCGGTTGAAAACGCACCTCATCGAAAACAAAATAATGATGAAAAAAATGTATTTCAAAATACTAAAGCACATTTATATTCTGGTTGTCCTTACCATACATACATTCAGTTTATACTCGCAGGAACAAGGGCTACCAATAATAAGAAACTATTCCCCCACGGATTACGGTAGCACACCACAAGTATTAACCGTTGTGCAAGGGAAAAGCGGAATAATGTACTTTGGCCTAGCCAGCCAAATTATAGAATATGATGGGGTAACCTGGCGAAAAAACAAAACAGGTAAAGGAGAATCACCATATGGAATACATTTCTCCGATAATGACCGAATTTACGTCGCTGGAGGTACTGAGTTTGGGTATTTCACATCCGACAAGCAGGGTAAATCATACTACAAAACGCTTACCCACCTACTTACCGACACCTCTGTATACACAGGAAGTTTTTGGAATATCAAAGCAACATCTAAGAGCATTTACTTTCAGGCACAAAATGCAATTGTTCAATACGATAAACACACAGGATATGTAAGGTTGTTAAAAAACGAAACCTACGGGCAGTATGCACCTGGTTTTGTACACAACGACGTATATTACATACATTTAAAACACGAGGGCTTAATTAAAATTATTGATGGCGAAATAGTTCCCGCCTATGAACTAGAAATGTTTAACGAACAAGACCCCGTTTACACTGGGGTATCGCTTAACAAAGACACACTTATACTTGCTACTCAAAATTCAAATTTGTTTACTTTTATACCACAAGAAAATACAACCCCACAAAAAATAACATTAAGTAACAGCAAGTTTTTACAAGAGAATAGCATTAGCAGAATTGAAAAATTCAACGACAAGCTATTTACGGCAGGCACAATGAAGAAGGGTGTGTCGTTAATAGAACCAAATGGGGAAATTATTCACGAATACAATAGGACCACCTTACTACAAAATAATTACGCAAGATTTTTAAGTGTAGATAGCAACAAGAACATATGGATTAGCTTGTCGCGAGGTATATCAAAAACAGAACAAAGCACCGATTTAACATACTGGGGAGAAGGAAACGGGCTGGAAGGCATTGTTGAGTATGTAACAAGGTACAACGGGACTTTATATATTACTACACATCAAAACGTGTACTATATTGATACTAACAACCAGCTACAAATTGTAAAAAACATTGAACCGGGAATAAACTGGGAGGTTTTATCGACACAAAACCCAAAAAGTCTTTTACTCGGATCGCAAAATGGTATATACGAAATTAACGGAGGTAGCGCAAAGCTAATTGCTAGAGGGAACCACGCGTGTGCATTGCATCAATCAAGAGTAAACCCAAAAAGAGTGTATAGCATTCTAAACGAAACATTTGTATCTCTAAAATATGAAAAAAATCAGTGGGTTTTAGAAGGTGAATGGGAAGGAATAAACGCAAATATTAGGGGTATTATTGAGTCGGACGATGGAGAAATATGGTTAGGAACTTTCCGAAACGGAGTAATTAGGGTAACTCCCGATCCGAATAACATTACCCAGCCACTAAAACACAAGCGTTATACCTTAGATGATGGCTTTAAGTCGCTAATGAACATTTTACCCTTTCAGTTTAAGGATAAGATTATTTGGGGAACTGCCACTGGATTATTTACACACAACAATTCGCTAGATGTATTTGAACCATATTGCGATTTAGGCGAACAGTTTTGCAACGGCTCTACTGATGTTTTTCATTTTAAGCAGATGCCCGATGGAAAGATCTGGATTATTCCTCTGGAAAACAGCAAGGCCGATATAGGTTTCTTAGAGCCTACAAAGGATGGCGATTACAAATGGAACTTCACTCCCTTTAGAAGAATTCCTCATATGCTACTAGTTGCTTTTTACCCTGAAGAGTCTGGGGTTATATGGATAGGTGGTAGCGAAGGCCTTTATAGGTATGATATGGCAAACGATAGCAAGGACTACACACGGAAATTTAACACATACGTAAGGAAAGTTTATACAAAAAACGACAGTGTAATTTACTACGGTAGTAAGTTAGATTTTAGCCAGTACAGCAAAGCCAACACCCCCCCCGTACTAAAGTATTCGAGCAACTCGCTAGAGTTTGAGTACGCAGCACCCTTCTTCGATTTCGAAGAAAGAACGCTGTATAGCTATAAGCTCGAAGGATTCGATCAGGATTGGAGTCAGTGGAGCAGACAAACAGAGAAAGAGTACACCAACCTTAGGGAGGGTGAATATGCTTTTAAGGTAAAAGCCCGAAACATTTATGATGTGGAAAGCTCCATCGATACCTTCAGCATAATTATTCAGCCTCCATTTTACAGAACCATTTGGGCCTACCTTTTATATCTCCTTGCAGCAGTCACGTTGATCTGGCTAATTGTTAAGGTAAACACCAAGCGCTTAAAAGCAGAGAACACAAAGCTCGAAAGGGTAGTTCAAGAGCGCACAAGTGATCTTTCCGAGGTCAACACGCAGCTTGAGGAGAAACAGGCTGAGCTGGAAATTAGACAGGAGGAGATTACCGCTCAGGCCGAGATGCTCGCCGCAACCAACGCTGAGCTAGAAAAATTATCCATTGTTGCGAGCAAAACGGATAACGCTGTAATAATTATGGATGAGAACTTTAACTTCGAATGGATAAACGAAGGGTTTACAAAGATTTATGGCCTAACATTTAACGAGTTAAAATCATCACACGGCGACAACCTAATAATAGGAAGTAATTACAAAAACATTGCTGAAGTAACAAAGCGTTGTAAAGAAACCAAAACATCGGTTCAGTACCAAAACGAAGTAAAGAGGGGCAATACATCCCGTTGGGTTCAAACAACCTTAACCCCAATTGTAGATTACAATGAGAATGTGAGGAAATATGTTGCCATAGACTCCGATATCACCAGGATAAAATCGGCAGAGCAATCCCTTAAAGAGCAACGAGACGAGATTCAATCTCAAAATGTTAAGCTCAAGGAGATGGACGAATTTAAGCAAGGGATGACCTCAATGATAGTTCATGATCTTAAAAACCCGTTGAATATGATACTGAACATACCCAACGCTTTCGATCCAGAAAAAAAAGATATGGCAATCAAGCAGTCTGCAAATCAAATGCTGAACATGGTGCTCAACATTCTGGATGTTAATAAGTACGAAGAAGTGGGTATGAAGTTCGAGCTCAAAGAGAAGAGGCTTGAGCCAATAGGGAATCTGGCGTCGGAAAAAGTTCAATTCCTTTGTGAGCAGAAAGCGATAATACTTAAAAATGAAATAGACCCCAACATCACAGCTTGGGTAGATTCTGAGATCTTGGAAAGGGTATTCATAAACCTGCTCACCAATGCAATCAAATACTCCCCTATTGGCGAATCAATTACCATAAAATCAAACGTAACGGCACTGGAAACGGTTCAAATAAGTGTTACCAATAAAGGCGAAGGAATTTCCAGTGATAAGAAGCACTTGGTATTCCAGAAGTTTGGCCAAATTGTAGCAAAAAAATCTGGTGCTGTGAAGTCAACCGGGCTTGGTTTAGCTTTCTGCAAAATGGCAATTGAAGCTCATTCTGGCAAAATAGATGTGGATACAGCTGCAGATGGCTTAACTACGTTTTGGTTTACCCTTAAAATGGGGCAAATAACCCAACAAGAGGTGCAAACAGTTGTCAAAACAGAGGAAACGGCATTACTAAGCCAACCGTTTACTGATGAAGAGATTCAAGTTTTACAACCCGTAATAAAAAGTTTAAATTCGTTTACAGTATACGAAACCGATGATGTTGAAGAGATAATATCAGAACTGGAGTCAACGGATTCGATAAATATTAATAATTGGGTAAAAGAGATGAAGCAAAGTATAACAACTCTAAACCAATTAAAATATCTCGAATTGCTAAAAATACCCTGATGAGATTCTCCTATAAAGCCGTTAACAAGCCCTACTCGTCATCCCAAGTTTTTTTTGGGAAAGCGAGAATTTTACCAAAGGTAAAATCCAGATTATGCAAGACATATAATTTTTAATCTTGTCAATATCTGTATTTTATTCATTTGAAAACCAACATATGAAAACCTATACAATACTGATTGCCGACGACTATTCCGAGAACCTGGTGATAATTGCCGAAGCACTAAGCTGCTCTGGCATAAAGCACAAGGTAATAAAAGCAATAAATGGAAAGATACTTTGCGAGTTAGCCGAGAAACGTATTCCCGATTTAATTATTACCGATTGGGAAATGCCCATAATGGATGGTATTGAAGCCATAAAGTATCTTAAAAGCGTTGAGGCTACCAAAAACATTCCAATTATTATGTGTACTGGGATTATGACTACCTCCCAGAATCTGAAAATGGCATTAGACAGTGGCGCTGTTGATTTCATAAAGAAACCCGTTGATCCAATAGAACTGCAGTCAAGGGTGTACTCAACTCTAAGGCTCAGTGATTCCTACAAAATTATTAGGGAACAGAACTTAACCCTAGAGAACCAGAAAGAAGAAATACTTGAGCAGAAGGATAAGATTGAAAAGCAGCACTCGCAAATTCAGAAAAAGAACATACTTATCAGCTCTAGTATTCAGTATGCCCAAAATATCCAAAGAGCTATACTTCCCCCAAAATCTACAATTGATTGTCTTGGTGAAAATTTCATAATTTACAAACCTAAAGATGTAGTTTCGGGCGATTTCTATTGGTACGCCGATCTTTCTGCTCCCTTGGTCTCAACACAGGGGGAAAAATACACATCAAGTTTACCCCAAAAACTATTTCCATATCAATTTTTGGCAGTGGTTGACTGTACTGGGCATGGAGTACCTGGCGCATTTATGAGTATGATTGCTAATACGTTACTCAACGAAATCGTTTTTAGTATGGGAGTACACTCAACCGGATTAATTTTAAAGGTTTTGCAGAACAAGATAAAAAAAACCTTACACCAGATTGACTCAGGTAACGATGAGGGTATGGATATTGGGATATGCCGTTTCGAAAAAAACAACAATACAACACTAGTAACCTTTTCCGGGGCAAAGCACTCGCTTTACTTCTACTCCCCTCCCGCCATACAATTGCAAGTTATTAAAGGAAGCAGAGCGTCAATTGGTGGGTTTATATACGACCAGAATGAAAATTTCCAAGAGGAAACAATTACACTTAAGAAAAATGACTTAATATATATGTTTACTGACGGCACCATTTGCAATATCAATGAGAATGGACGAAAACTAGGAACATCAAATTTCCTTTCTGTAATAAACGAAAACATCAATTCTCCATTACATATCCAGAAGCAGAAAATTGAAGCACTATTTGCTGGCAATAAACAGCTTGATGACATCACTGTTGTTGGAGTAAAAATTGGTTAAAAAAATGTTGAAATTGAAAACATATACAATACTGGTTGCTGACGATTACCCCGATAACGTTCAAATAATTGCCGATGCATTAAGAGATACGGGTATTGCTCATAAAATAATTAGAGCTACCAATGGGAAAGTACTCATTGATTTGGCGCTAAAGCGTGTTCCTGATCTAATAATTACGGATTGGGAAATGCCTGAAATGGATGGCATTGAAGCCATAAAATTCCTTAAAGAGAACAGCAGCACAAGCGATATCCCAATTATAATGTGCACGGGTATTATGATTACTTCAGAAAGTCTCAAGTATGCCTTAGATAGCGGAGCCGTTGATTATATAAGGAAGCCAATTGATAGCATTGAGCTACAAGCACGAGTGCATTCAATGTTAAAACTCTCAGATTCAATCTCCATCATCAAGGAGCAGAACAATACTTTAGAAGCCCAAAAAGAAGAGATTAAATTACAGCGCGACGAGCTTAAATCGGCGAATGAAACAAAGGACAAGTTCTTTGGCATAATTGCTCACGACCTTAGAAATCCTTTTAACTCACTTCTTGGTTTATCGGAACTTATTATTGAAAAAATTGAGAATAATGACACTGAAAATGCGTTAAACCTTTCAAAATACCTGAATCAAACTGCAAATAGCGCATACGAACTACTTGAAAATCTACTTACCTGGAGTCGCTGCCAATCGAAAAAAATTGACTTTAAACCTAAGGATCTTAGCTTAAAAGAAATTCTCGATTATATTGTGAGATTTATGATTGGCGCTGCTCAGATAAAAGAAATTAACCTTAGGAGTAAGCTCAGCCACGATATCAGGGTGAATGCCGATAACGATATGCTCTTAACCATAATTAGAAACCTTGTAACAAATGCCATTAAATTTTCGAATAGTAACGATACCGTAACTCTGGATGCATTTCAGGATAACCAGCATATTACAGTTGTTGTTTCCGATACTGGTATTGGTATGGACGAAACAACTTTACAAGGACTTTTCAGCATTGTAGGAAAAACAAAAAGCCAAGGAACAGCAAACGAACCCGGTACTGGACTAGGACTGTACCTTTGCAAGGAATTTGTTGAAAAACATGGTGGAACAATTTGGGTTGAAAGCACCGAAAATGAAGGAAGCAAGTTTTACTTTACTCTCCCAAGAGCTTACCATTCCAATTAGCAAAACCTAAAACTGAGTAAGACTAATAAAATAATCCTTATTAAATATTCTTCAGAAAAAGTTTGCCTCAACACCTAAATCGTTTTAGTATTTTAGGCTATATTTGCGTTAACAACCTAACCTATGAGCAAAAAGATATCTTTAGCTGATATTGCCAATGCCCTAGGAGTTTCCAAAACCCTTGTGTCGCTGGTTATAAATGGTAAAGGCAACGAGCACGGCATAAGTAAAGAGACCCAGAAACGGGTGCTGGAAAAGATCGATGAGCTAAACTACCGTCCAAATGTTTTGGCTCGTGGCTTTAGAACCGGAAAAACCAACACCATTGGGCTAATCGTTTCCGATATCTCCAACCGATTCTACTCGCGCATTGCCCGAAGAGTAGAGGATTATGCGTGGGAACATGGGTATACAGTAATAATCTGCAGCACCGATGAGAATGTGGAGAAGGAATTGCAACAAGTTAAGATGCTTCGTGAACGCAAGGTTGATGGGCTTATCATCTCATCATCGCAGGAGAAGTATGAGGATTTAAGCAGATTGTTGAACGATGTGCCCCACGTTCTTATCGACAGAACATTCAATGGAATCAATTCAGCGCAAGTTTATGCTGATAACTACCAGGGATCAAAACTGGCTGCAAATCATCTTGTGTCACAGGGGATAAAAAATGTGGCCATTCTATCCATCACACCCGAATACATATCAACCATTAGGGAGCGGACCCAAGCGTTCGTATCAACTCTAGCAAAATCTAATATTGCAGTTCCTGCCGAGTGGAATATCCATATCCCATTTAAAAATATGGAAAGTGCAGTGGAAGAGAGATTACAAATGCTAAAGGAAACCAAAAATCTGCCCGAAGCCATATTTGCTCTAAACAACAATCTCACATCGCACTGCCTGTTGGCATTACGAAAACTTTCACTGAGTATCCCTGATGATATCGCTCTAATTGGTTTCGACGATATGCTATACTTTAGCTTTACGCAGCCCTCGGTTAGCGCCATATCGCAACCCATTGAGCAAATTGGGGAAAAGGCATTCGATCTCCTGCTTCGGCAAATTAATAATGAAGAGATTACAATAGAAGAACGCTCGGTAAAACTACCAGTAGAGCTAATTATCAGAGATTCATCAACTAAAACATCATAACGTTATGTCACGTAGTAAAACCTTTCCAATTTTTCTCGCATTCCTAGCCATGGGCTTTGGCGACGTGGTGGGTCCACTGGTATCGCTGGTTAAGGACTCTTTTGAGGTATCAAACTTTGTGGCCTCGCTAATGACCACCAGCGGGTTTATCATGTTTGGCGTACTATCCATTCCAATGGGAGTTTATCAAGATAAAAAGGGCAAAAAGTTTATCCTTCTGCTGGGCTTAACCATTGCGCTAATTGGCCTAGTTATTCCAATACTTTTCGGGATGTATGGACCCAAAGCTGTAATTGAAGCGGGATCATTCACAAAACTTTACGCACTTTTCGCCTCCATCTTTCTTTTGGGCGCGGGAGCCACTACCCTACAGGTTGCGGGCAACCCCATTATGCGCGATGTTTCAGCCGACGGGCAATACTCCAGCAACCTGTCGCTGGGGCAATCTATTAAGGCCATTGGCTCATCGCTTGGCTTTTTAGTGCCGCCTGCCGTTGGGATTTGGTTTGGACTCGACTGGACCATCCTATTCCCTATGTTCGCCATTATAATCCTAATTACACTTGTGTGGGTTAACTCCCTAAAGTTTGAGGAGAAGAGAAGTGCCGATGCAAAACCTGCAACCCTATCATCGAGCCTAAAGCTACTAGGCAATCCTTTCGTATTGCTTATGGTGGTTGGAATTTTTCTTTACGTTGGCGCCGAAGTATCGATGAGCGCTCAGATTCCAATCCTTATGGATAAGGTTTATGGTATTAGCGATTTTGGCCTTTGGCTGGCCTGGGGGCTATTCTTCTTGCCCATTTTTCTTGGTCGCCTTGCGGGTGCATTTATCCTGAAGAAATTGAAAGCTGGCAAGTTTTTGGTTTACAGCGTACTCCTATCAGTACTGGGAATGCTGCTGCTATTCTTCGGAAGCCAGTATTTTGCATACTCAGGCATAGTGATGATTGGCTTAGGCTTCTCAAATATCTTCCCGCTTATCTTCTCAATTACTGTTGATGCAATGCCCGAACGGGCAAACGAACTCTCGGGCCTAATGGTAACTGCCATTGTGGGTGGTGCGCTAATCCCACCCATCACGGGTGCCGTGGCCGATATTAGCGTACAGCTGGGATTCTTAGTTCCAGCCGCATGCATATTCTACATTCTGATTGTAGCCCTAAAATCTGCAAAAAAATAGGTTGATAATATGGAACTTAACAAACGAAAAGAGGTAGTAATGACCCTCGATGCTGGGGGAACAAACTTTGTTTTTTCGGCAATAAAAGGAGGTAAGGAGATAGTAAACCCCATTGCCTACCCCGCAAACGGTCACGACCTAAACCTTTGCTTAAGTAGCATTGTAAATGGATTTAAGGAGGTTAGGTCGATGCTCAAGGAGGACCCTTCAGCGATTAGCTTCGCATTCCCTGGCCCAGCCGACTACCCCAACGGGGTTATTGGCGATTTGGGGAATCTGCCAGCTTTCAGGGGAGGAATTGCCCTTGGACCAATGCTCGAGGGTGTGTTTGAAATTCCCGTGTTTATAAATAACGATGGCGATCTGTTTGCCTATGGCGAGGCCATAGCCGGAATGTTACCCGAGATTAACAATGAGTTGGAAAGCCACAACATCTCTAAAAGGTATAAAAATCTGCTGGGCATTACGCTGGGCACAGGGTTTGGAGCGGGTATAGTGCACAATGGTGAGCTGTACCTAGGCGATAACTCGGCTGGCGCCGAGATTTGGGTAACCCGCAATGCCCTTGAACCAAGCGTTTTTGCAGAGGAGAGCATCAGCATCCGGGCTGTTCAGCGTGTGTATTCAGAAATAACTGGCAACATAGAGGATAAAAAGCTAACCCCCAAAGAAATTTTCGACATTGCCCTGGGCTACCAAAAAGGTGACGCATTAGCCGCCAGTGCTAGCTTCGAGAGGCTTGGCAAAACCCTTGGCGATGTGCTGGCCAACGCCATTACACTCCTCGATTGCAATGTGGTAATTGGCGGAGGTCTTTCAAATGCCTATCCCCTATTTGCCCCATCGATGATGGCGCAGCTCAACGGGAAAATATCTACCTACAATGGCCAGAATATCAATAGGCTTGAGGTTAAAGCCTTTAATCTGGAAAGTTATGAGGATAGCAATGCATTTTATCAAAATAACCCAAAGATGGTAAAGGTTCCCAATGTTAACATGGAGGTTCCCTATAGCTGGCAAAAAAACGTGGCTGTTGGTCGCACTCGACTTGGTACCAGCCAAGCCGTGGCCATTGGGGCCTACGCTTTTGCACTTAAGGCTATTGGCAAGCTATAATCTGCTTGAAATCGAGAATCGAAACCTATGATTAAACACTTAGCCATCATACTGTTTGTAAGCACTTCTGTTTCTTCAGTAGCGCAGCAATTGGAGAAGGAACCAATTCATTGGGTAAACCCATTTATTGGCACCCAGCGAATGGGACACACCTTTCCAGGTGCAACAGTTCCATTTGGTTCGGTTCAGCTAAGCCCCGATACCGACACCATACCCTATTCCTTGGATGGCAAGTACAATCCAAAGGTTTACGATTACTGCGCAGGTTACCAGTACGACGATAGCACCATTGTTGGTTTTAGCCACACCCATTTTAGCGGTACAGGCCACTCCGACTTGGGCGATATCCTGGTGATGCCCACTACGGGTGAACTTAGGCTAAACCCGGGCACTTCAACAAATCCCGACTCGGGCTACCGCTCTAGCTTTAGCCACGATAATGAGTCGGCGCAGCCAAACTACTATCAGGTTCACCTAAGCGATTATAGTATCAACGCAGAGCTAACCACCACAACCCGGGTGGGAATGCATCGTTACACGTTTCCAAAATCGTCCGATGCACATATAATTGTTGATTTAACCCATGGTATTTATAACTACCCCGGTAAAAATGTATGGACATTTATCCGCGCCGAAAACGACACCCTGATAACTGGTTACCGGCAAACCCACGGCTGGGCACGCACCCGCACGGTGTATTTCGCCATATCGTTTTCAAAGCCTTTCAAATCCTATGGATTAGTCAACAGTGAGGAACTGATTTACCGTGGATTTTGGAGACGATTCGACCAGAACAGCAATTTCCCCGAAAATGCTGGGCGTGAAATAAAGTGTCATTTCGATTTTGAAACCGATAACAATGAGCAAATTTTAATGAAGGTGGCCATATCGCCAGTTAGCACCTACGGCGCTTTAAAAAACCTTGCTGCAGAAACGCCGCACTGGGACTTCGATCGAGTGGTGCGGGAAGGGCAAAATTTATGGAATAAGGAGCTGTCAAGGATTGAGGTAGAAACCCTAACCGACGACGATAAGGTTAACTTCTACACCTCGCTCTACCACTCCTTCCTTGGCCCAACCGTTTATATGGATGTTGATGGTCAGTACAAAGGACTCGACCAGAATATTCACACCGCTGAGGGTTTCACCAACTACACCACCTTCTCGCTTTGGGATACCTACAGGGCGTTACATCCGCTTTTCAATGTGATTCAGCCCAATCGCAATATGGATATGATAAAATCAATGCTGGCGCACTACTCGCAAAGCGTACATAAAATGCTGCCCGTATGGAGCCACTACGCCAACGAGAACTGGTGTATGATTGGCTACCACTCCGTTTCGCTCCTTGCCGATGCCATTGTGAAGGGTAATGCCAATTTTGACACACAGTTTGCCCTCGATGCTGCCGTACAAACCGCCAGCAATGGCTGGTACGATGGATTGGATCATTACATTAAGCTTGGCTATGTTCCAGAGGATATCTCCAACAATTCGGTATCGAAAAACCTGGAGTTTGCCTACGACGATTGGACAATAGCCCAAATGGCCAAAAAGCTAGGCAACGAAAATATCTACAAAGAATTTACGCAGCGCGCACAGAACTATCGAAATGTTTTCGATAAATCCATAGGTTTTATGCGACCACGCCTATTGGATGGAACATTTAAAGAGGATTTTGATGTGCTCGACACCCACGGACAAGGCTTTATTGAAGGTAATGCGTGGAACTACTCGCTTTATGTGCCTCACGATGTGGAAGGGCTAATGGAGCTGCTGGGCGGCCAAAGAGAGCTGGAGGTTTACCTCGACTCGGTTTTTAATATGCACCTACCCGATAAGTATTTCGAGAATACCGAGGATATAACCCGCGAGGGAATAATTGGGAACTACGTGCATGGCAACGAGCCATCGCACCATATTCCATATCTATACAACTGGACCGCAAATCCATGGAAAACGCAGGAAACGGTTAGATTGATTATCGACACCAAGTACAAGCCAACCCCCGATGGCCTTAGCGGAAACGACGACCTTGGTCAAATGAGCGCTTGGTATATTTTTAGCGCACTAGGCTTTTACCCTGTTGCACCGGGCTCTGAATACTACGAGCTGGGCAGCCCATTGGTAAAATCGGCCACAATAAACCTTGAGAATGGCAAAACCTTTAGAATTAGAGCAGTTAACCAGTCGCCCGACAATAAATATGTGCTAAAAGCAAAGCTAAACGGGCAAGATATAATCAACAATAAAATAAGTCATTATGATATTTTGGCTGGTGGCGAGCTGACATTCTACATGGGTGCCCGATCGCGCTGGAGCATAAAGCATTACTAAAAACAATCGTGTAATGAGATATCGCCTTACTATCATTTCTTTTTTTACCGTTGCAATGCTCATATTATCATCTTGCAAGGATGAGCCTAGAAGGGAACTGGTTGAAAGGATGGAGTTGAATACCAACTGGATTTTCCGAGATAGCAGTGAACCCGATTGGTATCCGGCCAACGTACCTGGAACAGTCCACACCGATTTAAGAAACAATGGCGTTATCGATAACCCATTCTACGGCTGTAACGAGGAGAAGCTACAATGGATTGGCGAGCGGGATTGGATTTACAAAGCTCAGTTTACCGTCGATTCCATCCTGCTTGCAAACAATAACATCAAACTTGTATTTGAAGGATTAGACACCTACGCCAATGTAACGCTTAACGGTCAAAAAATACTGCAGGCCAACAATATGCACCGCAAGTGGGAAATCAATTGTAGGGAACTACTCAAAGTTGGTAACAACCTTTTGGAAGTTCATTTCCAATCGGCATTAAACAAATTTTTCGAGGATTCCTTAGCTCTGGGCTATCCCCTACCCGGCGGCAAATGGAACTTTGCGCGCAAGGCGGCATACCATTTTGGTTGGGACTGGGGCCCTCGATTTATCACTGCAGGAATACACAAACCGGTTTACCTTGAGGCTTGGAACACCCATCGCCAAACCGATTTCCACATCTATACCAAAAATATTACAGAACAAGCGGCTACCATCGGCTTAACCTACTGGGTAGAATCTGAAATCAACGAAAATGCTACAATCCGAGTAATTGATTCCAAGACTAACACACAACTAACCAATCAAGCAATCAGTCTCCAATCAGTCAATCATAGCCACAGCATCGCGTTTAAAATCAACAACCCAAAACTCTGGTGGAGTAATGGCCTGGGCGAATCACATATTTACGATTTGCGCATTGAGCTAATAACCGAATCGGGTTATAACCATACAAAAGAAATTCCCTTTGGAGTTAGAACCCTCAGAACAGTTCTTGAGGACGACGAGCACGGTCAAGCCCTATACGTTGAGCTAAACGGCCATAGGGTATATATGAAGGGCGCCAACTACATCCCACAGCACTCGTTTGTTACCAAGGTTACCCAGCAAAATTATGAGGATATTATTGCCCGAGCCGTTGAGTCGAATATGAATATGCTACGCGTATGGGGTGGCGGGGTTTACGAGGATGATATCTTTTACGAGCTTTGCAACCGCAATGGCATTCTGGTTTGGCAAGATTTTATGTTTGCCTGCGCAATGTATCCGGGCAACGACGATTACGTTGAAAACGTAAAGCAGGAAGCCATACAACAGGTAAAAAGGCTACGCAACCACTCCAACATAGCTCTTTGGTGTGGCAACAACGAGGTTGATGAGGGTTGGCATAACTGGGGCTGGCAAAAGGCTCACAATATTTCAAAGAAAGATTCAACATCTATTTGGGCAGGTTACAAAAATGTTTTTCATAATGTGCTACCCAATGCCGTTAAGGAACACGACCCACAACAATACTACCTATCCACCTCGCCGCTTTACGGCTGGGGCCGGGAGAAAAGTTTAACCCACGGCAGCTCACACTACTGGGGTGTTTGGTGGGGAGTACAACCCGTTGAAACATACATTGAGAAGGTACCACGCTTTGCCAGCGAGTTTGGTCTGCAGGCAATGCCCACCATTTCGACCATTCGCACATTCCAATCCGAGGAACAGGATTACCTATTCTCCCCTACCCTACAATGTCACCAGAAGCATCCTACGGGTTACCAAACCATCAACTCGTACCTTCAGATGGAAGGGCTATACGCTGAAACGCTGGATGAGTTTATTTACCTAAGTCAGCTGGTGCAAGCCAAGGGAATTGGACTGGCCATTGAGGCGCAGCGCAGCGCAATGCCCTACTGCATGGGCACGCTATACTGGCAACTAAACGATTGTTGGCCCGTTACCAGCTGGAGCGGAACCGATGTGTTTGGCAACTGGAAAGCCCTGCAGTACAAGGTTCGAGAACTTTACTCCGATATTCTGGTTTCGGCAATTGATTACAACAATCAATTTGAGGTTCACCTAGTATCCGATAAAATAGAAGATACCGAAGGAACTTTGGAAATTATTGTAATTGATTTTGATGGCAATATAAAGACGCTGTTATCCAAAGAGATCACAGCCAAAGCCAACACATCATTACCTATAATTTCAGAAAAATCAGATTCGTATTTTGCTGATATTAAAAAGGAAAGGGTGATGCTGGAGGCGAGATTTATCGATGGCAATGGTAAACAGTACGTAAACCGCAAGTTTCTAACTCCACTTGGTATGCTTGAACTACCAACGGCAGCTGTCGAAACAAAAATTGAGGAAGTAAAAGATGGGTTCAACATTAGATTAACCTCCAAAACCTTCGCTGCCCACGTTCAGCTGTACCTAACCCATAGCCACGCAAAATTTAGCGATAACTTTATGCATATATTGCCAAACGAGGAAGTAACAATATTCTGCAAAACCGATTTACCAATTGAAACATTTAAAGAACAACTTAGAATTATGCATTTGTAATAGAACGCCGATGACGCCGATCTTAAGGATGTACGCAGATAAGAAAGAAAGGGAATAAATCCGTTTTAAATCTAATAGATCCGCGTTATCTGCGTGCAAGAAAATGATACGAAAACAAAGAGAATAGAACGCTGATGACGCTGATCTTAAGGATGAACGCAGATAAGAGTACCGGTGATATATCCGTCTAAAATCTTTAAAATCCGCGTTATCCGGATGCTAAAAAAATAGAACGCTGATGACGCTGATTTTGAGGATGTACGCAGATAAGAATGAAAGGGAATAAATCCGTTTTAAATCTAATAGATCCACGTTATCTGCGTGCAAGAAAATGATATGAAAACTAAGAGAATAGAACGCTGATGACGCTGACCTTAAGTATGTACGCAGATAAGAAAGAAAGGAAATAAATCCGTTTTAAATCTCACAAATCCGCGTGATCCCTGCCTTTGCCAGGCAGGCAGGCGCGTGCAAAAAAACAGAACGCTGATGACGCAGATTAAAATGATATACGCTGATAAGAGTACCGGTGATAAATCCGTCTATAATCTTTAAAATCCGCGTTATCTGCGTGCCAAATAAATCGAAAGCATATGACAAAACTATTACACAAAGACCTAACTGAGATTATAATTGGAGTATTTTATGATGTTTACAACACGCTTGGTTATGGATTTCTTGAAAAGGTATACGAAACTGCCATGGCCATCGAATTGGATGAACGAGGAGTTTATTTTGATGACCAATACCCCATTGATGTTTTTTACAAAAGCCACAAAGTAGGTAAATACTTTGCCGACTTAATTGTTGAGAACTCTGTAATAATTGAGATCAAGGCCAATGAATTTATTCGCAAAGACGACGAGTGTCAACTTCTCAACTACTTAAAAGCAACAAATATTGAGGTAGGACTTCTACTGAACTTTGGAAAGAAACCCGAATTTAAAAGGATTGCATTTTCAAACGTAAGGAAACCAGATATTAATCCTAAGAAATAGAACGCCGATGATGCCGATTAAAATGATATACGCTGATATAAATCCGTATATAATCTTTAAAATCCGAGTGCTCCGCGTGCCAAAAAAAATAGAACGCTGATGACGCTGATTTTGAGGATGTACGCAGATAAGAAAGGAAGGAAAAAAATCCGTTTTAAATCTCACAAATCCGCGTTATCTGCGTGCTAAAAAAAATGATATGAAAACTAAGAGAATAGAACGCCGATGATGCCGATTAAAATGATATACGCTGATAAGAGTGCCGGTGATAAATCCGTCTATAATCTTTAAAATCCGCGTTATCCCTGCCTTTGCCAGCAGACAGACGCGTGCAAAAAAAATAGAACGCTGATGACACTGATTGAAATGATAAAAGCGTAGCTAATTAATCCGTTTAAGATCTCACAGATCCGCGTGCTCCGCGTGCCAAAAACATAGAACGCTGATGACGCTGATTTTGAGGATGAACGCAGATAAGAAAGAAAAAAAATCGTTTTAAATCTTTAAAATCCGAGTGCTCCCTGCCTTTGCCAGCAGGCAGGCGCGTGCCAAAAAAAAACTGAAATGAAAACAAAAATCAAACTACAAGTATTGTGCATAGCACTTCTGGCCACAGCCTGCACAACCGAAAGCAGAGTGGAAAACCCTGCCGATTTTGTAAATCCCTTTATCGGTACCGATGCCCATGGGCACACCTACCCCGGTGCCACTATGCCATTTGGAATGGTACAGCTTAGTCCCGATACCCGCCTTGGTGGCTGGGATGGCGCATCGGGTTATCACTACACCGACTCGGTAATCTACGGCTTTACCCATACCGCCCTCAACGGAACGGGCGTGGGCGATTATGGCGATATCCTGCTAATGCCCATTGTTGGCGAGCCAACAATAGTAAATACTGAGTATTTATCACCTTTTCAGAAGGAGAATGAAAGTGCCAAAGCTGGCTATTACAGCGTTTTCCTCGATAAGCCCGAAGTTTTGGCCGAACTCACCACCACAACACGTGTGGGTTACCATCGTTACACCTTTCCTGAAACATCAGAGGCAAATATAATTATCGACCTAGAGCATAGAGACCGTGTAACCGACTCGTGGATAGAGATTATTAGCGATACCGAGATTCGCGGAATGCGCCGCTCAACCAACTGGGCCAACGATATGGTTTGGTATTTCCATATGGAATTCTCCAAGCCATTCGTGCGCAAAGGCATTGCAAAGGATGATAGTTTTATTGATAGCAATAAAGCGCAAGGCACAAACATAAAGGCTTTCGTTGGATTTGAAACCTTAAAAGATGAGGCGATAGAGGTAAAGGTTGCCCTTTCGGCTGTGGATGCCGATGGTGCGCACAAAAATCTAAAAGCAGAATTGCCCGGTTGGGGATTCGATGAGGTGAAGCAAAAAGCATACAATGCATGGAATAATGAGCTAAGCAAAATAATTGTTTCGGGCAGTTGCGATGAGCAAAAAACAGTTTTCTACACTGCCCTGTACCATGCATTTCTGCAACCCAACACCTTTATGGATGTGGACAACAGGTATCGTGGAATGGACAAGCAGATCCACACCGCCGAAGGGTTTACCAACTACACCGTATTTTCCCTTTGGGACACCTACCGCACGTGGCATCCGCTTATGACTATTATTGAGCAGGAGCGCACAAAGGACTTTATCAACGTAATGCTCGATATGTACCAGAAGGGTGGACTGCTCCCCATTTGGGAGCTGGCCGCCAACGAAACCTACTGCATGATTGGCAACCACGCCATATCGGTAATTGCCGATGCCTACACTAAGGGAATTTATGGCTTTGATACGGATAAAGCGCTGCAGGCAATGATTCACAGCGCAACGCGTGAGCATTTTGGCTTGGGAGCATACCAAAAATACGGCCATATCCCCGGCGATAAGGAGCACGAGTCTATATCGAAAACCCTAGAGTACGCCTACAACGACTGGTGTATTGCCCTTATGGCAAAACAGATGGGCAAGAACGATATTTACCGCGAGTATATCCACAGGGCACAGTTCTACAAAAACATCTTCGACCCCACAACAGGATTTATGCGCCCACGCCTTAATGGCGGTTGGCTCACGCCTTTCAATCCCACCACGGTAGATTGGCACTTTACTGAGGCCAACTCATGGCAGTACAGTTTTTACGTTCCGCAGGATATTACTGGATTGTACAAACTACACGGTGGTAAAGAGAACCTTGCCACTAAGCTCGACGAGATGTTCGAGACCGACAGTAAAATCACCGGAAAAGATCAAAAGGACATTTCTGGATTAATTGGACAATATGCCCACGGCAACGAGCCCAGTCACCATATGGCCTACCTATACAACTACCTTAATCAACCATGGAAAACGCAGCAGCGTGTTCGTCAAATTATGGACGAGTTGTACACCCATAAGCCCGATGGGCTTAGCGGCAATGAGGACTGCGGTCAGATGTCGGCATGGCTAATCATGAGCGCAATGGGTTTCTATCCTGTTAGCCCGGGGCAACCCGACTACACAATTGGCACCCCTTGGTTTCCAGAAATGGAGATTAATTTGGAGAATGGCAACACGTTTAAAATTACGGCCAGCAACGTTTCACAAAAGAATTTCTATATCCAATCGGTAAAGCTAAACAGCAAGGACTACACCAAATCATACATTTCGCATAGCGATATTATGAGCGGAGGGCATCTGCACTTCGAGATGGGGAAAAATCCCAATACGAACTGGGGAACAAACGATAATGATATTCCCAAAACCACCATTACAGACGAATTGCTTTTACCCGTACCCTATATCCAGTCCGAAGAACGTCGCATTCGCGATACAATGCAGGTTACCATTGGCACTATCATACCCGATTGTGAGGTGTACTATACCCTCGACGGCAAAACGCCAACCAAACAATCAAACAAATATAAGGAGCCGCTTATGCTAATAGGTACAACAACCCTAAAGACAGTAACTTACAAGGATGGTGTGGGCTATAGTTTCCCAGTGCAAGCCGAGTTTGTGAAAATTGATATTAATCGGAGCATTGATATTAAATCGAAATGGAGCCCCAGCTACCACGCCGGAGGCCCCGAAGCACTTATTGATGGCGTGCGAGGCGCATCGAACTGGCGCTTGGGCGGCTGGATGGGATACCAAGCAACCGATTTTGAGGCTGTGTTAGATTTGGGCAAGGTACAGCCCATTAGCTATATGGGCGCTGGCTTTGTGCAGGACATACGCTCATGGATTTGGATGCCCAAGGATGTAACATTTTACGTATCAAACGATGGGGAAAACTTTACTCAGGTTGCAAATATCAAAAACAAAATTCCTTTCGACGATTACGAGATTCAGCAACAGGATTTAGGTAAAAAGGTAAACACCAAGGGGCAGTACGTAAAAGTGAAAGCCACAAATTTTGGCAAAATACCCAAATGGCACCTTGGGGCTGGCGGCAATGCTTTTATTTTTATTGATGAGATAATAGTTAACTAAATAATTAACGCTAAGGCGCTAAGCCGCAAAAAAGATTGCAACATTATATTAAGATGTAAGCGTTACTTTTTGCATACAGTGAAAAAAGGATGCAAAAAAAACTTTTTAGAAGCTGTTTAAATTTTGAAATCTCAATTAACAGCCGCCCTCGTTAGAGCCTGCCTGGCCTTTAGGCAGGGGCAAATAGCGATTGAAAACTAGTAAAAATTTAACGAAGCACCCCAGAGAGGGTGCAATAAAGAAAAAATATCTATTGCGCACTCTACGAGGCGCTAAGATTTCAAGAAAGTATTTTTTCCATCGCTATTTGCCACCTACGGGGGCTGTATAAAAAATTATAATTTAAACTTAAACAGTTTCTTAGTGCCGTCAGTTACGGAATATACTGTACCTGACGGCACTCAGTTATTTGACACATATTTTTATTCATTTTTTTTCAAATCGATGTAACGTTTCTACCAAATTGCACATTATGGTTATAGTATGTCACCCCAAAGCCTTTTTATGAACAACACGATAAAGCAGCTAAAACGTAACAACACCAAAACGCAGCATCAATTCTACCAAATGTTTTCACCACATCTATTTAGGGTTGCATACAGGTATGTAAACAACGAGCAGGATGCTGCAAGCATAGTGAATAGTGGGTTCTATAGTATTTTCAAGAACATACACACCTTTACCTACACCAACAACCAAATGCTTTTGGGCTGGATGAAAAAAATAGTAGTAAACGAGGCGCTTACCCTGCTGCGCAAAAAGAATGAGTTTACCAGCATTAGCGAAATGGACAATAACGAGCCACAAACCGAATTACAATCCGACACCAACTTAACAGCCGAAGATTACTACAAAATGATACAGGAACTACCCAGCGAGCAACGTACCGTATTTAATCTTTATGTCATCGATGGGTATAACCATAAAGAAATTGCCATCAGGTTGGGCATAGAGGAATCGAGTTCGAGAGTTTACCTGCTGCGTGCCCGCAGGGCGCTTCAGATATTATTATCAGAAAAAATGATTTGCCATGAACAATAGAATTGACAATATATTTAGAGATAAGGTTGCCGAATTAAATACGGTTCCAAAAGAGGTGCAGTGGACACCCGAAAAGGGTTGGACCCACTATCAACAAACCTACAACCACAGTAAAACTTCGCTAAGGCGCATAGCTCTGATAGCCACCTCAACGGCAGCCGCAATAGCATTGATAATAGTGTTTGCAGTAAACTGCAACGTTTTTGCACCAGAAGTTATAGCACTGCAGAACCAAACCGATAGCATAACCGAACAACGGTTGCCCAATGGCAGTAGGGTATGGCTAAATAAAAACAGCTCAATAGCCTACTCAGTTCGCAAAAGCGGCGAGTTCATCATGGATATTGATGGTGAGATTTACCTTGAAACCGAAGGTGCGGCCAAAGCACCATACACCCTAAGGGCTGGCAATGCAATAATATCAATAGAAAACAAAGCTGCACTCAATATTAAAGCTTACCCAAACGATAATGATATTGATATAACAGTAAGCCGCGGTAGCTTAAAGGTAGCAGATAATATTCTGGGGCAAGGGCTCTCGCTACTGGTAACCAAAGGCAACTACTGCTCGGTTAGCCGAACCAACAGCCTAGTTTTTGCTACATCAAACAACAACCCCAACTACCTAGCGTGGAAAACTGGCA
The DNA here is from genome assembly GCF_011174675.1 of Perlabentimonas gracilis. Taxonomy (GTDB): domain Bacteria; phylum Bacteroidota; class Bacteroidia; order Bacteroidales; family Tenuifilaceae; genus Perlabentimonas; species Perlabentimonas gracilis. The sequence goes on along the minus strand of NZ_JAANIG010000015.1, from coordinate 33,261 downwards.
ATATAGCTTTTGATAACACCCCAATGATTAAAGTAACACAAGTTTTAGAAAAGTTCTATGGGCAAGATATTGAAATTGCAGATGATACAATTGCCTACCTAAGCTTTACAGGCACATTTACCAACCTATCGCTCGATAGTATTTTGGCTGCAATTGAAGACAAGACTGCAATTAAGGCAACAAGACTGCATGGCAAGGTAATTATATCAAAATAAACTACTAACATTAACCAACCACTTATGAGAACAATACTAAGCACGCTTTTACTACTGCTGGCTTTACAAGCCACAGCAAATGCGCAATGCGCTATTAGCGAAAAGATTGACTGGAGTAAAGAGTACGATGGTGCATTCCTCAAGGATTTCGAGGTAAAACAATCTGACAGTAATGTAACGAGGTTCTCGATAATACTAAGAAAAGACATCAGGTACGCTTTGCATTTTGTTAACCCATCAACCCCCATATCGAACATCAAACTTTATGTTAGCGATAAAGAGGAGTACCCAGTAACCCTTAACACCAAGGTTGATAGTGAAAAAAATCATTCGGTATCGAGGCTTAAGGTGAACGAGACTGGTGCATACCACCTTTACATTGAGTTTAATGAGAAGTGCGAGAACGACTGCGTGGTGATGCTTATCTACCTTGAGGAGGAGGAGGAATAACCTTTGGTTTACTACAAAAAAACAATCCGTTGGGTGTTTACGCTCCCAACGGATATTTTTTCAACTACAAATGATTCAAAAAAAATTTATTACCCATCTAATCTATATGAAACGCTGACCGCTTGCCTGCTCATTGGAAGATTTACCTGACTATGAATCCACTCCACCTCCATCCGCCTAAAAGTAGGATGAACAGATTCGCCTTTCTCTTTAAGGTTGTGCGATGCCTATTGACTTAACAACTTAATCTTGTAGAAGATAATAAACTGAAACAAATTAGTCCTTAATACATCTTACAGAGAAATAGGAAGGTTCCTTTCCGTAGTTGTTTGATATATACATCATACCACTTGTTCTAGCAAGTTCTACACACCAAACCAACTCATCGGTCGCCTCTGTTTGAGTCCAAAAAGAGGTAAATTCATGCATACCAAAAAACTCAAGGTGTCCAGGAAAATAGCCTCCTGCTCCAACAGCCGAGAAGCCAGTCTCGTTTGTTCCATTTTTATTAGGTGACATCCAGAATTCTGTACCAGACATTTTCAGCTTTCCTCCTACAACATTCTCTCCTCCCAGATACTCCCGAATCATACTATACTCGTTCTTTGTTGGCAATCGCCACCCTGCGGGGCAAGCCTCAAGGGCAGTCTCCCACTTGTAAAGTAACCCATATTTTTCGCCATTGGCTGGGTCATTATCGTAGTACACAGCATCGCCTGTTAGGTAACTAAGGTTCTCAGCCATAATATCTACATTACCAATTTTAACTATTTTGTATTCCTGTCCATCACGAGGATCGGTAAGGGTTCCGAAATAATTTTGATATTCACTTACCTTTATAAAACTCTCCAACTCCTTTTCGCTTTCACCGTTCTCATTTTTAACCGTAAGTTTAACTCTGTAAATTCCAGCTTCTTTATACAGTACTTCAGGTTCTCGATCAACGGATACTTCGGGATCTCCACCTTCAAAAAACCATTCCCATTCAATGGGCTCGTTATCCGAAGCATCAAAAAAGGTTACTTTCTCCCAAACATAGATCTGATCATTAGAAACACTAAAATCTGCAATAGGAGGAAATGCTTCCTGTTCAACCTTGTTGTTACAACAAGAAAATAAAAATACTCCAACCGTTACGAGTAAAACCTTTACAAGTAAATTCTTTTCCATAACTAAAAATTTTTAGATTATTAAATCGATTTTGTTTTAAACATAAGATTATCAGACTTATGCAAACAACACGCCATTTAGCGTATATTGCAATGTATCATTTCGTTAAAACAAACAGGGTTGGCGGGGAATTGTGCGATAACGAACAGTGGTGTACGTATTTACGCATGGTAAATTAACACGGAAGTATACACAACATCATTGAAGGAGAGTAAACCACAAAGTATACTAACGGTGCGAAAAAACAACCGAAAGTTCCATTGTTTAAGGATGTATAGTACCTATAGGACTTAATTTCCTTTGCAATAAATCACCCTAATGTTACAAGATTTTCGATACCAAAGGTGCTTGTGCGTTATTATTATTTGCGCCTTTGTGCCCTAGCGTTCATAGCTCTTCCCCACCATTCGCCAAAAAGCACGGTGGAAATCTTCGCCCTTGCCAATTGGGTATAAATCGATATATGATTGCTGATTCTGCTCAAACGGAATCCTCTTGAGCTTGCTCTCAGTATCGTAAATCGAGGGTACCTCGGGATGGAACTGTACTCCCAACACGTTGGGGTACATAGCATGCTTAATGGCTTCAATTATTCTCCCATCCATACTCCTGGCAATGGGAATAATATCTTTACCCAGCTTGCTTAGCGCCTGGTGGTGGCTACTCCAGATATAAGGTAGTTCCTGTGTATTTCCGTTCAAAGAATCGAACAGACTGCCCTGCTCAAACTGAATTTGATGAAAATGACCCCAAATCAAATCCTTGTCAACACCAAGGTTTGAGTAGTAGTTTCGATGCTGCATGTTTTCATCCAATGCTAAAACCTCCTCAACGGTTGTTAAACCGTAAATCTCGGTGGGGATATCCTGCACCATGGTGCCGCCGGTTGCCACGTTCATGGTTTGCATCCCGAGACAAATACCAAGGATAGCGTATTCGGGCTTGCTGTCGAGCAGGGGTTTCACCTCTTCATTCTGACTACCGCCAAGTAGATGAAAGAGGAAGGAGAGCTCCACATAGTGCCTATGGACATCGGTTATTGAGGTTAGCAGGTTTACAGGATTGTTATAGACCGATGGGGGCATATCGGGTCCACCGAAGAAAATTATGCCATTTGAATTCTCGAAGATTGCTCTAAACGCATTACTGCATCCATTCTTTTTGTATAGGTTGTTTGGGTTTAGGCTTCCGTCCAAGGATAGCAAACCGAACCTAGTATCTTTTAAATCCTTTAGGAAATCTACCGATTGGCTATAATCGTACGCGCCTTTGCTATGATATACGCCCAACACATTAGCCTCTACTGGGAATGGGAAAATATCCTGTTCGGTAAGCGATATGAAAGTTTTTAGATTATTCACCGTGGGGTGCATGAGCACAATGGTGGGCTTAAATGCTGATAACTCATCGGTGGTAATTACCACATCGGTTTTTGGCTGTGCACACGACAAAATAGTTAGCACAGATACAACCATCAATAAAATCTTTTTCATATAAACCTCTTAGTTTGATTTAAAAAGTTGAACACCCCTAACGGCGATTAGCTTTCTACTCCATCATTTTTACTTCAAAACCCTCATTGCGCAGCAAGTTAAGCACACCCTTCTCGCCACCCAGATGACCGCAGCCAACGGCCACAAATGTGGTTTGAGCATTGCCCAACTCTATAATCTTTGGAATCCAATTCTCGTTGCGCTTGTCGATAAGGAACTCGCCAAACTCTTTGTACTCCTCCTCGGTTTCCATTACCACTTGGTAAACAGCCTCAACATCGCGACTTTGGTATGTTTCTACCAATCGTTTAAATTCGCTACGCGACTTATTAAAATCATCAATGCTCTCCATAAGCATTTGAGCTTGCTGTGGTAGGGGAATCATATCCAAGTGGCTAATCTGCTCAACAACCGTTTCAAGCCCACCAATTTGCTTTTGCTGCGCTACAGCTTGCTGCATAAAGTATCCTTCATACGATGCCACCTGCGTACCAATTAGCTTGGGGAGCAAGAACGACGACAGCATCAACGGCTTAACGCTGTTAAGCATAGCTATGGGCATTTGCAGCGAGTCGGCAAAAAACTTCGATAACCTAGCATACTCCTCAGGTGTGAGTATATTATCAATGCTATTATCCTTCATCATCATGGCCGATTGCACCTCGAAGGCCATATTGGGGTTCGACATATCGATCTCGAGCACAAGTTTATCGGCCTCAGCAAATTTCTCAATTACAACCGAATCGATAAAAAAGTCGGCCTGTGGTAATGCGTGTATAGTTCCATAGATGTAAACGGGATATTGCATATTTTCGCCAGTTACCTTGTAGAGTAGCGATTGTGCGAATACACAAATCGATGCAAGAAGAATAAACAGGGTTGTAATTAAGGTTTTTTTCATTGGACTGAAATTGGTTAATTTTTTAGCATATAAATAATAAGATTTACCGTTACCGACCCTACAATATTATAAAAAAAGAGCAACATACCCAGCAAGCAGATACAATTGTTTTGTATTCAGTTTGCAAAGGAATACTGCATTAAGGATAATCTTAAACAGTGGGGATTAGAGCTTACGCACAAAGGCTCCCTTGTATCCAATTCGCTCGATACGAGGTAAATCATCGCTTGCCTGTTGATGCGATGAGTAGTTTCCGGTGTAGTATCGATAGAACGAATCGTCGCCCTGCTCAACCTTAACATCGGGCAGGTTGCTAAACCTACTCATATCGGCAGGACTCCTAAGAGCCATCACCTGAATGGTGAATTGCGATTCGTATTCTATCTTTTGGGCAGCTTTTGCTTGAGATGAATTACTATACTTAATAAACGATTCGCTGTACCCCAAGCCGCGCAGCTGTTGCTGTATTACCTGCGCTTCTCCCCTAGTAGCCACAGCACCAACCGAATACCTATGGTAACCATCGGCACCTTGAGTAACCAGTACCCCGTCTATATTCTGGAAATGACTCTCGGGAACCGGCACTAGCAACGCCATAAATTGAACCGTGTAGTACCCTTCGGTAGGAAGTGTTTCAACAACGAATGACCTAACGGGCTGAGCCTTTGGTTGAGGTTGAGGCTTAAGCTCTGGTTGTGATTGAATTGATTGAGGCGATTCGCTGAGTTCGCGGTTCCCTGAGCCTGCCGAAGGGTCGAGGTGTTTTGGCTCGGGTTCTAGCTGTATTATTTCTTCCTCAATATCTTGCTGCATAGCAAGCAGAGACTCTGGTTCGGGCTCTTGGGGTATTGGTATTAGCGATATGTTTAAATCCTGTGGTGCTTGGGTTGCTGCTATGGTAAAGTTCATTTCAAAATCCTCAAAACCATTGGCTTTGGCTTGTACTAGGTAATCGCCTGGGCGTAATCTCTTGGTAAACGACTTATCGGTAAGGCTAGCGCTTATTTGTGCAATCATATCGGTGGACTGCAAGTCAATTATCTCGACTCTAACCTGTTCATCGGCTGGAGCCGATTGGTTATCAACCACTGCGAGGTTGCCATTTAGTGTTACCAAGGGAGTAATTTGTAGCTCGTAAATATCCTGCGGGCCAAACCCATCGCTTTGCGAAAGAGCCATAAGGCCTTTGGTTAGCGACTGAGGGTAGTAAAACAAATTATCGCCTGCATCGTTTACAGGGTAGCCTAGGTTTATGGGCTCGCCGGAGCCATTCAAGTCGACATAAAAAATATCGAAACCACCCATACTGTTGTGTCCCTGGGAGCTAAAAAACAGGTAACGCCCATCGGGTGTAAGGAATGGAGTATCCTCATCGAGTTCCGTATTAACTCTGGGGCCAAGGTTAACGGGATCGCCCCAACGTCCTCTACTATCCTGAGAGGATTTATAAATATCTAGCCCGCCACGCCCTCCGGGTCTATCGCTGGTAAAGTATAGAGTTTTACCATCGGGCGAAACGGCTGCGTGGCTTTCGTTAAACTTGCTGGTTATGGGTTTCTTCAGCCTTTTGGAGCGAACCCACCCCTCGTCGTAAAAGGTATCGTAAATACTTTGCGTTGAAGCAAAATCATCGACCAAATAGAGCCAAGTTCCGTCGTACGATAGCGATGCGGTCTTTAGGAATCCGCCACGAATATCATCGGTAATTCGCCTAGGACGCTCCCAAGCATCGCCCTTTCGTTTAGCCACGTACACCTCGTATCCTCGGTTGCCTTGCCTAGTGTAGGCTAGCGTTGTGCCATCGCCAGATACAACCGCGTTGAAATTAGCATCCTTGCTGTTGATAATATTCCCAAGGTTGATAGTCTCAAGCCCCTGCTCATCGGCCATAAGCTGAGGGGCATTGCGGCAGGATTCAATTCGTTTATTCACATTAGTTACAAAGGGATCGCTTGGGTCGAGCAAGGACTTAAACTTCTCGAATGCAGAAATGGCCTCGGTAAACTGATTGTCCATCTGCAATGCCCTACCCAGCTGGTACCAGGCGTCAATGGGTGCAGCTTCTTCCTTTATGGCACGTGGGTTAAACTCTGTTGATGCACCCTTAGCGGCCTCTTTAAGATAATTGAGTGCTAAATGTTTTTTGGTTGGAGTTAACAGGTAAACACTTCCCACCTTGAACTTAAGGTTTGCGCTGGTGGGAATTAGCTTAAGAGCATCCTCATACTTTTTTGCTGCTCGCTCGTACTGCTTGTCAATCAAAAATTCCTCGGCCTCGAGCTCTCTTTGGTATATCAAGTTCCAATTCTGAGCAGGAAGCACATTCGAAAGCAACAAAAAAGATAACAAAATAAACCATCGAACCATAAGGAGATACACCAAATTACCTGTGAGACAATACTATCATATTGTACAAATATAACTCAATATGGAATACAACATAGCAAAGTTTGATGAACACTCAATTTTGACCGTAAAACTTTGGTTTTTGGTTGACCAAATAATCATAACAGAGCGTAAAACCTTTTAAACAACAGGTAAACACTTTTACAATTTGTACAAAAAACAAGAGATTGTTTATCCGAATGGTGAGGGTAATAAAAATTCGGCATCAAAGAGCTAAAACCGTTTAGATAGCCCAGCACCCAGGTTGTTATAACCGGCAGGTGATATCTCTTTTTCGTAGAATATATCGAGTTGCAAATTGTTTGTTATTAGGTAGGTTGCACCTACCGATCCATTGTGAGCTAAAAATTGCGAGGATAACCCTATACTATTGAAGTACTCTGTAAAAACACTTATTTTGCTAGAAATAGAATAAGCTAATCCTAACGAAAGCTCGCTATACACACCGTTACTCTTGCTGTGTGCAAGGTGAACTACTCCAAACAAATCGAGGGGTTCAGATAATGAGTAGTCCCACAAAACACCAAACACAGGGTTAATGCTAAGGTCTTCTGAACTGGTTACAATACCCAACAACGAAAGGTTAAACCTCTGGTTATAAACTACTCGAAACTTAGCCCCGACACCAAAACTATCAAATGCATTAAACCCTTTTTCGCCGATAACCTTGGAAAAGCCATCCCACATTAGGTTAAGTTCAAGTTTAGGGGCAAGTCCGAATCGGATGTTGCTTTGAGGGAGGCTATGAATAGTAGAACCGTATTGAGACGATGGGATGGATAGCAGGTAACCCACTTCGAGGTATACCTCCCCTTTAGGCAGAGTGTAAGTTCCTGTGCTAAAACCGGGCCTATCGGGCTGAAACGAATCCTGTGCACTTAAAACAAACGAGGAGCAAATAACTATGAGCAGGAGGATCAACCTTGAAAAGACTAGCCATTTCATAGAAAACTCTTGGTAAACAATGCAGCTATTAATCAAGATAGAGTGAAATCTTATTCCTCAAATCGTAGGAATTAAAAGGCTTTGCCACGTAATCCTGAGCACCAAGTTCAAGCGCTTTCTGTATGCTCTTCATATCGTTCCGAGCCGAGAGTATAACCACGGGCAAATCTATTTTGGCCTTCCTCTTTTCATCGAGGAAAGTGAACCCATCCATAACAGGCATCATTATGTCGAGGACAATCAGATCGAAATTCTGTTCCCTCATAATTGCCAAAGCTTCCTCTCCATTCTTTACAATTGAAACGGTGTATCCCCAATCAATAAGTAGCGACTCAATAAGCACTTGGTTGTAGTATACATCCTCAACGAGTAGAATGTGTTTTGCTGCCATTACAAATAGAGATTAAGATTTATGGGTAAAATTAGAATAATAATTTTATTCTCCGTAATAAAAAGCAGGGGATATTTGGGTTTTAAAGTTAAACCCAAATATCCCCGTTGCAATTTCTAGATTGTTTGAAGCTAAATTCCGCCTTCTACATTCCAAACAAAGGCACGAAGTCCTTGCATTTCCGACTGATTATTAAGTTTGGAAAGCGATGCGAGCAACGGATCAACCTGTCGATCCTCGATTACAGTTAGAATGGCCGAGTTCATGGCAGGCCATGTATGGGTTCCCATATGGGGCTCGCCCTTATGTGTTCCTCGGCCCTGCACATCAACCCAACGGGTAAAACCTCGTATTGCGTGGTGATCGAGAATTGCCTCAACGCGCTCGGTGAGAGCTTGATTATATGATATGAATACTGTTTTCATCTCGTAATAAATTTACATTTGTAATACTCTACGGCCTATGGGTGCAATTAATTTATACCCTCAACCAGTTCTTCCATCCTTTTACGCTCCTTCTTAAGCCTATTTGCGCCAAACATGGTGTAAACCACAGGAATAAGAACCAGTGTTATAACGGTTGAAAAGGTTAAACCGCCCATAATAGCTACACCCATAGGTCGCCATATTTCAGAGCCTTCGCCAAAACCAATGGCCAATGGTAGCATACCCAACACTGTGGTTAAGGTGGTCATAAGCACTGGGCGAAGTCTTGAACGACCCGAAGAAAGCACTGCTTGCGATAACGAAAGTCCCCTGTCGCGCATGAGGTTAGTATAGTCAACCAGCACAATACCATTCTTTACCACAATACCCACTAGCATCACCGAGCCAATCATTGATATTAGGTTAAGGGTTTCACCCGTTAGCCACAACGATAGTATAACACCAGTGAACGCAAAAGGAATGGTGAACATGATGATGAAAGGAGAGCGCAGTGACTCGAACTGAGTGGCCATAACGATATACACCAGCATGATGATTAGCAGAAGTAGCGAGAACAAGTCGGCAAACGACTCCTGCTGCTGCTCTGCATCTCCCCCAATATCGATACCAATACCCTGGGGAACTTCCATTTTATCAATCTCTGCCCAAATATTGCTTACCACATCGGTTAGCGAAGCTTTGTATAGGGCCGAGGTAACCTTAACCACCCGTTGGCGGTTCTCGCGCTCAATGAACGGCGGAGCAGAGTACTCCTTAACCGCCCCAACATCTTTCACTCTAACGGCTCGTCCTTGATTATTGTAGATTAGAATATTTTCAATTGACTCGATTGACTCACGGAAAGGCTCGGCGTAGCGGACAACAATATCGTACTCATCACCATCTTCCCTATACTTAGCCGCCACCAAGCCGTTAATCCTATTCCTTACAAAGGTTGAAGCCGTGGTGGTATTTAATCCGTAGAAAGCCAGCTTCTCGCGATCGAACTCCACCTGGTACTCAGGCCTCGACTCCTCGAGTGTCACATCCACATCGCGGGTGCCAGGGATACTCTTCATGCGCTCGGCAAGCTCACGCGCAAATTCTCCCGATACATCGAGATCGTATCCTGAGATGATTACCTCAAGCTGGCTTTGGCCGCCAAAACCGCCACCGCCACCAGGCGTAACTGAGAACGATGAAATATCGGGAACCTGAGCCAAGTCCTCTCTTATCAAATCACTAATTAAATAAATATCTCTTTCGCGCTCAGTTTTGGAAGAGAGGCGAAGGGTCATATTGATGATATGGCTTCCGTTGCTTCCCATGGCCGAAAAGATATTCCTATCGTCGGCGGAACCTGAGCTGGTTGAAATCATCTCCACCTCTGGATACTTATTTTGTATTATCGCTTCAATATCTCGCGCAACCTGCTGGGTTTTCTCAACCCTAATACCCATGGGTAGCTCTATTTCAATGGCAACCCGGGCGTTATCGGAGGGTGGTATAAACTCCGTACCTACCCTACCCACTAGTAGCATGCTTGAGGCAAAAACAACTATTGCAGCAACAACCACTACTACCCTGTGCCTAATGGCCCACGATAGGGTTTTAACATAGAAGTTATCAATGGCCGTAAGCATCCTTTCGGAGTTGTCGAAGATAAGCTTGGCCAGCCCCTTACGTCGTGGTGGGTTAAGCCTTAGCATCTGCGATGAGAGCATTGGCGTTAACGACAAGGCTGCAATGGTTGACACAACTACCACAATGGTTACAATCCAACCCAGCTGCTTAAACATAATTCCACTTAAACCTCCCACAAGCGTTAGCGGGAAGAATACAGCCACAACGGTTAGAGTAGTTGCCACAACGGCCAATCCCACCTCGTTGGTACCATAAATAGATGCCTCGCGAGGTGAACTCCCCCTCTCAATATGCTTGGTGATATTCTCTAGCACCACAATGGCATCGTCAACCACCATACCTATGGCAATAGATAACGACGATAGCGATATAATATTGATAGAGTTACCTGTAACATAGAGGTAGATAAAGGAAACAATAAGCGAAACAGGAATGGTAAGTATAATGATGAATGTGGCTCTCCACCTTCCGAGGAAGAATAGCACCACCAGCATTACAAATATACCTGCAAAGAGAACGGCTATGGTTAAGCTATCAATGGAGTTCTCAATGAACTCTGATGAATCGAAGATTGTATCAATGGTAATGTCAGGAGGCAGAGTTCGCATAAGGATGGGCAGCTGCTCAAGCACCTCCTTGGATATTTTAACCGTGTTGGCACCCGACTGCTTTTGCACAATGATACGTGCGGCGGGCATACCGTTGCGGCGCTCATCCATGGTGAGCTTGGCCAGGGTATCCTTCACCACAGCAACATCCTTTAGCTTAATTTGCCTACCAGCAAAGCTACCAACCACTATATCGTTTAAAACATCGCTATCGGAAAATTCACCTTGAACCCTGAGCGGGAATGTTTTTGAGCCCAGGTCGATAGTTCCTGCGGGCATATTCAGGTTTTCCATCCGAATTGCATTGCCAAGCTGCTCAACGGTTAGATTGTAGGCCTCCAACTTGCGGGGGTCAACATTCACCTGTATTTCGCGCTTAGGTCCGCCCGAAATACCAACTGCACCAACCCCATCGATACGGTTTAGGGGGTTCACAATGCGCTCATCTAAAATTTTGTTCAATGCGCTGTAGCTCTCTTCAGCAGTAGCCGAGAGCATAAGGATGGGCATCATGCTGGTGCTAAACTTGAATATCACAGGCTTCTCCGAATCTTCGGGCAAATACCTCTCGATACGGCTTATGGCATCGCGCACATCGTTTGTGGCCTCATCCAAGTTGGTGCCCCACTCAAATTCTAGTATAATTAGCGAGATATTCTCCCTTGATGATGAGGTAAGCTTCTTTAGGTCGCTCACCGTATTGAGGTTATCCTCTAGCAAGCGGGTAATATTAGTCTCTATATCAGCAGCATTAGCACCAGGATAGGTGGTAAACACGCTGATGATGGGTGGGTCGATCTCGGGGTACAGGTCTATGGACAGCCTGTTAAGCGAGAACAAACCAAATACAATCACTCCAATGAAGATAAGGATTGTACTTACGGGTTTCCGAACTGCGGTACTATATAAACTCATAATCTATTCAGTGAGATTTAGGGAAAACTACTTTTCAACTTCAACGGTATTACCATCGAGGAGGCTAGCTTGACCGGCCACAACCACTTTTTGGTTTGCGGTAAGTCCTGAGAGCACTTCAAAGCTATCGTCAATTCTACGGCCAATTCTTATCACCTTACGCTTAGCCACATTATCATCAACCACAAACACAAACCTATCGTTGGTGCCGGGCTGACGTTGTACAGCCAAATCGGGAACTACAACCCGCTCAATTTGTCCAAACCCAAACCTTACACGAGCAAACATCCCTGGGCGAATAAACATCTCATTATTAACCACCTCAACCTCAACTGTAAACGTACGCGTCATGGGATCAATAGTTGGGTGCACTAAATGTACTTTGCCATTAAACAATTTATCAGGGTAGATATCGAGGGTAACAGCGGCACTCATACCCTGCTTAACGTTGGGGAAATACATCTCGGGAACATTTACCAACACCTTTACCGGCTGAATTTGCATAACAGATACCACAGCCGCTTTACCCGTAGGATTGGGAGTCATGGAGTATATATCGCCATCGTTGTAGTATCGTCCTGTGATTACACCATTGATTGGTGAGCGAAGCTGGGTATTCTCCGTCATGGTTTTGTAGTTGGTTCGCATGATGTCGAGCTGGGTTTTTACCTGATCGACCTGCTGCTGAGGGATGCTTCCAATTCGGTTTAAAGTATCGAGCCTTGCGAACTCCTTCTCCAGGTTATCGAGTTGGGTTTTTACCTGATCAAAGCTGGTGTTATCCATCTCAACCAGAAGCTGCCCTTGCTTAACCATATCGCCAACTTCAACGAAAATTTTACGAATACGGGATGGTTGATTTGGGCTAATGTGATTCTCTTTAAAAGCCTGTACATTACCAGTATAATCAACCTCTTGCTCTATCATTTGAGTTACAAGGGTGGACACTCTAACCAATGGCACTGACTGCTCCTCGGATTCCATATCAACCGATTGCCCTCCTGAGCATGAGGCCAAAGCTATGGCCAAAAATACTACTAGGTATTTAGCTGCACTTAATGTTTTCATCTGTGAAAATTATTTTAAAAGGATTTCAATTTTTATATCGTACTCTCTATTAATTCAAAGTTTGGCCAACAATCACCCCTTCGTCTCCTAGTATCGATTCATAATCGACCTTGGCCTGAAGAAAATCGTAAACTGCCTGGTTGTAGTTAAGCTTAGCCTGAGTAAGGGAAACTTCTGCATCGTTGAGTTCCAGAATTGTTCCACTACCAGTGTTGTAGCGGGTTTGAGCAATGCTATAGCCACGCTCCGCCTGAGCAATACCCTCCTTGCTTGAGCTAATTTGCTCGGCGGCACGCATCATGCTGGTAATAGCGTTACGAGCCTGTAGGGTAAGGTTTTGGTTTAGATAATCGCGCTGTATTCTGAGCTGATCGATTCCAACCAGCACCTGCTGCTCCTTATACTTATTAGTAAAACCCTGAAATATTGGAACCTGTAGCTGTAAGCCAACCATATTGGTGCTTACCCAGTTGTAGTCGGCAAATTTAAAATCGTTTGCCTGCGATTGGTACTGATAGTTACCAAATGCCGCCAGCATGGGAAGTCGAGTAGTCCGAATTAGCTGGAACTGCTGATTGAGCTTAAGCTCCTGCAACTCCAGCTGACGCAGGGTTGTGTTTTGGTTTAGCATAAGGGATTTGCCCGGGATGCCTTGAGCCAACTCCTCCTCGTAATCCGACAGATCGCCCTCAATCTCGAGCTCCACATCGGTTCCTACGCCCAGCAAAATTTTCAGCATCATTGCCGAAAGGTTTACCGCATTCTCTGCCTGCACAAAGGTTGGGTTAAGGTTTCGAACCTGCACCTCGCTTCTAATAACATCGTACTCGGCAACCAAACCCTGACTAAATAAGTTCTTAATGTTCTGCAGGTTTTTTTGAGCATTCTCCATACTCATGCCCATCACCTCGTAGGAATTCTGTGCCAGAAGCAGGTTGTAAAAGGCTTTCTTCACCTCGCTCGCCATATTCAGTTTCGACTCACGAGATTTTTCCAACGCTATCTCGATATCAGTTTCAGATATCCTAAGCATCTTGAAAAGTGAGGGAGCGATTAACGGGACTGAGAGCGACAAACCTGCAGTGTAGCTATTATCGAAGCCAATTTTTAGTGGGCCACCTGTACCTGGGCCAAACATACCATCGGGCATAAATATAACCTGTGGCTCAATGTTTCGGGTGTACTGTGCACTACCGCTTAGGTTCGGATAAAACCCGCCCAGCATCTCTCGCCTGTAGTACTGTGTGCGCTCAATTTCCTTGTCGGCAAGCTTTATGGTTGGGTTCTCCGACAATGCAATCTCCAAGGCTTGATCGAGATTTAGCCTTAGGGTATCTTGCCCATGTGCGCTCGTTGCGCCAAGCTGCAATGAAGCAAGGCCTATAATTAGGATTTTAAAAACAATGTGATTAAACATTTTAACAATTTTTGATTAATTATTAATTCTGCTATTGAGCTCATTTTCGAGCATCTGAATACCTTTTACCGAACAAATGCCACGCACAAGGGTAATTATTGAATCGCGGTACAACTTGGCAGGAGCGTAAATATGAGTTGGGAAGATATCTTGGTTTGCCAAAATTGATAGCGACTCTATGATAAATTTAGAAACAACAGTTACATCCATATCATCACGAAAAACACCTTCGATTATCCCTCTTTGAATTATCTTAATGGTTTGAAAAATGTTATAATCTTGACTTGTACAAATTATCGACGACCATATGGATGGGTAGTAAACCCTCAACTCATTCACAAATTGGGGATTTACTGCTTTTAGGTTTTCAATTCCTTGGTTAAGTATTGAAACGAAAAAGTGCAAAGCAGTTTCCGACTCCTGCGACAAACGCTCTGTTTGCAGTCTTTGCTGATTTATATGCCTCAGAATGGTCTCCTTAAGGATCTCATCCTTGTTGCTAAACACTTCGTAAATCGTTCTTTTGGATATACCAAGCGATGAAGCTAGCTGATCCATCGTCACCTTACGTACACCCTCCCGAAGGAATAGCTGAGCAGCGCCCTCTATAATTCTCTCTTTAACTTCCATTGCTTACTAAAAATTTAAGGGTGCAAAGATAAATACCAAAACTAAATAAACTATAATAGTTTTTTGATTTTACAATTATTTAGCTTTCCGTATATAGTAGCTTAATTTGGTGCCAATGAAAGGCACAACTGTACAATAAAAAATCAGCGTGCATAAGCAATACAGCAGGGGATAGTTTTGGTTGGTTAAAAAATTAAAAGAAAACCCAACTCAGGACAGTGGGTTATGGGTACAAAAGCAGCCTAAACGAAGAATTAACTTCCTTTACATTAAATCTTGCAGAATAATATGTAGTAATGAGATTGTTTTACCCAAAAGGAGGTTATGCAATTTGCTTTAGCCTCTGCGAAGCTTTACTGGCCTCGTAAACTAACGAAACAAGTTGGTCTAATCTGGCAATATCTTTCTCGGTACCACTGCTGAACCTAACGTTAAAGTTGCTTTCCACGAGGTAAAGCAACATATTCACGTCCCAGCTGTCCATCCCTAGATCCTTTTTTAAATCAGCATTATAATAGTTAACAATATCTTTTACATTAAAATTCACTAGTAATAACCACTTAACCTTGTTGTAAATTTCTGATACTGACATGGTAGTTAACCTTTTTATTGTTACAATAATAAAATCTTACTTATCGATAAATCAGGAATAAGCTATGCAAATGCTATGCCAACAAGCGTAAACACCACTTAATGCTTAATGTTTTTTTTACTTTATGCTGACTTTATTCTGCCGCAAAGGTAAATTAGAAAACCGAAATACCATAAATAGTTTTTATAGTTTTAACACTCATTAACCCGAGAGCATAAAGTATAAACCGTGATCCTCCATTATTATTATTGCTAAGGGAATAAAATAAAGCACACTCTTGTACCCAGATTAATCTTAGGAATAAGATACTTTTACAAGATCTACTATAGCACACAAAATTGGGATATTGTTTACCCTAAGGCGAAAACATAATGTAACAAATGTTGTTCTTCCAATAAAAACACGTCGTGAAAACAGAGAAACATATATATCCGGTAACAGGGATGTCATGCGCTGGCTGCTCAGCCAGCGTTGAGAGTATGCTCAAAAGCTTAGATGGTGTTGCAGACGCAGGCGTTAATCTGGCCAATCAAACAGCTTGGGTTAACTTCGATCCTCAGCTGGCTTCACCCAAGAAACTTCAACAAGCCATACGATCGGTTGGATATGACCTACTAATTGAAAGCGAGCATGACCATAGGGCCACGGATAATATCCGTCAACTGGAGTCTAACAAAATGCGAACAAGGACTGTGTGGGCAGGAATCCTCACGTTTCCAGTGTTTATTCTAGGAATGTTCTTTATGCATTGGGAGTACTCCCCAATTATTTCTTTAATCTTTTCAATCCCTATAATTTTTTGGTTTGGCCGCGGGTTTTTTACCAATGCTTGGAAGCAGGCGGCTCACCTAAAGGCCAATATGGATACGCTGGTTGCCCTTAGCACAGGTATTGCATTCGCATTTAGTGTTTTCAACACCATAAACCCCTCATTCTTGCTAAACCGTGGAATTGAGCCCCATGTATACTTCGAGTCGGCATCGGTAATTATCACTTTTATACTACTGGGCAAATGGCTCGAGGAGCGAGCCAAAGGAAAAACCTCATCATCCATACGTAAATTGATGGGGCTACAACCCGATACCGTTACCGTAATAGAGAACAATAGCCTAAAGGACATCCACATTTCCGATCTAAAAGTAGGACAGCAAGTACTATTAAAACCAGGAGGAAGAGTCCCTGTTGATGGAGTGGTTACCAAGGGGGTTTCGTTTATCGATGAGAGCACAATTACTGGCGAGCCTCTTCCGATTGAGAAGATGAAAGGCGATAAAGTTTATGCGGGTACAGCCAATCAAAAGGGATCTCTTACCATAGCTGCTCAGCAGGTGGGGTCGGAAACAGTATTGAGCCGAATTGTTAAGATGGTGGAAGAAGCTCAGGGTTCTAAAGCCCCAGTACAAAAGTTGGCCGATAGGATTGCTGGTATATTTGTGCCCATTGTAATGGCCATTGCCCTTTTAAGCTTTGGAGTATGGGTAATTCTTGGGGGGAACCAAGGGGTTGTACAAGGTATTGTAGCGCTAGTAACTGTATTGGCCATTGCATGCCCATGTGCTCTTGGCCTTGCAACACCAACCGCCATAATGGTGGGTATAGGCAAGGGTGCCGAAAAAAATATCTTAATAAAGGACGCCCAAAGCCTTGAAACAGCTCATAAACTTTCGGCCATTGTGCTCGATAAAACGGGAACCATAACCGAAGGCAAGCCAACTGTAACTAATATTCAGTGGGCTAGCAACATTGGAACAGAGCGAGACCAATCCATCCTTTACTCCATCGAGAGCCAGTCGGAACACCCTTTGGCCGAAGCCATTGTTAACCACTTAAAGGATGGCTCAGGGATTGTATCGGTAAGCCGATTTGAAGCCCATGCGGGAATGGGGGTAATGGCCACTGTAGATGATAAGGACTACTTTGTTGGAAATAGAAAACTACTTGATAAAAACAACATACAAGTATCGCAGCCCCTTGCCGACCAAGTGGCTCAATGGAGCCAAAAGGGACAAACCACCATGTTTTTTGCCAGCAAAGATGCTGTAATTGCCATTATATCCATTGCCGATAAGGTGAAGGACTCATCGGCAGCCGCCATTCAAAGGTTGAAGGCGTTAGGTGTGGAACCTGTTATGCTAACTGGCGATAACGAGCAAACGGCCAAAATAGTGGCACAACAAGTAGGGATTAGCCATTACAAGGCTTCGATGCTGCCACATGAAAAGGCTGAATTCATAGAGAAGCTGCAGGCCCAAGGAAAGATTGTAGGAATGGTGGGCGATGGAATAAACGATTCGCACGCCTTAGCTCTTGCTGATGTTAGCATTGCCATGGGCAAGGGATCCGATATAGCAATGGATGTAGCCAAGATTACGCTTATCAACTCCGACCTAACCCATATTGCAACGGCCATTAGGCTCTCGAAGCTTACCATGCGAACGGTGAAGCAAAATCTTTTCTGGGCATTTATCTACAACATTATAGGTATTCCATTGGCTGCTGGCATACTTTACCCATTCATTGGTTTTCAGTTCGACCCAATGATAGCAGGTATGGCCATGGCGCTCAGCTCAGTTTCAGTGGTTAGCAATAGCCTAAGGTTACGCACCATAAAGCTAGAAGAATAACCCAAGCGCGTATTCAACAGGCCTACGCTTTTTGGTACTTGGCAAGAGCATCGCACAGGTCGGTGTAGTGATGCTCAACAATATGCTTTAACCAGTAGGTGTACTTCTGGGGATTAGCCTCAATATCACGCTTCAGGTTGGGTAGGGTCATCCAAGTGTAGCTTTCCACCTCATCGGCATGGGGATTGGGTTCACCTTCGAAAAAGCCTATGTATATATGATCTATCTCGTTCTCAGTTAAACCATTGTCGAAGTCGATACGGTAATGAAATTTTTCTACAAACTCCAACTCGGCATCAAATCCCATCTCCTCCATTAACCGCCGATGTGTAGCTTGCTCCATATCCATGCCCTGGGGTAAATGGCTGCAACATGTATTTGTCCATAACCCTGGCGAGTGGTATTTACTAAGGGCACGCTGATGCAGCATTAGCTCACCTGCCGAGTTAAAAATAAATATTGAAAAGGCTCTATGCAGAAGCCCCTCTACATGTACCTTCAGTTTCTCATCGTACCCGGTTACATTATCGCTTGAGTCTACAATTGCTATCTGATTAGTCATGCTAAGATATTTTAGGATGTATTACAAATATAACTAACAACAACTGAAAGCCAAAGAATGTTAATTGCACCACCCAAAATCAATCTGAATAATTACCGTACAATAATTTCGAGTTATTAACAGTTTGATGTTGATATAAAGCAAGCGCAATAGCAGTACCTTAGGCGCATTATTTGTATTTTTACATGAAAATTAAGCCGAAAACTATGTTTGCAAAATCGTTACGAGCACTTGCCGCAGCCACACTTATTGTAATGGGTTGTGCTACAATGGCTCAGGAAACAGTTTACCATACGCATCCCGATAAGTACCTACGCAACGGAATCGACCTTTTCGAGAAGGGAAATTTTGCCTCTGCGCAAAAGCAGTTCGAGCTAGCCACTAAGCATGCCAACAGAAATGAGTTGCATATTAAGGGCGAGGCTGAGTATTATAATGCCCTATGCGCCATTGAGCTATTCAACGAGGATGCTGAGTACCTGATGCGTACCTTCATAAATAGTTACCCCGATAACCAAAAAGTTAACTTAGGATATTTTGAGCTAGCCAAACTCAGGTATCGTGAGCGTAAATATAAGGATGCTATTTACTGGTTCGGCCAAACAAACCGTAATGGACTAGACAGTGATCAAAAGGCCGAATATTTGTTTAAGTTGGGGTATAGCCATTTTATGCAGGATAACTTCGACCTGGCAGGCAGAGCCTTTTTTGAGATAAAGGATACTCACAATAAGTTTGCAGCCCCTGCTACATATTACTACTCGCATATTGCATACGACCAAAAGAACTATGCAACGGCTCTACGAGGGTTCGAGAAGCTAAGCAACGACGAAACTTTTGCTCCCCTAGTACCCTACTACATCTCCCAAATTTACTACCTGCAGAGGCAGTACAGCAAGGTAATTGAATATGCTCCTCCTGTACTTGAGTCGGCCAATGCCCGACGGGCTCCTGAGATTGCCCGCCTAATTGCCGAATCGTACTACAGGCTGCGCCAGTACGAAAAAGCCATACCCTACATTGAGCAGTTTGTTGAAAAAGCCACCTCGCTCACCCGAGAGGATAACTACTTAGTAGGATTTATTTACTATAGAAATTTCCGCTTCGACGAAGCAGTTAAATATCTCGAGCGTGTTCCTACCGAAGAGGATATCCTTAGCCAAAATGCATACTACCATTTGGCCGACTGCTACCTTAAGCTCGACCAAAAAGCGAAAGCACGCCAAGCATTCTCCATGGCCTCAAAAGCCGATTTTGATCTCGACATAAAGGAAGATGCTCTTTTCAATTTTGCAAAAATTACCTACGAAACCCTATACAATCCATTTAACGAGGCAATTGAAGCATTCCAACTGTATATCCAGCTATTCCCAAACAGCCCGCGGATAGATGAGGCTTACAACTACCTTGTTTTAGCCTACAGCAACACAAAAAACTATAGGCAGGCCTTAGAGTCGCTCGATAAGATAACGACTAAAGATGCCTCCATCAGGCGAGCATATCAACGCGTTGCATTCTACCGAGGCATTGAGCTATTCCAAAACCTTAACTTTGAGGAGGCTGCCGAAAAGTTCACCCTATCGCTTAAGTACCCCGAATTTAGCGACAGGCTGCTTGCGCTAAGCCTATACTGGAGAGGGGAGTCGTACTATAGGCTTGAAGATTTTCAGAAAGCGGCCAACGACTACGACCAGTTCCTACTCTCGCCCGGCGCCTTCGACCTGCCAGAATACCATTTGGCTCATTACAATCTGGGCTACGCCCACTTCAAGCTAAAGAACTACGACGACGCCATTGTTTGGTTCCGCAAGTTCGCCACGCTTACCAACAAGAGCAAGAACCAGTTTCTTGGCGATGCTTACAACAGAATTGCCGACTCATACTACATCCAACGCAGGTACTGGGTTGCATTAGACTACTACGAGAATGCCATTAACACCAATACCATAGATGTTGATTACGCCATACTTCAGCGAGGAATTGCCTTTGGCTTGGTTGACAGGCCACAGAAAAAAATTGAGGAGCTGTTAGGCCTTGTAAACAGATACCCCAACTCTAACTATACCGATGATGCGCTGTTCGAACTAGCCGAAACTTACCTTGCCCTAAACCAAAGCGAAGAGGCTGTTAAGCAGTACTCGCGCATTCAGCAAGATTTCCCAGGCAGCTCATACTTTGTGCGAGCCCTGGTTCAACTTGGTATTGCAGCCTATAACAAGGAGGACTCCGACAACGCAATGCGTTACTACAAAAGAGTAGTTGAGGAGTTTCCCGGTTCGGCTGAAGCAAAGAATGCGCTGGTTGGCATTCGGAACATTTATGTTGACATGGGGAATGTTGATGAGTACTTCTCCTATGCCTCAAATCTGGGAAGCTTGGGCAATGTAAGTATGGCCGAGAAAGACTCGCTATCGTACATCTCAGCAGAGCGAATATACATGTCGGGCGATTGCGAAAAGGCAGTTCAAAACCTATCAAAATATCTGGATGAATTTCCCCGAGGCAGCTTTGTGCTGAATGCCCATTTCTACATGGCCGACTGTCATCACCGCAATGGCAGGCTCGATCAAGCCCTAGAGTCGTACTCGCAGGTAGTACAGAGGCAGAAAAACCCCTTTACCGAACAAACCCTACTTGCCTCATCGGCTATCTATATGCAGCAAAAGAAATACGCCGATGCCTACGAAGTATTTAAACTACTTGAGACACTTGCCGATCTCAAATCGAGCCTACAGGAGGCACGTGTTGGTATGCTACGCACGGCCAAATATTTAGAGCGCCACAGCGAGGTGGTTGAAGCTGCCAACAAGGTGCTTATTACCGATAAACTACCTGGTGAGATTGAGCGAGAAGCTCGCTTTGCCAAAGCAAAATCGCTGCTTGAGCTAAACAGAACCCCTGAAGCATTCGATGAGTTTGCCCATGTCTCAAACAATTTGAAAACCCAAGAGGGAGCCGAAGCCAAGTACCGAATGGTTCGTATATATTTCGACTCGGGTGAGCTTAACAAGGCCGAAGATGAGGTTTTCAACTTTGCCGAGCGAAATACTCCACACCAGTTCTGGTTAGCAAAAAGTTTTATGATTCTGGCCCAGATATACGCCAAACGCGACGACTTTTTCCAGGCCAAGGCAACACTCCAAAGCGTAATTGACGGTTATACCGAAACCAACGATGGAGTAATTGATGAAGCATCGAAGCTACTCACCCAGCTAATTATCAAAGAAAAAGAGAAACAGCAGGGCAGTAAAAACGATACCATTCAGCTCCAGTGGGGCAATTAAAACATAAAGTACAGGTACACCTTTTAAACAAGTAAGCTAAGCACTATGCAAAATAAAACAGCAATCATCATACTGGGAGTCATCGTCACTTCGCTTTTTAGCTGGGTTGATGTGTACGGACAGCAGGACAAACTAACACAACAGGTTCAAGTTGTTAGACCTTACGAGCCAAGCATCTCCGATGCTTTTAAACTCAACATGCTCCCACAAATTGAGGATACCATCCGGATTACTCCAACCTTTTCGTACAACCTTACCCTAAGGCCGGTAACGGTAGATTTCCCCGTAAACCTGATTTCACCTGCTAGAATGGTGGCAGAACCCCTAACACGAGCCAGCTGGGGCTACGTAAAGGCTGGGTTTGGAAACTACGCCTCGCCCCTTGCCGAGGTTTACTACTCAAGCACACGACAAAAAGATTACTCCTATGGTGCTTCGCTAAAGTACAACGGTTCGTTCGGGAACATTAAGCTCGATAACGATGAGAAGGTAGATGGAGATTTTCACCACTTTGGCATTGGTGCCTTTGGCAAAAAGATCTTTAGCAAGTCGGTTCTCGATGGTGGAATCGATTTCACAAATTTCAGCTATGGCTTTTACGGGTATGATACAACACAAGCAGCACTGCCTATACCGTCGGATGTTGAAAGGCAAAAGCAGCAAAAGTTTAATGTTGGACTTAACTACTACTCTACCCACAGCGACTCAACACACCTAAATCATATGGTTAACGTTAGGTTTGCCAACTTTGCCGATAAATTCTCCAATAGTCAAAACACCATTGAGCTAAAAGCAAGCTTCGACAAGTTCTTTAAGATTGAAAAGGTTGGTGCAAGCCTCAGCATAAAGCATCATTCGGGTGAGTTTAACCTTACGCCTACAAAACAAACCCTAATAAACTTCGCCCCGTGGATTGGACTGTTTGGTAAGCAATGGAGAACCCAAGCAGGTGTTTCCACAACCATAGAGGTTAACGAGTGGGGTACCAAAACCCACTTCTACCCCATTGCATTGCTATCGTACGATATAATTGGAAACTACTTTATCCCCTACTTTCAGTTTAATGGCTACCTTAAAAACAACCACTACTCAGAGGTGCTTGCTGAGAACCCGTGGGCTGTACCTGGTATAAATATGGCAAATACAAGCCATAAGTTTATCCTTAAAGG
Source organism: Perlabentimonas gracilis (assembly GCF_011174675.1). GTDB lineage: Bacteria > Bacteroidota > Bacteroidia > Bacteroidales > Tenuifilaceae > Perlabentimonas > Perlabentimonas gracilis. The sequence continues at coordinate 10,352 of NZ_JAANIG010000015.1, read as the reverse complement.
AGGGATAAAGGGGAACCTAAGCCCTAGGGTAGCATACAATATCTCAGGTAGCTACTCGCTTATCGACAGTGCTTACTTCTTTGTGAATGCAGTTGACCCAAGCAACCTATTCCTAAGCAATAGCTTCGATGTAATTTACGACAACATTCAGCATACTCACTTTGTAGGTGAGCTAACCATTGCCCCAACCACCTCGCTAAAGCTGGCACTGCAAGCCGAGTATAATACTTACGAAATGAACGAGCTGGAGAACCCCTGGCATAAACCCAACTATGCAGGAAGAGCCACACTATCGTACAACCTAAGAGATAAGATCTTGGTGCACGCAGGGCTAATCCTCGAAGGGAAAAGGGACATCAAAGGCTTTAATGATGAAGTTATTGAGATTGATGGAATTTTGGATGTAAACCTAGGGCTTGAATATAGACTAAACAAAAGGGCTTCGGCCTTCCTTAACTTCAACAATATTACTGCTAACCGATACCACCACTGGTACTTATACCCAACCCAAGGATTTAATATGCGCGGAGGAATTACCTATGCTTTTTAGGCAGCTAGCTCTCAATAAATTTACCCTTAAACTACACTACCCTCACGGTATTTTATGGCGCTGATTTTTAGAGACTTAAAAACATATTTTTAGCTCAAAAAAATCCCCCAAAATGGGGGATTTTTTAATATTATTGCTATCTTTGGAAGTATTTTTCTGATCAACTAAAATTATTGATTTTCAGTGACTTTATCTATAGGTCTGCACTGTATTATTTGAATTCAATTTTATATGGATAATTTAGAAAACGAGAAGTTGGTAAATGGCCCAATTATAGAGGGCAAGCAGTACTCTGCTGAAAGCATTCAGGTTCTTGAAGGGCTTGACGCTGTTCGCAAACGCCCTTCGATGTACATTGGCGACACAGGCAGCAGAGGTTTACACCACTTGGTGTACGAAGTGGTTGACAACTCAATTGACGAAGCTCTCGGAGGCTACTGTTCAATAATAGAGGTAGACATCAACGAGGATGGCTCAATTACCGTTACCGATGATGGCCGGGGTATTCCAGTCGATTACCATGAAAAGGAGAAAAAATCGGCCCTAGAGGTGGTTATGACGGTACTCCACGCTGGAGGGAAGTTCGATAAGGGCTCCTACAAGGTATCGGGGGGGTTGCACGGAGTGGGGGTTTCATGCGTTAACGCACTCTCAAAAGTACTTATAGCCGAGGTTTACCGCGATGGGAAAATATGGAAACAGGAATACAGTAAGGGCGCTCCCCTTGCCCCTGTAGAGCAGGTTGGCGAAACCGACAAATCGGGAACCAGAATTACCTTCCTCCCCGACGATACCATCTTTACCCAGTCAACCGATTACAGCTTCGAGATTCTTGCATCACGACTTCGCGAGCTGGCATTCCTAAACAAAGGGGTGCGCCTTAGCATCCGCGATAAACGTGAGCTTGAAGAGAACGGTAATGGTGGTAAATTTCGACACGAAGAGTTTTACTCTGATGAGGGGCTTAAAGAGTTTGTTGAGTTCCTTGATGGGACACGCGAATCGCTGATTGAAACCACAATCTACATCGAATCGAACAAAAACGAAGTGCCTGTTGAGGTGGCCATGCAGTACAACACCTCATTCTCCGAAAATATCCACTCGTACGTTAACAACATCAACACCATCGAGGGAGGTACCCACCTCACCGGTTTCAGAAGGGCGCTAACCCGCACGCTTAAGAAATATGCCGATGAATCGGGTATGCTATCGAAGCTGAAGTTCGATATTAGTGGCGACGATTTTAGAGAGGGGCTTACGGCAATCATATCCGTTAAGGTTGCCGAGCCTCAGTTCGAAGGGCAAACCAAAACCAAGCTTGGTAACTCCGAGGTTAGCTTGGCCGTCGATCAGGCGGTAAGTGAAGCACTCAGCAACTACCTTGAGGAAAACCCTAAGGATGCCCGTAGCATTGTTCAGAAAGTAATTCTAGCTGCGCAGGCTCGTCATGCAGCCCGAAAAGCTAGGGAACTAGTACAGCGAAAAACAGTTCTCTCCGGCTCTGGTCTACCAGGTAAACTTTCCGATTGCTCTGAAAAAGATCCAGCCCAAACCGAACTATTCCTTGTTGAGGGTGACTCGGCAGGTGGAACAGCCAAGCAGGGTCGTGATCGCCGATTCCAAGCCATCATGCCGCTGCGTGGTAAAATCCTGAACGTGGAAAAAGCTATGCAGCATAAAATCTTCGAAAACGAAGAGATTAAGAATATGTTTACCGCCCTTGGAGTTTCCATTGGCACCGAGGAGGACAGCAAAGCCTTGAATCTGGAAAAAATTAGATACCACAAGGTAGTAATCATGACCGATGCCGATGTGGACGGTAGCCACATTGCAACTCTTATTATGACCTTCTTCTTCCGCTACATGAACGACCTGATAAACGGTGGTTTCCTTTACATAGCAACTCCTCCTCTTTACCTCATCAAAAGGGGTAAGGAAGAGCGTTACTGCTGGAGCGAAGAAGAACGCATTCAAGCAGTTGATGAGCTTGGTAAAGGCAAAGAAGGATCGGTACACATACAGCGGTACAAAGGTTTGGGAGAGATGAATGCCGAGCAGCTGTGGGACACCACCATGAACCCCGAAACCAGAAAACTCAGAAGGGTTACCATTGCCAGCGCTGCTGAAGCCGATAGAATCTTCTCAATGCTTATGGGTGATGAGGTTCCTCCACGTCGGGAGTTTATTGAGAAACACGCAAAATATGCCAACATCGATATCTAGGTAACAATTGCTCTTGGCTGCACATCAATCAGCAAACTACTTCACAAAAAAGATCGAATTAGTCTCGATCTTTTTTTGTATTCTCCTCAATCATAAGTCTAGCTATTCCTATAAATATGTTTGTGCAAATACTCGGCAGTATAGCCTTTCTTGCCAAGAATAACCTCCTCTGGGGTTCCCTCGCAAACAATTTCTCCACCTTTTGCACCTCCTTCGGGACCAAGGTCGATGATATGGTCGGCCACCTTAATTACATCCAGGTTATGCTCAATAACAATTACAGAATTCCCCTTATCCACTAACAGGTTTAAAACATTGAGCAGCACGCGAACATCCTCGAAGTGTAATCCGGTGGTGGGCTCATCGAGAATATACAGGGTTTTTCCCGTATCACGCTTGGCCAGCTCGCTGGCCAACTTCACGCGCTGGCTCTCGCCTCCCGATAGTGTGGTAGACTGCTGCCCAAGGGTAATATATCCTAAGCCAACATCCTGTAGCGTTTTTATCTTCTGAAATATTGATGGGATATTCTCAAAAAAGATAACGGCTTGGTTTATGGTCATGTCGAGCACTTCGCTAATGCTCTTGCCCTTGTACTTTACCTCTAGGGTCTCACGATTGTACCTACGTCCATTGCAACCCTTACAGGTTACGTACACATCGGGTAAAAAGTTCATCTCAATGGTTTGCACACCAGCCCCCTTACAAACTTCACATCGTCCCCCCTTCACATTGAATGAAAAGCGACCCGCCTTGTAGCCTCTAATCTTAGCTTCGGGTGTCATTTCAAAAAGTTTACGGATATCAGTAAATACCCCTGTATAGGTTGCTGGGTTCGACCGAGGTGTTCTACCAATGGGCGCTTGGCTCACCTCCACTACCTTATCGATATTATCTAATCCTTCAAGTGATTTGTACTGTAAGGGCTCGTCCATTGCTCGGTAAAGCTTTTTGCTTAGCGCCGGATGAAGGGTCTCGTTTATCAATGTGGATTTTCCGCTACCCGAAACGCCAGTAACGCAGACAAATTTGCCCAAAGGAATTTTTACGGAGATATCCTTAAGGTTATTTCCTTTTGCTCCCACCACGGCAATACTTTTCCCATTACCCTTACGTCGCTTTTCTGGAATTGGAATTTCCAACTCATGGTTAAGGTACCTGGCCGTAAGCGATTGTGTTGACGATACCTCCTGAGGCGTTCCCTGGGCAACAATTTTACCTCCTTGCCGGCCAGCAAGGGGGCCAATATCCACAACGTGATCAGCCGAAAGGATCATCTCCTCGTCATGCTCCACCACAATAACGGAGTTGCCCGAATCGCGGAGCTGCTGAAGCGATTCAATTAGCCTAATGTTATCGCGTTGGTGCAGCCCTATGCTTGGCTCATCGAGTATGTAAAGCACATTTACAAGCTTGGAGCCTATTTGCGTAGCAAGCCGAATGCGCTGGCTTTCGCCTCCCGACAGGCTTGCAGCCCCACGGTTGAGCGATAGGTATCCCAGTCCAACATCGAGCAGAAAGCTAACACGCTCACGAATCTCTTTCAATATCTCTATGGCTATTGCTCTTTGCTTTGGATTTAATCTATCCTCAAGGCCTTGCAACCACTTGGCCAGCTCTTCAATATCGAGATTTGCAACATCTGAAATGCTTTTACCATCAATTCTAAACCAACCCACTTCGGGCTTAAGCCTAGTACCCTCACAAATCGGACACACCACGTGCTGTATGAATTGCTGTGCCCACTTGGGGCCTCTACCATTCATCTCATCGTTATTATGGTAGCTGTGAATGTAGCTAATAACCCCCTCGAAGCTTAGAAAGTAATTTGACCTTACCCCAAGTTCGGCATTCTTTAAGGTGAATTGTTCTTCCGATCCGTATAGTATCACATTCATAGCATCCTCGGGGATATTCTCAATGGGATCGTTAATGGTGAAGCCATACTTTGACGCAATAGCCTCGAGCTGCCAAAAAATTAGTGTGCTTTTATAAGGGCCTAGAGGTTGGATTCCGCCCTTTTTAATGCTCAGCTTAGTATCGGGGATTATGCGCTTCATATCGGCCTCTGCAACCGTGCCCAATCCATTGCAACGGGGGCATGCCCCTTTGGGGGAGTTAAACGAAAAAGTATGGGGTGCTGGCTCCTCGTAGGCAATGCCAGTTGAAGGGCACATTAGGTTGCGGCTGTAGTATCGGCTAGCATCAGCATCCATATCAAGGACCATAATGGTACCCTTTCCCTGGCCCATCGCTGTATTTATTGATGCTGACAACCTTTTGGTATCATCACCAGTTACCTTTAGCTTGTCGACAAGAAGTTCTATGTAATGCGTTTTGTATCTATCTAGCTTCATGGCAGGGCGAAGCTCTGTAATCTCCCCATTAATACGGGCATACAGGTACCCCTTTTTCCTGAACTGCTCAAATAGTTCTCTGTAGTGCCCCTTGCGACCTTTAATGATGGGGGCTAGGACTGCCACCTTTTTGTCCTTAAAGTTTTTTACAATTAGCTTAACAATCTGCTCGTCGGTGTACCGAACCATCTCCTCTCCGGTATTCATAGAGTAGGCAATGGAGGCACGGGCGAAGAGCAGGCGCAGGAAATCGTAAACCTCAGTAACGGTACCAACTGTGGAGCGAGGATTTCGGTTAGTTGTTTTCTGCTCAATGGAGATAACGGGGCTTAAGCCTGTGATTTTATCCACATCGGGTCGTTCCATAGTTCCCAGAAACTGGCGAGCGTATGCCGAAAGCGTTTCAATGTATCGCCTCTGCCCTTCGGCATATATGGTATCGAAAGCTAACGATGACTTGCCACTGCCACTAAGGCCAGTAATTACTGTTAGCTTATTGCGTGGAATTACAACATCTATATTCTTGAGATTATGAACCCTAGCGCCCTGAACATCAATTTCGAGCGCTTCTCCTTTTTGTGGCGTCATCATTTAAAATAAATTCAAGTAGTAATGCAAAACACCTTTAGTAAAGAGGCTTATGCAAAAAAGTATGGAAACTAATACGAACCGTATGCAGATTCTCTAAACCCTGTTTCGGGAATTTTAATACTATAGGACTGCCCTCTCTTATTGGTTAAATAGCTCTCGCGTAGCCAAGGGTTATAGAGCTTTAGCATCTTATAGTTAGTATTAAAATGCTCAGCAAACTGGGCAAAACTAGTAACTGCCGAGTCAACCTCCACTTCAAAGAATTTAAGGGGCGGATAAAGCTCGTCGGGCATTAAGTGAAAGCCGTAAAGCTCGGGATGCTCAAAGATGACTTTAAATGCCAGAATGCGGAAAAGGTACCGACCCGTTTCCTCACCCAATACCATGTCGTAGTAGTTGTTGTTGCCTTGTCGAGCCATTTGCCTATTTATACCTGTTCTGCCAAAATTATACGATGCTGCGGCCATGGTCCAGTTACCGTAATTATTATAGCTACGAATCAAAAAGTCGCAAGCAGCATAGGTCGATTTCTCAATATGATATCGTTCATCAACCTCATCGTTTACCTCCAGGTTAAGCTCCCTACCTGTTGCCGCAAGTATTTGCCAAAACCCAACGGCTTGAGCTGGCGAAACAGCCTGGGTTAAAGCACTCTCGGCTACTGCTAAGTACTTAAAGTCATCGGGGATACCTTTCTCCTTAAGGATAGGTTCAATTATTGGGAAATAACGATTTGCTCGCTTTAGCAGCAGAACCGTTTGTGAATGCCAATAGGTGTTAACCTGTAGTTCCCGGTCAAGACTCTCACGAACATCAAATTGATGAATGGGTACCTGCTCTCCCGCAAACGAAATGGCTTTGGGTATTGGCACCTGATATACGGGATTCTGAATACGCAACGTATCCGATTTTGACAATAATCCGTAGGCACCAGAAAAGCCCGATTTACTTGGAATAATTAGGGCTACAGCAATTGTTGCAACAACCACCAGCGTAAAGGTGATAATAAAAATTCTTTTTAGGGGTATTTGATTTGCTGACATGTACATTTACTTTTTTGGAGGAATATAATTAAAGGTCTAATTTGTCAAAAAATTACCGCGTTCGTTATAGATCCGGATAAAATTATCGATTGATCTATCGTATCCCTTCTCAATATCATCGGGAAAATAGCAGGCAGGCAGCTGTCCCATTTTACGATGGTAGGCAATACAATCGCAACAAACCCCTTTCCTAGAGCATGGGTAGGTACAATTACATCGGCCAATATTTGAATCCTTTTTACAATCCATAGGTTTCAGTTTTGAGAACCTACAAAATTACCAAATATGGAAGATTAATCCTAGCAAACCATCAACCTAACCATGTATATAAAATCTAATTATAACGCCTTAATGTTCTGAATTTTGTATATTGTATGGCAACCATAAAACGCTGAGATGATGCAAAAGTTATGCTTGCTTATTCCTGCCTTACTAATCTGCTTTCAGGGGCTTGGGCAGGAAGATCCCTTTGCAAAGAGACGACAAGCGATGGTTCGTACGCAGATTAGCGCACGAGGCATTAAGCACAAGGAAACGCTGTGGGCAATGAGTAAAGTTCCTCGGCACGAGTTTGTCCCTGCAGCTTACCGTGCATCAGCCTACGACGATAGGCCCCTACCCATTGGATACGGCCAAACCATTTCGCAGCCCTACATTGTTGCATACATGACAGAGCTAGCTAACCCATCACCTGGGATGAAAGCTCTCGAAATTGGAGCAGGTTCGGGCTATCAAGCAGCTATTCTGGCCGAAATTGTTGATTCGGTTTACACCATTGAGATTGTACCTCAGCTTGGACAATCGGCTTCCCTGGTGTTGAAACAATTAAATTACCGAAATGTTGAGGTTCGGGTTGGTGATGGTTACCACGGATGGCCCGAGAAAGGGCCCTTTGATATTATTGTGGTTACAGCCGCTGCCGATCATATTCCTCCGCCGTTAATAGCGCAACTCAAGGATGGTGGAACTATGATCATTCCTGTTGGATCACCATTCCAAGTTCAGCAACTTATTTTAGTTAAGAAGAAAAGGGGAAGCATTACTACCCGAAGCCTTTTACCTGTTCGATTTGTGCCCTTCACACGAAGCACCAATTGATGAGAGAAAAAATCTCCATATTACTAATATCTATTGCCATCATTGGATTTCAGCTGGCTATCGTAAATGTTCTATCGTACAGCCAGTGGCACCATTTTGCCTATCTGGCAGTGTCCATTGCTATGCTAGGATTCGGTTCGTCGGGTGTAATTATCGCTATTTGGAGAAACTTCTTTTTAAGTCGAATTCTATTCGTGCTACCCATTCTGTTTCTTACTACAGGCCTTTCAATGATCTTGGCTCCGTTGGTAATTAACTCCGATTGGCTACGTTTCGACACCCTGCTCCTTTTCTCCTCCTTTAATCAGCTACTCAAACTTTTTGGCACCAGCATCATTCTCTTTATCCCGTTTGTAACAGGCGCGCTGGCTATAGGCCTTTTCTTTACAGCCTATAACCATCAAATAAACAAGTTGTATGCATATAACCTTGGGGGTTCTGCACTCGGAGGTGTTTTAATGATCTGGCTTTCGAACGAGCTTTTCCCAATGCACCTTGCCAGCATATTCGGATTAGCAGCAGTACTAGGCGCTCCATTGATTAGATTTAATAAATCAACCATAGTTCTTACAACCCTTACATTAGTCATTGGTTTGCTTACCCTATGTATACAGCCTAGCATTCCTTTCACCTCTCAGTATAAACCCTTAAGCAAAGCTCTTCTAATCCCCGATACTGAGGTTTCGAAGCAAACGCCTTTATCAAAAGGCACTCTTGAACTAATTACCTCAAACAGCATACGACAAGCCAACGGGTTAAGCCTTAACTACATTGGGAAAGTTCCGCTAGTAGACATAGCATTCCTAAACGCTCAACCATATTTTGCTTTTGAGAAGGAAAAGAGTGATTCCTCATTTTACCAATCGACAGTTTACGCACTACCCTATTTACTAAACAGCAATGGGAAAACCTCATTACACATTCAACCCAGCAGTACATTTTTCATATCACTGGCAAATGTCTTTGGTTACACACCCAATGTAATCGAACCCATTGAGTTTATTGCCGATTCGCTCACAAATTACCCTTTACTATATGGTGGCGTTAACATTAAGCAAAGCTATCCCCGCCAGATTCTACATAAGTCTTCAAAAGAAAAATGGGATATTATCTCGTTCCCCACAGCTGGAAACACAGGCAACTCTGGACTAAATGCTCTAATGGAAGATTATCTTTTTACTACAAACACCGCACTAAACTCATTCAACTTGCTTGAGGATGGTGGGTTCCTAGTATTATCGTCAGTAATGGATAACCCAGCTCGTAGTAACCTTAAGCTGATTTCTCTGGTCACTGAAACACTTCGCACCCTACAACTAGAACCACATCAGCACATGCTATCCATAAGGACTTGGAATACGCTACTTGTAATGATAAAAAGGAGTCCATTAAATCTAGATGAAATAAGTAATACAAGAGAATTCTGCAAAACGTTAGGGTTTGACTTGGTTCACCCCTACGATAGTTCACAGCATAATATCCTTATGGACGAGAACTTCCAACATATTTCTAACCTTCTTATAGCAGATAGCTACAATAACTGCATCACTAACTATCCTTTCAACTTGCGAGCACCTAGCGACAATAGCCCTTATTTTTCACAATTCGTAAAACTATCTCACTTTAAATACTATATCAATGTATTTGGGTTTGATAGTTTTACTTACCTAGAGCTAGGTTACTTTATTGTTTGGGTAAGTTTTATTATTTGTCTAATTATATCATTAGTAGCTATAATAATTCCGTCTTTAGTGAAATATCGTAGTGAAGATAAAGCATACTGGATTTACCTATATTTTTCCTCTATTGGATTAGCATATATGATGCTTGAGGTTGTATTTATTCAAAAGTCAATTCTCACCTTAAACAATCCAATAATGGCAAGTTCCATCGTTATAAGTAGCTTGCTTTGCTTTTCAGCTGTAGGTAGCTATTTGTCTTCGATCATTAAACTCTCTAGAATTCCACAAATACTATTTGTGATTGGACTTTACATTATTTTGTACAGTATATTAAGCGATAATATCATAAACCATATTTCGAGCTACGATTTGGGAATTCGAATTCTATGTGTAGTTGTAACAATTTCTCCACTTGCTTTCTTTATGGGTATGGTATTTCCAATAGGTATGCGAATGATCACAAAGAGATCACCTAATCAGATTCCTATTGCATGGGGAGTAAATGGTTTCTTTTCAGTACTTGCAGCACCACTTGCTACCATCACTGCTGTTGAATATGGCTTTTACCAAGTACTAGCATTTAGTGCTATTCTCTATATGGCTTGCATTCCATTAGTATACAAAAGGAGCAGATTGCTATAACAAAAAACACCGAGCTATACAGTCGGTGTTTTCTAAAAAAATCTATACAAAAAAAAAGCCCCGATACGCTCGGGGCTTTGAAGGATGGCGGCGACCTACTCTCCCACCTTTCGGCAGTACCATCGGCGCTGGTGGGCTTAACTTCTCTGTTCGGCATGGGAAGAGG
>NZ_JAANIG010000014.1 GCF_011174675.1 Perlabentimonas gracilis | reverse complement strand
TTCATCGGAAGATTCATCGTTGTGCGTTTTGAAGAAAGCGTCGTCCAATTCCACTACGCCGTCCATTTCGTACTTGTCATCCCTTAGTCCCATGATGGCTCTAATTTTATGCATCATCGTCCAAATCGGCTCATAGCGTTTATGACCCAACTGGCGCTGCACTTCAGCAGCAGATATGCCTTTCTTGGTCATAGACATAAGGTAAATCGTGTAGAGCCAGTACTGGTATGGCAACTTGGAGGATTCCATTACTGTTCCGCTTCGCAACGTGGTTCTGTAGCCACACTCCTTGCAATCGTGAGACTTATGAGCCTTGTTCCAATAGTGAGAAGTATGTCCGCAACGTGCACAAACAATGCCTTTCTCCTCCTTAACTCTCCTGAAATGTTGAATGCAACTTTTCTCATCAGGATGCTGCTTTACAAAATCTATAAAATTCATTTTCAATAAATTTTGTACAAATATAATATTTTAGGCACATTAGCGGATATTCATAAAATATAAATTAGTTTTAATGATATAAAATGATTACATTTGGTGAGTTCTCGCCTTAAAATCAGCATTTTCTAACCAAGGTGATAGCTCAAGCCCAATATTAAAGCCGGCAAAGACAAAACAGGAATTGCAAATAGCCTCAAAACTATCCCTGCTTTAGCCTGCAAAACAATTCTTGGATTAACATTAAATGATATAAATATAAATCGTAACCTAACGAAAGGAAAACTAAAATGTATGAAAAGAAACAGCACATCAACAAAGCACCAGACCTAACCAAAATGCAGGCAGTAGTTATTGATAACAGAACCACCATTTATATTGCTCTGGATGCTGACCCAAAGGAAGCCCGGAAAAGATATAATACCCGACCAGCATACGGCAAGCAGTAGTTGCTGCTTAGAATTATTCAACTACATGCGTTGAACTGAAATTGTAGAGTTTTGTTTGTATTCTGATGATGCTAAATTTGCCGTGGTAAGGCTTTTATCATCGTATTGAATTACAGACTCGTAAACTATAGATTTAAATGATAATAATACTCTCCCCTTCGAAAACGCTCGACAGCATTGAGGTAAACCATAAACCAAGAACTACTCAACCCGATTTTTTGGAGCAATCGGAAGTTTTGGTAAACAGGCTACGTAAACTCAAAATTGACGATTTAAAAGAGCTTATGAGCATTAGCCAAGATTTGGCCCGGTTAAACTACGAGCGCTACCTAAAGTGGCAGTTACCATTCGACGAAAAGAATAGCTATCCAGCTCTGCTAACCTTTAAGGGCGATGTTTATGAAGGAATTGATGTAAAGGATTTTACCTTGGGCGATCTGGAGTTTGCCCAGCAAATGGTTCGCATACTTTCGGGGCTTTACGGTGTACTTAGGCCATTGGACTTGATGCAACCCTACAGGCTTGAGATGGGTACTAAAATCGACATAAAAAGGAGCAAGAACCTTTACGAATACTGGCAAGATAGACTTACCAACTATTTTAACAACTTACTGGAAACCGACAGCGAGAATACCTTGGTAAACTTGGCTTCCAACGAGTACGCCAAGGCCATCAGCCTAAAGAAGTTGAAAGGGAATGTGATTACGCCGGTTTTTAAGGAGCATAAAGGCAACGAGCTAAAAACCATTGCCATATACGCCAAGCGAGCCCGTGGGCTGATGACCCGCTTTGCCATTAAAAACCGGTTGGAAAAGGTAGAGCACCTAAAAACCTTTGCCGAGGAGGGTTACATTTTTAGCCCAGAGCAAACCAAAGGAAATACTTGGGTTTTCGTCAGGTAAACTACTCTGCATAAAGTACCAAGCCTTTCAGATACTCCCCCTCAGGATGATAAATATTTATTGGGTGATCGGCAGGTTGTGTTAGCTGATGCATAATCCGAACATTCCGATTGGCAATAATTGACCCCGAGAATACCGCATTGCGGAAGTTTTCGCGCGTAACCACCTGCGAGCACGAGAAGGTGAAAAGAATCCCACCGGGTTTCAGCTTACGGAACGCAGCGGCATTAAGTCTTTTGTATGCCTGAAGGGCATTGTTCAGCGCCCCTCGATGCTTGGCAAATGCTGGCGGGTCGAGGATTATCACATCGTAAACCTCATCATTATCTCTAAGGAAATCGAATACATCGGCGCAAACCGAAACGTGCGATGGGTTTTGGCCAAAGTTGGCCAACATATTCTGCGTGGTTAAGTCCATCGCCTTCTGCGAGCTATCCACGCTCACCACGCTGCTGGCCCCGCCACGGGCAGCGTAAACCGAGAATCCACCTGTGTAGCAGAACGCGTTGAGTACCTTGGCATCCTTGCTATACTGTCCCACTAACGCCCTGTTATCGCGCTGATCGACAAAAAATCCAGTTTTCTGTCCTTCCTCCCACGATACTAGGAAACGATTTCCATTTTCGAAAAGCTCATCACTTTTTGCTTCACCAACCAAATAACCATCCACAGCCTCAGAAGGCGATTTGGGCGAAAGCGTGCCAGAGCTTTTATCGTACACCGATGTAACGGCTCCTCCCATCGCCTCAATAATAAGCTCGGCAAGAGTGCTACGCATTAGGGCCATTCCCGAGCTGTGCGCCTGCATTACGGCGGTAGAGCCGTAAATATCGACAATAAGCCCCGGTAGCCCATCGCCCTCGCCGTGTACAAGGCGAAAAATATTGGTAGTTGGATTGGGGAAAAGACCTAGCGATTTACGCAAGTTCAATGCATTGCGCAGCTTGGTCAACCAAAATTCCCTGTTGATCTCAAGATTATCAAACGATATCACCCGAACGGTAATGGAGCCGGGCTGGAAATGGCCGAGAGCCAAAAAATCGCCCTTGGCGCTAACAACCTCCACCACATCGCCCTCGGCGGGCTCGCCATCAATTCGCTTAATTGCACCCGAGAATATCCAGGGATGAAAGCGCTGCAACGACTGCTCCTTGCCGCTTTTAAGGTAAACCTTTGGGTATATCATTTTACTCTGTTGGTGATTAGTTTTATATAAATTTCGCGGCAAACCCACGCATCGATGGCAGCATACTGCTGCTGTGCCTCGGTGTAAGCTGGTGCATCCCAATTGGAAAGTTGCTGCGATTTTGAGACCTTAAGTCCAAGCACTATGGCTGCCATTTTGCGCACGCTTAGGCTCTCGATACCATACTCGGACACTATACTTTGCAGGTCGATAAAACCTGCTGGCATAAAACGCCCTACCTTTTGCAAACCACGATTATCGTCGCGAATGGCGGCGCCAATCTTTAGAATAGATTTATCTTCCAAAATCTTAACAAGATCTTTAGGTAGACCAGTCTCCTTAACCTTAATCAGAAGTGCAATTTCGGGTGTGGCCAGCTGCAAAAGCGCAATTCCATTAGATTGTCCCTTCTTAAAGTTGGGTTTGGTTTCGGTGTCGAAACCTATGATTCGTTCCTTGGCCAGCCGGGGCAACTGCTTAAGCAGCTCATCTTCGGAATTGATTACAAAGATATCGCCACTGTAAACTGCCTTGGGCAGCTGGTTAACCTCCTCCTTGGTTATATCGTCCTTAAATACCATACCTACTCGTTATCCATTTCGTCCTGACGACGTGTGATGAACCAATTGCTTGTATCCACATCTTCGTCGGTTTCGGGTTTTGTTTCTTCGGGCATCTCCTCATCCAAATCGATATCGCCAAAGGCTAGCTGGTGAATTGGTCTGATGGAGTTGGCCAAGCGCAGTCCCCAGAACTCCTGAAAGTTGAGGCGACACTCCCACAGCGCATCGTTCATCTCATCGGCCTGTCCGCCCTGATATATCATTGTAAAGTCTTTCAAATCCTGATACACATCACTCAGGTACTCGGCCAGGCTAGCAGAGAACTGCTCATCGGTTTCGGCAATGCGCTCGTCGAACACCTCGGGAAATGCGTCGTGCTCGCCCAGAAAATGCTTAATGCGCTCGTTGAGCGCTATGTAGTACTCCTCGGTTACGTACTTCTGGTTTCCCTCCTCGTAAATAGGCTCAGTTTCGGGAAGCAGCGAGGCCTTGTAGTATAGCAATGGCAGTAAGCTATTGGCCACCTTTATGAATTGGCTTCGCTTAAACTCGGTGCACTTCTCGATAAATGCGCAGTACTCCTTTGCCACCGCGGCAAACTCCACCACGTTTCGGCTAAAAACTATTTCGTTGGTTGACATATTCGATACGCGTTAACAGTTGATTGGTTGGTTGATTGGTTGATTGGTTGCCTCGGAATACGAAGTATAACGAGGGTTGTTTGACGGTTTAGGGTTCTGCGTTTATGGATTATAGTTTATGGTTTATGGTTTATGGTTTATGGTTTATAGTTTATAGTTTATAGTTTGGACGAACCTTAAACATTGAACCTTAAACACTGAACCTTAAACCTTTGACTTTTAACTTTCGACCCTTCGGCAAGCTCAGGGCGTGCTTTTAGACTTTCGACTTTACCTCTTACCCCTCTGCATCAAAGTAAAGCTTATAGTAGTTCAAACCCCTATCATCATCGTACCCCTTCTCCACCCTGTCGCGGCCACCGTGAATGTATAGATGAAAGTTCTTATCGAGCTTTATCACACTTTTAAATACCTTTTTGGCCTGCTTGGCAGCATCAGTTGATATGGTGAACGAATCCTTAAGATTACACCCCATCTCGGCCTGATAGCTATCCTTGTACTCGCGGAACTGCTCCACCACCTCGGGCTTACGAATTATCTCCTCCTCAAACTCCAGCTGATCGAATGAATCATTCTTGGTAAAGTAATCGCGGGTTTTATTTAGCAAAGCCACCTGTTCAGTTTTTTCGACCTTTTGATCCTCCACAAGTACGTCCTTTACAAAATCTTTGCAAAGGTTAATGTAGCTGCTGGTTTGGTAAAAATCGTCCTCCCGTGGTTTAACGCCAAGGAAAACCTCCTTCCAGAACCTAGCCTCATCATTTTTATTGATATTGTCGATGGCCACCACCTTGTAGCCAAAATCGTGCTCGGTATTAAATATCAAGCACCCCTTATCCAACTTGCGAATGCTGATACCCTGATGCTGCTCCACCTCAAAGGCATCGGAAAGCTGATGAACGGTGATAAAGGTATCCTTGGTTTCGGACTTAAAAAGACCGATGGCGTCAACCAGCTCGCCCTCCACCACGCAATCGGATAGCAACACCACATAAAGTTCACCATCCTTAATGTTAGGGTGACCGCTACTTTGGTACAAGTGCTTTGCAATATTTACCGACTGCTCCAACAGCTGTTCCTGATTCTCGAACAGTCGCTGCGAGTAGCTGTACACCTCGTTCATCGACAGGTCCGAGCCGTGCGCAAAGCTGTAAAACTCGGGCTGCTTAAAGGGCATTAAGAAGTAATTCTTAAGCAGGTTGAGCAGGTTTGAATCGTGAATGTGCGCAAGGCTATTGGCCAGCACCAGCTCGCCCTCGCGGGCTCTGCTGCCTACCCTATGGATGGCAATTCCGTTTATTGTGGCTTCAGAAAAATCGAACATAAAAATTTTTCTGCAAATGTAGCAGAATTTAGAGAAATGGAAAACTGGGAAGGAAAAGGGTGGCGAGTTACGAGTTACGGGTGGCAGGTAGATTTTGAGTTTGAAGGCTAAGACGCTAGGGCGCGAAGATGACTGTTTAAGGTTTAGGGTTTAGGGTTTAGGGTTTAGGGGTTAGGGGTTAGGGTTAGGGGTTAGGGTTAGGGGTTAGGGTTAGGGGTTAGGGTTAGGGGTTAGGGGTTAGGGGTTAACACTTCGACAAGTTCAGCGTAAAGGTTTTGTGTTTAGGGTGAACCTTGAACTTTAAACTTTAAACTTTAGACACTCTATTAACTTTACACAATCCTAAGCGCTACGTCTATTCGTGCTTTTAGCATCAAGAAATATTTTTTTAGGTCAGAAACGCGGATGCGCTCATTCATGAGGTTTGAGGCTTTTACCCTTTTTATCCTCAGAAGCAAAGCCCTAAAGTAAACATAAGCAATGTAAACACCCAGTTTGGCGTTGCGGGGCAATTTACGGATGCCCTCAAGCGATTTCTGCAAATCGGCCTCAATATCGTCCTCAATCTTTCGTTTTTCCTCCTCAGAGAAATTGGTAAAATCAACGGAAGGGAAATAGATGCGTCCCCGCTCCTCAAAATCGGATTTTAGGTCGCGTAAAAAGTTCACCTTCTGAAATGCCTCTCCCAAGCTACGTGCGGGGTGAGTAAGCTCATCGTACAGCTGCTGGTTGCCATTGCAAAACACTTTCAGGCACATTAGGCCAACCACCTCGGCGCTACCGTAGATGTACTTTTTGTACGATTCGTCGTTGTGTTCCTGCTGCTCTAAATCCATACGCATACTCTCCAAAAACGACTCGATAAGCTCGTGAGGGATATTGTATCTATTTACAACCAGCTGAAAGCTGTTAAGTATTGGGTTTGTGCTAATCTTCTGATCTATGGATTGGTATGCCTGTTCCCTAAAATCGGCCAGCATACCTCGCTTTGGATGATCGTGAAAGGTATCAACAATCTCGTCGGCAATGCGGACAAATCCGTATATAGCATATATATCATCCTGTATGGAAGGATGCAGCCTCGATACCGCCTTTGAAAAGGATGTTGAGTACTCGGTAGTGAAAATCTTACTGCAGCTTAAACTTGTGCTATTGTACAGATCCATAACGCTTAACAATTTGTTCGGTGGTTAGTCGCGAGCTTATTACAGCCATAGGTAAACCTGTACCAGGAATGGTACTTGCCCCAACGTAAAAAAGATTTTTATACTTCTCGTCGGTATTATGCGGACGGAAGTAACCAATCTGGTTCAGGTCGTGCGCCAAGCCCAAACCGCTACCTCGGTAGAGGTTAAACATCTTTTCCCAATTTTGGGGAGTTAGAATGGTTTTTGAAACCAGATTACTTTGGATATCAAAATCTATTCGCTCCGATAGATCGGCTATAATATTATTGGCAATCTCTTCGCTATCGTCCCAGTTGGGCTTGTAGCGTAGGTCGGGCACTGGACACAGAATAAAAAGCGCCTCGGCACCCTCGGGGGCGTGCTCTGGATTTGCCCTACTGGGCACATTAACGTAGTAATAAGGTTTTTCGAGGCTTACTCGGTTCTTAAAGATTCCCGAGCTGTACTCCTCAAAATTTTGCCCAAGGAAATAGTTATGAACCTCCAGCCCATCAATCTTTCCCTTTACCCCTAGGTACATTGTAAGGGGAGCAAGAGTCCACTTTTTGCCATCCAACTTTTCGGGACTATGACTTTTACGTTTCAGTATCTCGCCACGGAACGAGGCGGCATCGCCATTAACCACATACAAATCGGCTGTCCATTTTTTCCCTTGCTTATCGATAAGTCCATCAATCTCCTTACCATTATCTGAATAGCCAACAATTTCTGTATTGTAATTTACTTTGATATCTCTTTCATCCAATAATTTCACAAGCCCCTCAACAATCTTGTACATTCCACCCTGCACGTTGTGATACCCATCGTGCACCAGCTCGGTGTAGGTAAGCATTGAGTATACTGCAGGTGTGTCGAATGGAGTTGCACCTAGGAAAAAGGCCACCAACGAAAAAATCACCTTCACCTCATACGATGAGAAATGCTTATTCATCTCACTCCACATGGTCTTTAACATCAGTGGCCCGTGCTTCAGCGGAACCGTTGCCAGCGTGGCGGCAAAATCGACTAGTGAGCTGAAATTACGACGGATAACCTTATTCTCCGTATCGTGAAAAAGAGTGCCTGTTTTTTTTAGATACTCACGCATCTTGTTTTCAAAATCGGGCTCAACCACTTCAAACTCCTTGGCCAGCTTTTCCAAATCTTTATGAATAACATATTTTTTTGGGTTTCCCGAAAAGTTAACGGTGTAAAGCGGATCGAGGGGGAAGAAGGTGAAGGGAAGCTCCAGGTTACAGCTCTTAGCAAACTCGTCGAACTCGTAGCTCATGGAGAAGAACGTGGGCGCCAAATCCCAAGTAAACCCATCCTGCTTAAGCTGATTTAAACGTCCACCGGCCTGATGATACTTCTCGAGCATCTCAACCTTATACCCTTTCGCAGATAAGCGAATGGCGGTGGTTAATCCGCCCAAACCTGTTCCCACTACAAGAGCCTTTTTCATGTATTAGTATATTGATTTATACCTCATTTTAATTGCAGAGAAAAAACTATCAGTTGCTATTGAAAAGGTCAAAAACATCCATGCTAAAATATGTTGATGAAGATAACCATTTTTTCAAAATGCATAAGTTTTCTGTTTAAACAAAGATCCCAACCCTTTTGTTTAATGTTTTATGTTTTTATATAAACAGGTTGACAGCACAGGCTTTTTCGGAACTACACAAAAAAATACTAATTTTGCGCAGCAAAAAAATATCAAAGAGTGAAAAGAGTTGTAGTAGGATTATCGGGAGGTGTTGACTCTAGCGTTGCGGCATACGTGCTAAAAGAGCAGGGCTACGATGTGGTTGGACTATTCATGAAGAATTGGCACGACACCACTGGCGTGCTACACGGCGACTGCCCATTTGACGATGACTACAACTTTGCACAGATGGTTGCCCGCAAGTTGAACATTCCATTCGAAATGGTTGACCTAAGCGAGCAGTATCGCAAGCGTGTGGTCGATTATATGTTCGATGAGTACTCGCGCGGGCGCACCCCTAACCCCGATGTGCTTTGCAACCGCGAGATCAAATTCGATGAATTTCTTAAAGCAGCCCTAAAGCTCGATGCAGATTACGTGGCTACTGGCCATTACTGCCGCAAGGACGAAATAGAAGTAAACGGGAAAACGGTTTACCGCCTGCTGGCGGGTGTCGATCCCAACAAGGATCAAAGCTACTTCCTTTGCCAGCTTAATCAGGAGCAGCTCACCAAAGCGTTATTTCCCATTGGCGACGTGATAAAACCCGAGGTACGCCGCATTGCTACCGAGTTAGGGCTAGCCACCGCACAGCGAAAAGATTCGCAAGGAATATGCTTTGTGGGGAAGGTTGATCTTCCTGTTTTCCTCCAGCAAAAGCTAGTTGCCAAAAAAGGCGATATTATTGAAATTCCTAAAGATTTTATCAACAAGGATACTGCTGGTAATTCATCCTCATTTAAGGACTTGGCTGCTCCTTTCGATTATAATCCGCAGGCAGGGAAAAAGGTAGGCACACACCAAGGCGCACACTTTTATACCATTGGGCAACGTAAGGGGCTGAATGTTGGCGGAACGCCCGAACCCCTATTTGTTTTGGCTATTGATGTGGACAAGAATATTGTTTACGTTGGGCAAGGGCAAGATCACCCCGGATTGTACCGCAGCGGATTGTTAATACCCAAGGATGAAATTCACTGGGTACGACCCGATATGGCTATGCAAATTGGCGAAGCCAAAGATTTTCTTATCAGAATTCGCTACCGCCAGCCATTACAACAAGGCCGATTGCATAGAGAGGAAGAGGGAATGTACATAACCTTTACCCAACCCCAGCGAGGCATAACCTCGGGGCAATTTGCCGCTTGGTATTTAGATGATGAGCTAATTGGATCGGGGGTTATAGTTTAGTAGCTACATCCTTACCGCACTCTTTTTTTGGCTATTTACCCACGCCCATACTAGGCGAGTTCCCAAGGTTCTGTTTGGCTGCCAACCATCAGCAATATCAACAAGTTTTTGCTTTAGAGCTTTGCCTTCCAACTCCACGGCATAAAGCTTTTGCATCCCAAGCCGAATGGCTAAATCGTCAATTGGAAAAACATTGGGTCGATTTAGCGAGAAGATTAGCACCATTTGGGCTGTCCATACCCCAACACCTTTAATCCTTGTTAACTCCTTAATGATCTCATCATCGCTTAAGCGATCGAAATGCTCAACCGTAAGAGTATTTCCCATAGCGTACTCAGCAATATTCCTCACATAGTTTGCCTTGGCATTCGATAGTCCAACAGCACGTAGCTCATCAATTGATATTCCATTAAGTTGCTCTGGTGTAGGCTTGTTGTGAGGAAAAAGTTTACAAAACCGTTTAAAGATAACGTCGGCCACCCTGCCTGATAGTTGCTGCGCAACAATATCCTCTAGCAAATCGACAAAAAGATTGGTAGTTCTTTTAATTTCTGGAAGTGTATTACCAACTGCAATAGATTGGATTACTGGATCGGTTATGGGGAAATTATTCATATATGGAGTTATTGTTTAGGGTTTAGCACTTCGACCCTTCGACAAGCTCAGGGTAAAGGTTTAGGGTTTAGGGTTTAGCACTTCGACAAGCTCAGCGTAAAGGTTTAGCGTTTAGGGTTTAGGGTTTAGGGTTTAGGGTTTAGGGTTTAGGGTTTAGGGTTTAGGGTTTAGGGTTTAGCACTTCGACAAGCTCAGCGTAAAGGTTTAGGGTTTAGCAGTCTGCGATTTAACTATTAACCTTAAACATTAGACTTTAGACTTTAGACTTTAAACTTTAGACTTTAAACTTTAGACTTTAAACTTTAGACTTTAAACTTTAGACTTTAAACTTTAGACTTTAGACTTTAGACTTTAGACTTTAGACTTTAGACTTATATAATAAATCCACAGTAAAGAAAACGAGCCGTAAACTTAAGCAATTTTGCTTGGCTTACGGCTCGGTAATATCAAAAAGATGCTTTAGAAACCTTGCACCCCGGCTGGTAGTTCGTAGAATAGCTCAGCACCAGGACCAAGGGGAAGGCCTAAGAGAATCCATGCAATTAGCAATATGGCCCAACCTATAAAGAAGAAGATACTGTAGGGCAGCATGGTTGATATTATTGTGCCTATACCAGCTTTTTCATCATACTTTTGGAAGTAGGCGATGATTAGCGCAAAGAAACTCATCATGGGTGAAATAACATTGGTTACCGAGTCGCCAATACGATAAACCACCTGCGAGAGCTCAGGCGAGTAGCCCAGCAGCATGAACATGGGAACAAAAATGGGTGCCATGATGGCCCACTTGGCCGAGGCACTGCCCATAAACATATTGATTACGGCTGCCAATAAAATAAACATCAGCATCAGAGGGATTACCCCAAGGTTAGCCTTAATCAACATTTCGGCACCACTAATGGCAAAGATCACCCCAAGGTTGCTCCACTTGAAATAGGCCACGAACTGGGCTGCAAAAAACACCAGCACCATATAGTTGGCAATGGACTTAAGGCTAACTGTCATTCCCTTCACCACATCGCCATCGTTTTTATACTTTCCTGTAACTGCTCCGTAAACAATACCCATAGTACCAGCAACAAGGAATAGAACACCAATTACACCCTTAATTACTGGAGATGATAGTATCCCACCATCGGCGCCACGCAAGTAACCACTGGCAGGAATAATTCCAATTAGGATAATGGCAACCCAAATAAGCATAGTGTAGAAACTCCAGCGGATACCCTTACGCTCAAGAGGGGTAAGCGGCTCTATGGTTTCCCCCACCTCGTCGCCAGTGTACTTACCAAAACGAGGGGCTATAAACTTTTCGGTAACCCATGTTCCAAGGAATGCAATAAGAAAAGTAGACACCACCATGAAGTAGTAGTTGGCTGTTGGGTTAACGTGGTAAGTCGCATCGATAATATGAGCGCCCTCCTCGGATAGTCCAGCCACTAACGGGTCGATGGTTCCTAAAATCAGGTTGGCGCTAAAACCTCCGGAAACACCTGCAAAGGCGGCGGCCATACCCACTATGGGGTGTCGACCCACTGCAATAAATATTACTGCAGCCAATGGAATTAGCAGTACGTAACCAATATCACTGGCGGTATTGGAAAGGATACCCGCCAGCACAACCACAAAGGTTAGTATGCGGCGAGGCGAGGCCAGCACAAGCTTGCGAATTAGAGCGCCAATTAGACCGCTACCCTCGGCAATACCAATCCCCATGATGGCTACCATTACAATGCCAAGTGGGGCAAAGCTGGTATAGTTATGCACCATATCGACAATAATACGGTTTAGCCCCTCCTTAGATAAGAGGTTCACCGTTCGGATTGCCTCACCAGTTGCAGGGTGAATAACCTCCCACCCCAACCAGTGGCCAATAGCCGAAAATGCCAATGCCAGTAGGGCAAAGATGCCAAAAAGCGATGCTGGGTGAGGCAATGCGTTCCCCCCCCGCTCGACAATGTTCAAGAACTTGTCGATAAGCGATTTTTTCTTTTTTGTCTCTGTCATTATAATTGATTTTTAATATATGCCAATAAAAAAACTGTCTCTTCGCTCAAAGAGGCAGTTAGCTTAAGGTTTAGTTTTCATTAGGGCAACTATTTTGACTACAAAAGTAGCTAAAGTTTAAACCCCAAGATACAAATATCGTCAATTTGATCCTGCTCCTTTTGGTGTTGCTCTAAGGCCGACAGGAGCATATCATGCTGTACATCATTTGCTTTTCCATCTATCTTCAGGAGCAGATCCATCAAGTTTCGTTGTCCAAACTTTTTGAAATTACCGTCCATTTGATCGATATACCCATCGGTTGTTAAATAAATCGACTGGTTCTCGCTAAGATCGATGGAGTGGTTGGTAAAGTAACGCTTCTCCTCACGCTGATACCCACCCACCGAACGGGGATCCCCCGCAATTCGCTCAACATTACCATTATTCACTATGTAAAGAGGCCTACTAGCCCCGGCAAATGTTGCTTTACGCTTGTGCAGGTCGATGGCCACAAGGCATACATCCATACTAATATGCCCCTTAGAATCGTTAATATCTTGCTTAAGAGCTCGCCGAACCTGCTTATGCATAAGCTCTAGAATTACCGCCGGGTTGTAGGTTCGCCACTCGTTCACAATCTGGTTAAGCATAGTGTTGCCAATAACCGACATGAATGCCCCCGGCACACCATGGCCTGTGCAGTCTACAACTGCAGCAAATAGCTGGTCGTGGGCATTGCTGAACCAGTAAAAATCGCCCGACACAATGTCCTTGGGCATGAATAGCACCACATGGTTGGGAAAGAATTTGTTGAGCTGCTCCTGGTTGGGTAAAATAGCTTGCTGGATGGTTTGGGCGTACTCAATACTGCTGATAATGCGCTCATTCTTTGCCTCAATAATCCGCTGCGAGTTTTCCAATATTTTATTTTTCGACTCAATCTCATCGCGTTGCGCCAAAATCTCTTCCTGCTGCTGAAGCAACTCCTCGTTTTTCTCTAGAATTAGTTCTTGCTGAAGTGCTAACCTAGTATTCGATCGTTTTTTGTTTTGGTATGCACTGTAAATAATTACCATTACCACTAGGGCCATTGTCAGTATCAATACCAAAAGGTTCCTAACTACGCGCTGCCTATTTGCCTTTTCCTGCATCTGCACCTCATGCTTTGCCTGCTCTATACGCGCCTCGTGCATCTGTTTCTCAAAGTTGTAAAGCATCTCGGTTTGCACCATTTGCTTCATGTTGTCCTCGTTGAACAGGCTATCGCGAGCGCTAATGTACTTTTTGTAATGCTCGAATGCTTTGGCAGGATTATTTTGTCGCTCGTAAAGCTCACTGAGCTTTTTATTACTCTCCGAAATTAAATCGGTTGCCGATATAGTTTTTGCATGCTGTAAGGCATCCAGATAATGTTGTGTAGCCTGTGAATACCTCCCCTGCTTAAAGGCAAGGTTGCCCAAATAAATTTTGCATTCCGACAATCGCTGGTGATTGCCTAAGCTCCTAAAGATTTCGATTGCCCTATGAAGATAGTTGTTGCTTAGTTCAAAATTACCAAGTTCAGTATAAATCGAACCTATCTCGTTGTACAGAATTCCAACGCTATCACCATCAATATCTGACTCTTCGTACTTTTTAGCCAGAACTAATGCTTTGAGAAAAAAATCGAGAGCTTCGTTAAAATTGCCCATTTTTTTGTGAACCTCACCAATGTTGATGTATGATATGGATACACCGTACTCACTGCCAGCCAACTCTTCAAGTTCCAATGAGGCCATGTAGTACTCTAGGGCTTTGGGCAAATCATTCTGATAGAAATAGACTATACCAATATTATTCAGTGCACTGGCTTTACCCAGGGTATCGTCAACCTGTTCAAAGAGCGATAAGGTGCTGAGAAGGTGCTCAAGCGCACCGGGGTAGTTGCCTTGTATGCGATATATTGATCCGATTTGATTTAAGGCCATAGCCTGCCCTCCAAGGTTGCTCAAGGCAGAGTAGTTTTCAAGGCTGGAGTATAGGTACTTAAGGGCTTGGGTATAGTCGCTATTAATTCGATGTAAAATGCCTATATTAAGTAGCATGCTGGCTACCCCTTGCAGCATGCCTGCCTCTTCGCATGCAACAATTGCCCTTTTGGAGCAATCAATGGCTTCCTGAATATCTCCTGTTCTATATAACTCTTCGGCCAAGCTATATAGCTTCTGGGCATACTCTACCTTATCGTTACTACCAGTGGTTGTTACATCCGTTTGCGAAAGGGATACAAAGGGTAATATAAGCATTACGAGCAATACATAAATTCTACTCAATGATCCCATGTTAAGGTTAGCAATTTCCGATTAGTAAAAAGGAACAATCTATAGCACATCTATTCAACTTCAGCATATCAACTCTTAAATACTGTTTTATTATCACAAAGTTTCAAAAAATTATCAAGAATACATTTTTTTTCCTAATTTGCCTTAAATTTCAACCCTAAAATATGTCCTATGGAAATAAAAGGAACAGCCGTAAAAACAACGCCAGAATTTGTTAAGGAACGTTTCCCCGGTCGATATATGGAATGGTTACAGTCGATGCCCAGTTCATCACGAACAATTTTTGAACAGCCCATATACGCCACCAGCTGGTACGATCTTATCGAGTCGGTTATTATTCCTACCCAAAAGGTTGGAGACCTTTTTTTCGATGGAAACCATACCGAAGCTGCTCATATGCTTGGCCGCTACAGCGCCGAAGTTGCGCTCAAAGGTATTTACAAGATATTTGTTAGGGTAAGTAGCCCACACTTTGTGCTTAGCAGGGCATCGAGCATCTTCTCGGCATACTACAACCCCTCGGTGATAAGAGTTATTGAGAGCAAAGATAGGCGTTGTGTACTTGAGCTTAAACAGTTTAAGACCAACGAGAAGCTAATTATGAATAGAATTGCAGGTTGGGTAGAGCAAACACTCGAAATTACCCTTAAACGTGCGCTAAGCGTAGTTGTTGAGAACAATGAAGCTGGTACCGAATTAGAAACTTTAATTACCATTGAGTGGGATTAGTATAACAATCCAGAAATCTCATCTATAAATATTCTAACCCGACTTTAGGTCGGGTTTTTTGCATCCATCAGCAATCAATTTCATATTTTTGCCAACTGTAGTCCGATGTGAATGTAAAAAACTGAAGCAATGAGATTAGAAAACATCAACGGTTTAATGCTGGGGCAATTCGAGAACTTGCTAAAGCATAACAACCACATTACTCACTTTGTAACCACCCGGCATGGTGGTGTGAGTACTGGTGCTTACAACAGCTTTAATCTTAGCTTAAACGGAGATGACAACCCTAGTAATGTTTTGAATAACAGGCAGAAACTAGCAGATACAATAGGCTTAACAACCAACGATTTTGTTTACCCAATACAGGTTCACGGTACCAATACTCCAAGAGTTTACGAAGCCGATAGAGGCAGAGGCACTCAAAGTCCAAGTAATGCATTTAAAGATACTGATGGCTTTATAACCAACGTGCCTAGGCTTTGCCTAATAACCCTTGCCGCCGATTGTGTACCCATTGTCTTCTTCGACCCAGTTCACAAAGCCATTGGTGTGGCGCATGCCGGATGGAAAGGAACCACCATGAGAGTTCCTGCGAGTCTGGTTGATTCGATGTCCGAAGAGTTTGGTACAAATCCAAAAGATTTGATTGTGGGTATAGGTCCATCGGGTGGCCCCTGCTGCTACGAGGTGGGAGATGATGTAATAGCGGAGGTAGAAAAAAGTTTCGACCTGAATATGGTGATTAAAAACATAAAAGGCAAAACCATATTCGATATGTGGGAAGCCAACAAAACCACCCTAATTGAATCGGGTGTAAGGCCTGCTAATATTGAAGTGTCGGACCTGTGTACAATCTCTCAGAATGAAACATTTTTCTCGGCCCGTCGTGGCGATGATGGCCGATTTGTGGCTGGAATATTCCTAACCTAACCTACAAATACATTTGGTTTTTGTATTTTGCATGCACTTTTTCATATTGAATCAATTCATTTCGTTAAACCTATTAACCTAAACTCACATGTCACATCACACCGAAAACGAAAAGATTATGGGTTTACCCGAAAATGCGTATCGGGAGCTGAACCCAGGCGAGGAGTACCAACCAATTATGTCGCCCCTAAAAATTGTCCCCGAAGTTAGCACCTATTCTGTTGCTTGGGGATTGATTATGGCAGTTGTTTTCTCGGCTGCTGCTGCTTACTTAGGGTTAAAAATTGGGCAGGTTTTTGAAGCAGCCATTCCAATAGCTATTATCGCCATTGGGCTTTCAACGGTTACTAAGCGAAAAAACGCACTGGGTGAGAATATCATTATCCAATCCATTGGCGCCAGTTCAGGCGTAATTGTTGCTGGGGCAATCTTCACCCTTCCTGCGTTGTACATACTTAACCTTGAAGCGCATTTTTACCAAGTATTCCTATCTTCATTGCTAGGAGGTTTTCTCGGGATTCTTTTCCTTATCCCGTTCCGCAAATTTTTTGTTCACGATATGCACGGCAAATATCCATTCCCCGAAGCGACAGCAACCACCGAGGTTCTCGTCTCAGGTGAAAAAGGCGGAAAGCAGGCAAAACTACTTTTAGTTAGCGGACTTGTTGGGGGTGTTTACGACTTTATTATCGCAACCTTTGGATGGTGGAGCGAGGTTTTCACCACACGCGTTATCCCCATCGGTGAGCAGCTTGCCGACAAAGCCAAAATGGTTTTCCAAATCAACGTAGGAGCTGCAATTGTTGGGCTTGGCTACATCGTTGGGCTTAAGTTTGCTGCCATTATTTGCGCCGGATCGTTCGTGGGCTGGTTTGTACTTATTCCATTCCTTAACTTTTTTGCTGAGGGAATGACCTCGCCTGTTGGATCAAACGTTCTTACTCTAATTGGGGATATGACCCCCGAGGAGATGTTTACTCATTATATTCGCCCCATTGGTATTGGAGGTATTGCCATGGCTGGGGTAATTGGTATTATTCGTTCATGGCGAATAATTAAGAATGCCGTTGGGCTAGCTGTTAGCGAAACCGTTGGTCGCAAAGGCGGTGCTAGCAAAGAAGAACTGCGTACCCGTCGCGATTTACCTATGAAGATTATTGGGTTTGGTCTGCTTGCTACTACAATACTAATCTTCATCTTCTTCCAGTTTGGTGTTGTACATAATTTAACGCATGCCCTAATCGCCATTGGTATTGTTATGGTGATTTCGTTCCTGTTTACAACAGTTGCTGCAAACGCAATAGCCATTGTGGGTACTAACCCCGTATCGGGAATGACTCTTATGACCCTTATTCTAACCTCGCTGGTAATGGCGTCGGCTGGATTGTCTGGCGAATCGGGAATGGTTGCTGCACTTATTATTGGCGGTGTGGTTTGTACTGCTCTGGCAATGGCAGGTGGTTTTATAACCGACCTAAAAATTGGATACTGGTTAGGTGCGTCGCCATACAAGCAGCAATCGTGGAAATTTTTAGGTACTCTGGTTTCTGCAGCTACTGTGGGTGGTGTTATTATTATCCTTAACAAAACCTACGGGTTTACTGGCGAGGGTGCTATGGTTGCTCCACAGGCAAACGCCATGGCAGCCGTTATTGAGCCCATGATGAGCGGACAACCAGCCCCATGGCTACTATACATTGCTGGAGCAATGCTATCGCTTATTCTAACATCCATTAATGTTTCGGCATTGGCATTTGCCCTTGGTATGTTTATTCCGCTTCACCTAAATACGCCACTACTTGTTGGTGGTATTATCGCCCATATAGTTTCTACTCGTAGTAAGGATGCAGCAGTTAATAAGTCGCGTCGTGAGCGAGGAACGCTTATTGCATCTGGATTTATTGCTGGTGGTGCACTGATGGGTGTTATTAGCGCTGTGCTTAAATTTGGCGGCATCAACTTTGTTAACCCCGAGTGGGCCGACTCAAATCCTGCACAAATCCTTGGCCTTGGAATGTTCCTTGTTATCTGCGGATACCTTGTTTGGGAATCGCTTAGGGGTAAGCCTGAGGAAGAGTAAAAGAGTTTAGAGTTCATAAAGTTTAGAGTTTAATGTTTAGAGTTTAGAGTTCATAAAGTGACTAGAGCGATATGTCACCACCTTAAACATTGAACAATAAACTCTAAACCTTAAACAATCATTCTATCAACACACCTGCTGGCAAGCAGGGAATTCATTTAAACGTTCAAAACTATGATAAACCAAAAATTACTAATCGATCGCTTTTTGCGCTACGTTAAGGTTGATACCCAAGCCGATGATACGGTTACGGATATCTTCCCTAGCACCAAAAAGCAGTTGGACCTTTCCAATATGCTGGTAAAGGAACTCCAAGACCTGGGGTTAAAGGATGTAACCATCGACGAGTACGGCTACGTTATGGCCACCGTGCCGGGCAATATCGACAAAAAGGTGCCAACCATTGGTTTCCTTGCCCACGTTGATACCGCCCCCGATATGAGCGGAAAGGATGTAAAGCCTCGCTTTATTGAGAACTACGATGGTTCTGAAATCATCCTTAACAAGGAGCTAAACGTAACCCTGTCGCCAACCGAGTTCCCTGAACTCAATGGCTACAAGGGACAAACCCTAATTGTTACCGATGGCACTACCCTGCTTGGGGCAGACGATAAGGCTGGTGTTGCTGAGATTATGACAGCCGTTGAGTATATGATGAGCACCCCCGAGTTTAAGCACGGCCCAATACGCATTGGTTTTACAGTTGATGAGGAGGTTGGACGTGGAGTTGACCATTTTGACGTGAAGAAATTCAACGCCGAATTTGGATACACCCTCGATGGCGGAGCCATTGGCGAGATGGAGTACGAAAACTTCAACGCTGCCGGAGCCAAGGTAACTATCCAGGGTCGTAACATACACCCGGGCTACGCCAAGGATAAGATGATTAATTCAATCCACGTAGCGATGGAGTTCAACAGCTTGCTGCCAGCCAACGAGCGTCCCGAGCATACCGAGGGGTACGACGGGTTTTATCATCTTATAAAAATGGATGGCTCGGTTGAGAACGCAACCTTCCAGTACATTATCCGCGACCATAACAGCGAAAAGTTTGAAGCTCGTAAGGCCTATATCACAAAGGTTGCCGAATTCATCAATATGAAGTATGGCGAGGGTGTGGTTACCCTGGAGGTTAAGGATCAGTACTACAATATGCGCAAGCAAGTTGAGCCAGTGTACCACGTGGTTGAAACAGCCGTTAAAGCTATGGAACTGGTTGGTGTTAAGCCTAAGGTTAAGCCCATACGTGGTGGAACCGATGGAGCTCGTCTATCGTACATGGGCCTACCCTGTCCCAACCTATTTGCCGGAGGCGAGAACTTTCACGGTAAGCAGGAGTATGTTGCCGTGGAAAGCATGGTAAAAGCCACAGAGGTAATGCTTAAGATTATTGAGCTTTACGCACAGAAATAAATTTAGCTGTAACGCTAAGGTACTAAAGTGCTGCAAAATTAGCATTTTGTTACCTTAGCGTTTTTTTTTGATGGTACAACTTAAAACCATATCGAGACCCTGGCAAGTTGCCACCATTATTGGCAGCGTTTGGGGCGCATTTGAAATTGTGGCAGGTAGCCTGCTGCACAACCTTGCCGTTCCTATGGTTGCGGGTACCATACTATCGGCCATTGGGGTTGTGGTTATGGTTACAGGAGCCAGAATTTATGGCGATAAGGGTATCTTTTGGCGTTCGGCTCTAGTATGTGCTGCCCTAAAAACAGTTTCGCCCAGCCCGGTTATACTCTCACCAATGATAGGTATTGCCCTTGAGGGTGTGCTCATGGAGCTGGGTGTACTAATCCTTGGCCACAATTTGGTGGGCTACATACTAGGAGGAGGTTTAGCCTTACTATCAATACTAGGCTTTAAGTTTGTAAGGCTAATAATGATATACGGAACCGACTTGGTTGAAGCATACAAATCGGTTTTTAGCTTTGCATTTAGCACTGAAACGCTTACTAGCTATGGCTACCTTTTACCTATCCTACTGCTGATAGTAATATATATGGCTATTGGAGGCTTTGCCGCATACACAGGTTTTAAGGGCGGAATAAGCATTAAAGCAAGGATGAATGGTAAGGTTTTACCCAACTTACAACAAAGCCCCGACGGGTATAAACCCCCAATGAGAAGGGGTCAGCACAAAGGTGGGATTGCATTCCTTATCTTTCACATCCTGTGGCTTACTGTATTTATTACCCTTAAGGAAAATGTGCCAATGGGACTCTGGATATCAGGCGGATTGGTATATATCACCCTATGTATCTTCCGCTACGGGAGGATTCGGGCAATGATTTCAAGACCATCCTTTTTGATTATAATCTTTCTGGTTTCCGTCGCTTCAAGCATCACCATTTCGCTAGGGATAGATGGAGCCATTGAATCGGCACAGCAGGTAATACACCATGGGTTAACCATTTTTATAAGAGCCTCGGTGGTTATCATCTCGTTTACCTGTATTGGCATTGAGATGATGAGCAAGGGTGTGTCGCAATATTTTTCAGTCAAAGCATTTGCGTCATTCTCCCATTCATACCAATTTGCACATAAGGCTCTACCAAAGCTTTTAAAAGATTTAAAGCTAAGCAAAGGGCAGATACATAAACCAATGCCACTAATCGAGCGGCTATTCTCAAATTTTGCTCACACAAGCCAGTCCGAAGGTAGGCAGCCAAAGGTTGTTATTATTACTGGCTATAAGCACTCGGGCAAAACTACTTTTCTGAAAGAGATGATTGCCCACCTCATGGCAAAAGGGGTGCAATGTGCTGGCTTTTTTGCCGAAGGCTTTTGGGATAACGATGGCAAAAGGGCTGGCTTTAACCTTGTGACCCTACCTCAGAACGTCATCATGCCTTTAAGCGATAGGCACAATACCAGCTGGGAGCAATTTTGCCCATTTTACTACAATCCACAGGCACTAGCAGCTGGACAAAAGCAAATTGATGAATCGCCAAAGGACAGCATTGTTGCAATGGATGAAATTGGCAAGCAGGAGCTTGATGGCTCTATCTGGGCGAATACACTTGAGAGGTTACTACACCGAAACACAAACTCAGTAATTATCACCGTAAGAAAAACCTACCTTAACGATGTTGTAGAGAGGTGGCATTTGCAAAATGCAACAGTGGTTGATGCCACAACGGATTGCCCCGAGGAGATTGCAAAACTTTTTGAAACTTCAAATAATTAGCAAATCCTCACAAGCTAATTGAGCATCAAAAAGTTTTTTTTATACAACCATACATATTTAATTAAAATAATCGTAACTTTCTCTTATAAAGAGAAGAGCACCTTCTGTTATTATTTTTTGTTTCTTCATAAATCCTTTTTGGCCTTTCTGCTCTATAGCTATAATTCTTTAAGGACTAATGCCCAAAATCCCTCCTGAAAAGGTAAACAGAGTAGGCACATAAAAAACCTTAAACCATGAAACAAACAACAAAACTTTTTGGCATCATTTCATCACTGCTAATCCTAGTTGGGGTAATTTTTAAAACGCAGCATTGGCCTGGCGCAGGGGTAATCCTTATGCTAGGAATTGTTGCCTTTGCAGCAATTTACGCCATTCTGCTTTTTATCGACAGGCAAAAAAGTTTAAAATCATCCATCGCGAAAACTAGCAATCTGTTCGTGTTGCTTGCAATGGTTCTTATTTCGGTAGGATTCCTATTTAAAATGCAGCATTGGCCTGGTGCGGGTGTAATTATTTACGTTAGTAATGTTGCACTACTTGCCCTTATCCCCATTAAGTACCTTCAGGCTGCAAAGGAGAAGGACAAAGTAAAAAGCACCAATTTTTACAACGAAGCTTTTGTGATAACCATTGTACTAGGTTTCTCCCTCTTTCTTCTGTTTGTGTAGATAGGCTTAAAAAAACTCAGCGCCAACCTAATGGCGCTGAGCCTCACTCCTAACCTAACTTATGAAAAAACAAAAAAACTATTTTAAAATCCGAAATACTTTTTTGCATTATTGTAGCAGATATCCTTAACCATCCCCCCCACAAGTTCCATATCGTTTGGAATTTCCCCATTCTCAATATCGGTTCCCAACAGGTTGCAAAGTATCCTGCGGAAGTAGTCATGCCGTGGATACGAAAGGAAGCTGCGCGAGTCGGTAAGCATTCCAACAAATTGGCTTAGCAAACCCAAACTCGATAGGGCATTCATCTGCTTTTGCATTCCATCCTTCTGATCGAGGAACCACCAACCACTGCCAAATTGTATTTTACCTGCCACGCTGCCATCGTTGAAGTTGCCAGCCATTGTAGCCAACAGCTCATTATCCCTTGGATTCAGATTGTATAGTATGGTTTTGGCCAGCTGATTGGTCGAATCCAGTCGATCTAAAAACCGCGATAGCGGTTTTGCCATCTCAAAATCCCCAATGGAATCGAAACCCTTATCGGCACCCAGCTTTTTAAACATCCGTGACGAGTTGTTGCGCAATGCTCCCAGGTGGAACTGTTGCACCCATCCTTTGGAATGATCCATGATGGCAAAATGGTAGAGCATTGCCGATTTGAACTTCAGCACCTCCTCAACCGACAAATCAATCTTCATCCTCACTCGGGCAAATATCTCCTTTATCTCATAATCGGTATAATCCTCAGCAATTATGGTTTCAATTCCATGGTCGGAAAGCCGGCAACCCTGCTCATGGAAAAAATCGTGGCGCGCTTTTAGTGCGCTCACAAAATCATCGAAATTACGAATGTTGATATTCGCTACCTCCTCGATTTTTTCCAGATATAAATTGAACGTTTCGGTATCTTCAACCATCATGGCCTTGTCGGGACGCCAGGTGGGCAACACCTTAACCTCGAAACCATCGTTGCGGGTTTTAATATGATGTTCAAGATTATCGATGGGATCGTCGGTGGTACAAACCAGCTCCACGTTCATCCTTCGCATAATGCCACGTGCACTAAACGCGGGTGTATTTAGCATAGCCGTTGTCTGGTCGTAAATCTCACGGGCTGTGCTTGGGTTTAATAACTTTGTTACCCCAAACGGACGACGAAGCTCCATGAGTGTCCAGTGGTACAACGGATTTCGAAGCGTATAGGGAACGGTATAGGCCCACTTCTCAAACTTCTCGTAATCGCTGGCATCACCAGTGCAATACTTCTCGTCGACTCCTAGCGCACGCATTGCTCGCCACTTGTAGTGGTCGCCATCGAGCCAAATCTTGGTCATATTGGAAAACTGATGATCGTTGCCAATCTCCTGCGGAGGAAGATGACAGTGATAATCGATTATGGGCATATCCTTAGCATACTGATGGTAAAGCTCTTCTGCCGTCTTATTCTGGAGCAAGAAATTTTCATCCATAAATGCTTTCATACTGATTTATTTTTAAAATTCTTACTATTATCAACCGCTATAAATCGAAAAGCCTTTTGATATGCCTGTCGAAAATGTTCTCGGTTACCTGTTGCCCAACCAAGTCCTTATGTTGTTTAAGCAGGTTGATGTACCGATCGCCCTGCTCAGCTGCCAGCTTGTACGAAACGTGCATTAGCTGCCTAAAATGTAAATTATACTTTGGATGATCGGGGATATGGCGCAGGGTGCTAGCCAAAGCGTCCGCATCCCACTTTTCGACCTCTGCAACGGTGGGCAGCTTGCTCTTATCAATATCAATAACTGAAGAGTAAGGGCCACACAGCTCTTCGAAACGGCTTAATCCACCTTTGTATATATCCTTCACCAGCTGTAGTGCATCACCACCCGCCATGGCCAATCCAATGGCCTCCTCGAGCCAGGTGGTGCCAGCAGTTTTAACGTGAATTCCCTTATCGTACTTTCTAATTTGCTTACCCATTATTGGGTAAATGCTGAATTTATCGCTACCACTGTGTACGCTTAGCTTCAGATTTCTGGGTAGGCCAAACTCCTTAATGGCAAAGTCGATAACTAGCAGATCCTGCTCAAACTCTTTGGCAAACTGGCTTAAATCGCCCACGTAATCGACCCCCTTATTGAAACGACCTGTAAACTTTGGGGCGATGGTTTGCGCTGGGATGCCCTCGGCAGCAATGGCGCTTAGGATAAAGAACATCTCTATTGGACTCTGTGCCTCGCTTACTTCGTCCATGCTCACCTCGGCCACAAAGTTACCTCTACCCTTTTTGCTCTCGATATGCCTGTAGATGGTGCCAGCCTGCTTAACAGCGTATAAGAATTTGTGGGCAATAGCCGTTAGCATATCCTTATCGATATGAAAAGCCTCATCAACTCCAGGGATAGTGAAATCGCCAAGATAATTTGAGTTATCGCCAACGAATTTGGCAATCTCCTCCTCGGTAGCGCTTTTGCCAATGAAATCGGCCACGTCGAGGGTATAGAAATCGGAATGGTCTATAAATTTATCCACATTCCCCATATTAATATGGTCGGCATCCACAAAGTAGGGTTTTGTCCAACCCAGCGACTTTACAGCAGCATCGGCCTCCCTGCGGGTCATGGCTGGCTCCGAGTGAATGGTCATATGCTCGCGGTTCGACTTGTTCCACACCGGGGCGAACTCAACGCCACACTCCGAGGCTTTCATAATGGCCCTAAGCTGGGCTTCGCCCTGCATCGAGAACCTGTCGCCTACGCCAAACGAATATTTTGTTAACTCCATAGTATAAAATTTTTGGTAAAGGTAAAAAAATATTTCCGTGTGCGCACACGGAAATTAAAAAAAAATGCTTTACTTTGTAAAATAATTTTAAAGGGTTTTTCTTTGTTGTATATTAACTGCTGATTATCAATATGAACAACAATTTATCAAGGGTAAAAATTTCAGATATCGCTCAGCGAGCTGGAGTATCCACTGGTACAGTCGACCGTGTGATTCACAATCGAGGTGAGGTATCGAAAAAAACCCGCGATAAGGTTCTAAGGATTCTCGAGGAGCTTAACTACCAACCCGATATCTTAGCTAGTACATTGGCTTCGAAAAA
Source organism: Perlabentimonas gracilis (assembly GCF_011174675.1). Classification (GTDB taxonomy): domain Bacteria; phylum Bacteroidota; class Bacteroidia; order Bacteroidales; family Tenuifilaceae; genus Perlabentimonas; species Perlabentimonas gracilis. The sequence continues at coordinate 65,663 of NZ_JAANIG010000014.1, read as the reverse complement.
GGTATTTAGAATAGCAGCCCTTATACCTGAAGCAGGAACTACTAACCTTTTCTGGAATGCACCCTTGGCTGGACTCCAAGAGGCATGGAGAGAGATTAAGCACTTTGGAGTTTCGTTAGACACCTTTTTCTTTAAGCATGACGATGTGCTATCGTTCGAAAAGCAATTTGACCGAATAATAGGAATAGAACCCGATGGTTTGCTGGTAAGCCCCATTTTTGCCGATCAGGCAAAAAAGAGACTGTTTACTTTGAAAGACTTGGACATTCCTGTTGTCTTTATAAATAGCAATATCGAAGATCAGCAAAACATAGCCTTTGTAGGACAAGACACCCGCCAGAGCGGTATGGTTGCTGCTCGCTTACTTGACTACAGCCTAAACTCTGGCGAGTCAATCTCAATTATCAACTTTATTAGCGAAACTGGTGGTAATCACCATATCCTAAGTCGTGAAGAGGGCTTTAGGTACTACTTTGAACCGACTACAAGCAATAGGCAAATTAACACCACCAATATTTATACACAGGAAGAGCAAAAAATTGAGGAAGTGCTCACCAAAGCAATAGGCACAGATTCGCCAAGAGCTATAACAAAAGGAGTATTTGTTACTAATTCTAGGGTATTTAAAGTGGCCAATTATTTAAAAAAGCATAACATACAGAATGTAATACTAATTGGCTACGATCTTTTGGAGTGTAATATCGACTATCTAAGGAACAATTACATAGATTTTTTGATTAGCCAAAATCCTTGGGAACAGGGTTACAAAAGCCTTATGGCACTTTTCAACTCGCGCATAATGAAGAAGGAGATTGTGAAGAACCAGTTTCTTCCCATTGATATAATTACCAAGGAAAATATTGATTACTATTTAAATAACTAAACTATGATGGCGATGAATTTTGATCACCTAAAGGGAAAAACCTGTGTAATCACAGGCGGAGGAGGCGTACTGGGCACCTCAATGGCCGATGCGCTGGCCAGCGTTGGGATGAAGGTTGTAATTCTTGACCTTAACCCGGGGGCTGCCGAAAAGCTAGTCAAGCAAATATCGGAAAAGTACAGCGTTGAAGCGCTTGGGCTTGCCGCCAATGTGCTCGATAAAAAATCGCTTGAGGAGGCAAAGAAAACCATCAACGATAAGTTTGGTCCAATTCACTACCTGGTGAATGGCGCTGGGGGAAACTCGCCCAAGGCAACCACCAAGGTAGAGCAGCTAATTCCAGGTAAGGGTGATATTTGGACTGAGAGTTTCTACGGCTTGGATATGGAGGGATTTCGCTTTGTGTTCGACCTAAACTTCCTGGGAACCTTGCTTCCCACCATGGTCTTCACTACCGATATGCTTGAGGCAGGCAAGGGTGGTGTTATCAATATATCATCGATGAACGCCATAAAACCGCTAACTAAAATACCGGCCTACTCAGCCGCAAAATCGGCAATTAACAATTTCACCGAATGGCTTGCCGTGCATTTAGGCAAAACGGGCATTAGGGTTAACGCCATTGCACCGGGATTTTTCCTTACCAATCAGAATAGATTTTTACTTACTGATGAGAAAACAGGTAAGCTTACCCCTCGGGGCGAAAAGATTATCTCGAGCACTCCAATGGGCAAGTTTGGAAATCCCGAGGATCTGTCGGGGACACTGCTATTCCTGCTCTCCGATCTGTCGGAGTTTATCACCGGAATTGTAGTTCCTGTTGATGGCGGATTTAGCGCATTTGGAGGAGTTTAACACAATTCGTTCTTCCCTTTGTGATATAGCTATGACACAAAGAACTCAAAGTAGCACAAAACCTGCCCGCAGAAGGCGGGGACTCGAAAAAAACTTAAAATGACATATTACAAAATCAATTATTAATTTCAATACATAAACACTTTTTACACGAGGCACATATGACAAGAATGATTGAAACCTGGAGATGGTATGGCCCCAACGACCCCGTATCGCTTCGCGACATTCGCCAGGCCGGCGCTACGGGCATTGTTCACGCTCTACACGAACTACCCATTGGCGAAGTTTGGCATCTCGACCAACTCATTGAGCGCAAGAGAACCATAGAGTGGGATGACTCCGTTCACCCTCCAAAACCCACCGGATTAAAATGGGAAGTGGTTGAGAGTATCCCTGTACACGACAGCATTAAGCTGGCAAAACCCGAAAGGGACAAGTATATTGAGAACTACATACAGAGCATGCGTAACGTTGCTGCAATTGGTATAAAAACCATTGTGTACAATTTTATGCCCGTTGTGGATTGGACACGCACCAACCTCGATCTGGAACTAGAGGACGGCGCCAAGGCCCTGGCATTCGATATCAGCGAGTTTATTGCGTTCGACCTATTTATCCTTAACAGGGAAGGTGCTGCCGAGGAGTACACCGATGAAGAGATTGACAAGGCTGTACTTTGCTACTCGAAAATGACCGAACAGGATAAACAAAAACTTCAGGATAACATTATTGCCGGACTCCCCGGTGCGCAGGAAGGCTACTCACTCCTAGAGTTTAAACTTCGACTTAAGGAGTACAAGCATATTGATAACAAGAAGTACCGCGAGAACCTTACATACTTCCTTCGCAAGGTTGTACCCGTTGCCGAGGAACTGGGCATAAGGCTGGCCATCCATCCCGATGACCCCCCACGCCCACTGTTTGGTTTGCCACGCATTGTTAGCACCATTGAGGATTTTCAGTACATCCTCGATATCACCAACTCGCTGGCCAATGGGTTCACCCTTTGCACCGGGTCACTTGGTGCCCGCGAGGACAATAATCTTGTTCAGTTTGTGAAGAAATTTGGGCATCACATCCATTTTGCCCACCTCCGCAGCGTGAAGCGTTATGCCGATGGCTGTTTCCTTGAGGATGCACACCTAAAGGGCGATGTGGATATGTACGGCGTGGTGGCTGCCATTCTCGACGAGCAGCTGCGCCGAATGGCCAACGATCGCCACGACTACCGCATACCCATGCGTGCCGATCACGGTCATGTAATTCTTGATGATCTACACAAAAAAACAAACCCTGGCTACTCTGCCATTGGCCTGTTAAAGGGAATGGCCGAACTGCGTGGCCTTGAGCTAGGAATTATTAGGAGCCGAAAGCTAAAAGAGATGTAATTAAACCCATTAAATCTGAAACTGATTAAACATCAAAAGCAATGGAAAAGAAAGTTGTAACCTTTGGAGAGATAATGTTGCGCCTTGCAACCCCAGGATATTTACGCTTCAGCCAATTGACCTCGCTCAACGCAACCTTTGGTGGTGGCGAAGCCAACGTAGCCGTTTCGCTGGCAAATTATGGTCTTCCTGTTGATTTTGTTACCCGCCTACCCGAGAACGACATTGCCCAATCGTGTATTATGGATCTGAAACGCTTTGGCGTTGGGGTTAGCAATATTGTGAAGGGTGGCAACCGTATGGGTATCTACTTTTTGGAAACCGGTGCGGTGAGCCGCGGAAGCAAGGTTATTTACGATAGGGCAAACTCATCCATTGCTGAGATAGAGAAGGGTATGATTGATTGGGATAAAGTGTTTGAAGGTGCAACCTGGTTTCATTGGACTGGCATTACTCCTGCCATTTCGCAGGGGGCAGCCGATGTTTGCCTTGAGGCCATTAAGAAGGCCAACGAGAAGGGAATCACCGTTTCGTGCGATTTGAACTACCGCAAAAATCTCTGGAAATACGGCAAAAAAGCTGGCGAAGTAATGCCCGAGCTGGTTGCTGGAACCGATGTGGTGCTTGGCAACGAGGAGGATGCAACTATGGTACTTGGCATTCACCCCGAAGGGGTTGATGTTACCAAGGGTCACGTGGAGGCAGCTGCCTACGAGTCGGTTTCGAAGCAGATAATGAAGGCATTCCCACGATGCAAAAAGGTTATAACCACGCTACGTGGATCAATAAATGCAAACCACAATAGCTGGGCTGGCGTACTTTGGGATGGTAAAAAGCTTTACGAGTCGAGCCAATATCAAATCACCCATATTGTTGACCGCGTGGGTGGTGGCGACTCATTCATGGGCGGATTAATCTATGGATTATTAACCTACCAGGATAACGACCAAAAAGCACTGGATTTTGCCGTGGCAGCATCGTGCCTAAAGCATACCATTTATGGCGACTACAACCTAGTTACTGTTGATGAAGTTGAAAAGCTTATGGGTGGCGATGCATCGGGAAGAGTTGCTAGATAGTATTTCTATAGGCAAGAGTTGGTTACTTCGACAGGCTCAGTAACCATTCCGAGGCAATTCAATTCTAATGATTTGAATATTATTTTAAAGAACATTGTATTTTGAATTAAATAAGATTAAAGACCATAAAACCTACCGCTATGGAACTACGAAAAAACTGCAAGTACGCCTTGGTGGTACCCACCAGTATGGGAGTTCGCATTACGCCGCTAAATGGACAACCCGTTCACTCCAGCGAGCTATTCAAGATGCAGGCCACCAGCGCCGAAACAAACGTAGCCAGCGTTTCGTCGTACCTGGGTTTACCCGTAAAGGTGCTAACCACCTTTGTAAAGGGGAGTCCAGTTGCTCTGTTCATCAAAGCCAATCTTAGGGCAAGGAATATGGAGTACGAGGGTCCCGAAGTTCCACAGGGCAACCCCTGGGGCTATCGCCACCAGTTCAACATTGCCGATAGCGGTTTTGGTACCCGTGGCCCTCGCGTACAGAACGACCGCGCCGGAGAAGTTGGTCGTACCCTAAACGTTAAGGATTTTGATCTGGAGCGAATCTTCGGAATCGAGGGCGTTCAAATAATGCACCTATCGGGGCTAATTGCTGCGCTATCGGAAGATACCAGCAAGTTCTGCCTTGAATTGGCACGTGCGGCTAAAAAGCACGGGACACGCATCTCTTTCGACCTAAATTATAGAGCCACATTTTGGAAAAATCGCGAGAAGGAGCTAAGAGAAATCTTTGCCGAAATAGCATCGGTTTCAGATATTTTGATAGGCAACGAGGAAGATTATCAACTTTGCCTCGGTATTGAGGGTCCTGAAGCTGGCGGGAAGGATATAGAGGCCGAGATTGAAGGCTTTAAGGCGATGATTGGGAGGGTAAAGGAATCGTTCCCCAACGCATCGGTTTTTGCCACCACGCTGCGCGAGGTTGTTAGCGTAAACGAGCACCTATGGGGTGCCATTATGCTGGCGGGCAATCAGTGGGAGGTTATTAAACCCAGAACAATCCGCGTTCTCGACCGCATTGGTGGTGGCGATGGGTTTGTGGGAGGACTACTATACGCCATCCTTAAGGACTGGCCTGTTGAAAAATGGCCTCAGTTTGGATGGGCTTCAGGAGCGATTGCCACAACCTTCGAAACCGACTACGGCCAACCTGCCGACGAGGATATGATTTGGAGTATCTGGGAGGGGAATGCGAGGGTTAGGAGGTAGTTGAAAGTTTAAAGTTAAAGGTTCACACAAACCCTAAACGCAAAACGCTGAACGCAAAACGCTGAACGCAAAATCTCGTTAGCTTGGCAAAGAACGCCAATCTCCCGAGACACAGCGCTAAACATAGAACGCTTAACGCTAAACAACAAATAACTTCGCTATGCTCTACTTCGCTCACGGATCAGAAACAGCAGACCTAAGCCCCGAGGACATTAAGAAAGCCCTCTTCGAAGCTTTTGAGAATATGGGTAGGCGTAAGAAGGTTCTTGCCCTTCCGCCCGACTTCACCCGCTACCACTCGCAAGCAGGACTAATCACCAGTCTGGCCTACGAGTACTATGGTAAAGCGATGACCGATATTCTTCCGGCGCTGGGCACCCACGCTCCAATGACCGAAAGGGAGATCAGCAAGATGTTTAAGGGAGTTCCCCTATCGCTATTCCGCGAGCATAAGTGGCGCACCGATATTGTTACCCTTGGCGAGGTTCCTGCCGATTATGTTAAGGAAGTCTCCGATAATAGAGTCGATTACACCTGGCCTGCACAGGTTAACAAGATGCTAGTGAATGGGGGTTACGATCTAATTCTTTCGCCCGGGCAGGTTGTGCCCCACGAGGTGATTGGCATGGCCAACTACAACAAGAATATCTTTGTGGGAACGGGTGGTGCCGAGGGCATTAACAAGAGCCATTTCCTTGGTGCAGCCTATGGTATTGAGCGAATTCTGGGTCGTTCCAACTCACCCGTGCGAAAGGTGCTAAACTACGCCTCGGAGCATTTCGCCCAGCATTTGCCTATTGTCTACATCCTTACAGTTGTGGCCAAGGACGATGAAGGCAAGCTGAAGGTTCGCGGCCTATATATTGGCGACGATCACGAGTGCTACTTTAAAGCCGCTGAACTATCGCTAAAGGTGAATTTTATTATGCTCGACAAACCCTTGCCGAAGGTTGTGGTTTACCTCGATCCCGAGGAGTTCAAGAGCACCTGGCTGGGCAACAAGAGCGTGTACCGAACCCGTATGGCCATTGCCGACAAGGGCGAGCTAATTGTGCTTGCACCCGGACTAAAGGAGTTTGGCGAGGATAAGCAGATTGATGCGCTAATCAGAAAGTATGGTTATCTCACAACTCCCGAGATTCTTGAGCTAACTCGAAAGAACGAGGATTTGCAGAATAATTTAAGCGCAACAGCGCACCTAATACACGGATCGGCAGAGGATCGGTTTAAAATAACCTACTGTCCTGGGCATTTAACCGAACAGGAGATTAAATCGGTGAACTTTAGCTACGCCAATCTCGACGAAATGATGCAAATTTACAATCCCGAAAAGCTGAGGGATGGATATAATACCCTCCCCTCGGGCGAGGAGATCTTTTACATATCGAATCCCGCCATTGGGTTGTGGGCGAGTAGAGAGAGATTTAAGGATTGATTGACTGAAAGTCGAAAGTCGAAAGTCGAAAGTCTGAAAGTCAAAAGTAAAAAGTAAAAAGACAGAGTCGGAAGTCGGAAGTCGGAAGTCGGAAGACACCTGTCTCGGGTCTCGTCAATACTTGACGAGATAACGAGAGAAGACAGAAGACAGTAGACGCCTGCCTCGGATCACGTCATTACTTGACGAGATAATGAGGGAATACGGAAAAAGGGTTTAATCTTAAAATGAATACTGAAATCCTGTCTGGCGAAAGTCAGGCCGACAACCGACAACCGATAACTGATAACCGATAACCGATAACCGATATCGTCAACCTAACGGTTTACGAGATAGGCAACCAATAACTCTTATTCTATGCTAAAAATTGTTGCTGATAGTAAGATTCCTTTTCTGGAGGGTGCGCTTGAGAATGTGGCCCAGGTGGTTTATCTGCCGGGTGGCAAGATTACCCGCGATCACCTTACCGATGCCGATGCGCTTATTACCCGTACCCGCACTAAGTGCAACGAAGCATTGCTAAAGGGGACATCGGTTAAGATAATTGCCTCGGCAACCATTGGCTACGACCATATCGACACGGCATACTGCGAGGCCAATGGTATAAAGTGGACCAACGCTCCCGGCTGCAACTCTGGTTCGGTTAAGCAGTACATTGCTTCGGCGCTAGCCGAAATTATAAGGCTCGAGAATAGATCGTTTGAAGATATTACCCTTGGCATTATTGGAGTTGGCAACGTGGGCTCCAAGGTGGCCGCTATGGCCAAAACGCTTGGAATTAAAGTTATACTAAACGACCCACCCAGAGAGCACAGCGAGGGTAAAGGTGAGTTTACAGATATTGAAACCCTAATTGCCCAATCGGATATAATAACAATGCACGTACCCCTCTCCCACCAAGGGATTGACAAAACCTTCCACTTGGCCAATGCCGATTTCTTTGGCAAGATGAAACGCGGAGCGTGGTTTATAAACTCCTCGCGCGGCGAGGTGATGGAAACACAAGCGCTGATTAGCGCACTGAAGAGCAAACACCTGGCTGGTGCAGTAATTGATGTTTGGGAAAACGAGCCCGATATCGACCTAAAGCTACTTGAGCTAGCGCATTTGGCTACCCCACATATTGCAGGCTACTCCGCCGATGGCAAGGCCAACGGAACGGCCATGAGCGTTCAGGCTATCAGCAGATTCTTTAACCTTGGATTGGATAGCTGGCAACCCACCAACGTACCACAGGCACCACAATTGGAGCTGGAAATGGATTGCACATCAAAACCTAGGGAGCAGATATTTACCGAGATTTGCCGCTTTGCGTACAACATCCATATCGATTCTGATAATCTAAAAAAATCTCCTGAAACTTTTGAGCAGCAGAGGGAATCGTACCCAATCCGCAGGGAACCTGAGAATCTAAGAATAAAAATCAAAGGAGAAAAAAACTGTGTCGAGCTGGTTAAAAATCTAGGATACCAAGTATAAAAAACCCTAATTGATTAAGAATCTTAAAACCCAAACATTATGGAGAAAAAGGCAGATATTGGACTAATTGGGCTGGCCGTAATGGGCGAGAACCTGGTCCTGAATATGGAGAGCAAAGGCTTTTCCGTGGCGGTGTTCAACCGCTCAACCAACAAGGTTGATAGCTTTGTAAATGGTCGCGGAAAGGGAAAAAATATTATTGGCACCCGTAGCCTCGAGGAGCTGGTAGGCTCGCTAAAATCGCCCCGCAAGGTAATGCTGATGGTGAAGGCCGGCAAGCCTGTTGACGACTTTATCGAGTTGCTTATCCCCCACCTGGACAAGGGCGATATTATTATCGACGGTGGCAACACCCACTTCCCCGATACCAACCGCCGAACCGCTTACCTCGAGAGCAAAGGGCTGCTCTACATTGGTACCGGCGTTTCGGGTGGCGAGGAGGGCGCTTTGCTAGGTCCTTCCATTATGCCGGGTGGATCAAAGACCGCTTGGCCTTTTGTTAAGGATATCTTCCAAAGCATTGCCGCTAAGGTTGACGATGGTACTCCCTGCTGCGATTGGGTTGGTGAGAACGGGGCCGGCCACTTTGTGAAGATGGTACACAACGGCATTGAGTACGGCGATATGCAGCTTATCTGCGAGGCATACCAGGTGATGAATGATTTGCTGGAAATGAGTGCCGATGAGATGCACGAGGTATTTAAGGAGTGGAACAAGGGCGAGTTGGACAGCTACCTTATTGAGATAACCCGCGATATCCTTGGCTTTAAGGATGACGATGGAAAACCCATGGTAGACAAGATTCTCGATACTGCCGGACAGAAGGGAACTGGCAAGTGGACAGGCGTAACCGCCCTCGATTTGGGCGTTCCCCTTACCCTAATTGGCGAATCGGTATTCTCGCGCTGCCTTTCGGCGCAGAAGGATGAGCGGGTTGTGGCATCGAAAATACTCACAGGGCCTAAACCATCATTCACTGGCGATAAAAAGCAGATGATTGAGGATTTGCGCAAAGCGCTGCTGGCATCAAAGATTGTATCGTATGCGCAGGGTTACGTGCTGATGCGTGCCGCTGCCGAGGAGTTTGGTTGGCATTTGAATAATGGTGGTATTGCCCTGATGTGGCGCGGTGGATGCATTATCCGGTCGGTATTCCTTGGTAAGATTAAGGAGGCATTCGATAAGAACCCCGAGCTGAACAACCTTCTACTCGACGACTACTTTAAGGCTAAAATAATGGATGCCGATGCCAGCTGGCGAAGAGTTGTTGCCGCCGCAACTGTTAATGGTATTCCTGTACCTGCCCTATCGAGCGCGCTATCGTACTTCGATGGGTACAGGTGCAAGAGGCTTCCCGCCAACCTGCTTCAGGCACAACGCGACTACTTTGGCGCCCACACCTACGAACGTATTGATAAGCCCAGGGGTGAGTTTTTCCACACCAACTGGACCGGCCGCGGCGGAACCACAGCATCTACAACCTACAACGTGTAGTTTTAAGAAAAAGCCCCGAAAGTTAAAACTTTTCGGGGCTAAATATTTAAAACTAAACTATATGACAACGGATAAAGGTAATACCTTGGTTGAAGTTTTCGATGGTTCACTTTTCGACTGTCAAATGATAGCGAATATACTAGAGAACAATGGGATCGAATCATCTTTAAAAGATGAAATTATTGGGTCGCGCGGCGGAGGCTGGAGACCCGCAGGAAACGTAAAGGTAATTGTATCGGACTTAGATTACAGCAAGGCCAAATTGGCTGTTAATGAATATATCAATAACCTTAAATGATTATTTACTAGAATACTACACGGTAGATTAATTTAAAAAACGGCTACTTTGTTGTTTTCCCTCCCATATTGGTAAACACGCTATCCACAGGCTCCCAAAGCTCAATTTTGTTGCCCTCGGAATCCATTATATGCACAAACTTACCGTAATCGTAGGCTACAATCTCATCGAGAATGGTTACTCCATTGGCTCTCAGATTTCTAACAAGCCCTTCGATGTTTTGAACCCTATAGTTTATCATAAACTCTTTCTCCGATGGGGCAAAGTACTCGCTTCCCTTCTTGAACGGGGTCCATTGCAAATAGTTAATTTCATCAGGCCTATTGGCATTCCTAAACTCAAAACTTGACCCCCACTCATTAACCTCAAGTCCGAGGTTCATGCGGTACCATTCCCTGGTTTCCTCAGGATTATCTGAGAAAAAGAAAATACCTCCAATTCCAGTTACCCGTGGGGTAGTGTCGTTGGCTAATTGTTCAGGATTATCATTCATACTTTTTTGATTTTGATTGCAACTCGCTAGAGTAATTGAAAGAATTACTATTGTTATAAGCTGTTTCATTTGATGTTTTTTTAAGATTTGTTATTATTCTCCTCAACCCTAAAGGCTACCATCTGCCTAATCACATCGAAGGGGATTGGCTTATCCAAGGGGAACTGAACCGAGCCTTTGCCCTGCTTATACTTTGCCAGTTCGCAAGCGAATGCAGCATGTCCCGATGGTGTAGCATAAAACCCTATGTGGGTTTTAAATGCAGCGAAGTAAACCAAAGGTTTTCCGTTGGTTTTGTACGATGGCATTTGGTATGCAAACCCTTCAACGGCATCGGGGGCTTCCTCTTTAATAATCTGCCTAATCTGTAGAAGAATATTTCTAACATCCTCGGGGAAAGAGAAGATGTACTTTTCAACCTCGGTCATCAGCATTTTTTGTACTTATCGTTTAGTCCTGTACCTTGGAGAATCATTGGAATAATCTTATCAATTCGTGCCAGCTTGGTCTCTTCCCTTTTTGCAGAATCGATGTACTCAACAAACTCCTTCTGCTTATAAAATGGGAGCTTTTTAAATGCGTTTTCTATCTCCCTATCACTTTTAAAGGCTTCAATCAATGCCTCTGGTATTGAAAGTTCATTTGATTTTAGGGGTTTCCAAACCTTTCCGTCATCCTCATTCTTAATGGCTTTGCGTATATACTCAAGAATAAGATTCTCGTCAATCTCTTCCTTCGATGTAAATCGCCACTGGCGCAATGCCTTGGTTTTATTGTCCTGTGCATTTACTAAAACTTTGTGCTTATCCTCCAGAAAAACCCCATTGTAGAACCAAATTGCAAAGTAATTTTTAAAGCCGTAGTAGCTAACCACATTCTTTCCCTTATGGGTGTACACTTCGGCACCCCACTTTATGGCCATTTGCAAACCTGTTTTCTGAATTATTGACTTGAGCATTGCCAACTCACTCTCCCATTGCTTGTTATAGTCGGGCATAGTAGATAGGTTTTATTTTGCACGTTCATTTTCGACCAAATTAATGGTATGGTTTAGCAGTTCGGAGCCACCAATATCGCCATGACCAGGAACGACCTTTTCAATATCAGGATATTTTGCCATAAGTTTTTTTACCGTAAAATCCCATTCAGGAACCACTGCTTCCGATAGATTTCCAAGTCCTTTTGAATCCATTGACTTAATAAGGCAACCACCAAATAATATTTTTTGGCTCGGTAACCAAACGGTGATATTGTCAAATGAGTGGCCTGCACCAAAGAATCTACACTCAATGAGTTCTCCATTAAAATCAATAGCTAAGGAATCGGTGAAAGATGTTGTTGGAATAGGCAACTGCAGCTCCTTGCATTTATCAATAGTTCTTGTATTTGCTATTGACTCAACCCCAATACTTTGCAGATACTGAAGACCGCCCAAACAATCATCGTGAAAATGACCAATTATCAATTGAGTTAGTTCAACCGACATTGAATCCTTTAGAAACCTTACAATCCTCTCTGTCTTGTCATTATCCATAGGTGTATCAACCATCAAGGCTTGTCCACGCTTTATAACAATGAGTCCGTTTGAAGGGAAACGACCATAGTTTTCAATATAATGCCAACTAACATGAACATATACAGAATCCTTAAGATGAACCAATTGAATATCATCGTCAATTTCAATTCTACTATCGGGTTGGGCAAGTGTGGAAACCGTACCAATTAGTAGGCTAATTAGTAGAAAAACTCCCCTTGTAATCATTCTTTTATGTTTTAGATAAATGGATAGAAAACTTTGCATTGTTGATATTGAACTATCGAAATAAGTCGCCCCTAAGGTATTTCAACCCCGAATCTACTATAATTGTAACAATCTTTTTTCCTGTTCCCAATTCCTTTGCCCTTTGAATAGCAGCCCAAACATTTGCCCCGGAAGTTGTTCCTCCAAAAACACCCTCCAACCTAGCCAGTTTTCGTGCTGTTTCAATGGCATCCTCATCTTTAACTGCAATAATTTCATCTGCCAAGTCGAGGCGACAAATTGACGGGACAAAACCTGCACCAATCCCCTCGAGCTTATGCTTACCAGATGTGTCACCTCCTGAAAGTGAACGAACGTAGTAGGGCTCTATGGCAATACAGCGAATCTTTGGTATTTCTTGTTTAAAAACCTCTGCATTGCCCGAGAATGAACCACCAGTTCCCACGCCTGTAATAAACTCATCTATATCGGTACCAAGCTCATCAATAAACTCTTGTGCCATTTTATGGTATGCGTTCCTATTATCAATATTGTTAAACTGATCTGTCCAGAAAGTGTTGGGATTTTTGCTAATCTCTTTTGCTCTTTTCACCATATCGCCGATTAGCTTAGCAGTGATTTTCCCATTTTCACTAGGAATAATCTCCAGTTGGGCACCAAATGCACGCATTGTTTGCAATTTCTCATCGGAAAATGCATCGGACGATACAAAATGCGCCTTGTAACCCTTCACTGCACAAACCATTGCCAATGAGCTTCCTGTGCTTCCACCCGTATACTCAACAACTGTCCCACCTTTCTTCAACTCTCCCCTCCGCTCAGCACCCTCAATCATTGAAAGGGCCATTCTATCCTTCATACTTCCGGTTGGGTTTGCACCCTCGTATTTTACATAAATGTCTGCCATTCCTGGTTCAACAATTCTTTCAAGCTTGAAAATTGGGGTATTACCTATTTGTATCATTTGGTTGTGTTTTTAATGCAATTGCTATAGATCGGCTGGCAGGCTGATTAGTTAAACCCCTTGAAGTGGTTCGGGCATTAATTTCAGTCTTATTCGTCAATAGTCTGTACAATAAAATTACCAATTTCAGTTGTAAGTTCCTTCTCAGATTTATTTTCATTGATTAATGAAAAGTCTGTTTCAAAATTTCTTTCTCTGACCTTCTCATTTATCCTTAATATTTGGTCATCAGAAATGTTGATGTGTATTTCTTGGTCTCTGGATTTAACTCTCTCTAAACAAATTGTGTTGTCTGCAATAACACCAATTGTTATTACTTGAAAATCTCTTCTTAAATTTTCAAGCATTTTATCAAAATATTCAGTCAGTACTGTGGACTCAAATACAATTTTATCCTTATCAGTTAAGCTATCTCGAATTCCCTTTTCAATTTCTTCAAAAACTTGCTTTAGGTACGCTTCATTATCAACATCTCTGTCTTTCTTGATTTTTTTAGCCCAATCTTCCACTCGAATGAATTTTATCCCAAACTCTTTTTCAAAAAGAGTTCCGATGAAGGATTTTCCACTCCCTTTTTGTCCAATCAAAAGAAAAATATATTTATTCTCCATTTTACTTTATTGGTAAATTGTGCAGTTTCAAAAATGACAGCTTATCCCAATAACCACGTTGAAAAATAATTTTATCGTGCTGAATTTGAAAGAATCCACATCCACGAAGTCCGCTTGGGTCTTTCCATTCCAAAATTGCCCATTCTCCGTCTTCAAAAATATTTTCAGGAATACAAGTCATTTCTGCTGTCGCAAATTCGTCTTCAAACATTTTCTTAATTGCACTTCTCCCTTCAATAGGCTCGTTTGCCACTTGATGATTAATTGCCTTGTCAGCATACAAGTCTGAAAGTGTTTCTAAGTCAGCCTTGTTAAATGCGTCAATCCATTTTTGTAAAATTTCTTTTGGTGTCATCTCAATTTCATTATGTCATTTTAAGCCTGACCGTTAAATATTTTATACTGATGGCTTTCTAGATCAAGCAGAAACTCTTTTCGCCAAAGTCCACCGCTATAACCTGTTAGACTACCTTTTGAGCCAACAACCCTATGGCAAGGTACTAAAATGGGAATTTTATTAGCACCGTTTGCTGTGGCAACAGCCCTAATCGATTTAATATCTCCCATTGCCAATGCTTGCTCCTTATAGGTTATAGTTTTGCCATAACCAATGGTTAGAAGATAATTCCAAACCTTTTGCTGAAAATCGGTACCAACAAGGTGAAGTGGAACGGAGAAGGCTTTTCGGTTGCCCTCGAAATATTCACCAAGTTGATTTTCGAGTAACTCAATAGCATTGTTGCTTTGTTCAGCTACTGAATCGTTCAGTTCATCAGCTAGTTTATTTAACTTAAACTCTAGCTTGGGATTATCGTAATATTCAAGTAAACATATACCCTCATCAACTGAACAGGCAAGCATTTTGCCAATTGGAGTTTCAATGATTTTAGAAAAAATCATAGATTTTTAGATAATAAGTATTTCTCTTATTGCTGTTGCTGCTCAGGAAAGCTAACCATCCAGTTCACTCCAAACTTATCGGTTAGCATCCCAATATAGTCGCCCCAAAAGGTGGAGTTCACAGCCATAGTCACAACTCCTCCCTTTAAAAGAGCATTGAATATTCTATCTACATCCCCCTTGCTATCAGCAGTAATGGATACTGAGAAGTTATTCCCCAGAATAAAGGAATCTGACTGATCCTCATGGCAATCACTGCCCATTAACTCTGTATTTCCGATTGGTAAAGCAACATGCATTACTCTGTTTTTGTATGCATCGGAAACTTTATACCGATCTCCTTCGGGAACTGAGCCAAAACGACTAAAGTAGCTAAACTCACCACCAAAAACGGATTTGTAGAAGTTAAACGCCTCCTCGCAATTACCGTTGAAATTTAAATAGATATTTGCAGTAGTCATAATACCTTAGTTTTTAGTGATTTCACTTAACTCTGAGAGTTCCTTAATTTTATCTAACCCTTTTGGGAATGCTTTGTTGAAAGAATCAAGGTGATCTGGGGTTAAATCAACCTCTGCAACAAGTGTTGTTGTTTTGCCATTGCTCTTCAATGTGTAGCTTTCAAAAGCTCCAGTCCATTTCTCAGTAGCATCATCCAAGGGTTGTTCAACAAAGTTTACTATCTCGCCAATATGTTGAAAAAGAATGTTTGAATGGGGAGTGTAAAAAACTATGTTTGAATACATTCCATCCCCATTTGGTGTTAAAAAATGAACCCGTCCACCGGGTTTCAACTCTCCCTTGTAAAAGGAACCTTCGCAAAATACGTTAGTCCACTTACGGTAAGTATCATCGTTCAAAAGAACATCCCACACAACTTCGGGTGATGCATTTATCTCAATTTGGTAGGTTTGCTTACGAATTCCATAGATGTAGTTCTTTAGAGCTGACATTAACCCCTCCCATCCCATCTGGTAATTCTCAGGTGCAAATTCGGGACCCGCATCGGCAAAGTTTTCAATTCCCTCGTGCTTTAGGGTAACCTCGGTGATGCCGTTGACTTCGCTTAACAACCAAGTAACCGTACTCACACCTTTGCTATGGCTGGGATGTGACCAAGTATGGGCAAGTTTTGTTTTTGGAATAATCTCAATAATCTGGCAGCGATGATGAAAAAGATTCTCACCTCCCGGCTCATAAAAATTGAAAATTGCACCCGCTCTTAGCTCAAAATCAGCAATATCGAAATACCACTCCTTCATTTGGCTCTTATCCGTTAAAGCCTGCCACACTTTTGCGGCAGATTCTTTAATTATTATTTTAGTAGAAATCATAACCAATAATTATTTCGTTAACACTTACTGATATTTCGCTTGCAAAAACTTTATGGTCTCACCCATTATCCTTTTTAGTGCATCCAAATTAATATCGGATAGCTTCTTTACATAAATACAGGCCTTACCCATTTTGAACTTGCCTAAATCTTTTAGAAGATACTCGTGTTCGGGCATTCCTGTAAATACATAAAGGGAGATGGCTGCTTTTCGGGGCGAGAATCCCACCAATGGCCAATCGCCCTCCTGCCTACTTCTCTCCGATTTGTAATGGTAACTACCAAAGCCGATAATGGAAGGACCCCACATCTTGGGTTCATAACCTGTAAACTCTTGCATCAACTTAAGCAGTTCGAAGCTATCCTCTCGCTTTTGCTCGGTATCGGCAAATGAGTTGATGAACTCTATAACATCTGCGTTGGTTTGCTTTGTTTTTAGTTCGGCCATATTAAAAAGGTTTAAGGTTTTAAGTTTAAGTATACCTGCCGACGGTAAAGGTAAAGTGTTGTTGGTTAAATTACTTTCTTAAAATCTTCTCCATTGCTTTGCCTTTAGCAAGCTCATCAACAAGTTTATCGAGATAACGAATCTGTTGCATTAGCTTATCCTCAATATTCTCGACCCTAACACCGCAAACGACACCCGTAATTTTTGAAACATTCGGATTGATTTGTGGGGCATGGGCAAAAAAGTTCTCAAAATCGGTATTACTATCGAGATGCTTTTTGAATGTACTTTCATCATAACCTGTTAGCCAGAAAATAATCTCATCAACCTCTGCTTTTGTGCGCCCCTTTTTCTCGGCTTTCTGGATATAGTAGGGATAAACACTTGCAAAGGACATTTTAAAGATTTTTGTATTACTCATTCTTGAAGGATTTTTAGGGTTTCAATTTCCAAATCTTATCAGATGAATTCAAATACTCTGGAAGTGCGGCTGACCCATACCAATTGTATATATCGGCATCAAGCAATCCCTCCTTAATGGCGGGATCGGTTTCCAATAGCAATTGTGCTTCTTCTACTGTAGCAACATTAAGAATAAAAATTCCTCTATAGGTATTTTCATTTTTTGCAAGGGGGCCTGCCACAACCAATTTATCTTCCTCTTCCAATCGGTTTATGTTATCGAGATGCCCCCTGAAACAAGCGCTGATAAAATCTCTATCGGTGGTTTGGTTTGTACCCGTTTTTAGGATGACCAGGATAAAACTCTTCATCCCGTAATCGTCGGCACTCAGCTTCTCGGCAAGTATTGGGTCGTAGTTTGGGTTCGAAACAGTTGTGTCCTCTTCATTTGACTTTGGTATCTGCTTTGTCATCTTGTAGGAAAACTCATTTTGCTTTCCATCGGATACCTCAACAAACACTTCGGTTTCAGATACCTTTTTATAGGAAATCTTTTTAGGGAAATCGTGCTTTGGATTTTCAAACGAATAGGTATCGCCATCCTTATTTAGCTTAAAGCTGATTCCCCTCCCCTGGTTTTGATTAAGAACTGTGGCTGTATAGATTATATCTTTTTTTGTTTGAGTAATGTCGAGATACTCTGAAATATTTAGTGCACCATCCTTTGTATTGTAGGAAAATCCTTTCAAGGAATTGTCGTTGAGTTTATCCCAATGCTCGTACATTTCTTTGTTTTCAACTTTCCAAGTCCCCTGTAAAAAATCAGGGAAATCCCTTTGGGCAATGGTAACTTGGGATATGATAAGGGCAAGAATTGATAGAGTGAGTTTCATAACAAGATTGAAGTTTGGGTTAGGCTTTAAATGTAGGTTTTTTTATCAATTTAAACCTTAAGTATACCCCTAAATCCTCTTGAGCCGTAGTATGATTCTGCTCCATTGTGGTAAACAAAAATCTTTCCGTAGCGTTGATCGCAAAAAAAGGCTCCCCCAAGTTTCCTTACATCTTCTGGCGTTTTCACCCAAGAGGACGTTTTCAAATCGAACTCACCCAGCATCTGTAGCTCCCGGTACTGCTCTTCGCTTAAGATTTCAACGCCCATATCGGTTGCCATTTCTAAAGCACTACTTTGAGGTTTGTGCTCTTTGCGTGAATTTCGTGCCTCGCCATCGTAGCATAGGCTTCGGCGACCCTTTGGACTCTCAGGTGAGCAATCAACAAAAATGTACTCGTCGGTAAACTTATCGTAACCAATCATATCGGGCTCTCCACCCGTTTGTTCCATTTCGTTTAGCGACCAAAGCTTATCAACATTAGCCATTAGCTTTGCTTGCACTTTGGCCCATTCAATACCCTTGTGCCTATTCATATGCGTCTCAAATCGGGATTTTAAAACCCGGAGAAGTTCGTTGTGTTGCTCAGTTGGCAACTCCTTTTTTGTTCTGCTATTTGACATAATACTATTGTTCGTGAAACAAGTAGTTTATGTGCTAAACAAAATTGAACCAACTATGTGCGAAAAAAAAGAAAATTGAAGTATAGTTTTGAAAAATGATAGTAATTCTTGTAAGATTTAAGCTAACTCTACGATCCTGCAAAGGGGGTCCCAAATAATCCAACCGCAAGTTCTGCCCAGATTAGAAAGAATGCGAGTAAAACTAATCCACATAGAATAATTCTATTTCTCGTACTTTTTACTTTGCGCAATAAAAGTTCACAACCTAAACCTGTACTTAGCAATAGAATTCCCATAATTATAAAATCCATTGTATTCCAGTCCACTTCACTTGTGAACTGCATTGCAACCAATGGGATAAGCAGAAATACCGCAATTACCGATAGAATTATTATTAACCTAATGCTTCTCACCTTTAACATAATTTGTTTTTTCAATATACGTGAATTCAATAATTCTTGTACATTCAATAAAACAATCTCTGGTGTGCTTAGTTTAAATTAGATATAAGTATACTGTAAATTGGGTCAGCCTCAAGGTTGGGTATCCAATCATCCTCAAAGTATTCAGGACTTGTACTTTTTGCAAATATATTCTGGATGGTATACACTTCTCTCTCAGCCTCGGTTAGCTGATGCGACCAATGGATGCGATTTGAAATGTCAGCACCGGGGCCATAGTTTTGATACTCGGCATAGTAGCAATCGTGATGATTCTCTCGGCCACGCCAAATGGACCAACCCTCAGGATTTACAAAACCATCGAGAAATGAGTTTATAATCACAGTGCGAGCAAAAGGGCGCCAAGGGCGACCATGGGACACACGCTCAATGCCGGGTGCAGCGGTAAAACGACAATTGAAAAATACGTAACCAAACTTCACATCCTGCTCGGTTGATGCTGCCGTGATGTACGATCCTGTTTTAAGGCTGTTGATATGGCAGCTATCGAACACCACCGTTGAGCGTCCAAAAATATAGTCGGTTGTACCCTCAATAAAGCAATTCTTCAGGTAGTTTCTGTAGTGACCTTGGGTGTAGTAGGTATCCTGATGACCTATAAACCTACAGTTGTAGAATATTTGCCTATCGCCAGTGGTTCGGATAGCAACAGCCTGTCCAACAGGACCTGCCGAGTTGGCAAAGGTAATATTCATTGCCACAAAATCATCGGCATCGGCGGCAAAACTGTGGGAAGTGTAGGTGGTAATTGTATCGCCCTCAACCACTTTTCCAGAATAATCGTCGTAGGTTAGAATTACACCCTCGGCACTCTCGCCAATCATAGTAACATTGGTTTTTGCGCGAGGTAGCACAATCTTCTCCTTGTACTCCCCATTGCGGATAAAGATTACAAAGCGTTCAGTGTTATTTTCCGGAACCATATCAATTGCCTCCTGAACAGTGGCTACAGTACCTGTACCATCTTTTGACACAACCAAAGTGATATGCTTCAAAAGTTTTTGCTCAAGGGACTGGCTGTTGGTGCAGCCATTAAGGGCCACTCCAATTAAAATGATAATTGCAAATTTTTTCACAATCACTACGGTTTTGTAATTAAACGCCAAGGGATTAAACACTAGTAACCAAAGGGTTAACCCATTGGTTCAGACAAAAAACAATTCTATTTTTCATAAGGTTGGAGATAAAAAGAAAAATGTTACTTAAGACCTTGCAACCCCTCATAAACCAAGCGGGCAACGGCATCAGCACCCTCGGGTTGAAAGTGGGTATTGTCGGTTAAACCCTCGGGATAGGCCACAAACTTTCCGGGAGGTAAGTTCATAAAATAGTTTACAGTAACGTAATCGCGTCCCATTAGGGTAAAATGGTTGGCCGATATTTCTGTTAGGCCGATAAGATAAACATCCAACTCCTCAGCAACTTCCATCATAGCCTGTGGATAATCGCCGTGTGAATTGCCTAGCCTATCGTTTTCCCAAGGGTAGTTACGACAAACCGAGGTAATAAGAATTGGGGTTGCACCCTTCTGGCGAGTTTGATTTACATAAAGTCTAAGAAACTCCTTATAACCGGGAAGGCTTACATACCTCTCCTGCTTACTCTCGGAGGCATCGTTATGCCCAAACTGAATAATAACAAAATCGCCGGGCTTCAACTGATTGTATATCTCATCCCATCGGCCCTCCTCAAAGAATGAACGGGTACTTCTACCACCGCGAGCCTTGTTAACTACTACCAAACTATCAACATCAAAAATGGATATGTTTTTAAGACTATCAGGAACTAAAAATTTTGGTAATGCTTGTCCCCAGCCCATTTGTGGGTATCGTTCGGTCATATAGTCCTCGCCATAGTTGGCGTAATCGGTCATGGTGGAATCGCCCATGAGCCAAAGGGTTGAAACCTTTGGCTCATTACAAGCGATGAATGTCAATGAGATTGATAACAGCGCATACAACTTGAAGGCTTTCATAAGCTTCTACTTGATTTCAACCCTTAATGGACTTCCAATTTTTTGAGCATCGTGCTTAAGAAGATCTTGAAAGCTTTCGGCCTCAGTAAATTTTGTATCGGACAATTCCCATGCAGAGTAAAATCTGAACGTTGAGGGCTTTTCGCTTTGCTTCATCCTAACAATGAAAGTATGGTTTATGTCCTCTGCCTTTCCATCGAGGTACTCAAAATCAATATAACTATCCTTACAAAGCATTACGGCCATTCCAAGGTACTCGCCCTCAATGGCCTGCTGTCCGTGGGTTGATATGGCCACAATGCCGTTATCGAAATCGGAGAAAGTAGCCTGCTTATCCTCAAGATCAATAGTGGTAATACCTGTTACTATGTTTGCACTGCCCTCAACAGAAACCTTACTCACGTAGTACCAAGCCCCACCGTAAATGGTTATTTCATGCACAACTGAATAGGTGTTTTCGTTGATAACCCAATTGTTGAACCTAAAACGGAAGATCGAACGCAAAGGACCATTGGCAACCAACTCGTAGGAACCCTCGGAACCGGGTGCAACCCTATGTAGCTTACCATCAATCTCTAGTGCTATTGATCCAGCTCCAAGTGATGCGCCTACTTTTAGAATATCCATACCCCAATCCTGAAGAGCATGGTAGTCCTCATCTATCCCAACATTCTGCAGAACCATATCGGCGGTAGTTTTTCCGAATATGTCTATCCCGTTACGCTCGTCAAAGTAATTTCGAAATCCAACCCTATCGTTCTCCCATCCTGGTCCCTCGAACTGAAAATACTTCTTGGTCTGTCCGTGGTTCTCTCGTGTGATTTCTGGACGCTTAACAGATTTAACCTCTTTATATGTCCCATCTTCCTGAGGGCTTGCCAACCAAACGTTGCTCCTCAGGGTAAAAGTTGGTAGGTCATTGGGCTTCACCAACGAAAGTTTAAGGTTGATGGTTGTATTTGCAGCAATGTCGGCTAGTAGAAATAGCTCATCCCACTGTCCATCGCCATCCAAATCGTCAACCTGTGATGGGAGTACCTCTCCATTCTTGGAAGTTAGCATTGGAACAAGCCCTTTGGAAATCTTTCCAATTTGCTTTTCCAAATCGGCACGACTGATGGTAATAGCCTCATCAATTCGCTCAATGGAAGTATCGTTAGTTAATATGATTAATGATTCGCTCTTTTGGCAAGCCATAAAAACCGTGGCCAAAAGCAATACCAATGCGCTAATTTTTAGGGTTTTCATACCTTTGAAATATTAGGTTAAGATTACTTCTCGTTACTTGGCTTGCCAATGGTGGCAAGAATTCCACCATCAACGTAGAGGATGTGACCATTCACAAAATCGGAGGCTGCCGATGCTAAGAATATGGCTGCACCCTGTAATTCATTTGGCTCACCCCAGCGTCCAGCAGGAGTACGGTTCACAATAAAATCGTTGAATGGATGACCATCGACCCTAATTGGCGCCGTTTGCGACGTGGCAAAGTAGCCCGGGCCAATGCCATTGGCCTGAATATTAAACCTAGCCCACTCGGTGGCCATGCTGCGCGTAAGCATCTTAAGTCCCCCTTTTGCCGATGCGTAGGCTGAAACAGTGTTGCGTCCCAACTCGCTCATCATTGAGCAGATATTGATAATTTTTCCGTTTGCGCCACGGGCAATTACACGGCTGGCAAAAGCTTTCCCCATAATAAATGGGCCAACCAAATCGACATCAATTACCTCCCTAAATTCATCAACGCCCATTTCGAGGATGGGAATCCGCTTAATGATTCCAGCATTATTTACAAGTATATCCAACGGGGCAACCTCCTTCTCAATGCGGTTAAGACACTCATTTACCTCGTCCTCCTTGGTAACATCGAAAATGTATCCAAAGGCATTATAGCCATCCTTGCGATACTCCTCAAGAGCGCTGTCAATTCTTTCGCTTGAGCGATCGTTGATAACAATTGTTGCTCCTGCCGAAGCCAATCCCTTAGCCATAGCCATACCCAAACCGTGGGTTGCACCGGTAATCAGCGCGGTTTTTCCTTTTAAGCTAAACAGGTTTAGTGACATACATATTTTGTTTTAGAAAGATTGGTTGATCCGCCAGTGGCCTGTCTACCCTGCCTACCGGCAGGCGGCAGGTAGAGCGGACAGGTTGATTGACTGATTGATTTCTATTTGATATCGCTAATCTTGGCAATATCCATATCGCCATAGTCGAGATTCTCTCCCGCCATCCCCCATATAAAAATATAGTTTGATGTTCCTGCAGCAGCGTGAATTGACCATGATGGTGAAAGTACCGCTTCGTGGTTCTTCATCCAAATTGGACGGGTTTCGGTGGGTTGCCCCATAAAGTGACAGATAGCCTGATTCTCGGGCACCTCGAAGTAGAAATACGCTTCCATCCGGCGCGAGTGTACGTGAGGTGGCATTGTGTTCCATACGCTGCCAGGCTTAAGAATAGTCATCCCCATTTGGAGCTGGCAAGTCTCCACCACTCCATTAACAATAAGTTTGTTAATGGTTCGTGCATTGGAGGTTTCCAGCGAACCCATATCAGCTTTCTGCGCATCATCGAGGGTTACATGCTTATCGGGGTATGCACGATGTGCAGGTGCGCTGTTGAAGTAAAAGTAGGCAGGGTTCTTAGAATCCTTGCTTTCAAACTCTACTAATTTATTGCCCAAACCTACGTACATAGCCTCCTTGTTCTTAATCTCGTAAACTTTCCCATCAACATAAATCTTACCGGATCCACCCACATTGATTACGCCAAGTTCACGGCGATGCAGAAAGAAATCGGCCTTAATGGGGTCGATGGTGTCCAACTTCAACTTATTGTTCACAGGCACTGCTCCGCCCACAATGTACCTGTCGTACATGGAGTAAACAAGGTTAATCTCATCGACTCGCAGAAAGTCGCTTACTAAAAACTCCTCACGGATTCTAGCTGTATCGTAGCTAGTAAAATCGCGGGGATGCGTTGCATAACGAATAGTATAGTTCATAATTATATCTATTTAAATTTACGTACAATCGATTGCACAAATTTAGGCCATTCTTACACCAATTTCAAGTAAAATGGCTACAAAGTTTTTATTGAGGATTTCCGAACGATAAGCTCGGGGCTCAAAACTATTGTCTTTGGTACAAATGATGGTTTTTTATTCTTCAACTCATCGAGAAGCAAGCTAGCTGCCTGACGGCCAATATCAAATGCATGCTGATCGACAGAGGTAAGCGATGGTTCAAAGAACGAGTCCCATGGCTCGTTGGCAAAACCTGTAATTGCAAGTTGCTCTGGAATACTAACGCCCGCTTCCTTGGCACACAGTATGGCGCCTAGAGCAGAATAATCGCCCGACGAAAAAATTGCATCGGGCAAGCTGCTCATGTTAAGTATCTTTTGCATTGCTTTGCAACCAGTATCTCGGGTAATTACATCGTGAAATATTAACTTCTCATCAACCTCCAAACCATGCTTCTTAAGAGTATTAAGGTACCCCTTAGTCCGGTTCCGGTAAACGTTGATATGCTGAGGACCAGCAAAATGGGCTATCGTTTTACAACCATTCTCAATCAAATGCTCAACCGCCATTACTGCTCCTTGATAGTCGTCGACTAACACCTTGCTTACCCTAAGGGACTCCCACACCCTATCGAAAAAAACCAGAGGTAGCCCTTTGCTCACCAGCGTTTCAAAATGGGTAACATCCTTTGTTTCTGTAGATATTGATGCTATAAGCCCATCAACCTTACCGTACATAAGGCTCTGCACCAACTGCTGCTCCTTCTCGAACGACTCGAACGACTGGCAAATTATTACGCTGTACCCCTCTCCGGCCATCACATCATCAATGCCACTTAGCACAGTAGCAAAGAAATGCCTATCTACCTTTGGCACAAGCACACCAATGGTTTTTGCACTTCCACGCCGTAGGCTTGCAGCCCTATAGTCGGGCTGATAGTTGTTCTTTTGCGCTAGCTCTTGCACAGCCTTCCGCATCTTTAAGCTAATACGGGGATTATCTTGCAATGCCCTTGATACAGTGGATGTTGTTGTGCCAAGCTCACGCGCAATATCGGCAATGGTATATTTTTGTTTTGGAGATTTCATGCAAAAATTCAGTTATTTTATTCTGAGTTCATTCACCATATCGCTATCACTATAATAATAAGGTGTAAGGGAAAAAGGTGTATTTATATATTTTTCAACTACTTAACCCCAACTATTAAAAAATATCAACAAAAAATGCAATCGTTTTCTTTAGATTTCCACAAAGATAATTAAATTTGTGCAATCGATTGTACTCTAAAGAGACTTTTTTATGGCACGATACACCAGATTACAAACCGCAATGGCGATGGAGCAAGCTGGAATGATACCCGTCTTCTACCATCCCGACCCAGAAATTTGCTTCGAAGTAATAAAAGCATGCTTCAAGGGGGGCCTAAGAGTTTTTGAATTTACAAACCGTGGCGATTACGCACACGAGGTTTTTTCTATTGTAAACAAACGGCTAGCGCAAGAACTTCCCGAGGTAATAATTGGTACAGGCTCGGTTATGGATGCTGGTACAGCATCGCTATACATTCAGGTTGGAACCAATTTCATTGTATCTCCAGTAATAAAGGAGGATATAGCCATGGCTTGCAATCGGCGCAAAATATTATGGTCGCCTGGCTGCGGATCGGTTACTGAGATATCGAGAGCTGAAGAGTTGGGAGCAGAAATTGTAAAGATATTCCCTGGTACACAGGTTGGCGGGCCAAAATTTGTACAAGCGGTAAAAGGCCCCATGCCATGGACTAGCATTATGCCCACAGGAGGGGTTGAACCCACTGAGGAAAATTTATCGGCCTGGTTTAAAGCAGGAGTAACATGTGTTGGTATGGGCTCGCAGCTGATTAGCAAGGAGATTGTTAACACCCGTAACTTCACGCTGCTTGAGGAAAATGTACGCACCGCTTGCGAAATCCTAAAAAACATACGGCAAACCCTTTAGTAAGGTAAGATATATGTAATTGCATTGGCCAAACGCAACTAAACACATTGCAATGAAAAGAATTAGATTTTTAATTTCTACACTAATATCGGTAAGTTTTCTACTGCTTAACAGTTCATGCATTGAGCGAGAAAATGTAACCGTGCTAAAGTTAGCCCATGGGCTAGACAGAAGCCACTCCGTTCACAAAGCAATGGAATATATGGCCGAACAGGTTCACAAGAAATCAGATGGTCATATGCGAATTGACATCTACCCCAGTGGGCAGTTGGGTTCTGAGCGCGAGAATGTGGAGATGCTGCAAATTGGTAGCCTAGCCATCACGAAGGTATCTGCAGCAATCATGGAGGGGTTTGCCCCTTCGTACAAAATATTTGGCATACCCTATATCTTCTCCAGCAGTCAGCATGCACACCGTGTGCTCGATAGCGAGATTGGGAAAGAGATACTTCAGGATGGTGAGGATTTTTGGCTACGCGGCTTAGCCTTTTATGATGCCGGAAGCCGTAGCTTTTACACAAAAGATAAGCCTATTGAGCATCCCGACGATTTACGCGGATTAAAGATTAGGGTAATGCAAAGCCCCTCGGCAGTTGCTATGATACGTGCATTTGGTGGTTCGCCCACTCCCATTTCATGGGGAGAACTATACACCGCCCTACAGGGTGGCGTGGTTGATGGGGCCGAAAACAACCCTCCAAGCTTCTTCCTGTCGTATCACTATGAGGTTTGTAGATACTACTCAATAAATGAACACTCCACAATTCCTGACGTGCTGCTCATGTCGACCAAAATTTGGAACGGCCTTACGGAGCAGGAACAAAAATGGCTTCAGGAGGCTGCAAACGAAAGCGTTCCCTACCAACGGAAACTTTGGAAGGAGTCGGAGAGCCAATCGTTACAATTAGCCGAGGAGGCCGGGGTTAAGATTATATATCCCGATAAGGCACCATTCATTGAGCGAGTACAAAGCATTTACGAGCAGTATAAAGAGGATGAAAGAACCTATAATCTGATAAATAGAATTAGAGAGCTAGAGTAGGCGCACTCAATAAAAAGAAAAAGCATATGAAACACAGAGCGATTATTGATAAACTTTTGGGTTGGCTTGTCACCATCTTCATGGGAGTACTTGTTATAAACGTTCTCTGGCAGGTGACCAGCCGCTTTGTTATTGGCCACCCCAGCTCATTTACCGATGAGCTGGCCGGTTATCTACTTATTTGGGTTGGACTATTGGGTGCAGCCTATGCCACTGGACAAAAGCAACATCTGGCCATCGACCTGATTTCAAAAAGATTAACTGAACATAGGAAAAGGATATTAGATACGACTATCAACTCTCTTATCATCACATTTGCTGTTTTTATTCTAATAATTGGTGGCTCAAACTTGGTGTATATCACCTTCCACTTAAATCAAATTTCATCGGCGCTACAACTTCCTGTTGGGTATGTTTACCTTGTGATTCCCGTTAGCGGGGCATTCATTATATACTACGCCATAACTGATATAATTATCATATGGAAAAAGAGTATTGAAACCCCTATTGCCGAATAGCTTCCTTGTATTATTGAAGTATAAAATTTTGAGAAATGGAATATTTTGAGATAATTGTACTTGTAGTAACATTTGTAGCCCTACTGGCACTTGGAGTTCCTATTGCCTATAGTATTGGGATTTCGGGCAGTATAACACTTCTTTTAAGTGTAATGCCTGGGCCAGCCTTCACAACTTTTGCACAACGTATGGCCACGGCGCTCGACAGCTTTGCGCTATTGGCAATTCCATTCTTCATACTGGCAGGGCAGCTAATGAATCAGGGGGGGATTGCCATTCGGCTTATCGATTTTGCCAAAGTATTGGTTGGTCGCTTACCCGGAGGCCTAGCGTTTGTAAATATTATTGCCAATATGCTATTTGGAGCCATCTCGGGATCGGCAGCTGCATCGGCCTCGGCCATTGGCAGTATCATGACCCCCAAGATGAACGAAGAGGGATACGATACAGCATACAGCACCGCTGTGAATATTACCTCGGCCACAACTGGCCTTGTGATTCCGCCCAGTAATATTCTAATTGTATACAGCCTAGCTAGTGGAGGGGTATCCATAGCCGCCCTATTCCTCGCTGGTTATATTCCCGGGATACTAACCGGTTTAATTCTCATGGGAGTTGCTGGTGTGTTTGCCCACAGAAAAAAATACCCAGTTGGTGAGGTTGTAAGCCTTAAAACAGGCATAATCAAGTTTCTAGATGCAACACCTAGCCTACTACTGTTGGTAATAGTGATAGGAGGAATTATTGCCGGATACTTTACCGCCACAGAGGCCTCGGCAATTGCAGTACTGTACACGCTTATCCTTTCATTCATATACAAACAGATTAAGTTTAATCAACTCCCAGCAATTCTTTTACGCACCGTAGGAACCACGGCAATTGTACTATTCCTTGTGGGAACCTCAATGGGTCTATCATGGGTGATGTCGTACGCCAACATTCCGCAAAGCGTTAGCGAGGGCTTACTGTCGCTCAGTTCAAACCCATTCACCATCCTTCTTATAATCAACTTTATCCTACTTTTCGTAGGGATTTTTATGGATATGACCCCTGCCGTGCTGATATTCACCCCTATCTTCCTTCCCGTTGTAGTGGGTATGGGGATGGATCCTGTGCACTTTGGAATAATAATGGTGATGAACCTAAGCGTTGGGCTTTGCACTCCACCTGTAGGATCAGTTCTATTCATAGGCTGTAGTGTTTCGAAAATTCGTATAGAAAAGGTAATTAAGCCCCTTCTTCCGTTTTTTGCAGCCATGATTGTGGTTCTACTATTGGTAACCTACTTCCCAAAAATTAGCCTATGGCTACCTGGGTTATTTGGTTTCTAAAGTCCAACGGTTCTGTAATATTCGCTATATTTGATAAGCAGATTTTCATCAAGTATATTAGGTATGGATTATTGTTGGTCTCCTTACAAACAGCTTATCATCCGTTTGCTCCGAGTTACCATAATATCGGCAATAATTTGCAGTGTTTACCCCCACCAGGGTTGGAGCCAAACACGATATACACCCAACATATCGCAGCCGTTAACCGAACCCTGGAGATGGCACTCCCTTGAGGAACTCTCGGCCAAAGGAGTGCGAAGCATGGTGGACGATTCCGAAGGGAATATGTGGTTTGGCCTTAACAAGGGGGTGATGAAGTACGATGGATACCACTGGGAACTTTTCGATGACCAACCCTGCCTCAAATCGCCCATTGGTACTCTGCTTAATTCAAGCATGGGCAATCTTTATGCGGGTAGCGAGTCGGGCCTGCTAACCTATAGCAGTAATGGGTGGAGAAAAATATTTCCATCTGACGATTCATTAAAGATTGCGGTAACATCAATCACAGAATCAAACAATGGCGACCTTTGGGTTGGCATTCAGAATGGGTTGTTGCGTTTACAAGATGGAAAGCACACCATTTACACTGTTCTGTCACGAACTCGCTCTTTTAAAGAGGCACATCCCCAAGCAACAATTGTTGTACTACCCGACGAAATTCTGCTTCAACGTAACTTTGGACGAGTCGATGAAATTTTCATAAACAATGAAGAGGTGTGGCTTTTCATATCGAGAAATAACGATGGCAAGCTACTTCGGTTTAACCCCAGCGATACTCTTAACGGTCTGCTTACCAAGCACAAAATTACGCAGGAGTTGGCAGGAGTAAAATTGGCCAATCGAAACCAGATGATCGAAACGCAAAAGGGTGAGAAGTGGATAATTAATGGATTTTATAAACGTGGAATTTTTAAGCACGACGGTAAGGCTTGGAAACAAATTAAGCTTAGCGATAACTTCGGGGGCGACGAGCTTCATACTGATATCATGGAGGTTTCTGATGGCTCGCTATGGATTGGTGGTTTGGGTAAATTCTTTGTTTATAAGAACAAAGTATGGAATATTTACACGGCACCCAACCTGCCCATTCCTTCGTCTCGAATCATTTTCCATGAAGCAGCCGATGGAAACATTTGGATAGCAGGTATCCAGGGCGATGTGTTTAGGGTTGTATACCAGCAGGACAAATGGCTCCGAATAAATGGTCTTAACTTCCAAACTCAGGATTCAGAGGGACAAAATTGGTTCATCTCAGCCAACAGCCAAATAGTATTCAATCATGATGATGAATGGTACTCCTATTCGGCTAGTGATGGTGTTATTGACTCACCAGTACGATTAGTCGCCACCAAGAATGGTAGAATATGGATTGCGGGCAGCCACAATGGAATTGCAGCAACAGCCTACCTTAAAGAAGGAAAGTGGATTAAGCAACTCCATCCTAAGGTATCATGGGGTATCGACCCTCGCTCGGTATTTCAGGACAAGGATGGTTCCCTCTGGTTTGGAGCCAGTGTTGACAGGCAAGATAATTTGGGGCAAATTTCAGGGATACTCCAGCTATTCAACCCCGATTCTGACTCACTGGAGTGGAAGCATCATACCCAAGCCGATGGTATTGTCCAGCACAATGTGTATGGCATTGGACAATCGAGCGATGGAAAGATTTGGGCTGGTGGCACTAACCTACTGATGCACAAACCACCACGATGGCAAGTTGTTACAGGCATTGAACATTTTAATGAATTTGTCGACATAGTTTACAGTAGGCACAACCTATGGGTAGGATCGAGATACTACGGATTATTCCGCTACGATGGAGAAAAATGGGTACAATTCACTAAGAACAGCGGATTACCTAGCAATACAATCATCAGCATCTACGAAGAAGAGCCCAACAAGGTGTGGGTTATTACCGATAAAGATATAGCTTGGTACGATGGTAAGAATTGGGTATCGGGGCTGTTCAACGAAGAGTTTAAAATTCCCCGCGAGGGAGGTGAAATTACAGGCACCAGCGATGGCACCATTTGGATAAACAAGTCGCTACGCGAATGGAAACGAAGGGCATTCCCCTTTAGCGTTGCATCACCCGAATCGTTCGAGGACTTTTGGACCGTACGATACCAGTGCGACACCATGCCGCCTATCACCAAAATAAATGTATTTACAGAGCGGGTAGACCAGTCTGGCAACACGCTGATTGGGTGGACTGGGGTTGACCACTGGGAGGTTACCCCCACCAAAAGGCTAACGTACTCCTACAAGCTAAACGACGAGGAGTGGTCCGATTTTACAACCGAAACCAGCGTGGTGCTCACCAACCTAAAAAGCGGTAAGCACACCTTTAGGGTAAGGGCAAGAGATCTGGATCACAACATCGAAAAGGTTTCTGCCCAAATTGACTTCTCGGTTAAGCCCCCAATATGGAAACAACCCTGGTTCATTGCTCTTGTGCTATCATTTCTAATCACCATAGGCTACTACGAAGCCAAACTGATAAACCGAAACAGAAGCTTATTTAAGCTGAACGAGTCGCTTAAGGAAGCATTCGAAAAGCTGGAGAGCAGAAAGCAAAAGATTGAACTACAGAAGGAACAAATTCAGGAACAGAAGGAAGAGCTTGAAAAGAAAAACCTTGTTCTTGAGGAAAAGAATGAGGAGATAGTTCAGCAACGCGACAGGCTACAGGAGATGATTGAAAAGGTTGAGGAGCTCTCGAATGTTAAGCAACGCTTCTTCACAAACATATCGCATGAGTTTAGAACTCCCCTAACGCTTATCCTTGGCTCCATCGAGCAGCTCATAAACTCTCCAGCACGCACCGAGAAGGCTAAGCTAACCCAAGCTTATGAAATTATTCAACGAAACTCAAGGCGAATCCTAAGGCTTATCAACCAAATTCTAGAGGTACGCAAAATTGAGCTGGGAAAGCTACAGCTTAGGATGCATCGGGGTGATATTGTTTCTTTTACAAAGGATATCGTTTCGCTGTTCAACGATTTAGCTAGCAAGTACAGCATCAATCTATTGTTTAACAGCAAAGATAATAACCTTGAGGTGATGTTCGATCCCGATATCATTGAAAAGATTGTCTCCAACCTGGTTTCCAACGCATTCAAATTCACTCCACCAAACGGACGGATTGAAGTTTCGGTTGAGCAAAGGGTCGAGCCCAATACCAATAGTGATGCTATTTACATTAAGGTTGTAGACACAGGGAAAGGCATACCAAAACAATTCGTTGAGCATATCTTCGATCGGTTCTATCAGCTGAAAGAAAACTATAGCCAACAGAATCAAGACAGCTCTGGTATTGGACTATCATACGTCAAGGATCTTGTTACTACTCACAACGGGAACATCTATGTAGAAAGCGAAATGGGGATAGGTAGCACATTTACCTTCTTCATTCCAGTTACCCTGCCTACAGATTCCAATCAGGTGGAACAAGAACAACCCGTTCTTTCCCCATCGGAGAAAATTACCGATAGCATACGCCATGAGATTGAAAGTATTAACATTACCCTTGCTCAGCAAAAACCAATTGAAGAAGAAACTAGGACCAGCAATGAAGAAAATTGTTTACAGGGCGATAAGCTCTCAGCACTCATTGTTGAGGATGAATTTGAATTCCGAAAATTCCTACGTGACATACTAAACGAAGATTTTGAGGTTATTGAGGCGGTGAATGGGGCTGATGGGTACAACCAAGCACTCAAGTTCCAACCCGATATAATTATTAGCGATGTTATGATGCCCCAGATGAATGGCATTGAGCTGTGTGGAATGCTTAAGAAAAATTTAATAACCAACCATATCCCGGTTATCATACTAACCGCCCGAACGGCTCCAGAGCATAAGCTAGAGGGGTACCAAGTTGGTGCCGATGCCTATATCGAGAAGCCCTTCAACAGGGAGTACCTAAAAATCAGGATTAACAACTTGCTGCTGGCCAAGGACAAAACACGCGAAAAGATTCTGCGCGAGCTAACAACCCAACCCGAAGAGATTAAGGTTCACTCCGAGGACGACAAGATGCTAAGCAGAATAAGGGAGGTCCTTGAGGAGAATATTTCCAACTCCGATTTTGATGTGGAAACTATGAGCCAACTTTTCTGCCTAAGCCGTTTTCATTTCTCTCGCAAAATTAAGCAGCTCACAGGCCTCAACCCCAAAGAAATTATCGACTCATTCCGACTAAAAAGGGCGGGTCAAATCCTTCTTCAGCAAAAAATTTCCATATCGGAGGTAGCCTATATGGTTGGGTTCGACCACCCAAACTCCTTTACCAGAGCGTTTAAGAAACACCACAGCATGTCGCCCACCGAGTACATTTCACAAAACTTAAGCTAGGTCACTTTTTGTTTGCATAAAAGCACATTTTGAATATTCGGTGTATCCTAATTAGCCGTAATTAGCAATTGGAATATTATCGAAAACGATTTAAATATGGCTTTTGCACAAAATATTTCGATTAGCTTCAAAGGAATTAAACCATTCATTCTTTGTACATTGGTATGCCTTCTTCACTGCGTGCCCACAGTATCGGCCCAACAAAAAGATGATATTACTGCTTTTCCTGGCGCCATGGGAGGAGGAAAGTACACCACAGGCGGTCGTGGTGGCAAAGTTATTAAGGTTACCAACCTTAACGACGATGGCCCTGGCAGCCTCAGAAAAGCGATTAAGGCAAAGGGATCAAGAACCATTGTTTTTGATATCTCCGGCACCATTGAGCTAAAATCACAACTTGCAATAAATAACGACCATATTACCATTGCCGGCCAAACCGCACCTGGCGATGGCATTTGTATTAAAGGTCATGAGGTACGCATCAACGCAAATAATGTTATAATTCGTTACCTCCGCTTCAGACCTGGTGATATTGCCAACACTGAGTACGATGCCCTTACAGGAATGCGAAACCGCGATATCATTATCGATCACTGCAGCTTTAGCTGGTCAACCGACGAAACGGTATCCCTTTACGATAATGAGAACTTTACCCTTCAATGGTCAATAATTAGCGAAAGCCTTAACAATTCCGTTCATAGTAAAGGGGCACACGGCTATGGTGGAATATGGGGTGGCAAAAATGCATCCTTCATCAATAATATCCTCGCACACCACTCCAGCCGAAACCCACGCCTGCAGGGCACTCGTTACCAACTTGAAGACGGAATGGAAAAGGCTGAGATAGTCAATAACATAATATACAACTGGGGCAGCAAGGCCATTTATGGTGGCGAGAATGGCAGATACAACTTAATTAACAACCTATTTATACCAGGCCCTGCCTCTCCCGATGATAAAATAGTTGAGATACTAGAACCATACAAACCATATGGCCAATTTCATATGGATGGTAACCAAATTTGGGGTACAGAAGGATGGTACAATGCATCAGAAAAAAACATAAGTCTTCCCAACGAGGAATATACTAAGCATTTAACAGCTATACCTTTCTGCTTAAACATCTCAACCAATGCCATGGATTCAGAAACAGCATACAACCTGTTGCTAAAGCGCGCAGGAGTTAGTCATAGGCGCGATGCGGTTGACCAACGAATTATTAACAACATTACAAACCGCTCATTTACCTACGGTAATATGGGTATTATCGATAGCCAAAACGACACCGAGGGGTGGCCTGCTCTTGAGAGTTTGCCGCCCCTTCTCGATTCCGATGGCGATGGCATTCCAGATGAGTGGGAATTGAACCACGGATTAAATCCAAATAACCCAAAAGATGGTAATTCAACTTCTCTTGATGGGTCATACACCAACTTAGAAGTGTACTTGAATTCTCTTGTTGATTCTATTTAATAGCTAAATACTTTTTAAAACCTAAACTACAAACATTTACAGTGTACTAACAAAAAAGTTGCAATATGAAATTACTTGACCTTAAAAAGGCCGCTAGGCTAACACCATTGCTCATTGCAATGCTTTTCTCGAGTTTCAGCTTATGGGCTCAAACCATAAGCGTTAGAGGAGTTGTAATTGATGAGTTTGGCGAGCAGTTGCCCGGAGTGAACGTGATCATTCAGGGAACTCAAACTGGTACTGTTACCGATGAAAACGGAAGCTATGTAATTGATGTCCCCGCCTCAGGCAGTTTGGTTTTCTCCTTCATAGGGTACAAAACGCTGACTGTGCCCGTTGATAGTAGGCGAGAAATTAATGTTGAGCTCGAATCGGATATGCTGGGGCTCGACGAAGTAGTGGTTATTGGTTACGGCACTCAGCAGCGTAGAGATATTACAGGTTCGGTTGCCTCGGTTCGAGGCGATGATATCCAAGCGCTACCCGTATCGAACATCAACGAGGCGCTTACCGGGAAGCTGGCCGGAGTGCAAATTCTAACCACCGAGGGTTCGCCCGATGCTGAGGTAAAGATTAGAGTGCGTGGTGGTGGTTCAATCACTGGCTATAACACCCCCCTATTCATCGTTGATGGATTCCCTGTGGAGTCAATCTCCGACATTGCCCCCACCGACATCGAGTCCATTGATGTGCTAAAGGATGCATCATCAACAGCTATTTATGGTTCTAGAGGCGCTAATGGGGTAATTATTGTAACCACCAAGCGCGGTGCCGAAGGCAAAGTATCTGTTCGGTACGATGCCTACACCAGCTTTAAAAAGCTGGCCAATAAGTTGGAGGTGCTGTCGCTTTACGATTACGCCACTTGGCAATATGAACGCTCGCTCCTAGCCAACCAGCCAAATAAGTATACCGATTTTTTTGGCAACTATCAGGACATTGATCTTTACCGCGATCTTACGGGTAACGATTGGCAAGAGCTTACCTTTGGTCGAATTGGTACCACTTTTAACCACAACCTTAACATCTCTGGTGGAACTGAAATAAACAGGTACTCGTTCAGCTACAGCAATATTACCGACAAGGCCATTATGCAGATGTCGGGCTTTAGGCGCGATAACATCAACCTAAACCTAACCAATAAGCCCCACAAAAGGGTTACCCTCGATTTTGCATTACGCTACTCAAACACCCAGATTGAGGGAGGTGGTGCCAACGAGCAGAACGAGGTCTCATCGGCCGACTCGCGCCTAAAGGATGCCATGATTTACCCATCAATTCCTGTAAGCGGGCTTACAGATGCATCGGAAACTGATCAAGAATTTAACCTCCGAAACCCGCTTGTCTCATTGGCCGATAACGATCGATTCCAAAAACGGATTACATACAACCTAAATGCCAGCATCACTTGGGAGGCAATTGACAACCTTCGCCTGCGCTCCGATGTTGGGATGGATGATTACCGGTACAATAACGATCGTTTCTATGGGTTAACAACCTACTACATCAACAATATTCCATCGGGCGATAACCAAGGGAAACCTGCACTTATACTAAGTAAAACAGCCCGCGAAACATACCGGAACACTAACACGGTAGCCTACAATTTCAGGAACATCCTATCGCCTAACCATAGCCTGAACCTCCTGGTAGGTCAAGAATACATTCTCCGGCAGCAGGAAAGGCTAACATCTACTGTGCATGGCATTAACTCTGGGTTTAACTTTCAGGATGCAAGAAGCCTATCGGCCAATGCTGTGGCCAACTCTGTTGATAACTTCTTTTCCCCCGACGAGATTCTCCTCTCGTTCTTCGGGCGTGCTAACTATGATTTTCAGAGTAGATATCTTTTCAGTGCAACATTTAGAGCCGACGGATCCTCAAAATTCTCCGAAGGAAATCGCTGGGGTTACTTCCCATCGGCAGCCTTTGCATGGCGTCTTTCCGACGAGAGCTTCATGGAGTTCACCCGTAGATGGTTCAATGATATTAAGCTACGCTTAAGCTACGGAACCGCCGGAAATAACAATATACCCACTGGTCAGTTGGTGCAAGCCCTACAGGTTAGCAACACCACATGGGTGAACGACTTCGATAGCTACTGGGCTGCCACCAAAACCATGGCCAACCCCGACCTGAAATGGGAAACCACCGTTACACGAAACATAGGGCTCGATTTTACTGCCCTAAGGGGGCGTTTAACAGGCTCCTTGGAAGGTTACATCAACAACACGAATGATCTATTGATCCGTTTCCCAACACCAGGTACTGGATACGATTACCAGTATCGCAATATGGGCGAAACTCAAAACCGTGGTATTGAGGCCATGGTAACATGGATCGCTATAGACAAACCCAAGTACGGCCTAACCATTAGTGGAAACATAGGCTTTAACCAAAACGAGATAATCTCCCTTGGACTAATGGATGACTTTACAGCAACATCTGGTTGGGCCTCAACCGAAGTTGGTGCCGACTTTCTGATAGCCACGGGTGGTTCAGTAGGTAAGATGTATGGCTACATTAATGATGGCCGTTACGAGGTATCCGATTTTGAATCGTTTGATGGAACCAACTGGATCCTTAAGGATGGTGTTGTAGACTCTTCGCCCGTTGTTGGAACGCTTCGCCCGGGTTCATTAAAGCTGAGAAACATGACGGATGAAGATAATTTGGTAAATGCTGATGACCGTGTTATAATTGGTGATGCCAACCCTTTGCATACAGGTGGTTTTACCATCAACGCCCGTGCATTTGGATTTGACTTTTTGGCTGCCCTAAACTGGAGCTATGGCAACGATATTTACAATGCCAATAAAATTGAGTACACCTCAACCAGTAAGTACCACTCACGGAATATGCTTACCATTATGGAGAGCGGTGAGCGCTGGAATAACCTGCGCGAGGATGGAACCATAAGCAACGACCCCGAAGAGCTAACGGCAATGAATGCCAACACTACGATGTGGTCGCCATTCATGTCGCGCTTTGTATTTACCGATTGGGCTGTAGAGGATGGGTCATTCCTCCGCCTAAACACGCTAACCCTTGGATACACCATTCCCAAAGAATTACTGAGTAGGGTAAGTATCGATAATTTAAGGGTTTATGTTAGTGGATACAACGTGTTCCTATGGACCAATTACTCGGGGTTCGACCCAGAGGTTTCTACTCGTCGTAGCACCCCACTAACCCCAGGGGTCGACTACTCCGCTTACCCAAGGAGCCGTTCGATTGTGTTTGGTTTAAACTTTAGTTTCTAATGCATTAAAATGCTTGTTATGAAAAAAATACTCTATATCTTTTTTGCCTTATTGCTAACCGGCGCAATAAGTTCTTGCGAAGATTTACTGGACGCACCAGAGAAATCGTCACTCGATGAGTCTGTGGTTTTCTCCAACCCATCGCTGGCCGAAGGAGCCATTGCCGGTATCATCCAGTCATTTTGCGAGACCAATTCGTACCGAGGCAGATACCTTGTGTACTACGGCATTAACACAGACACTGAAGTTTTCAACTCACTTCGGAATGTGAATGACGACAAGGCATTGCTGTCGAACTACAACACCAATGCTAATAACACCCAAATGAACTCGGAGAATAATGCTTGGGCAAAATTTTACGAGGGAATAGAGAGAGCCAACATAGCTATTAGAGGCCTGCGTAACTGGGGCGATGTGGAGAATAACCCACAGCTTGCTCATATCTTGGGCGAAGTGCTAACGCTTAGGGCTGTGGTTTACCACGATCTAATTAAAGGTTGGGGCGATGTTCCTGCCCGCTTTGAACCGGTTACCAACGAAACGGCATACCTCCCTCGTGCCGACCGTGATGTTATTTACCAACAGCTACTCAACGACCTTGAAGAGGCCGCCGAGCTTGTGGCCTGGCCGGGAGAGTCCGATTACACCAAAACGACAGAACGAATTAACAAGGGCTTTGTAAAGGGTTTGCGTGCCCGAATTGCACTTGCTGCTGGCGGATATGCGCAACGTATGGATGGAGAGATTAGGCTTAGCCAAACCCTCGATCGCACCGAAATGTATACCATTGCCAAGAATGAATGCTTAGATATTATCAACAGCGGTACCGCACGTCTTCAAGGATTTGAAGAGGTTTTCAGGGCATTACACGGCGAGAAGCTAATTGCTGGTCAGGAAATTCTTTGGGAAATCCCCTTTAGCGAGGGACGTGGCCGCGTAATTTTCGACCTTGGTGTAAGGCATACCACGGTTGACAAGTACACTGGGCAGGCCAAGGGTGGAACCAATGGTCCCAACCCTATAATGTTTTACGAATATGATATTGACGATGAGCGCCGCGATGTTACCTGCGTTCCCTACGAATGGATTGATGGTGTTCAGGTGCCAACCAACAATGGTAGATGGCAATTCGGCAAGTATCGTTACGAGTGGCTTTTCGAAGAAGCTGGTCGCAGGGTAACCTCAACCAACGACGATGGGTTAAACTGGGTATACATGCGCTACTCCGACGTTCTACTTATGGCTGCTGAGGCCATTAACGAGCTGGATGGACCTGCAGCTGCTGCACCATACCTTCGGGAGGTTCGCGAAAGAGCGTTCCCTAGCAACACAGCTAAGGTTGATGCCTTCATGGCCCAAGCCATTGCTAGCCAGGAAGACTTCTTTAATGCCATAGTTGATGAGCGTGCATTAGAGTTTACTGGCGAAATGCTCCGTAAAGGCGACCTAATCCGCTGGAACCTTCTTAGCGAGAAGCTAAACGAGGCAAGAATAAAGCTAATTCAGCTTGAGAATAGAGCTGGGAAATATGCTGACCTACCTGAAAGGATTTATTACACCACTGCTGAGGATGGCGAAACAGTGATAATATACGGACTTAACTACGGCGATACGGATGCTATTGGCGCTGGCCTTGGATACCCAGAGGATAAGGGGTGGGTCATCACCTCATCATCCGAAACATCTACATTCTGGGATGCACTTTATGTAAACGATCCCAACTCGCAACAGTACTGGCCCATTTGGCAGGTATTCATCGATTCAAGCAATGGTCAATTAACCAACAACTAGTGATTTAATTGTCTGTTAGAAATCAAAAAAAACTACAACAATGAAAAAGATATTCAAGCACATTCTATACATAGCAGGCATTGCGGCGGTTCTGTTTACTGCTGGATGCAAAGACGAACTTGTTGAGATTACCGAACTCGAAGTTAGTCGCTTGTTCTCCCCCACCGATATTGAGGCAATGATAGTAAATCAAACCTCTATAAGGCTTAGCTGGAAGCCGGTAAAAAATGCCGAACACTATAAAGTAGAGATTTTTGAAAATGCTGTTCAGGATCAGGAGGCCTCT
Source organism: Perlabentimonas gracilis (assembly GCF_011174675.1). GTDB lineage: Bacteria > Bacteroidota > Bacteroidia > Bacteroidales > Tenuifilaceae > Perlabentimonas > Perlabentimonas gracilis. Next base: position 25,605 of record NZ_JAANIG010000014.1, on the reverse strand, counting down.
CTTGACGACCTAGAGCCCACATTCGATGGTGAACTAGTAAGAGAGCTAACGGGAGTTTCAATTGACGACCTTCCTCTCACTATCCCCGGCTTTGCAGGCGAAACCTTTTACTCCATAAGGGTAAAGGCATTTGGCGAACAAATTGATGAGTCGAAATGGACAGCCATTGTAACCAAAACACGCCCTGAACAGATATTCTTCCCTGTTGCCCTTGAGGATATAACCAACACCGGTGTAACCCTTCGATGGCCAGCTGGCGAACCTGCCACAAAAGTTGTCATCACACCCGGTGATATCACTCGCACCCTTTTGGGTAGCGAAATTCAGAATGGTATAGTTGTAATTGATGGGCTAGATGGAGAAACCGAGTATACTGCAAAGCTTATATACAACGGTAAAACGAGAGGAACAGCAGTTTTCACCACATACATCGACATTAGCAACGCCATTGTGGTTAGGCCTACTGACGATATTGTTAGCCTTCTGGAAGCAGCTACTGCAAACCAACGCTTTGCCGTTATGCCGGGCGAGTACAACGTGGCATCGAGCATACTAATTCCTGCTACAGTTGAGATTATTGGTGCACTACCTTACGATAGGCCTGTTATTAATGGCGCTGTAATTAGGCTAAACGCTGGTGCAGGACTAAGGCTTAAAGATTTAATTCTAGATGGAACCACTTCGGATGGGAATCAAACCGTGGTTTACAACGAGGTAATAGCGGCAGGCGAAACCTATGGCGATTTGCTTGTTGAGGACTGTATTATAAGGCACTACACCAAGGGTATTGTGTACGGAAGCAATGCGGTGCTGGTTGAATCGGTTACCTATAAGGGCAATATTATTCATAACGTAATTTGCGATGGTGGTGATTTCATCGACTTCCGCAGCGGTATGCCCAAGAAATTCGATTTTATTAATAATACGGTATACAACAGCGCCAATAATCGAGATCTTTTCAGGTTAGATAATGCTGTTACCTTCTCTGAAGATCACCACGTGGTGATAACCATTGAGAACAATACCTTCTATAATATCATATCAACAGAAGGTACTACTCGACGAATTCTTTACATCAGGTTGGCATCGCATGAAATTCATGTAAACCGAAACATTTTTGTGGAAACACTGGGCAGCTACTCAAACCAGTCGGCCACTACAGTGGTGGAGATGAGCAGTAACAACTACTTTAACGCTCCGGTGCTTACCAACCCTGAACTTACTGTATACGATAGCGGAAACTACACTACCTACAATCCAGGGTTTATTAACCCTGAGGCAGGGAACTTTAAAGTAACCAATGAGGAGCTAATTCTTTACGAGATTGGCGATCCACGCTGGTTACAGTAAGCACACAACCTAGTATTGCTGGGGTATTTCCCCAGCAATGCTTCAGGTTTTAACCAAGTAACCACAAAGTATTAGCCAGCTAATTGGAGCCTGAAAATATGCCTTACAAATAAATACACTATATGAGAAAACTTTTTACACACTTTACAATACTTACTTTATTTGCTGTATACGCCATGGGGCAAACTGGCCCTATTGGTTGGGCTTCGGTTAATGCCGATGGCCAAGATGGAACAACTGGAGGGGCAGGCGGTAATGTAGTTACAGTTGATAATATGACCGACCTTATGATATACAGCACCGACCCACAACCCTATATCATACAAATAGATGGGCTAATTACCATTACGCCAAAGGGGCGGCATATTTCCGTGGGCTCCAACAAAACTATTATTGGGCTCAATGCACAATCGGGTATTGTTGAAGGAGGCTTTTCCGTTGGCAACAATGTTAAAAACATAATCTTCAAAAACTTAGTTATTTCAGACACTTTCCTTGAAGGCGACTGGGATGGTAAGGAGCAAGACTGGGATGGCATTCAAATTAAGGGAACATGTAGCCACATATGGGTCGATCATTGCACCTTCCTTCGCCAGGGCGATGGGGCTGTTGATATTACCAATGGTGCAAGCTACGTTACCGTATCGAACTGCCTATTTGGGCAAAACAATAAGGCCAGCCTAATTGGGAGTAGCGACTCCGATACCTACACCGAGAGCTACAAGGTTACCATGCACCACAACTGGTTCAACGAAACCACCCAACGGCACCCAAGGGTAAGGTTTGGCATGGTGCATCTTTTCAACAACTACTACTACAATATGGGCGGCTATGGCCGCGAAATGGACTACGCTATTAGCAATGGCTATGGCGTTGGAGTTGGTGCTAGCGCAAAAATCTACTCAGAGCACAACTACTTCGAGAAGGTAGTTTACCCGGTTCAGTTTTACGATAACACATCGCAGCCTGGATATATTGTTGACATTGGAAGTGTAACTGTTGAAAGCGGTGACATATCGACAAAACCCGAAGGTATAGAGTGGGATCCTTCCGATTACTACGAGTACTCCCTTGATGATGCTGAAGCGGTTAAAGAATTTGTAATGGCCAATGCAGGAACATACGACAACCCGGTTAACTCTGCGAATCCAATGTTCAATAGCTTAGCTATCGATCTTAAATGTTATCCCAACCCCTTGGTTCATTACACCAATATTGTGTTCACCCTCCCCACATCGGGAACTGCTACAGTTAAGCTATACAATCTTATTGGGCAGGTTACACAGGTTGTAACACACGGTACTTACCCCGCCGGCCAAAATGAGATACAGCTCCAAAGGGGCGACCTCCGTTCAGGAATCTACATTGTTCAAATTGAATTCAAAGGCAAAAGCATCACCCGAAGATTATTAGTTCAGTAGAATCGCCCATTTCAGTTGGGCCAAATTTATTACCAATATGACACCGTACAACCCAAAATCAGTAAGAAAACAGATAGCAGTAAGCATACCCATATTTGTGGTGGTACTTGCCCTTACGCTAACCTTTTGCCGCACGTCCGAAAAGGAACAAACTTCATGGCATATGCAAATGGTCGAATCGGAGATGAAACGAAATCCCGAGGCTTGGATGTTCGACTTTGAGAAAAAACCAAAATGGAACTACACCCATGGGCTTATGCTAATGGCAATCAGAAAGGTGTGGGAACAAACCGGTGAGCAAAAGTATTTCGATTACATCAAGGGGTACTACGACACCATGATTGATAGCGATGGGAAAATTATGTTTAACTACAACCTACCCAACTACAATATCGATCATATTAAGCCAGGGATAAACCTTTTCGATCTGTACGAGCACACAAAGGATAAGCGATATCTTACAGCACTGGAAACCCTTCGTGAGCAGCTCGAATCGCACCCACGAATCCCCGAGGGAGGGTTCTGGCACAAAAAGGTATACCCCCACCAACTTTGGCTCGATGGTGTATATATGAATACACCATTCTACACTCGGTATGGAAAGATATTCAACCAGCCCGAGAATTTTGATGACGTGCTGTTACAGGTTACTCTGGTGGAGCAGAAAACCCGCGACGAAGCTACAGGCCTCCTTTACCATGCATACGACGATAGCCGCGAACAGGCTTGGAGTGACCCAGAAACAGGGCATTCGCCGCATTTTTGGGGCAGGGCAATGGGCTGGTACGCCATGGCGTTGGTTGATGTTCTCGATTACTTCCCTACTGATCATGCTGGCCGAAATCAGATTGTTGAAATATTGAACAGGCTAATGGAAGCCATCTCAAACTATCAGGATGCAGAAACAGGGTTGTGGTACCAAGTAGTCGATCAGATGGATCGAGAGGGTAACTACCTCGAGGCATCGGCATCGTGCATGTTTGCCTACACCATGATAAAGGGAGTAAACAACCAGTACCTCAACGATAGCTATGCCGAAAAGGCACAAAAGGCATTTCAAGGAATTCTAGACCACTTAATTAGCTACGATGGGGAGGGAAATATAAACCTTAATCAGGTGTGCGGTGTTGCAGGCCTGGGGGGCAATCCCTATCGCGATGGTTCCTACGAGTACTACATCAACGAGATTATCCGCAGCAACGACCCCAAAGGCGTTGGGCCGTTCATCCTCCTCAGTATGGAGATGGATAAGGCTGGTATAAACCTTACCAAGCAGAAATAGGTTCTTACATAATACCCAATAAACACCTAATTACAAACCCTTAAAAACAAATCACTATGAGGAAAAAATCTACACTACAACGAATTTGCAGGTACCTATCGACCATCGTACTGATGGTTCTATTTGCCGGGAACCTGCAGGCGCAGGAATGGACAATTTATGATGGGAGTACTCATCCAATTGAAAATGGACTTCCTCAATTCTCCCGATCTAACGTTTCGGGTGTTACCAATGAGGTTTTTGACTCCTGGAGTACGATTATTGTTGATCCTGAGGATGGAAGTAATTTCCTTTTACAGTTCAATGATGATGCTGCTGCTCAACGTGGAATGTGGCGTTCAAACATTCCTTCGGGAACATCAAAGCTAACTCTTGTTACAAGGATTAAAGCATTTGATTATGAAAATTTAGACTGGACCCTCGATCTTGACATTGATTTTGGGGGAGCAAGAGAGCAGTTCTTTATTATGAATTCAGATCAAATTAGGGTTAGACGTGGTACCGACGTAACCCATGACTTACCTACAGAATTTGATTTAACAGAATGGAACACCTTCCGCTTTGTGATTGATAACGATGCTGAACCCAAAACCGTGAAGGTTTACCTCAATGAGTCGGCCACTCCATTTATTGAGGCTACCCCAGCTTCAGGTTCAAACAACTACTTCAGGTTTGGCAACGGCGACAGTAATAGAAGCGTAGGTTACACAATGGACTGGATTATTTGGGATATAACCGGTGCCTATGCCCCCGGTGAGGGTGCTGCAATTCCCGACCCAGTGGTTACCCCCAGCTGGAATGCCGACCTGGCAGAGCTGAATGTTGATGGCTCCCTAATCGAAGGCTTCTCAGCAAGCACCCTTAACTATGAGGTTGTGCTTCCAAAGGGTACCACAATTGTGCCAACCGTAACAGCTGTTTCTGACGATTCTGAGGCTAAAGTTGATATCACCCCAGCCACAGAAATCCCAGGAACTACAGAGGTACAAGTTACTGCCGAGAACGGTATCAGTACAAAAACCTACTCTATTCTGTTTAGGGAGGTTTCTGAGGACGCTACCCTAACGAGCATTTCAGTTAATGGCGACCCAATTGCCGACTTCGACCCAGAAACACTAAGCTATACTGTGTTTTTGCCCCTTGAGACAACCGAGCAAGCTGCAGAAGTTACAGCAACAGCAACACATAAAAATGCGGTAGTCGACATCACCCAAGCAACTGAGATAGATGGTGAGGCAACAATTCTAGTTACTGCTGAGGATGGCACTACTGAACTAACCTACACGGTTAATTTTGAATTGATTTCAGTAGATGCCACCCTATCCGACCTGCTTATTGACGGTGTTACAGTTGATGGTTTTGATCCCGAAGAATTGGAGTACTTCGTTTTACTTCCAGCTGAGGCCACTACTCCTCCAACAGTTACTGCTGTTCTCAATACTGAGCTGGCATCAATGGAGATTACGCAAGCAGCGGATATTCCAGGCGAAGCAACCGTTGTGGTTACTGCAGAGGATGGAGTTACCGAAAATACATACTCTGTCACTTTCCTTCAAGGAGATGATGACGCTACTTTGAGCGACTTGATGCTGGACGGAGTGACCATCGGTGGGTTTGACCCAGAGGTAACCGAGTACGAGGTCATAATACCTACTGGCGAAACCGATATCCCTGTTGTAACAGCCGAAGCAAACCATGAAAACGCAACAGTTGCCATTGTTGAAGCTACAGAAATACCTGGTGTTACCACAGTAACGGTTACAGCCGAGGATAGTTTTACTAAACTTGTATACTCCGTTGCATTTAGGTATAAATCCGATAACACCAAGCTAGAAGAGCTACATATTAATGGAGCACCATTAATTGGGTTCGACCCTGAAGTAACAAGTTACACCATTAATATGCCTATCAATAGCGTAGTAGTTCCTGAGGTAACTGCAGCTGCTGCCGATGCACTGGCAACTGTTGACATTACCCCTGCAGCCGAAATCCCGGGCCAAACTTTGATACTGGTTACTGCTGAGGATGAGGTTACAGAGCTTACCTACACCATAGAGTTTGTTGAGGCCGATTACAACTGGAGATACTATGATGCTAGCGTGCTCCCCGATGCACAAGAGCCAAAATTTAGCACAAGTAACGTTAACGGCACAGCCCATTCAAACACTATCATCACCGATGACGAGGATGAATCAAATAGTTTCCTTGAACTAATTACTGAAACTGTTGGAACTACCTTTATGTGGAGCACTCCATTACAAGCCGAAACCCCTGCAGTTACATTTGTTTTCAAGGTAAAAGCGGCTAACGATGAAGCAAGAAGGGTTCTTGAATTTGATATACATCATAATGGAATACGCGAAAGAATGTATATCAATCGTGAAGATAACAGAGTTCGACTGAACGAAGGTATCGGAGGTGGAGATGGCGGAGAAATAGTAGCACCTGAGGGAGTATTATTTAGCGATTGGAACATTTATAGGATAACCAAAGAGGAGGGATCAATAAATCTCTATCTCAACGAGAATCCTGAGCCAATTGCCACAGGTACAACTGCCACCACAACAACAAACCAATACTTCCGATTTGGAGGTGGTAACAGTTCTCACAACATTGCTGCCCTTATCGATTGGATAGTTTGGGACGAAACTGGTGCGTATGCCCCAGGTGAGGGACTATTTATCCCCTCTAAGGTTGAAACTACAAATTGGGATGCAACCCTTGCTGAGCTTAAGCTTGATGATGTACTAATTGAAGGATTCGATCCTGAGGTTACTGAATACCAAGTGCTATACACCGAAGAGCCTACAACAATACCTGTAGTTTCAGCAGTAGCAAACAACGAGGATGCTATCATCGATATTATTCAGGCAACCACTACCCTCCCCGACACAGCATTTGTTGAGGTAACAGCACTAAATGGGTTTACCACCATTACCTACTCCGTAATTTTCAGATTGGTTTCTACAGATGCAACTCTTGAGAACCTGATTGTAGATGGGATTCCTGTTGACGATTTCGACCCAGAGGTTCTTGCGTACGACATTGAGCTGCCATACGGCACAGTAACAATCCCAACCGTAACTGCCGTGGCAACCGATGAGAATGCTGAGGTTGAAATAGCGCAGGCCGACGCACTACCCGGTACAGCAACTGTAACCGTTACCGCGGAGGATGACGAAACCACCCTAGAGTATGTGGTTAACTTTACCATTGCAACCAGCGTTGGAATAACCGAAAGCCAAAAGTTTAACGTTTACCCCAACCCAGCAACCAGCTATATAAATGTTAGTATTGATGACATTGCTCTTGGTACGCAGGTAAAAATAATTGGTATCACTGGTAGGGTTATAATGCAGATACAGCTCAATAGTACCAAAGAGGTTATTGACATCAGCAATTTAACTCAAGGTACATACATTATCCAAATAGAAACCCAAGGTAAGCGCGACAGGAAGATATTTATTAAGCAGTAGGTTTCTATTGAATTCTTAATATAAACCAGACCCAAGTGGGTCCAAAACCACATAGTATGACAAAACGATCAATCTTTGGTCTGTTCATACTCGCAGCTATATCCTTTATCCTTTCGCTAGGGGCGTGCAGTACAGCCCCTAGCAAAGGTGAGGGGGAGGTAGGCTGGGAGTATATGCAACAGATTCTTTCCCAAATCTCCGCCCCAACCTTTCCCGAGCGAACCTTTGATGTTATCGATTACGGTGCAGACAATACGGGAAATACAAAATCAACAGTGGCTATTAACACTGCCATTGTAGAGTGCTCTGAGGCAGGGGGTGGTACGGTGCTAATCCCCAAAGGGGTGTATCTTACGGGAGCAATTCACCTGAAGTCAAACGTGAACCTCCACCTTGCTGAAGAGGCAACCCTTAGGTTTAGCCGAAACGATTCCGATTATCTCCCCATGGTTTTTACCCGTTGGGAAGGAACGGAGTGCTACAACTACTCCCCATTCATTTACGCCTTTGAGCAGGAGAACGTGGCCATAACAGGTAGTGGAACGTTGGATGGAAATTCCGACTCGGCAAACTGGTGGCACTGGAAGGGTGAGTGGAGCCGAAAAACATGGGAGGTTGGTCCCGAAAATCAAGCAGATGCTGTAGCCATGCTTAGACAGATGGCTGAAGATAACGTGCCGGTTGAGGAGCGTGTTTTTGGCCCGGGGCACTACCTGCGCCCTAAGTTCGTGCAATTCTACAGGTGTAAAAACATCCTTATGGATGGAATAACAATCATTAACTCACCCATGTGGGTTATTCATCCTGTACTCTCGGAGAACATCACCATCTCCAACGTATCGGTAAAAAGCCATGGCCCCAACAACGATGGTTGCAACCCCGAATCGAGCAGAAACATTCTAATTCAGGACTGCTACTTCGATACAGGAGACGATTGTATTGCCATAAAGTCGGGTCGTAATGCCGATGGCCGTCGGCTTAACGTACCTGCCGAAAATATAATCGTTCGCCGATGCACCATGCGCGATGGCCATGGTGGAGTGGTAATGGGTAGTGAGATCTCTGGGAATGTACGCAACGTATTTGCCGAGGATTGTATTATGGATAGCCCAAATCTCGACAGAATCATCAGGATTAAAACCAACTCGCTACGAGGCGGAACAATTGAAAATATCTTTGTCCGCAATATAAATGTGGGAAAAGTAAGGCAAGCCATCCTACATATCGACTTTGACTACGAAGAGGGTGATGCCGGAACATTTACCCCAATTGTTCGCAATATCAATATCGAAAACGTAACGAGCCAAAGTAGCGATAGGGCTGTGTTTATAAATGCCTACGAGCGTGCTCCTGTTAAGGGTATAACCATCAAAAACTCCTCATTTAACAACGTAAAAAAGGAGGATAGAATAAACCACGTGAAAGACTTTAATGTTGAGAACGTACTGGTTAATGGTGAGCCTATGAAGTTACCCGAATCCATATAGCAATGCCTGCTGACTTTCAAAAAAGCCTTGTGGTTTTCCACAAGGCTTTTTGCTATGTATACTGCTTAAAATTACTGGAAAAACATATGGCAATATCTGTGAAAGAACAAACAATACATCAAACTATGCCCTACAACTTGTTGGTATTCCATTAGTTTTTTAGGCAATTATCATATATTTGCCAATTCCTATTGAAAATCAAAATATATTATACTATGAGAAAATTAGTTTTATCTCTATTTGCATTGCTAGTATTGGCCACCATAGAGGCCAGTGCATGCACCAGCTACTTGGTTACCAACGGTGCCTCAGCCGATGGATCCAATATGATTTCCTACGCTGGCGACTCGCACATTCGCTACGGACAGCTGTACTACCGTCCTAGAGCCATTTGGCCCGAGGGTGCCATGCAAACTATTTACGATCGTAGTTCGAATCGCGCACTAGGGCAAATCCCCTACCCTAGGGAAACCTACCAGGTGATTGGCTTCATGAACGAGCATCAGGTGGCCATTGGCGAGAGTACCTTTGGAGGCCGCAGGGAACTTGTGGACACCACTGGCATAATCGACTGGGGTAGTATCATGTTTCTTGGCCTTGAGAGGGGCAAAACTGCCCGCGAGGCCATTAAGGCTATGGTTGAACTAGTTGAAGAGCACGGCTACTATAGTTCAGGACAGTCCTACTCCATTGCCGATCCCAACGAGGTTTGGATACTCGAAATTATTGGCAAAGGGATGGATATTAAAACCGAACGCCGTTCTAAAAAAACCTACAACGCCAATAAGGGAGCTGTATGGGTTGCTATGCGAGTTCCCGATGGTTATATCAGTGCGCACGCCAACCACGCTCGCATCACCACTTTCCCCAAGGAGGATGGCGTAAAGTCAATCAACTCAAAAAATCTTGAAAAAATTACTAACCCCGAGGTGGAGGTGGTATACTCGCACGATGTGGTTGATTTTGCCCGCGCAAAGGGATACTACAACGGCGATGGTACGGACTTTAGCTTCTCCGACACTTACGCACCCCTCGATTTCGGATCGGCTCGTTTTTGCGAGCTTCGAGTTTGGGCTATGTTCGATCAGGTAAGCGACGATATGGGACAGTACTGGGATTACGCAACCGGAATGGCGCAAGGGCCACGTATGCCCCTTTGGATAAAGCCTAGCAAGAAGCTTACGCCCCGCGATTTGATGGAATTCAAGGGCAATCACCTTGAGGGAACTAAACTCGATATGAGCAAGGATGTTGGCGCGGGCCCCCAAGGAATGCCCTACCGCTGGCGCCCAATGACCTGGGAATACCAAGGCAAGAAGTATTTCCACGAGCGCACCACCGCCACGCAGCAAACCGCTTTCTCATGGGTAGCTCAGGTACGTAAAGATATGCCAAACCCCATTGGAGGTATTTTATGGTATGGTCTCGACGATGCCAACCTATCGCTTCATGTGCCATTCTACATTGGAATGGAGAGCGTACCCTACACCCACTCCGAGAGTAATGGCGATATACTATCGTACAGCGAAACATCGGCATTCTGGGTATTCCAAAGGGTGTCGCATTTCACCTACCTTTTCTACGACAGAGCCATTGTTGATATCCGTAAGAAGCAAAACGAGCTTCGCGATAAGTTCGAAGCCTTTATCCCAGCTATCGATAAAGCAGCAATGATGCTTTACGAGCAGGATCCCAAGCTAGCCACGCAATTCTTAAAAGAATTCTCGCACAATACGGCCATCAATACCGTAAACGAGTGGCGCGACCTTGGAAACTTCCTACTGGTAAAATACCTCGATGGTAATGTTAAGCAGGAGGAGAATGGAGAGTTTCTCCGCAACCCATGGGGATTCCCGCTAAGCCCAAGGCATCCGGAGTACCCCGACAGCTGGAAGAAAACCATTATTGAGGAAACGGGAGATAAATTCCTACAGCCTAATCAGTAAAAACAAAATAAACAACCTTACACACAATGAAAAGGATATTTGGCAAGATTCGCGAGTGGTCATCAAAAGCGTTTGTTCGCTCGCTCGACTATGTTGAAATTATCGGCAACAAGCTACCGCACCCAGCAACGCTATTCTTTTTGCTTGCAGTTATTGTTGCACTCCTATCATGGCTTGGCCATACCCTAGGAGCACAGGCAACCCATCCGGTGGATGGTAGCCTTATTGAGGCAAAAAACCTGCTTAGCGGCGATGGAATTCGCTGGATGTACACCAATCTAATTAACAACTTCCTGCGCTTCCCACCCTTGGGCTACGTGCTGGTTGTAATGATTGGTATTGGTGTGGCCGAAGGGTCGGGACTCTTCACCACGCTAATCAGATCACTTGTACTAAGCGCTCCCCCCAAGCTGGTTACAGGAGCTATTGTACTGGCCGGTATCCTTTCGCACCTAGCTTCAGAAGCGGGTTATGTTATTCTTATTCCTCTGGGTGCTATGATCTTTCATGCCTTGGGCAGACACCCTATGGCAGGTCTGGCAGCAGCATTCTGCGGAGTAAGCGGTGGATTTGGCTCCAACTTCTTTGTTGGCTCCATCGACCCAATTCTTGCAGGTATTTCGGAGTCGGCAGCACAAATGATTATGCCCGACATGACGGTTAACCCTGCGGTTAACTACTACTTCATGTTCATCTCAAGTTTCTTGGTAATCATAGTAGGTACATGGGTAACCGAGAAAATTGTAGAGCCTCGCTTAGGTAAATACGAAGGAACAGCCGAGAAACTGCCCATTGTGCAGCTAACGCCAAAGGAGAAAAAAGGATTACGTTGGGCGGGTATTGCTCTACTAATCACCTTGGGTTTGCTGGCTTACACCGTGATTCCCGAGAATGGAATTTTCAGAGATCCAGACACTGGTTCGGTTCTTCACTCACCTTTTTTCAATGGAATTATCATCGCCATCCTGCTGATGTTCTTTATCCCAGGCTTGGTATACGGTATTATTGTTGGCACCATTAAGAACGATAAGGAGGTTGCCAAATACCTTGGCCAGTCGATGAGCGGAATGGGTAGCTACATAGTGCTGGTATTTTTTGCAGCGCAGTTTGTATACTTCTTCAACTACAGCAACCTGGGGATTATATTCGCCATTAAGGGTGCAACCACGCTACAAAGCATTGGGCTTACCGGAGTAACGCTAATTGTTGCCTTTGTGCTACTCTCGGCATTTATCAATATGTTTATGGGTAGTGCCTCGGCCAAGTGGGCCATCATGGCGCCAGTTTTCATCCCCATGCTTATGCTTATTGATCCGCCCTACCACCCTGGCTTAACACAGGCCGCATTCCGTATTGGCGACTCGGTTACCAACCTTATCACCCCCATGATGAGCTACTTTGCACTGATTGTAACCTTTGCACAGAAATACGACGAGAAGTATGGCATAGGAACCATTATTTCCACCATGCTCCCCTACACGGTAATGCTTACTATAGGTTGGATACTTCTGCTAGTTCTATGGATGCTACTAGGTATACCTCTTGGCCCCGACGGACCGCTTTACATCCCAATGTAGTGATAACCTAAACAAACCAAAAAGCCCTATTCGTAAAGAGTAGGGCTTTTTTTATGTTCTTAAACAGTTACTGACATCGATTAATTAAACTCAGAATTACTTCAATTACCATATCCAAAAAAAGAACTTTCACAAGTAATAATGGGCTTACCAAACACACTCCATTGTTAGCATCATAAAGTTATTATGTGAATGATAATAAATTCATCGCCTAGTTTTTTAGCTTATTTGTAAAAAAGTACGACAAATTTCCATTAACCTACAACTCGAATATAAAAAAACTATAACTTTATGTATAGGTTCAAATACCTCAAAAAAGTAACTTTTCACAACACAACCATTTATTTATCAGCCATGTTACATTTTTTTAAGTGGGAAAACAATTTATCCCCAGCTACACTCAACCTTACATTTTAACTTAAAATCAAAATCTATGATGAAAAAGTACTCGTTACTTATTGTATCGCTTCTTTGGGTTAGCTTTTCGTTCGGACAAATTCTCTATGAGGATTTTAGTTCGGCGTTAACTAACGAGAACTTTAGTAAAATTGGTTGGACCAATTTTGCCGAAGAAGGGACGGTTGTCTTTCAGGGTAAATACTCTGATACTGACGACAACACCTATATGCAGATATCTGCATCTGGCTCAGGCGAAACCAGTAATATAGCCTGGCTTGTTACTCCTTCGGTTTACATAACCCCGGGTTATGTGCTTAACTTCCGGAGCAAATCGGGTTTTACCAATGCCGATGCGCTGAGCCTTTGGATATCGTCCAATTTTTCGGACGATGTTAGCGCAGCCACTTGGGCTGAACTATCATTTAGCAAGCCCACCGACGATGGTACCTCGTTTGGCAACTGGCAAGCATCGGGGGTAAACCTCGAAAGCTATGCCGGATTAAATGTATGTATTGCATTCAAATACACTGGTGGCGATCCGTCGGCTACAACAATTATTCAAATTGATGATATTAAAATATCGCAAGATGCAAAGGTTTGGGTTAACCCAGCAACTTTCATCGAAGAGGTTGAGGCGGGAAGTGTTGTAAATAAAACATTTACAATATCAAACATTGGTGGTGGAGTTCTAGCATGGGAGAGGTCGGCCAAATCGTTCACCAAAGCAAACCATGCCGATTGGGAGTTGGAAGAAAATCAGCTTTGGCTTACCAACGAGGTGTCGATCACTAGAAAGAATAGCCAGGGATTGTTTAACATTGCTCAGGAAACTGGCTATAACTACGCTTCGCCTATAGGGACACTATGGTCTTATGGACTATCCCATGAAATTTCGATGGGTGATTATCAGGTTTGGGTCGAAGCAATTAACAATAATCCCCCAGCGCAAGTTGGAAAAGATTTGTCAATGCATATTATTGATACTGACATCTATTTTGATATTGTTTTCAGTTCCTGGACCCAGGGTGGTAATGGTGGCGGATTTAGCTTGGATTACACCCTTGCGCAAGCACCGTGGATTACTACCTCGGTACAGTTGGGCTCAATTGCCTCTGGTGCCAGCCAGGTGGTGAATGTTACCTTTGATGCCAGCAATTTAGTTGCTGGCGAACACCACTCACAGATACAGTTCTACACAAACGATCCGGAGGCCCCTATAGCATCAATACCTGTTTTGCTAACGGTTGTTGGCGAGCCCGAAATTAACATTGCGGAAACCGCTATCAATTTTGGCGATGTATTTGTTAATGGCAACTCAACCTACGAACTTAACATTGAGAACACAGGTACCGATGTGCTAAATATCGCAAGCATTGTTTCGGATGAGGCTGCTTTTGAAGCAAATCTATCTTCTTTCATAATTGAACCAAGCTCTGCCCAAAAGGTAATAGTTAGCTTTAATCCTACCGAAGTTAAGGAATACACCGGTACGCTTACAATAAACTCCGATGATGCCGATGAGAATGTGATTACAATAGCCCTTTCGGGAAATGGAATTGCTGCGCCTGAAGTTTCTATTGATCCTACATTTTTTGATGTTACTATAACAGGTTGTGATGTGATACAAAGCGAAACATTAACAATAAGTAATAGTGGTAAAGGAGACCTAAACTGGGAGTTGATAACTTTCCAAGACTATTACTGGAAGGATAGCAAACAGCCAGATGGTCCTGTTTTCAGCTGGTTTGATATTTCTGAAATAGGGACTTTTACCTATCTGCAGGGTGATGATAACTCTGTTGCGGTTGAACTGCCTTTCACTTTTAATTTCTATGGGCAGGATAAGAACTCTATGCTAGTCTCAACAAATGGTTATGTGACATTTGGTGGAGATGGTACTGAATATTCAAACGAGGATATTCCAAATACCAATATTCCTAATGACTATATTGCCCCTTTGTGGGATGATTTAGAAGGGGTTGGAGTTGGTAAAAACTATTACTATCACGACACACCCAATGCTCGCTTTATAGTTCAGTATTCTGATTGGCCTAATCTTAATGGTTCAGGTACGTACGATTTTCAAATTCATTTATATGCCAATGGAGAGATCTATTTTTACTACCAAAATTTAAATGGAACTCTAAATGGTTCAACAATTGGAATAGAGAATGCTGATGGTACTGAGGGTCTAAAGATTGCTTATAATCAGGACTATTTGGAAAACAACTTGGCCATTAAGATTTCAAATCTTTATCCATTCGATTCCAATCCAAGTAGTGGTTCAATTGCAGCGGGTGGTTCTCAAGAAGTAACTTTAACTTTTGATTCCAAAAACGAAATAGCTGGTACAGATCTAAGTAGTTACTACCTAAAGTCTAACGATCCTGTCAATCCTATAGTAGAAGTACCTATCTCATTTACAGTTATAAAAACCCCAACAATTGAACTATCCAAAGCAAGCATTGATTTCTTGAATGTTGTGACAGGAGATGAACATTACAAAACCCTTGCTATTAGAAATATTGGATGCGAAACCCTTGAGGTTACAGCAATTACAAGTTTATTAGCTGAATTTACAACGGATGCTGTATTACCATTTACCCTCGAACCCAATGAATCTATTGAAATTGTGGTAACTTTTACTCCTGCAGATGAACTGGTTTACGAGGGAACCCTAACAATAACCAATAACGATGAGGAGAAGGTTGTAACCCTCTCGGGCGAAGGAGTAGCCGAGGCACCAGCTATAACTTTATCAGAAAACTCGTTTGCAGTAACTTCAGATATTTGTGACGAGGCTCAGACTTATCCATTAACAATCTCCAACACTACTGGATTAGCCAATCTGAACTACGAAATTGTTCAAAACCAAGGTGGCGAATTAGTTACTCTTCACTCAGGAACAGTTGCCCCTAGTGGAAGTGTAATTGAGAATATTGAGGTTGATGCCACGGGGCTAAACTCGGGTGATTACAATTACACATTGTACGTAAACTCCAACGATCCAGCCAACCCGTCCATTGCAGTATCGTACACTCTTACGGTAAACGGATTACCCGACATTACCGTTTCGCCCACCAGCATTAATTTTGGTGATGTGCTGGCCAACGATCAGAGTGTTGAGAAATTTACAATCACCAACGATGGATGTGAAACGCTAAATGTAACTGATATTACAAGCACACTTCCTGAATTTACAGTGGATATCACTAACTTCTCCCTACTACCTGACGAGTCAAGAGATGTTGAGGTTACATTTTCTCCACTATCAAACATCAGCTATAATGGCACCTTGACAATTGTGAACGATGATTCTGAAGAATTAATCGAGGTTATTGGGGTGGGATTACCTTCTCCTAAAGCAGAAGTTGATCCTGTTTCTCTTGCTGTTACACTCGAAGGATGTGATGATATTCAAGTGCAATCTATGAGTATAATTAATAGTGGTACTGGAGACCTAAACTGGGAGTTGGTGGCTTTCCAAGACTATTACTGGAAGGATAGCAAACAGCCAGATGGTCCTGTTTTTGAATGGTTTGATATTTCTGAAATAGGGACTTTTACCAATCTGCAGGGTGATGATAACTTTGTTGTGGTTGATCTGCCTTTCACTTTTAATTTCTATGGGCAGGATAAGAACTCTATGCTAGTTTCAACAAATGGTTATGTGACATTTGGTGGAGATGGTACTGAATATTCAAACGAGGATATTCCAAATACCAATATTCCTAATGACTATATTGCTCCTTTGTGGGATGATTTAGAAGGAGATGGAGACGGAACAAACTATTACTATTACGACTCACCCAAAGCTCGCTTTATAGTTCAGTATTCTGATTGGCCGAATCGAAATGGTTCTGGCACATACGATTTCCAAATTCATTTGTATGCTAATGGTGAAATATATTTTTACTATCAAAATTTAAATGGAACTTTAAATGAGTCAACCGTTGGAATTGAAAACAGTGATGGTACTGAGGGGCTGCAAATTGCCTCCTATCAGGACTATTTGGAAAACAACTTGGCCATTAAGATTTCAAATATTTATCCAATCTATTCCAGTTCTATAAGTGGAACAATAGCGGCAAGTGGTTCTCAAGAAGTATCCTTTACTTTTAACTCAAAAGACTACGGCGATGGTACTGATTTAAATAGTTACTTCTTGAAATCTAACGACCCAGCCAATCCAATAATCGAAATTCCTGTTTCCGTTACTGTTGTTGGCAAACCCGAGATACTTATGTCTGATGAGGCATTCGATTTTGGTGAGGTAATTAAAGATCAACCCTCTACAAAAACACTGGTAATAACTAATACGGGTTGCAAAGAGCTTAACATTACCGATATTGTTAGCTCGGCTGCTGAGTTTACGGTTAATAACACGGTATTTACTATACTACCCGATGAGACAGTTGAAGTTGAGGTAACCTTTACTCCAGTCGATGTGCTTACTTACAACGGAACACTTACAATTGTTAATGATGACGTTGAGCAGGTGATAACGCTTACTGGATCAGGAATAGGTGCTCCAGAAATTTCAGCAGTTCCTGCCAGCTTTACCCTTACAGCTGTTAATTGCGATGAGCAAATTGCTGAAACGTTAACAATCTCGAATATTGGGGTAAGCGATCTTAACTGGGAAGTTGATCCAGTTGCTGGCATCCCCACTTGGTTAACCATGTCAAGTTATGTTGGAACAGTAAATGCAAGCGGTTCAATTGAAATAGAGTTACTAATTGATGCTGCTGGTCTAATTACAGGTGTATACTCTTCAAACATTGTGATTGGGTCTAACGATCCCGCTAACCCATCAGTTTCCATTCCGGTTTCACTTACAGTTGAAGGAACTCCAGCGATTGTTGTGTCTCCAATAGCTTTGGACTTTGGACAGGTAAATGATGGTGATAGCTACCAGATCGATATCGAGATATCAAACAATGGGTGTGCTGATCTTGAGGTTACTAATATTGAGAGTGATAATGCAATATTTACCATCAGCGGCACCGTTTTCACAGTGACTCCTGGAAATACGGAGGTTGTAACTGTAACATATTCACCAGTTACTGAAGGTGAGCATACAGGAACGCTAACAATTACAAGTAACGATGCGGAGCAAACGGTTGCTCTGGTTGGTGAGGCTTTATCTGCTGGTACTCCAATTGTTCAAGTAATTGCTAACCCACTTAATTTTGGTGATGTTTACCTTGGAGAGGTTTCAGCAGTTCAGCAGTTCACCGTTTCGGGTGCTAATTTAACTGAAGATATAGCAATTTCGGTACCCTACGGGTTCCAGATCTCAGTGAATAGTGGCGGAGACTTTGTTAATTCAATGTCTTTAGTTCAGGTTGGTGGTGTTGTAACGGAGAGAATCATTTATGTTCGTTTTGCACCAACGGCTCGAAAAGCCTATAGTGAACTAGTTAGCCACGTAAGTGCTGGTGCTGCACAGAAGGATGTAGCCGTTACAGGGAATGGAATTGTTTCTCCGAATATTTACACATCTGTTCAAACATTAACCTTTGACGATGTGTTTGTGAACTACCAGTCGGCAGAGCAAACTTACAACATCTCTGCCAGTGGTTTAGCGGAAGATCTTATCGTTACTGCTCCTGATGGATTTGTTATCTCCAACACCTCAGGTGGTGATTTTGGAAATACCTTGTCTTATACTCCAGCGGATGGTATTGTACCAACCTCAACAGTATTTGTGAAGTTTACGCCTAGTGCCCTTGATACATACGTTGCTGATATTGAGCATTTAAGCACTGGCGCAACTACCAAGTTGGTGGCGGTTTCGGGTATATCGCTTGAGACTTATGCAGTTACCTTTAATGTTACCGATGGTACCGACCCAATCAGCGGAGCTGAAGTAGCCCTCACGGGTTACGGGACTCAAACCACTGACGCAACCGGTATCGCCATCTTTGCAGATGTGCTTCCAGAGGCAGCAATGGCCTACACCGTTACCGCAGCTGATTACGATGATGCAAGCGGAACCGTTACCGTGGTTGATGCAGATGTGGCCGAAGGTGTTACCATGGTGCTGACCACCTACAATGTGACCTTCACCGTTACCGATGGAACCGACCCAATCAGCGGAGCTGAAGTAGCCCTTACAGGCTACGGGACTCAAACTACTGATGCAACCGGTATCGCCATCTTTGTAGATGTGCTTCCAGAGGCAGCAATGGCCTACACCGTAACAGCTGCTGGTTACAACAATGCTACCGGATCAGTAACGGTTGGTAATGCCAATGTTACCGAAAATGTCACTATGGTTCTAACAACTTACACCGTAAGTTTCGCTGTAACCAGCCAAAGCGAAGAGCCTGTTGAAGGTGCAGAGATTGTAATTAACGAAACGCACAACTTAACCACCGATGCTTCGGGTACTGCTACCATTGAATTGATAAATGGAAACTACTCGTTCACTGTAGCTAAGGATGGATACGAAAAGTATGCCGACGACTTTACCGTAGCTGGCCAAGATGTTGCTATAGATGTTGCAATCAATACAACAGGTATTGAAACAGAACCACTTTCAACCGTAAAAGCCTACCCCAACCCATTCACAACTAGCATTACTATCGAAAATGCTTCAGCTGTTAAATACATTGTCATTAACAACTTGATTGGGCAAAAGGTAATGGAAATTCAACTAAACGGATTGAACACTGAAACCATTGCTACAGATAAGCTAACAAGCGGTGTATATCTTGTAACCTTTAAAAACGACCGTGGCGTTGTAGAGGTAAAGAAAATGGTTAAACAGTAGATAGCAATCCGCTCCAAGGTGTTTCTTAATTAGCACCTTAGCCTAAATATTCAGCCCGTTCTGGTTTTTGCAGAACGGGTTGTTTTTTTTAAATTGAACTCTAAATTCACCTGTTTTACAATTCGAAAAACATCTAAAACCTTATCTTTGCGCCGCCATGGCAGAAAATCCACTTCACAATATCATAAGGCTATACATCATTAAAGCAGCCAAATGGTTCATGCTAATCATGCCCATTGTTGTCCTTTTTTATCAGGAGAATGGACTGGGGATGAAGGAGGTATTTATCCTGCAGGCCATCTACTCCATCTCCATTGTGGTGCTCGAAATACCATCGGGATACTTTGCCGATGCCCTGGGACGTAAAAACACGCTTATTATTGGTAGTGTTTTAGGTTTCCTGGGCTACCTAGTGTACTCCTTCTCATTTGGTTTCTGGGGATTTTTAGTTGCCGAGGTGGTGTTGGGTTTTGGTCAAAGCCTTATTTCGGGTGCCGACTCGGCCCTGCTTTACGATACCCTTCTGCAAAGCAAGCGCGAAAAGGACTACATGAAGCATGAGGGGCGCATGATATCTGCAGGAAACTTTGCCGAGGCCCTGGCTGGCGTTGCCGGCGGATTGCTAGCAGCCATTAGCCTTCGCTACCCCTACTACTTTCAAACGGTCATAGCCTTTATGGCTGTGCCTGCCTCATTAACCCTATACGAGCCCAAGGTATATGGGGAAATGGTAAAGATGACCTTTGGCAAAATTGTGGGGGTTGTAAAGTATGCGCTTATCGAGAATAAAAAGTTACGTTCAAATATCCTCTACTCATCAATAGTAGGTGCCTCTACCCTTACCATGGCCTGGTTTGTTCAACCATGGTTTATAAGGGCAGAACTACCCGTTACAATGTTTGGGGTGCTTTGGACTCTACTAAACCTATCGGTGGGTATATCGGCACTTTTTGCATACAAATTCGAACGACTCTTTGGCGCCAGAACCACAGTTGTTGTAATTACCATATCGCTGGCATTAGGTTTTATGGGAGCAGCTATACTAGAAAGCTACTGGGGGCTATTATTCTTGCTTATCTTTTACCTAGCTAGAGGGATTGCCACTCCCGTTCTAAAAGACTACATAAACCGCATCACCACTTCCGATATCAGAGCAACAATCCTGTCGGTACGTAACTTTGTAATCCGCATTATATTTGCCCTGTGGGGGCCTTTCTACGGCTGGTATACCGATGCATTTAGCCTTGGTGGAGCAATTATAATTGCCGGACTTATTTTCATTGTACTGGCAGGCACAAGCTACATCTTCTTTGTAAAATACAACTTCCCAAAACTTGAGCACAACAAGTTATAGATATGCGTTTTACCAAGGTTTAATGCCCCATAACACCCAGCCCTACGTTCCGAATTATCCCTTTTGATTTGCAAAATCAGAACTATTAACCCTATCTTTGCAGCGTAAACTTTTAGGGGTGCCTTAATACAACGGGCTGAGATCACACCCTTGGAACCTGATCTGGGTAGTACCGGCGAAGGGAAAAAGAGTCTTCTTAATTCAACCTACACGTATTAAACCCCTTTTTCTGGTTGCTGAATGCCTTGTGTATGATGGTAAGCGGACGGTGCACACCCTTTCCCTATCACATGGTGTTTGAGCAGGATATTCATTAACCATTAAAAGGATCTTTTTGAGATGAAAAAAATTGTATTGTTACTTTTTTTACTGCCGATTGGATGGATTACCAACGGAATGCCAACCGAAGGCGAGGGGATTTTTAAGGTAACTGGGCGTGTAATCGATGAGCAGGGAAACCCCCTTGCCGGAGCCGTTGTTGCCATCGAAAACTCAATGCTGGGGACATCGTCTACTGCCGATGGTAGGTTTAGCCTAACCCTCCGCAGGAGTGGAAACTACCAAATTTTCGCCTCATTCATGGGGTACGGAAAAGCCGTAAAGGAAATTTACGTTGATGCTGATATCACTGTTGAGTTCTCCCTTGTACCCGAAAGCATTATGAGCGAAGCTGTAATTGTAAGCGCAACCCGCGCTAGCAGCAGAATGCCCATAGCCCAAACCAATATCAATGCTGAGGAGCTGGAGAGGCAAAAATCGGGGTTTGATATCCCCTACCTTCTGGAGATGGTGCCATCGGTTGTGGCTGTTTCCGAAGGAGGAACAGGGGTGGGCAACACAACATTCCGCATCCGCGGAACCGATATGACCCGCATTAACGTTACCGTAAACGGTATACCGCTAAACGACCCCGAATCGCAGGGTGTATACTGGGTAAATATGCCCGACTTTGCCAACTCCGTGGAGAATATTCAGGTTCAACGGGGCGTTGGCACATCGACCCACGGGGCTGGTGCATTTGGTGCAACCGTAAATTTCCAAACCAGCACCCTCACGCCCGAACCCTTTGCTCAGGCCGAGGCCATGGCTGGCTCGTTCAATACGCTACGTACCTCTATTAAAGCAGGTACGGGGCTAGTAAACGATATGTTTAGCTTCGAAACACGATACTCGCGGGTTAAATCGGATGGTTACATTGAGCGGGGTTGGTCCGACCATGAATCGCTATTTATCACGGGGGCTTGGCATAGCGAGCGTAGCCTACTAAGGTTTAACCTTATCCACGGTGAACAGCATACCGGAATCACCTGGGAAGGCACCCCAAGCTATATGCTCGACCAAAACCGACGGTATAACCCCGCTGGATATATGGGAACTGATGGCGATGGCGTGGAACTATTCTACCCTAACGAGTCCGACAACTACACGCAAACACACTACCATCTTATTTTTAGCCATGAGCTAAGTAAAAAACTATCGCTAAACCTTGCTGGTTACTGGATTGCGGGCGAAGGGTTTTACGAGCAGTACAAGCGCAATAGGAAGCTAACCGACTATGGCCTAACCCCATTTGTTATTGGCGAGGAGACCGTCTCGCGGGTGGATATGGTACGCCAAAAGTGGCTCGATAACGATTTATATGGTTTTACCTACTCGCTATCGTACACAGAGAACAACCTAAACGCCATACTGGGTGGAGGTTGGAACCAGTACGACAACCACCACTTTGGCAATGTGCTTTGGACCAAAACCAATATCGGTATCCCCAGAAATTACGAGTGGTACAGAAATAGTGGGCTTAAAACCGATTACAATATCTTTTTAAAAGCCACATACGAGGTAATTGACAACCTCTCGCTATTTGGCGACTTACAGTATAGAGAAATTGACTATGAGCTGGATGGATACGACGATGACTTACAAAGCCTAAAACAGAAGCATGATTGGAAATTCTTTAACCCCAAGGGAGGTGTTTTCTATCAACTATCGGCCAATCAGGAGGCGTTTTTCTCGGTTGCCGTGGCGCATCGCGAGCCTAGCCGTGCCGATATAAAGGATGCCATGAAGTATGGCACCAACAATACGCCACGCGAAGAAAAACTTATTGATTACGAGCTGGGCTACAATTTCAAGTCGCAAAGTTTTGCCTTGGGTATAAATCTTTTCTATATGGATTTTGAGGATCAGCTGGTACTTACGGGTAAGCTTAGCGAGGTTGGATATCCACTTATGGCCAACGTGGACAAAAGCTACCGCAGGGGTATTGAGCTAGCCACGGGGCTAATGCCAACCCAGTGGCTTAGGTGGGATGCCAACCTAACCCTTAGCCAGAACAAAATTGAGAACTTTGTATCATACGTTGATCTGTACGATGCCAACTGGGACTACGTTGGGCAAAACAAGTACGAGCTGGGCACAACCGACATATCGTTCTCCCCACCCGTGGTGGCCTCAAGCCAAATTAGGGTTGAGCCACTGACAGGGCTTGGCGTTACCTTTATCACCAAGTATGTTGGGGCGCAGTATATCGATAACACCAGCAGCAAGGAGCGTATGCTAGATGCATATCTAGTAAACAACCTTAAGGTTGATTACACATTTAAACCTAAAGGTTTTAAGGCCATCAACCTACAGCTCTTTGTCAACAATATATTCAATAACGATTATATTGCCAATGGTTGGGTTTGGCGAGCCGAGTTTAACGATGGCAGCCCCGAGTACCGCGAGGATGGATTCTTTCCACAAGCGGGCATAAACTTTATGGGGCGCATAGCGCTGGAGTTTTAGGTTGAAGTCTGAAGTTTGAAGACCGAAGCGGGAAGAAAAGAAAAGTCCAACTTCGGTCTTCCCTCGTCAACCTCCAAAAAGAGTCGGTTTACGAGGCAGGCGTCTTCTGTCTTCTGTCTTCTAACAAATCAACAAACAATGATTGACTGGTTACTAAAAAATTACATCGAGGTTATTGGCGCAGTTACGGGTATAATCTACCTTTACCTCGAGATTAAGCAAAAGATTTGGCTGTGGCCTGTGGGGTTCATCACATCGGCATTTTATATCTACATCTTTTACACCTCAAAGTTTTATGCCGATATGGGACTTCAATTCTACTACCTAGGCATCAGCCTTTACGGATGGTGGCACTGGCTTTACGGTGGCAAAAAGGAGGAAACGAACTCGCTACCGGTTACCCACATCACCTCAGCGCAAGTATTAAATTTATCGTTGGCAACAATTGCTATATTTGTGGGGTTGATTTACGTGCTGAAGAACTTCACCGACTCGCCCGTTCCCATTGGCGACTCGTTTACCACAGCACTTAGCATTGTAGCAACCTGGATGCTTGCCCGCAAAATACTGGAAATGTGGTGGCTTTGGATTTTGGCAAATGGTGTAGCCTTTGGACTATACATATACAAGGGGCTATATCCAACATCGGTGCTGTTTATATTCAACTTTGCTATGAGTATTGTTGGATATGTACAATGGAAAAGAACTATGAGGAGTTACACTACCAGCAACAAAACACAACTGAACTAACTTAAAATGTCAACGGTAATACTCGCCAACGGTCGATTTCCCTCCCACCCCATTCCGCTTGGGGTGCTTAGGGACGCCTTGCGCATTATTTGCTGCGACGGCTCGGTGGAGCAGCTAGAAAACTTCGGGTTAAAGCCCACAGCTATTGTTGGCGACTTAGATTCAGTTCCCGAAAATCTTAAGCAGAAGTATGCCGATAGAATTTTTTTCAACCCCGATCAGAACACTAACGACCTCACCAAAGCCATTTATTGGTGCAACGAGAGAGACTTTAAAAACATTACCATACTGGCCGGCACGGGCAAGCGCGACGACCACACCATTGGCAACATAGGGCTGCTAACCCGCTACCGCAGAATGGGCCTCTATGTGAAAATGGTAACGGATTTTGGTACGTTTATACCACTGCTCACCAGCGCACGGCTCGAGAGCTATGAGGGGCAACAGGTCTCCATCTTTTCGTTCAACAATGCAACTAGAATTACAACCCACAACCTAAAGTATCCTATAGCCGATAGTCCATTACCCGAACCCTGGATGGGGACGCTGAACGAGAGCTTGGGCGAATACTTTGAGTTGGAGTTTGAGCCTGGTCCGCTGGTGGTTTTTCAAAATCATATTTAACCCAGATTAAACTTTAGAGTTCTGCAAGCTAATGGCTTATCTGGGTTTACCCCTCCCGATAAATCGGGACAAGCTGATTAAGAAAAATATGTAAGCATTTATAATTCAATGTCGTTTAGTTAGTGCTTTTACCGGCTGTGGGTGTAGCACGTTTTTAATTCTGATTATCAATTAATTCTTTGGGGGTCAGAATTTCTAAACCTGAATTCAAAAAGTCGGATTTATTTCTAGTAACTATTGTATTAGCCCCTTAAATCATCGGACGAGGATATAGATTAAAATCTGTACTTTTATGATGATGAAAAAACGAAGTTTTACCAAGGAAGAGAAGCTGCGAATTATCAAGGAAGCTTCCGAAAACGGGGTGAATGAGA
>NZ_JAANIG010000013.1 GCF_011174675.1 Perlabentimonas gracilis | reverse complement strand
TTAAAATCCAAAAATAACACCTTAATAAATAACAAAAAAACAAACCTAAAATTAGCCCAAATCACAGATAGATGTTAGTTTTCCGAACATGACTGGGCAGTTCCCTTCTACCTGCTCCTTCAATGCGCGATTCATTTGGTGATAACCTAGCTTTGTTTTTTCTATCATACTGCCCATAAGCAAAACCATGGGCCCCATAAATCTTTCAATCTGTCGAAACAGTGTTTTCCCACCTGGAGCCGGTTCTAAAAGAAAGGTATGATCGCCTCGATAAATAACTCCAAGAAAACTTCCTCCCCACACTATTGCCTCATTCTGCTTTATTTCAAAAATTTCTGGATTAAAAACCATTGGCTTTAAACCGGGCGAAACAACCTTTATTCGTAAACGTTCGCCCACTAGAAAAGTCCCTTTGACTTCTGGAATAAACTCATTCCAAGATCCCCATGAGCTGAAGTCGACTAGGACTGCCCAAACCTCTTCCACGGGTGCATCAATAATAATGGATGCGTCAATAACTCGATGCATTAGTCTTGTTTTGCTTTTCTTACTCATTGCAATTTCGTCAGCAATATTAGTGGCTTTATGATTGCTTGCGGCACACCCTGTGAGTAGCATAGCCATGATACAAATGCAAGCCATTTGGTGTGTAATAAGCACTAGGCGTAATGCCTTACAAACTCGCATATCTCATCTAATGCCTTCTTTGCCTCGGGGAACAGGGGCGACAGAAGCGGAAAGGCGTGAATCATTTTGTCCCAAATACGGAGCGTTACCTTAACACCATCTTTTTCGGCAACTCTGGCAATGCTTACGCAATCGTCGTAATGAATTTCGTGCGTTCCAACGCAGATGTAAAGCGGAGGTAAACCCTTAAAGTTGCCGAATTGTGGCGACAGTATTGGGTTAGTTGGGTCGTTATTGGCTATGTAAAAATTTGTCCACGTTGTCCACGACCCCATGGGTGCCACATCATTCTTCGCGTTATAGGTAAAGGAATCGGCACCGCATCTTAAGTCCGTTACAGGGGAAATGGAGAAAGCAGCCTTGGGCATAGGCAAATGGCTATCCTTTAGGGCTAAAAGCAGCGAAAGCGTTAACGTTGCACCGGCCGATTCGCCCCCTACAATAATGTTGTTTGGCTCATACCCCTGACTTAGCAGCCAATTATAGACTTTAACACAGTCGTTGGGTGCCGCAGGGAACGGATGTTCAGGAGCCAGCCTATAATCGAACACTAACGACCTAAGGTTACACCCTTGGGCAAACTTGGCCACATGCATCCTATGGGTAAGGCATGAACCCGAGATAAACCCTCCTCCGTGGATGTAAAGTAACACTTTATCTGCAACAGGGTTTTGGGGTATTATCCATTCGGCATTTATCCCATCGGCCGATACCATTTGCGTTGTGATGCTCTTTGGCAGCTTAACCTTGGCTGATGCTTTATCAATTTCATTACGAAAATTTTCAACCGAAAAGTTTTCGTCAACCACTTCGGGTTTAAGTTTTAGTTTGAACAGATGCCTGTTTTTGATTAGGCCAATCACTATTTTACTAATTAAGCTTTGCATAGCATATATCAATAAAGGTTATATTTAATGATTATTGATACTCCTGATTAGAAGAACGGAGCATATAATTGTAAACAGGTTAAATGTAGGAATTATAAAAACTACAGGGAACACATTTACTCCCGAAACCGCCATGGCGATAATCTTTCCTGATAATGCGGTCATTAAGATGGATAGGAAAACAAAGTAAACCGTTGTGAATAGGTAGCCTAAGGGCTTTTTTTTAAGGAAAAGTATCGCAGACACAAATGCAATGGGAAGGAGTAGCCCCAGATCGAGCCCCTGCACAATTAAGGTTGTGTAGTGCTGTAGGTTTATTGGGTAAAGCGAACCATCGAGGAGCGGAGGGATCACTATACCTAGCCACAGAATGGCTATTGACCCTGTACTAAAAAGAAGGAAGCCTGCCGTAAAACCTACGGGGGTTCTATTTGAAAACTTGGCCACAACAGCATCAGGATTAAACGACAAGAGCATGCTAGCCAATCCGAAAAAAGAGAGACCCAACAGGGAGATATAAAAAAGGAACATAGCGTTATACATCCCCATGGTAGTGTAAAACAGAAAGGTAACAAAGAAATAACCAAAGGTTCCTGTTAGTAAATACTTACATCTTAACGAACCCCTCCTATACCCTATAAGCGAAACTAGTAGAAGAGGAATGGCAACAAAAAAAGTAACAAAATCATGGCCAATACCCTGCACGGCCACATCGGCAGACATATGCTGATAAATGCCCTTGCCGTATATGGTAACTTCCTGGCCGCGGATGGATGTATAGGTGTATTCTCCCGGCCCCTTGCTTGATAGTATACCACAAAGCGCTGTGATAGCAGAAAGTAACGCGATGGCAATTACAATATAGATAATCGATTTAAGGGGTTTCATAATTTTAGATTTGTTGGTTATTAACTAAAATCTTACTCCTACAAAAAGCATGGGTATATGGTAAAAGTAGGGCGCCTCCTTTACCTCCTGTACAAAACTCTCGGGCTTGTTACTCGAATATAGCCCAAATCCAAAAGGCCATTGTACATTAGCATATAGCGGTAGGCCCTTAACATTAAAGTCGAATCGATAGCCTACTCGGAACTCATTCCATAGGTCGAACCCCGAGTAATATCTTTTCTCGGTACTTTCCCAAAAGTCGTCGTAACAAGGCCACAGCTCATACTCAATATGCAAGTTTTTCCAAAGATATCGCCTATAGCCAAGTATTAATGCTGGCGAATGGGTAGTCCCGCTTTTCTTCTTGATACTCATATACGATAATCCCGTAATCAGCTCATCCTTGGGGGTTATTTGGTATATGTAGTGTATTCCGTATATGTCGATAAGTGGGGCAAAGGGAAAAATATCAATTGAATGACGGTGTTGTATCTTTGTATTTTCTTCGTTTTTCTGTGCTTGTGCGCTCAATATGCTTAAGCCTAAAAGCACTACCCAAAAGACTGTTTTTACTGTTGTTTTCATTTTTACGCTTAATTAGAACTCTTATCCTCGTGCTATTTTTTTAAATCATTAATTAGCTCTTTTACCCTATCCTCATTTATTTTTGCAACGTTTGTGTCAACCCCCGACACCTTTCGCACAATAAATTTTTCTATAAAATTCATCTTCTCGAACAGGAATTCGCCTCCCACACATTTTGAGGTAATAGCGTGCTTGCGAAGCAACTCGGGGAAAGCATTGCTGAACTCTGTTTCAAAGTCGGGCTCGTTCATTCCGCACATGTAAAGCGCTACGCGTTTTTTTAAGAGTTCCACTAGGTTTTTCTTACAGAAACTTTTCACCCGACCCTGCATTTGCCCTGCATGTATTGAACCACCTATTACAATCGTATCAAAAGGGGCAAGATCAATGGTTTTTGTTTGTTTTAGGTTGATTAGGACTGTATTGCTGCCCAATTCGCTTTGGATTTGTAAGGCCACCTTCTCGGTTGTTCCGTGGCTGGATGCGAAAATTATTGCTGTTTTCATAATTATTGACTTTTTGGTTAAACACAGAGGCACAGGGGCACAGAGTTATAATTTTACTGCTAATAGTTTAAACTCTAGGGTAATGTATAGTGTAATACTAATTGTAATTAATATCTACAACTGCTATTTCCCGGTAGAAATACAGTAACTTTTTTTAGTTAAAGCCTGCAGTACATTCCACTATCTCAAATAAACCTCTGTGCCTCTGTGTTCCTGTGTTCCTATTAAAACTGATATATAATTCCGTACTTAATAAATGCTGTTCCGGGCATCTCGAACTCGGATCGGTTGTAAAAATCTTCGTAGGCTTGCGTGCCACGATAGCCATCGACATAAAAACCCAGCTTGGCTCCATTCTTCAACCGGAATGGTGTTGTGGAAAAGCCAAGGGTAGCACCATTGCTAAATGGCTTGGTTGAAAAATTGGGCATACTGCCATTACCATCGCTTACCGAAATGATGTTGAGCTGTGCTGCATAGCCAACTTTTATCTGCAGCAGTCCCTCGGGATGCTTGTTTCGGAATAGTCCAATGCTGTAGGTAATGGGAATCATAAGCTGGTTTACACCCAGCTTGCGTTCGCCTACAAAGCCATTTGCATCATCGTTGTAGGTAAAGGTTTGGCCGTTGTGCATAAAGTCTAGACCCGTTTCAATAGCATTTCTTTTAAGGGGTACTATCACTTTACCACTCACATTCACCCCCTTGCTAGTTGCGCCCGAGTAGGCGTCAACGGGTATGCTGCCAACAACGGTAAGGTCAGTATTCTCTACCACTCCGCCTCTGTTGGTTCCAACTTGAAATCGGTAGGTTAACTTCGTGCTGGTTCTCTCCGTGGTTACATTGGAGGTTGCGCATCCCATTAAAAGGAGTGCCAACACTGATCCTACTATTATTCTTTTTCCGTGCATCATTTTTTATTTAGTTAAAAATGTTGATGCAAAGAAATGCTATGGGCAAGCTAATGGGGTATTACATTACCGGATAGGGGTCTCAACTCACAAAAAAAGGGGTCTCAAAAAGATGAGACCTTACCCAAGTACTCGCTGGGTGTGCACCCAACCTCTTTCTTAAATACTCGGTTAAAAGTGGCCTTGGAGTTAAACCCGCTATCGTAGGCAAGGCTTATTAGCGTGAGGTTTTTGTTTTTTGGGTCTCTTGCTAGCTCTTTAAACTCCTCAATTCGGTGATGGTTCACAAAATCGAAAAAGTTCATATTCAGCCTTCCGTTGATAACTCCCGAAAGATACTCTGGTGTGCAACCCAACTCGTGGCTTAATAGGCTAATGGTAAGCTCTGGATTTAGATGGGGTTTCTGATCCTTCATATACCGAAGCAGGGTGTGCACAAACTCCTCCTCCTGATTGGTTATGGGCATTGTTTTCTCTGTAAGGCTAACGGCCTTATCCATATCGAAGTGCTTGGGCACCGATGTGAAGATGTTCCCCTGCTTAAGCCCAACAAAACCAACGGCCAGAACGAAAAGCGAGGCTATACCAAAGCCTGCCAGCTGGAGATCCTGATAACTCATTAGCTCCAACGCCGTGTCAACAATGTATAGCACGCTAATGCTGGCATAGCTAATCAGTGCTGATATTAGTAAAAACCGTAACCACCTAAGGTCGATATGCTCTGTTTTAGAGAAGAATGTTTTTAGCCGTTTTCTATACCCCCTAATCAATAACAACCCCCAAAGCGTGTAGCCCACGTTGGATAGTGCGATTAGTCCCATAATAATAAAAAACACCAAATCGCCACGGAATGCTTCGGTTTGATCCACCTCAATTTTAATATTGCTAGGGGCAATGTAGTTTGCAGATATCAACAGTAACAAAACAGCCACAAAGGGCAATGCAAGCAGCAGGAATATGGGTTTAAATCTAAACGCCTGAGTTGTTAACGACTTAACGTAAAGCCACAAGCTGGGGCCTATTAGCAGGATAAGGGGCGTGGAAAGATTTAAAAGCCAAGGATATGGGTAGCCGTTTGTGCGTGACCATATCTCGAGATATGCAAAAAGTAGCGTGATGGCGGAAACCAAAAGGTAACCCGAAAGAATATAATCGGCAATGCTTTTGGGTTTCTTTACCAGAAGCAAGAAAACCAAAAGCGCCGACTGGAATATTCCTATAATTAGAAGGGCTACCATCTTAATTGCAATTAATCCCTAGGCTAACTCGCCTCTTGGGGTATGTTAAAACTACTATTTAACCCTGTAGGGCTTAAGCTCCTCGAAAAAGATATCGTTATTGGGAACATCAAAATCAATCCCCATGATCTTTAGATTATTATCCATATTGAACTTAACCGTTCCGAAGCTAAACCAGGCGTGGGTGTTGTCCCACACAATTTCCCATACATCGAAGTGCCAATGGCGAAGTGTGGCCGACAAGTACTCGGAGTGCTCAAACACCATCCTTAGCTCATCATTCACTAGGGTAATGTTGATATCGCCGTGAATATGAGATCGATAGGTACCAGCGTAATTATTGAGCGATAACGATGGGCTTGTGTTTAGCACACGCTTCTCCATACGGCTCGATATGCGGGTATCGGCCTGTTGACGACTATTTGTTCTGTCAAGCATTTCGGCCGACCAGTCGCGGGGAGAAACTCCTAGGAAAAGTTCCAGCGCATAGTTCGTTGCTGCAGAGTAGGGACTCTTCATTCCATTGGTAAGCACCACAACGCCAAGGTTCTCATCGGGAATAAGGGTTACCGAGGTTAGCATACCATCTATTGCACCTGAATGACCAACACGGAGACGACCGTGAAAATCGCTTATCCCCCACCCCAGACCATATGAATTAAAGTGTCGGTTAAAATCGTTATCACGGGTATGGTCAACCATAAAGTTATTGTGGGGAGTCCACAGCATATTGAAATTGCGGGCAGAAACCAAGGTGTCGTTCCCGTGAATTCCGTGGTTAAGGTTAAAAATCATCCACTTGGCCAAATCGTTAACGCTGGAAATAATACCGCCCAGGGCACCTATCTCTTCCCAGTCTTCCCAACCAATGGGAATATTCTTCTCGTTCTCGCGAGCGTGAGGGGTTACATAGTTGCCAATGCCCTCGAGGTTTGTGGGTGATGTGGTGGTGCGGCTCATACCCAGCGGCTCAAAAATTCGCTCCTTCACATTCTCGCTCCAGCTCTTACCCGTAACTGCACGTATTACTTCACCAGCAGCAATATACATAATGTTTGAGTAGCCATAACCTGCCCTGAAATCGAACGCCAGCGGAATATGCTTTGCCCTTCGAACAATATCCTCGGCTGTGAAATCGGATTTATACCACATCACATCGCCGCTAAAGGTGCCAAGCCCTACCCTGTGGCTAAGCAAATCGCGAATGGTAACCTGGTTGGTTACCCACTGGTCGTACACCTCGAAGTATGGTAAATAATCCTTAACCCTATCGTTCCATCCAATTTTCCCCTCCTCAACCAGCATGGCGAGAATCGTTGATGTAAATGCCTTGGAGTTTGATGCAATGCCGTAAAGGGTGTTTGCATCTACCTTGTCGGTTTTCTCAACCTCTTTAACACCATAGGTTCCGGTGAACACCAACTGACCATCCTTAACAATGCCGATGGCTACGCTGGGCACCTCCCATTCCTTAGTCATTTGGGAATAATACCTATCTAACTTTTTATAATCAACTTTCACTTTCGATTGCGCCAATACTGCGGTATGCAAAAGCAGCAGGCCTAGCAGAATACAAACAATACGCTTCATGGGTGTGGAATTTCGAGTTAGTTTTTCGGATTATACTTCACAAAAATAAGAAAATCCCAATACCAAAAGGTTTAATGCAAAGTTTTCAGGTAGATTAGATATGTGTGTTAGCCGCTAATCTGATTTGGGGATGAGGCAAAGAAAACAGAGACGGCACACATAACGATTGATATCGACTAAAAAAAAGAGTTACCTTTGCAGAAAGGCATAATGAATTATGGAAACAAGAGAAATTATTAGAGCAATCAGAAAACTTCCTGTAAGCAAAAGAATGCTTATTGTTGAAAAAACTCTAAAAACAATTAGAGAAAGTGAGACAAGGAAAAGAATGGTAAACGCTGCTGAATCACTTTTTGAAGACTACAAGAATGACAAAGAATTAATTGCCTTTACTCAACTTGACTTTGAGGGATTCTATGAAACAAAGTGAAATTTGGCTTATTAATCTCGACCCAACAATTGGAGCAGAAATAAAAAAAACAAGACCTGCGATTATTGTTAATGATAATTCTCTTGGAAAACTTCCATTAAAAATAATTGTGCCTCTGACGGATTGGAAAGAAAGGTACGAAATAGCACCTTGGATGGTATACATAAAACCCGACTCCATTAACAACTTAACAAAAGTATCAGGGGCTGACTGTTTTCAAATTAGGTCAATAGCAGAAGAACGGTTCATTAGGAAAATTGGAAAAATATCATCAGGGAACCTTGAGGATATTAAAGAAGCCTTATCAAAAGTTTTAGCGATTGAAACCTACTAATTACTATACCCTCTACCTTTCCAATTTCAAAAATGAAACATTTTAGGTTTATCGATCTTTTCGCAGGTATAGGAGGATTTCATATCGCCATGCAAAGCCTTGGGGGTGAATGTGTATTCGCCTCGGAGATAGATAAGTATGCCATTGAAACCTACCAAAACAACTTTGGTATAGACCCTGCCCATGATATTACGCAGGTAAACGCTCAGGATATTCCTACACACGATTTGCTATGTGCTGGTTTTCCGTGCCAAGCATTCTCCAAAGCGGGCAAGCAGAATGGCTTTGACGATACCCGCGGAACTCTCTTTTTCGATATCCTTAGAATACTTAATCACCACAAGCCAAAATACATACTGCTCGAGAATGTCCGCAACTTGGTATCGCACGACAAGGGTCGTACCTGGAGCATAATTCACAAGCATCTTGTTGATTTGGGCTACCTAATCCCCAGCAAACCAATTATTATAAGTCCACACCAAATAGGTGTGCCTCAGCTGCGCGATAGGGTATTTATTCCCGGTATCCTAAGCGATAAATCAAAGGTAAAGGAGCTTAATGTTACCGTGCCTAAGTCGAAGCGTAATGTTACCCAATCACAGGTGGCCATCAACGGAAAGGCACCAAAAGAGCTAAAAATTTCTGAGTACGAGGAGTACGTACTTTCGGCCTGGGATGAGTTTTTGCAAGGATTAAATCATCGTGTAATTGGTTTCCCTGTTTGGGCCACTGAATTTGGTCAGGACTATAACACGGAGCACCTGCCGCGCTGGAAGCAGGAATTTATCAGAAAAAATAGAACGCTGTACCAAGCCAACCAATCTCATATTGATGGCTGGCTCTCAAAACACAACCACCTGAAAGACTTTGTGGCAACCCACCGAAAATTCGAGTGGCAGGCGGGCACTTCAATAAAAAGCGTGTGGGAGGGTATAATCCAATTCCGTCCTTCGGGCATTCGGGTAAAACGCCCAACAGAGTTTCCTGCATTGGTAGCCATGGTACACGTGCCCATTATTGGATGGGAGAAGCGAAGAATCTCGCCCCGCGAAGCAGCAAATCTACAGGGATTCCCCTCAACCTACAAGTTAAACCCCAGCAAGCAGCAAGCCTACAAGCAGCTTGGCAACTCGGTAAATGTGGATGTGGTAAAGTTTATTGCTGAGCAACTTTTCAAACTCTAGCCCCACATTTGCTGCACCAACACCTTTATTGAGGTTATAATATACTCTATTCCAATGGCTATTACAATAAAGCCTATTATTCGCGAAATGGAGTTAAGACCCGATGCGCCCATTTTCGAAAAGATAAAGTTAGAGCTACGAAGTATTAGGTAGGTAACCAACGCTATAGATGGGATGGTGAGGAAAACAACCAAGGTGTATAGCAAATCGGAGTAATTCTCGTTAAGCGATATAAGCAACGATATGGAGCCCGGCCCGGCAAGCATAGGAATGGCCAATGGCGTTAACGACGAGTCCTCTTTAGCCCTAGCCTCCTCGTGAATAGTTTTATCCATACCCTTGTGCTTGGAAAAGTTGCCAGTAAGTAGGGCAAACCCCGAGGTGGTAATTATTAGCCCTCCGGCAATACGAAGCGATTCGATGGATATGCCAAAGAATTGAATAATAAACTTGCCCGCAAAGTACGACACCGTAAGAATTATAAACATGTAAAGGCTTGCCCTTAGTGCGGTGAGCTTGCGCTCGGCTGGGGTGTTATTCTCGGTTACACCTATAAAAACCGGCATAGTGCCCAGTGGGTTTACAACCGAAAATAGTGCCGCAAAAACTGTAAAGTAAACTGTTATCATTTATTAAAAAAATTGAGTGGCAAAGTTAGCGTATTTCTATAAAGGTATAAATTGCCAAATTGTTTTGTGTGTGTTAATTATTTGTTGAACTTTGTATATACAAATACCACTAAACACATATTGACACACTCAATAATTAACATAACCTGTTCGCTATGAAAAGATTAATTTATGCTCTTGCTGTATTTGCCCTTGTGGCAAGTTCGTGCGGTGGTGAATCGCCAAAAAAGGAATCGACCCAAGAGGTGAAAAAGGATAAACCCCTATCGAAACGAACCCAGGAGGGTATGATGCAGTTGCTTAACAGCTGCGATATCAGCCTGCATGATGCTTTGGTTTTTGAAGAGGTTCTCATGGAATCCAATGCATATAAAATCAGATTCATAAGCTCCGATATTGATGAGGAAAGCTTAGCATCGCTCGAGGGGTGGTTTGCCGAGCAGGTTGAGAACCTTGTGAATAACGGTTGGAAAAAAAGGGTGGTTAGAGATAACGAGATGATGTTTGGTGCAAGGTACACCGAAATTGTACTCCTAAAACCCGAGGGTATGAAGGTAAATGTAAGCTATGGCCTATCGTTCTACTCTCAATATAACGATTCAAAAAAGGAATACAGATTTACCGTGTCTGCCGACTAAAGATCAGTAAGGGAGGATGGCAATTTTCATCCTCCCTGCTATATGCTTACTCCTGAAAAAAGTATATCTCCGCCAGGTTACGCACCGAAAAATCGGCATAGAATGCCGAGGGGTGATACAACCTAAAATGCCCTCGCCCCGACTCCACCGGAGGTATTGCCAGAATTGGCTCAGCCTGATCGACCCGATTGAACAGCTCGCTTACGCTTACAACATTACGGAAACCATCCTTACCCACAATAAACGCCAGGCCGTTGCGCATCCACTCGCCATAGTTCTGTTCAATATGGGGATTTACAAAATGGCTTAGCATTGGCCCCTCAAAGTAGGGCGTATCGTGGTAGCCCATTCCCATTCCGTAAAACACCGATTTGTATCGCATTTGGGGTGCGCTTGATGCATCTGCATCCACCACGCATTTTAGCTCGTCGTTAAAAACCAGGTTTACTGTTGGGCTGTAGGGATCCTCTAGATCTCTATCGATGGGGTAATGCTTCCTATCGAACGAATTTATAATGATTTTAGTAGGATTCTCCAGCTCGCGATATGCAAACAGGTCGCCCGATGCAACAACTTTCCAAACGCTACCCTTTGGGTAGTCTACCTCGCGCTTGTATGGCTCAATGCTTGCCTGTTCGGTGGCAATTATCACCTGGTGCATGGTATGGCTAAGGTAAATCTCGGCCCACGAGAAGGTAACCCTTTCGCCCTTGTTGTTCTCAATAATTATATATACATCGGTGGCGGGTACAAACTCCTCAGCATTCTTTTTGTCGAGAATGAACGGATTAAGCAAGTCGAAGAGTGAGTATCCACGATAGCGATATGCCCCAACAAAATCAATTTTCCCCTCAGCATTTAGCGTAGCCTGCTTATGCAGCACCTCGCGCTTTAGGTAACGCTTAAACCTTATCGACCCTGTTGCTTTCACTTCACCCTCAACAACGATGTTTCCCGTTTGTAGCTTGGTTTCGTCGGTTCTGTGGTAAAAGCTATTACCATTGGCGTCATAACCACGGGTTGCTCCCGAAATGGCATCGGGGATAATATTGCATGACGACAACACCACGCATATTGTTAGTATCAGAAATGGAATTAGTCTTCTCATAATAAATCTATTAAATATTTTTTGTTGTTAGATTTTGGCCTTAACCTCAAGGGTTATAAACCGTCCTGGACCAACCGACAGATTACTCTCGTACACCTTCTGATCCAAAATATTCTGAATATTTAGCGAGATATCTACGTGGTTGAATAGTTCACGCGACAGCTTCAGGTCGATGGTGAACTTCGATGGGAGCTGGTTACTCAGCACCCAGTCGTCGTAGGCGTTCTGGTCGTTAATATACATCTTACCTGTATACCGCGATGTTAGCCCCACATTTACTATACGATGGCGAAAAAATGCTCCTGCGCTGAACGAGTGCATGGGCACATCGGTAAGGTACTTGCCTGTTAAATCAAAGTCGTCGGGGTCAATTGGTGTATAGCCACTAATTTTTGATGATGCAAAGGCATAACCCCCAAATAGCGTTAGGTACCGAACAGGTGTTGCGGTAAAATCGGCCTCGGCACCCAAAATATCAACCTCCGATATGTTGGAGCGTATCATTATTGGACGAGGGCCAAAGCTCATATCAATGGTTTCGCCTGTTGAAACGTAGTACAAAAAGTCCCTCCCTTTCGAAAAGAATGTGCTGGCTGCTACTCGAATCCAATTCACGGGTTTGTAATCGCCACCAACCTCAAAATTATCCAGATATTCAGGGGTTAGATTTGGGTTGGCCACCTTAAAGCCTCCACGCACCCTTCCCGATCGGCATAAATCGTCGAGTACCGAGGGACGAAAACCTCTGCTATAGCTAGCGTAAACCCTGTAGGTGTCGTTTGGTTTGTACTGCGCCGAGAGCCTTGGGCTAAAAGCACCCCAGCTAACAGGATCCTGACCAGAGAATTGGTACCCATCCATAAAGTTGGTCTCGGCCGATGGACTAGAAATCACAAACTCTCCGTCGTAAAAACGGGCATAATCGTACCTAAGACCTGCCGTTACGTTAACCTTGTTGTCGAAAAGGCTAATCTCATCCTGAAGGTAGATACCATAAAAATCCATCTTTCCCCTATTATCCACCTGATCGGTTGAAGTGTAGTATACATCGGAGGCATCAACCTGTCCAAGGCGAACATCAACCCCGCCGGTAATGGTGTGTCGGCCCACGCTGTAGTTGGCGCTAGTTAGCACTCCGTAATCGCTGCGCAGCGAAAGCACATCGTACCACGTGTAGTCGTCCCTCATCCACTCGCTAACGCGCTTGTAATACTCGCGCTGAAAAAAAGTGGAGGCGTTCCAGTTTACCTTCCCCACCTTGCCCCTAAATATTGATCGAATCTGGTATGTGTCGTACTCACGGGTATTGCCAAGGGGTTGGTACACCTGCTCGCCAGTTGTTCTAACATCATCAAAAAGGGTAAAGTCTAACTCTGCCGAGAACTGCTCGCCCCCATCGTACCCCGTTTTAAAGTGCAGCACCTTCTCCTCAAAGGTTGAGTTTACGATGTATGGGTTCTCCTGCTGATCGGCAAACGACTGGGTGATGTACCCATCGCTATTGCGAAATAGACCATTGGCTGCCCAGTAAAAACCGTTGTTGAGCTTGCCTGCAAACTTAGCGTTAACACCTTTTGTGTTGTAAGTTCCGTAGTGAGCCGAAACGCTACCCTCAATGGTTTCGGTGGGTTTCTTGGTAACCACGTTTATAATACCGCCCATGGCGTTCCCTCCGTACAGGGCCGAGCCGGGCCCCTTAATCACCTCTATGCGTTCAACCTCGCCGGTTGAGATTAAATTCCAGTTTACAGAGCCTCCATCGGCCTTGTTTACAGGAACTCCATTGAGTAGCACAAGTGTTCGGGCCTGCTCCTTTGCGCTTACTCCCCGCATCGATACTGTGGCTCGAAACGAAAATAGGCCATAGGAACGGGCTGTATGTACCCCCGGGAGCAGAGCTAAAAGCTCATCGACACTTTGGTACGACGACATAGAGATTCGCTCTGGTGTTATCAGCTCCACCCTTCCGGGTATATCTCCAATACGGCTCTCGGTTCGAGTTGCCGACACAACCACCTCGTCAATAAAAACATCATCCTCCTCTAAAAAAAATTCGATATAAACATCTTTATCAGCCAGCTGAACCCTTTGCTGCTGTGGCTTATGTCCCACAAGTGAGGCATTTACCGTGTGTGAACCCTTAGCAAGATTTGTAAAAGAAAACTCACCTTGGGCATTGGTTGCCTCCCCTTGCCTGCCAATGGTAATGTGTACGCTCTCGAGCGGTGCGCCGGTGCTTTTATCCTTTACTACTCCGCTTATTTTTGGCTGAGCAAAAGATCCAAACGATAAGGAGAGCAACAGAAAAAAAATGCTAATTCTACTCATACTATATCTTTTTTGAAACAAATTCGCTAATACGTTTTTATAGTACCGCCTGCTACTCCTGTACCTTTATCTCAAGCTCCATATACCCGTCGGTTGTGGTATCGGCATGAATTACCCGAATAATGCCGTACTTACCCTGCTGCGTTTTAAATGGAACCAACTTGCCGGTATAGCAGTACTTACAGTTTCCGCTGGAAGAACCGGGGCTGTAGGAATTAACCAGAAGGCTATCGTTGGCCGCTGCAACAAACTCATCGAGCTTCACAAGGTCGTTATCGGTTGCATTATAATCGTATAGTGTAGAGTTTCTAGTTTCCCAATCGGACAAAATGGGGTAGTAGCTGGGTGCGGTTGAATATTGTGGGCAGTTTAGCGTTGGCGACCATTCCCCTCCGGTTAGGTATACAAAGGCCAGGATATCGATTTTTGCCTCGTTGCCAGCAACCGTCTCATTGGTATAGGTTGTCCCTGTGTTCACATCTAAAAAGTGTGGGAACTCGGTATTGTCTTGCATCCCAATTTTTATCGATTCGAAATGCTGTATGGAACCATACGCCGACCCCTCACCAAGGTATATGGTAAGCGATGTTGTGGCCGTATCGCGATTGGCGTTCATTGCCATAAAACGCCACTCCTCAACCTGCGCACCCGACTTTACGGCATTAATCTCAAATTCGTAGTCAACCTCCTCAACAAATATTCCTCTGTCCAACTCTGTGGTAGCCTCTCCATTGACAATGCGCTGTATTCGCACATTGGTTAGCGCATCTCCCCCACCGTTTGCCTGTACACCAAAGGCTATTTTCCCTCCAACAGGTATTTCATCACCTTGCTTGGTGTACTCTCCAGCCTTAAGGCTAATGGATGGTGGGGCAATTATTGGGTCGTCGGTCTTACAAGCAAAAAAGGTGGAAGCAGTTATCAGTATAAATACAATTCTTTTAACCATAGCTCTATTGTGTATTTTAAAGTCCATCTGGCACATTCAAACACCTAGAAAGTATTAACCCCGAAAGGCAGGAATTTCCTTTCAGGGTTAATGGTTGAGTATAGAGAAAAACTACTTGGTAATGTATTCAAACTTTACGCTACCGGTTTCACCATCCGTTACTTCAAGAATCTTCACCAACACGTAGGTCTCATTGTCACTACCAATACGAGTTTTAACTGACCAAATTTGATCTTTTGTAAGCAACTTCGATTTTCTTCGCCCCTCGTTTTCATCGTAATAGTTCATAATCGCCTCGTCACCGTCCTCAAGTGCATCAAAATCGGCAACGGTTACATCTGGTAGCTCAAGAAAACGGGTTTCATTTTGTGTTGTCCAATTGGTTGGGTCGTTGTCTTCACCTCCAAAAATACCCTTGATATTTGATGCTGGCCCTCCAAAAGCAATGTCATTTCCCTCTTCGTAAAAACAGAAAAGATCAATGTCGGCCTGATTTTGTGAAGCCTCATTGAGTGAATACGTTTTTTCCTTGCTAAATGAATAGAAACCAGAAATGGTCGTATTGCTTTGTGCTCCTAAGGTAACAACCTTGGGGAGTACTTCTGGGTCATCCTTTTTGCATGACGAGAATCCCACTGCAACAACTAGTGCAACTGTAAAAAGACTTAATAGTTTTGCTTTCATGTTTGAATCGATTAATTGTTTTTAACTCAATATGTATTGTGGTGCATATCGCCAACAAATATATGGCATAAATAATTCTATACAACTTCAGAAAACATATTTTACAACACATTATGCAAATTATTGCATGTCTGCTGTGGTCTACCCAATTAGATTTGTATTTTTGCCATACAACTTATTTAGGCTTTGATGACGAATTATCTAGTCGGTATTGACGATACAGACAATTTGGAGAGCCGGGGAACTGGTTTTCTGGCACGTTCAATGGCTAAGTTCATTAACGATAATGGGCTTGGTATACCAGGTGGAATTACGCGCCATCAGCTGCTTTTCGACCCCCGCGTTCCATATACGTCGCAAAACTCTTCGGCTTGCATCCAGGTTACCACATCAAATCCCAAGCTGCTCTGGGAAACAATGATAGAATTCCTAATCAAATCTTGCGCTGTTGGCTCCGACTGTGGTTTATGTATGGTGGAAGAGGATGATGTTCCATTGGCCATTGTTGAGTGGGGTTACAGGGCAAAAACCGAGTTAGTTAATAAAAAACTTGCTGCCGATTTGGCTCAAGCACACAATATCAGCCTGATTGGTTTAACCGGTACACACGATGGCATAATTGGTGCCCTTGCTGCTGTTGGCTTAAGGTCTTCGGGTAACGATGGCAGATTCGTTAGCCTAAAAGGTGTTGATATTAGAACCATTGAGGGGACTCACTCCTTACTCGATTTGCAAAAAATTGTTCCTGTACATGAGGCTATTGGCATAGACGGAAAGCGCATTGAATCAAACATTACCATATGTTTTGATAACGGTTGGTTTAGGCCAGTATTGAAAAATGGAAAAACTACAATAGTAATTACTAATACAAATATCCATGAGCACAACCACTACAAACTCGCAGACAAGGACTACATCAAAAGCATTTCCAACTAGCTTTTCGCTGGCTCTTCAGGTATTGGCTTTGCTTTTAGTTGGTTTTACAGCAACTTGGCTGCACGCAAGGTTTAGGTTTCCAATGAATCTGCCTGGTAGGCATGGGCTTGAATTTATGCTCCTTATTATGGGCGCTCGCTACATTTCGGGTTTAAGATTATCGGCTACTGTAGCAGTAACGGGTTCGGTTCTGGCCTCCCTTATTCCTGTCCTAGGCTTTAAAGACCCAATGCTTCCTTACATATATGTGGCTATGGGGGCTCTAATAGACTTTGCGTGGTATCGTTGGTCAACCCTTCGAAAGTGGATTCCCTTGGTTGCACTGCTTGGGGGTTTGGCCTATGGACTAATACCAGCAATCCGGTTGGGATTTATGCTTTTAGGGTCGTACCCATACAATAGCTTTTTAAAGCATGGGTATATCGTTCCTTTCCTAACCCACATCGCCTTTGGCTTTGTTGGCGCGTTTGCTGGAGTAGGATTAATATCGGAAATTAGAAAGAGAGTTAAGAAAAAATAGTTTAACTAAAAAAGGGCTACAGTACTATTTGGCCCTTTTTAAAACCTGTCGTTATGCACAAACTTACCAATCCGTTTGCGTTACTTTTGCTAATTCTCACCATAGGTGTTTTTACTTCATGCGATAAAAAAGAGGAGAATACCACACCTCCTACCATCGAGTTAATGGCTTCCGAGGGGTATATCACCGGAAGTTCCATTGCTGGCCCGGCTCAGGAACTTAAATTTAAAGTAAAGTGTCAGGGTAATGGTGTTCACGTGCTCACCAACTTTATTGTATCCAGCAATGGCAGTCGGGTAATCGACGAGGGTATAAATACCGATTTGCTTCAGCGCGATGTGGTACTATCTAAAACCAGCGATCCCGAGGAGATTGTTGAGTTTATCATCAGAGATATCGATGGAAAAGAGGCTACCCTACAGATAACAATTAGTCTGGACGAATCGGCAGGAGATACCGAACCCATTTGGTACAAGGATATTGTTCTAGATGCTCAGGGCGTAACCAACGGGAAAAGCTTTGTATCCCTGGCCGATGGTACAACATTAAATCTACAGGATGCCTCCAACAACCAGAGCCTAATCAACCTGCTTTACTACTTCGATAATATTGATGCCGACGAGAACACCATATCGTCTCCCGGAGCAAATATCGACGATAGCATAATCAGCGGACTTTCGGGGTGGACAACCCGAAATACCTCTCGCTTTATCTCCAAATCGATGAGTTTGGATGATTTTGAGGCTATCAACAGCGTAATTTATCTTGTTGATGAGTACCACACCTCGGGTAATCGTAAGGCTAAAAACCTAAAGGTGGGCGACACCTTTTCGTTTAAAGATGAAGCTCGCAACAAGTTTGGAATGTTTAGAGTGTATGAAATTAACGGACAGGAAAACGGCAGTGTAACCATCTCTATCGTTATACAGCCATAAGAATTGTTGATATGAAGTTTTCGAAATTATTTATACCCTTTATTTTTCTTTTCATTATTAGTGTTTCTGCCATTTCACAGGATTGTGTAACAGGGCGGGTAATTGATTCGCAAAGCAAACAACCCTTGCCGGGTGTAACAGTAAAGTTAAAGAGTGGAAACTTAGGCGTTTCAACCGATATGGATGGGAGGTTTAGAATCTGCCCCCCCGCATCCCCTCCATTCTCTCTTGAGTTTACCCACGTGGGGTACTCCAAAGCAGAAATGGTGATTACAACGTGGGGCGATTTGGCAAAAGTGAGCCTTACCTCAAGTCCTTGGCCTATCGATCAGGTTGTGGTTACAGCAACCCTTAGCCCACAGTCAACAAGGGAGGTGCCGGCCATGGTATCAGTTATAGATAGCACACATATTAATGCTAGCCCAGCCACCAATGTCGATAATTTTTTGCGCACCATTCCCAATCTTTTTGTGGATCGATCGAAGGGTGTTTTCTCTAAAAACGCATCCGTTTCGATGCGTGGGCTCGATGGCTCAAATAGGGTGCTCATTCTTTACGACGGAACCCCGCTTAACAAAACATCATACGGATTTATAAACTGGAGTCTCATTTCGCCCGATATTGTGGAGCAGATTGAGGTGGTACACGGGCCATCATCAGCTCTTTTTGGCAATAATGCCATGGCAGGTGTAATAAATATCCGAACCAAGGAGCCGGCCGACAAAAAATTTTATGGCTCTGTGGGTGCTGAGGCAGGTGGATTTGGCTTTAAAGGGGTGAAGTCTACCCTTGGAGGAACCACCACCCTATTCAACCAGGATGTTCGTATTATGGCCAGTGGTTTTTGGCGCGATGGCGATGGCTACATTGCCGAACCACCCGAAATTAGGGACTCTACCAATGTTCCTCTTTACCTTACCGAAAAAGGGGTTAACATTAAGGCTTTGATACCATTCACAGACAGCACATCATTCTATGTTGGAACCAATATTTATACCGATAGAAGGGGGGCTGGTCGGGCTGTTTACTTGGCCGATGGAAGCTACGACGCATACACCACTAACAGGCTACACATTGGTTACAATGGATACATTCAAAAATTTA
Source organism: Perlabentimonas gracilis (assembly GCF_011174675.1). Taxonomy (GTDB): domain Bacteria; phylum Bacteroidota; class Bacteroidia; order Bacteroidales; family Tenuifilaceae; genus Perlabentimonas; species Perlabentimonas gracilis. The sequence goes on along the minus strand of NZ_JAANIG010000013.1, from coordinate 75,976 downwards.
AGTTCGACATTTATGGTTTTGCCCAGCGTGAAGTGTACGATAGGCAAAACGAATCGTTAAACAAGACGGGCGACAACTATAGGATTTACCATACCGACCAGCAATCGGGCGATGTTGGTATATGGGCAAATATGTCGCGTAAAATCGTCCCCAACAACCACCTAACGTTCGGGGTTGATGTTAAACACGGATATATGGAAGCTATCGATATCTATCGCACCTCAACCGATATAATTCAGCGCAACGGAAAGGTAACCTTTGGGGCAATATTTCTACAGGACGAGCAAACTCTTCTAAATAAAAAGCTGCGGATTTTAGGTGGATTACGCCTTGATTATGCCACGTTCTACGATGGGCTGCTCGATGTACAAAGCCCCACCAGCAACACGGGTTTTGCCTCCGATACTACTTCAAACTTTGGAAAGAATAGCTGGTACTCCCTTAACCCCAAGCTGGGGGTTCGATACATTCCTAACCACTGGCTTAGCACATACATTTCTGTATCTTCCGGGTTTATGCCTGCAAAACTCGACGATTTGGTCTCGTCCCGGAGAATATCAAAAGGTTTTAAACTGGCAAACCCAGATCTCCAACCCGAGCATCTGGTTACTTACGAAGTTGGTGGAAATATCAAAATTGGCTCAAGCCTTAAATTTGATGCAGCGCTCTTCTATTCACAAGGTCGCGATTTTCAGTATTTTGTTTCAACAGGCGACTCAATTGACGCAGGCGCCGATGATATTCGCCCCATCGTTATGCGCAAGAATATCTCGTCTGTTGATGTTTATGGTGGCGAGTTCTCAGTTAGGTTCACTCCCACAAAATGGCTCTACACAAGGGCTAACTTCTCGTTTAATCATTCAACCATCAAGGGGTACGATGTTAACCCAGAGTTAGATGTTGACCTTACAGGATATGGTTTGGCTGAAGTACCACAGCAGCAGGCATCAGTAGAGGTATTCTTACTATCGGAACGCATTGCCAACCTTGGTGTAATATGGATTTACACTGGTAAGCAATGGGGCGATGACATTAACAGCCACCATATTAAACCATGGAATACCCTTGATCTTAGGGTTTGGAAAGAGTTTAATGGCGTTAAGTTCTCGATGGATGTGTTCGATATTTTTGATAATCCATATATTGATAAGAAGGGGCTTCAATCTCCGGGTCGTTATTTCCTGTTCACCCTCGGTTACAGCTTTGGGGTGAATTAGCCTCTCTCTGAATAGGGCTTTAAATAATCCGCACTATTGCGTCTCAGCCAATTTGGTATTAAATTTGAGCGCATTGTGCGGATTCACTTACTCACACCCTATGATTAAAACCCTAATTGTTGAGGATAACTCAAAATCGGCGCAGTTACTGTCGGGATACCTCACAAACCTATTTACCGATTTGCATCTGGTTGGCATTGCCAGCAATGTTGATGATGCCGTGGAGAAAATTTACCAAGAGAAACCCAGCCTTGTTTTTCTTGATATCAACCTGCAAGAAGAAAGTGGTTTCGATGTGCTTAGGCGAACCAACACCGATGAGTTTGAGATTATTGTTACCACGGCATATAGCGAGTACTCGCTGCAGGCCATAAAGGCTTCGGCTGTAGATTACATTCTAAAACCTTACGATATTGAGGAACTTAAGAATGCCGTAAGAAAGGCCAAGGCTCAACTCGAACTAAAGGGGAAAAAGAGCAACCAGCAGCAAGGCAATGCTCTCGATGATAGGGTGTTTATCCCCACCCTCGATGGATTAATTTTTATTATGATTGATGATATTGTTTGCGTTAAGGCCGATACCAACTACTCCGAGTTCCATACCGTGGACGGGAAAAAGGTTGTTTCATCCAAAGGGCTGTCGACCTACGAGGAATTGCTAAAACCCAAACTCTTTGTAAGGGTGCACAAATCGTCGTTGGTAAACCTTAGGCATGTGGCAAAGTACCACAGGGGACGCGGGGCCTACCTCACCATGAGCAATGGTATGACGGTAAAAGTAGGCGAAAGCAAAAAGGATGAGCTGCTAAACCACCTTAAGCTCTAGCCTATTGGCTATATTCTGTAAGGAATTTTAAGATGTACCGTTGTTCCCGTGGGGCTTCCCTGCTTATCGTAATTATCAACAATTGTAAACGACTCCTCTATAAACCGTCCCTTTTGTAGCTGCAGAAGTATGCTCTTACTGCTAATCTCAATGCCCACCGAGCTATGTGCCTTAGCCTTTTTGGCTTTTATCTCCATAGCCTTTTTGCGGCCAATCCCGTTATCAGCCACTATGCAGCTTAGCCAATGGTTTTCCATCGCTATTTCCAGTGTAAGTTTCATATCCTTACTTTTAGGCGAAAGGCCGTGCACTATGGCATTCTCGAGGAATGGCTGAATAAGCATTGGCGAAATCTTTACCTTTTGCTGATCGATTGATCCGTCGACGGATATTTTAAAGTCGATTACCTCGTCGAGGTTTACTGAGTGTACTGTAACATAGGTGCTGTAAAACTGAATTGCCTTATCCAGTGGGATGTAATCCAATCTGGAATAGTCCAAAAACATACGCATGAGCCTCGAAAACCGCGAGAGGGTATCAACAGCCTCCTCCTTGCTGCTCGACATGATGGTATGCTGAATGGAAGTTAGGGTGTTGAAAATGAAATGTGGATTGATTTGTGAACGAAGCAAATCGAGCTCCATCTTTTGTAGCCTTCCATATAGCACATTTCTACGAAAAGCAGCATATATAATCCACAGTGTTCCCATCATCAAGATAAGGGCAACACCAACCCTAAACCATAGGGTTTGGTAGTAGGCTGGCTGCACAACCAGTGCTATTTCAATGGTTTGCTTACTGTTGACTTCCGAAGGAATTTGGCTTGTTAGGCTAAATACGTAGTGCCCTGGTGGCACATTGGTATAGCTCACCGCATTGTGGTTGTATGCAACTCTCCGGGGCGATCTGTCGTAATTAACCAGCTGATATTCGTACTCAATATCCTGCGGATTTCTGAAGTCGAGCATTGAAAACTCAAGCGAAAAAAAGTTTTCGTTATGCTTCAGTAGAATAGTGTCGCCGTTTGATATCTCTCTGCCTACAACGTTGTCGAAAACCCGAAGCTCGTTTACATATAGGGGAGCTTCTGTAATTGAAGAGGTAACGCTGTCGGGGTGGAAAAACATTATGCCCTGCTTGCTTCCAAAGAGCAGGTAGTTTTCTTGTGTTCTAACCCCACACTTAAAAGTAAAATCGCTGTTATACTGCCCTTGCTTAATGCTGAAATTTCTAATTGAGTAATCTAACGTATCAACTTGTGCTAAACTCTCCTTTGTGCTTAACCAAACATTTCCCCTGGAATCGGTTAGCGCAGTACATAGAAAGTCGGTGGTTAGTCCGTTGGCCTTCCCATAATGAGTATACTCCTTCGTTTTCTTGTTGTATACGTAGTATCCGTTGGTTGTGGTTGCTGCAACTAGCCGATGGTCGTCAATATCCGTTATGCTCCAAAAGGAGTTGTTGGAGTAGTTGTCCTCACTAATAGGTGGAATTGCGGCCTCGAGTATGGTGTTGGCAAAGTTCTCTCGAGGGTTTAGACGGAACAACCCCTCGCCTCCTACCCAAATCTCACCTGTTCGATCAACAAACATTGAGTATACAATGTCGGGCTTGTTAGTTATTCTAAAATTCATGTCCCGCTCAAACCTATCGTTTTTTATGTTAAGCTTGAAAAGCGTTGGCTTCTCGAGCGATCCAACCAGAATGCCTCCAGGAATCTCAATGGCTGAAAAATACTGCCTGTTATTAGGAATATAATACCGATCGGTAAACCGCCGTTCCTTTGTATGGTAATGATAAACAGCTTGGTTGGTAACAAATATTAGGTTTCCGTTCGCGAGTTCAAGTATATGGTTTGTTGCAAAAACTTCGCCTCCTGGACTGGGGAAATTTATTGGATCGATCTGTTTGAGTCGATTTGCCAAAAAATCGTCGATATTGGAAATTTTGTACGCTGGGCCCTGCCTTACCCCAATCCACAGGTTATTATTTGAATCGATGGTAAGCGCACGGATATACTCATTGGGGAGTCCACTTTTCGAATCGAGAATTTGGAAGGATGACTTTGGCAAAACCTTTATTGCTCCGCTTGTGGTTCCCAACCAAAACGTACCATTCTCTTCCTTTATAACGCTAAGATACTCCGTGGTAATATCATCGGATTTGGTCTTAAAAATAAGGGTTTCAATAGGATTAAGCCTTGAATCGAAAGCGGTAATTTGGTTTTTATGAACAAAATATAAACGATTGCCATCGTGGAATAGTTTTCCCCTTGATCCCACGTAGCGCTTTAGAATAATCTCCTCGTTAAGGTCTTTATCGAAACTAACCAAATGATGAGAATTGTCGGCAAAATTTTTAATTCCCACAACATTTCCCGCAAAATGCTCCAACTCTCTATACCCTTCGTCGGCAAAAACTATTGATGCCCTATTGCTTTTTATGCTGTAATGGTAAAGAGTATGTAGAACTGAAAAGGTAAGGCTTTCACCAGGAATTATGTTGTGTATTTTTGATTCGGTTACCCTAGAGGTAAGCTGCAGATTCAGTAGCTGGAACTTGCCTGTATTTAGATTAAACCTGTTGAGCCCATTACTAGCAATAATCCAGTAAATACTATCATTCTCCTGTGTAATTGATGTGATATTGGGACTGCTAATTGACGAGGGATCACGCGGATCGTGTAAATAGTTCTGCCATGTGCCTGTTTCGCGATGTAGAATAGATAAACCATTTGCTCCAACCAAAATATTTCCGTAGCTATCCTCAAAGAGTGCTTTTACAACATCTCCAGAAATACTATTTGCATCGGACTGATGCTTGAAAACAGTGAATTTATTACCATCGTACTTAGCAAGCCCGTATATGGTTCCAAACCATATGTAGCCCTTGGTGTCCTTGTGAATACACCTAACCTCGTTGTTTGGCAAGCCATTTGTTTCGCTAAATATCTCATACCCTAAATACTGAGGTTGAGCAATTGTTACATACGAACAAATGAGTAACCAAACAATTATTCCAAATCTTGACCTAATCAACAAAATCACTTACTTTAAACGTTTTATTTCAGATTTCCCCATGTCAATAATGAACGAAGATAGCTATACAAACACGTTGGTAAGCTCAAAATACCGTTTCGTAATATAGTATTTGATTTGTAGTAATTTGTAAACTAACTTACATTCAGATTGATAATTGAAATTAATTATAAAAGCTAAGATTACCAAAGTTGTTACAATAAAAAAACTGCATAGGTTTTGATAGTGAGTATAAAAACGAAAACCCTTTAAATAATATAGCCATGAAAAAACTAATTCAAATAACAGTTCTTGCTTTCCTAACCCTAGGAACAAGCATGGTCGCGGCCCAAAGCTCGCCGAAGGAATATCTGGGACTACCCGGTGACAACTTCAACCTTTATGCCGTGATGGATCTCTTCCAAAGCTCTGAAACGCTTGAGGCATTTGAGCGCAAGCTTAACGACCCTGAGCAAATGGTTAACAACCTCGATTTGAACAACGATAATTATGTTGACTACATTATGGTTCTCGATTACGCTGAGGATGATTTGCACAACATTGTTCTTCGTGTAGCACTTAACGAGCATGACTATCAGGATGTAGCAGTTATTGTGGTTGAGAAATTCCCAAACGGAGCGGTACAAATTCAGCTAATTGGCGATGAGGCTCTATATGGTGCGAACTACATTGTAGAGCCAGTATATGCCGAAACCCCCAACCCAGGCTACCGTGGGAATAGCGTTTACATAGCCGAAACAAACTATGGTGGTCATGTTGTATCAACAACTTTTTACGAGGTTTCGCAATGGCCTATAGTTATTTACGTATACAGTCCATACTATCGCCCATGGCGTTCGGCATGGCGCTGGGGATACTACCCCTCCTACTGGAACCCATGGCACCCACACTACTGGCACTATTACTACGGATACCATTCGCATTGGCACCCTCACTACTATGCGCATTATAGACACTGTAGACACTACAGAAGCTCTCGCTACCAAACCGTTTACTACTCACGAGTTAGGCGTACATCCTCAACTGTAGTTGTAAATGTAAACAACGGCAGGTATAGAGATACATACACCCGACCCGAAACCAGATCCGCAGGCGAAAAGATTGCCAGCCAAAGGGTATCGGAACGGAAAAGAGCAACCACCGGTACCGCTTCGGTAAACAGCACCACCCGAAAACAGGATAGAACCAAGGTAGATAACACCACAAGGGTAAGTAATAGGAACTCGGGCAGTGCAACGGTTACCACCCCAATAAGACGAGTTGACAACAGCAAACGAAGCAACACAAACCAAACCACAAGGGTAAGCACACGCAATACAAGTAATAATACGTCTAGTGATGTTCGCTCGGGAAATACTTCCAATCGAAGAGAGACTAGCGGTAATAGCGTTAGGCAAAGCACACGCCAGTCGAATACAACAACTACGGCAAGGCCGTCAACACAACGAACAAGTAGCAGGGAGGTTAACAAATCCTCATCGAGTAGCAACAAGGGTTCATCTCCCTCTGTTTCCAGAAGTAATCGATCGTCGTCCTCTTCATCGGCTCAACAAGCAAAACCAAGCCAGAGCAGCAGATCGTCGGCAAAGGCTAGCTCCTCGACAAGCTCAAGCAGTAAGGGTTCTGCTACAAAAAGCGAATCGAAAAGCAACTCAAAAAACAGTACTAATAGCAGAACCAGGAACAGATAGTTAGCAATCCTTTAACGATGAAAGAGCTCCCCGGATGACCGAGGAGCTCTTTCGTTATGATTTGAGTATTACTTTTCTGAAAAAAGCCAACACTTAAAACTGCCTAAACCCAATTATCTCTCTAACCTCCTTAATTGTTCGGGTTGCGCTTTCGCGAGCCTTCTCTGCTCCCATTTTTGCCACCTTGCGAAGATAGTTGGTGTCGGCGAGGATTGACTCTATTCGCGTGTAAAATGGCTCAGTGAATGCTACAATATCCTCGGCAAGCTGTTTTTTCATATCTCCATACCTAATCTCGCAGCTGTTGTACTTATCGTTGAAATACTGCTGGGTATCGGACGATGAAATTACGTTCATGAGCGTAAACAGATTCTGAATGGGTTCGGGCTTGGGCTGGTTGGGTTCAGTGGGTCCGCTATCGGTAACGGCTTTCATTACCTTTTTGCGGATAGTTTTAGGGTCATCGGATAGGTAAATGGCATTTCCCTCAGATTTCCCCATCTTTCCGCTACCATCGAGACCGGGAATTTTTACTAGCTGCTCGCCAAAATTGTAGGCCACGGGCTCGGGGAAATACTCCACGTTGTAGAGCCTATTGAAACGATTGGCAAAAGTACGGGTCATCTCGAGGTGCTGCTCCTGATCCTTACCCACGGGCACCTTGTGCGCCTTGTGTATTATTATATCGGCAGCCATAAGCGTTGGATAGGTAAGTAGACCAGCATTCACATTGTTGGCCTGATTACGGATTTTATCCTTAAACGATGTGCAGCGCTCCAGCTCACCCAGATAGGCGTTCATATTCAGAAGCAGGTAAAGTTCTGGTATCTCTGGAATATCGCTTTGTACATAAAGCGTGGCCACCTCGGGGTCGAGTCCACAGGCCAGGTACTCGGCAAGCACCTGCTTAACGGAACCATGAAGGTTCTCGGGGGTTGGATGGGTTGTAAGCGAGTGGTAATCGGCAATAAAAAAGTAGCACTTGTTCTCGTGCTGCATTTTCACAAAGTTTTTTAGGGCACCAAAGTAGTTGCCCAAATGGAGTTTACCAGTCGATCTGATTCCGCTTACAACAATATCCATAGCAATAAAATTTTTGAAAATATTTGCAAAGATAACAAAGATTTAGAATGTGAAAATTGTGCTTTGCAAAGGGCTAGGCCTTGTGTCCATAGCGAATTTGCTTGGCTAGCTCGGAGGCAAAAACAAATTCGTTTAGCTCCTTGTTGTCGGAGTTCAATATCTCCTCCTTGGTGCCTTCCCACCACTTCTCACCTTGATATATGAAGATGATATTATCACCAATTCCCATCACCGAGTTCATGTCGTGGGTGTTCACAATGGTTGTTATGCCATACTCCTCGGTTATCTCCTTTATCAGGTTGTCGATAAGGATTGAGGTTTTGGGGTCGAGTCCGGAGTTGGGCTCATCGCAAAATAAGTATTTGGGGTTAAGCGCAATGGCCCGTGCAATGGCAACACGCTTTTTCATCCCCCCGCTTAGCTCCGATGGAAACAGGTTGTTGGTGTTATCCATATTTACCCTTTGTAGGCAAAAATTTGCCCTTTCGAGTTTCTCCTCGCTGGTCATTTCGGTGAACATCTCTAGGGGGTACATCACATTCTCCTCAACGGTAGCCGAATCAAATAGTGCAGCACCCTGAAAAAGCATACCCACTTTCTGCCGAAGTCTTTTCTTCTCCTTAAAATTCAGATTGTTAAAAAGAGTATCGCCGTAGTATATCTCGCCATGATCTACCTCGTGCAGCCCAACAATCGATTTCATGAGCACGGTTTTGCCCGAACCACTCTGCCCTATTATTAGGTTGGTTTTCCCGCTTTCGAACCTTGCCGTAATATCCTTTAGCACAATGCGGTCGAGAAACGATTTGGATATATTCTGCACCCTAATCATGATAACAGCAGTTGGGTTAAAATAAGGTTGAACAATAAAATTACTACGCTGCTATGCACCACCGCCTTTGTGCTAGACCGGCCCACCTCAAGCGATCCTCCTGACACATAGTATCCGTAAAATGCGGAAACGCTAGTGATGATAAAGGCAAAAACAATGGTTTTGATTACCCCGTATATAATGTAGTATGGAATAAAAGCGTACAGTATACCTTCGATGTATTGCTGGGTGGTGATTACACCGGTAAGGATGCCCACAGCCCATCCACCAATAATACCAACAGCATTGCTCATTATACACAGGAAAGGGTTGAATAGCATAGCCGCAAGTATTTTGGGCAGTACAAGATGACTGGCTGAGTTGACACCCATTATCTCTAGGGCATCTATTTGCTCGCTAATCCGCATGGTGCCAATTTCGGAAGCAATATTACTCCCCACCTTTCCCGCCAGAATAAGGGCTACTATTGTAGATGAGAATTCAAGCAAAATGCTATCGCGCGCAGCAACACCTATAAGGTAGTTGGGAAGCAAGGGGTTTTCGGTATTGTAGGCAGTTTGAATGGTAATAACAGCACCCATAAAGGCTGAAATAATGGCTACTATCCCAATGGAGTTTATGCCCAGCTTATCGATCTCCTTTACGGTGTCGCGATAAAAAATTTTCCACTTCTCAGGTTTTGCAACCACCTTCCCCAGGAATAGGATGTATTGACCTATGGTGTGGAACAGGTTCATTTGGTAATTTTTTTACAAATGTAGCAATTTATTAAAAAATAGATCGTACAAAGCCACTAACTCTATATTCCTTCAGCTTGACTATTTAAGTACAAAGAAAAAGGGCTGCCCAAAAAAGGCAGCCCTTAATCCCTAACTAAACAACCTAAATTATTCCCTTATAACCTTTCTAACAGTTCGTTTTCCATCGTTAGTATAAATTGACACGAGATAGACTCCAGCCTTTAGTGACGAGGTTGGCACAATTAGCTCATGCTCACCCGACACAAAAGTATGACGGTATAGGTTTTGACCAATCATATTGGTGATCTCAACTCGTGTAACACTCTCGGCATTTCCAATAACTAATCTGCTAGAGAATGGGTTTGGATATACCCTAACATCGGCAAGCGAATTGATTGCTGCACCAACATTTACCATATTAATGGTAACTTCTTTATTGGCGTTGTAAATTGTAACCTCATCGCTAACTGTTTCGTATCCCTCCAGTTCAACAGCATAGTCGTAGGTACCGTTTGCGAGGTCTACCTCTGCTTTACCCTCACTATCTGTTGTAAGGTCGGCACCATTAATGCTTATTCTTGCATTCGCAATGGCCTGCTGGTCCTTATCAAGCACAACAAATGTTAAAGTGTAGGTTGTCACTGCAAACTCAGCTTCAACGGTAATATCAGCGGTTACATTAACATCGGTACGTGGGTTGGCGGTTACACCGTCGTTCCACTTCACAAAGTGGTAGCCTGTAGCAGCAACGGCTTCTACCGCTGTTCCGTTGGCACCATGGTTTACTGTTTGGGTGGTTTCACCTGTAAGCGAGCCATTGTCACCAGCAGTGTAAGTGAGCGTGTAGGTGTTAATTGCAAACTCAGCTTCAACGGTAATATCCGCAGTCACGTTCTCGTCGGTACGTGGGTTGGCGGTTACACCATCGCTCCACTTCACAAAGTGGTAACCCGTAGCAGGAAGGGCTGTAACAGCGGTTCCGTTAGCACCTTCATCAACTGTTTGAGTTGCCTCACCTGTAATAGTACCATTGGCACCTGCGGTGTAGGTTAGGGTGTAGGTTGGAATTGACTCAAACTCAACAGTTACATCCGCATCCAACATAATGCTACTAATAATGTAGGTATTGGTAACATTCTCAGCAACAGGAACACCATTATTGGTCCATTCCTTAACTCGATAACCAACCTCAGGGGTTGCAGTGAAAACTACTTCAGTACCTTCGGCTATTGTGCTACCAGTAATAATTTCAGTTCCCCCAGCAGCAGCATTTAGCGTGCCGTTAGAGCCTATTATGCCGTAGCTAACAGCATACATTGGAATAGCCTCAAACCAAGCTGTAATAGTTTTAGTTTCTGTCACATTCAGGTCGGTACGAGGGTTGTCGGTTACGCCATCGCTCCATTGAGTGAACCTAAATCCTTCGTAGGGAACTGCTGTTACAGAGGTAGCATCCTCACCAACAACTAGTACTTGAGTTCTATTACCATCAATGTAACCCATGCTATACCAATCTTCATTCTCGTCCTGAGCCTCCTGGGCATTATAAGTAAGCATTACTGTAGGCTCTGTTCTTACCTCTACATCATCAATATACCAGCCTAGGTTAAGAGAATTACAAGTAATTTCCCATTTGAATTTAACTGTTGATGATAGCGTTGGAATTTCAATGCTAACATGTTGCATCCAAACATCCCCAGTCCAAACACTAAGTTCACTCCAAGTAGCTCCATTATCATCAGAATACATAACCTTTGCTGTACTACCTAGTATTGGGTAGTGTAAATGTCTAAACGATAGGTATGCTTGTGACTGGCCAGATAAATCGAAGGTAGCCGAAACCAGTTCAGCGGTTTCAGTTTCTCCAAATCCTACACTCATACCATCGAAGTATGCGCTATTACCCGAGCTAACGGTATAGCTACCTGGGCCAAATGTCCAAGTTTTTCCATTGGCATTAGCAGGTGCATTCCAACAATCGGGTGCAGAGGTTGAGGCATTGAAATCCTCAAAGTATGGCAAGCTGGTAATAGGTGAGCAATCGCTTCCAAAAATTGCGGTTACATCAATATCCCGTATCACCACATCGGTACGTGGGTTGTCGATAACGCCATCGCTCCACTGGTAGAAGGCAAATCCTGCGTTGGGAACAGCGGTAACCGTTGGACCATTCTCGCCAGCAGTTACAACCTGGGTAATAATTCCATCGGTTGCACCTTGTAGGGTTCCGTTGTCGCCAGCACGGTAGGTTACAGTGTACTCGCCAGCGGCAGAGGTTCCTGTAATCTCAATATCATCAACTAGCCAGTAGTATCCCCAACTTCCTTGGAAATTCCACTTAAAACGCACGTTACCTTGTCCTGCAACAGCATCTATTGCCTGATCGAATTCTACAGAATTAGCTGTAGTGATTATCCACTTCTGAATTTCAACCCAAGCACCTCCATTAATACTGTACGAAACAGTGGCCGAACTTGAGTAGTGTCTATAGTAGTGGTTAAACTTTAGATTCACGGCTGAATAGCTGGTTAGGTCGAAAGTTGGACTTATTAAGTCTGCATCTTGAGCTTGACCCATACCATAAAAATCGCTATCCAATATGGCATAATTAGCAGATGACCCTGCTAGCGTACTACCATTTTTAGTTGCTGCCTTGAATTGCCATACTCCACCCGATGCATTGTTGTCAACATTTTCCCAGTCTTCAGGAAGCGTTGTCCCATCGAATGTTTGGGTGTAAGGTAGCGAGTAAATCTTGGTGTACTCGGCAGTTACCGTTTTATCCATCATCACGTTCACATCGGTACGTGGGTTGTCGGTAACACCGTCGCTCCACTTTACAAATGAGTAACCATCGGCAGGAATAACCTCAACTTCGGTACCGCTTGCTCCGTGCTCAACATACTGCACATCGTCGCCAATAATGGTTCCATTTGTACCTGTAATATAGGTTAGGGTGTAAACCTTTAGCTTAAATAGCGCCGTAACGCTAATGTCTCCCTGTACGTTCTCCTCCTTACGGGTTGCAGTGGTAACATCATCGCTCCACTTATCGAATTCGTATCCTAACTTTGGAGACGCTGTCACCTCTGTACCATCGAACCCTTGCTTAACACTTTGGGTTGTATTCCCAGTAATACTACCATTACCATCGGTTGTGTAGGTAATTGTGAAAATTGGGAGAGGAGCCAGTAATACAATATCTACGGCTTGAGCAGCATCAACAACTGTAACAGAGCCCGAGTAGTCTTCGCGTCCGGTTTTGGTAGCAATATACTCGTAAGTACCCGCTTTTAGCTTAATGGTAGCCTCTCCGTTTACATCGGTTGTAAGATCAATACCATTGATATTGATGTTTACACCCTGATCGGGGTTTCCACTATACGTAACGCTAAAGTTTACATCAAACGCATCAACATCAATAATTCTAAGGGTTCCATTATTTAGAGTGATGCTGTAGTTGTTATCGTTACCACCCGTTAGGGTAATTGGATAAACACCTGCGGGGCTGTTCTGTACTGCAGTTGTGCTAATGCTAGGTAGCTCGTCGATAACCGACTCGTTTTCGCCATTAACAAATCCACTGAACGACATGGTGAGTTCTGGAATTGCATCGGAGAACTCAATTGTATGGTCGTCGGCAGTAATGGTAAGAGGAGCCTTGGCCACAGAGAACTCTTTTGCCACTGGTGTAGCCTCGGCAAAGCTATTGCTAGCAAGCTGGTAAGCGGTAATAGTAGCGCTACCTACACCCACTACTGTAGCCCTGTTTAGAACTACGCTAATAACCTCGGGGTTGTTGGATGTGTAGTAGATATCCTGCGGAGTATTGCTGGTTGCCTCTAGAGTAAACTCAGGATCGCCATAGTTTTTGGCCAGCGTAGCAGGTTCCCAGGTAATGGTTTGCTGCTTGCGTAGCGATATGTTGTAGTAGCCAATGGTTCTGTTGTTGGCTGCAACAACTTCAATTACCACAGGGTTTGTATAGTCTATTGATGATCCTGTGAAGATTTCAACATTATTTACGTAAGCCCTAGCCTCATCGGAAATGGTGAAGTTGGTAACCAGCGAGGTTATATCTGTACTGGCATCAACATCAAATTCCATATTCATGGCTACAGTAGAAGGCTCAATACCTAACGAAGGTATGCTAAAGGTAAGCAGCTCGCACGCCATGCTAGGTTCCTTAATAACATCTATAGTGTAGGTGTTGGTAAGCGTTTTACCTTGGTAAGTTGCTGTAACTACATACTCTATAGGAGTAACAAGCGAGTTGCTAAAATCAACAGTAGAAACACCGCTGGTTTGAGTTACTCCACTTACCGTTACTACAGCTCCGGGCATACTAGCCTTAAATGTAGGAGCTAGAGAGCTAAGATCGGTTTCATTTTCAACCTCTAGGCGATAATGGTTGCCGTTTACCTGGTACCAGTCAACAACCTGGGTTGCATGAGCAAACGAAATTAAGTCAACGCTAGGTTCAACCCAAATGCTGCTTTCCGAAATGCTTATATCGGCATTCAGTATGCTTGCCTCAATACTTCCCGAGTAGGTTTTGCTATTGAAGTACCCCTCGTTGAATAGGAACTCTGCAATTAAATTCGCTGAGCCAGCCACCGAGGTGTGCATATTGGCAGCCACGTCGGCTTGCGATTTGGCAACACTCCATACACGAGCAATGTCAATAATGCCCTCGAAAGGCCTTGCCAGACCCGAGTTATTACCAATGTACAGGCTGCTGGCTGCATTATTATCAATTGTAGTTGCCGCAGTTTTAACTACTACGGGTATTTCAACTCCATTTAAATACACTTTGAGCGCCTTGCTGACATTATCGAACGATACTGCAACGTGCTGCCACTCGTTAAGGCTAATGCTATTGGCATTGGTGTGGTATGAGCCACCTCCGGTTGAAATAACTAGACACTGGTCGGGGTAGTTGGTGTTGGTTGTACCATGTAGAAATATGGTTGCAGCCTTACCCTCGAATAGACGACCAAAGCCTATGGGGCCACCATGCCCACCGTAGCTGGCTGGGTTAATCCAAGCCTCGTAGGTGTACGACTGTAAATTTGTGCCACCAAGGGTTCCTGCATTTACGGCATCGTTAACACCGTCGAAATTAAGGGCGAAGAAGCCATCAACAGCAGGTTTTTCGTTGAAGATGTTTGCAACCAATAGGTCGTTATCGGTATCCTGATCGTCGGTAAGCTGGGTGTAAATCTCAACGGTATGAGGACCTGCTTCCGATAGATCGGCAGTTGCTGTAAAGGTGTACTCGTAGGTTCCAAAAGCAGGAATCTCATCTGTAACTGTTTCAACAACCTCAGGTGCTTCATTAACGCTCATTGCCACATTGAAATTGCTAACAGGTACTGAAGCGTTATTCTGAATAGTAACCGTTACCGTTTCGTTAGCCGTTAGGTTTGAGCCGTTGGCTAAATTGGTGGCAATTGGGGCTACATCTAAAGTTGTTGGGTAGCTATTGAATACCCTAACCATATAATCCTCAACCTCGCCATTATTGCTATACTCGCTGGCACAAGGGGCTAGAGTAGAGTGGGTTGTGGCCCTAATGCGCACAAAGTACATACCTGGCTCTGTTCCTGAGGGTACTGGTATGGCAATGTTATATGAGGTTACGCCCTCGGTTGTGTTAACCGAATAGGGACCTCCATCGTTGGTGTAATCGCCATCGTTGTTCCAGTCAACCCAAATACCAATTTTACCGCCTGTACGGTGAGCGTTAATGTTCACGGTAATTGCCTCGTTATCTAAATCCTTATAAAGAGGGAAAACTGTAGAGCGGAAATACTGTGGCGCCGTTCCTCCTTGCGCTGCTGCAGACGTAGGGTTGCTTTCTTCGCCTTTAGCTACGTTGGTAATTAGGAAAAGACCTCCACCAGACCACGAAGAACCGCTTGAGTAGGAGAAGCAGTACTTGTCGCTAAGTAGGGCTCTGGAGATAACGTTATCGGTCATCAATCCATCCTCTGCGGTAACTTCGGCAGTAAGAGTAAACGCAGTCCCCAGTTCAGGAATAGTGAGCTGTTGGGCAAAAGTATATGCCTGCGATGCTCCGCCGGCAATAGTTGGAATAACGCCATTCACCCATTCGCCATCGTCAACCCTATATCGAACAGGAACGTTGGTGACGGGTTCTGTTGTGTTATTTTTAACGGTTATTCTGATATTGTTTGGTGCTGAGTAGTTGCCGTTGTAATTAGAGAGCATAGAAAGAGTATAGGTGTTGTCAGTAACCACCTCAGAGGCATCAACCTCGGTAACCTCTGCTACCCAACCCGAGCGAGTTCCCTCGGCATCGGAAATAAACTCAACACGCAAACTACCATCGGAGGCTAGAGAGTAGATATCCTCTGGCAATTCGCTACCTGTTAGGGTTGCAATTATAGGAGAGGTAGAAAGGTTCCCGCTACGAATTCTAAGAATATCGTAGTTGTCCTCCACATTAAACTCGGTGAACTTAATTTTTACTTTTTTTCCTGTTGTGGTAGGATTAATAACCACTGCTCCATTAACAGCGTTGCTGTAGTTCATTACTTTTCCACCATCGTCGGTAAATATGGTTGGTTCAGCGGTAGCTACCAGCGTATTGCCTGTGTTAGTTTTTGGCATTACGTAGTAATTGCCAAAGCGTGTGGTTTGGGCAGAGCGAGAGTTGTTGCTTGGTGTTTCGTCGCCCTCAACAGAAACAGTAGCCTCAATAGTGAACAAAACATCTTCTTGCGACAAGTTAGCCTTGTTAACAAAGTTGTAGTCGAAATTAGAGAATGGTGCTATGGGTCCTTCAATAACCTCGTTTACAATTGATCCACCATTAACGGTATAGCTAACAGGTACATTAGCAATTTCCTCGCCGCTGTAGTTTCTTACCCTAATAGATATTGTTTCGCTGGTAGAAAGATCCTTTGATGGGCTAGGAACAGTAATTGATGTAATGCCCGCATCAAACTCTGGCTGCCAAAGAAGGAAGTGACCTGCGCGAAGCATATCGCCATCGTTGCGAAGTACGGCTTCAATTTCAAGGGTAAACTTGGTTCCAACATAATCGGCAAGGTTGTAGTACATAATATTTTGACCTGTGCCAGTTGCAGCCAACTCGGTTTGACCGTAGGTGTTGGTTAGGTTTTCGCCATTTACACGAACTCGCATACGGGCATTATTTTCGCCTGTATTTTGAAGTAATCCAGCAAAGCGGAAGAATAAGTTACCGCTAATATTAATTGCATCAATTTCGCAAATGGTTGCCTTACCAACATTGTTTGGGTTACTCTGGAACAAATCGCCTGTTGAATTCCATGGGTTGTCAGCCTTACCCTTTAGGTTTATGTTTTGTGCTGCAGAATAGGCAAAAAGGGTAGCCTCGTAGGTGTGAACAAGAGCCGAGCCCGCAGTAACCTTAACGTAATCGCTGGGGTACTTAGTGAAATCCTCTTCGAAAGGAAAACCAACCTCCTGTAGGTCGAGCGGTAGTGATGGGTTAGCTATTACGGCATATGCACGTTCGCTTACCACATTGCTGGCCGATACGGCAGCAACGGAATAAATATTACGATCGGTTGTTAGCTCGGGCAGATCGAATGATGTGCTAGCTGTTTCGCCAATTTCATAGTAATAACCTTCGCCAACATTTGCCTTAAGCACTATGTACTTGGCGGCACCATCTACTGCTTCCCAATTTAGCTGCCAGTTAGCTCCGCCACAATCTGCAGGTGTAAGGTTAAGGTTGCTTGTTGCGGGCATTATGCTAAATGGAGCGTCGCTCACGTCCATTGTACCATTCTGAATTACGCGCACCAAAGCCTTATCGGTAATGGTATTTGGAATGGTAATAATATAATCCTTTTGACTATTGGGAATGTTAGACGCAATGGTTTGGTAGGTTTGGCCATTGTCGGTAGATAGCTGAAGCGTGTAATCGCCCTCATAGCCTAACGACGACCAACGCACCACAGGCATTTCGCCTGGGCTAAACTTTTCGCTTCCGTTGGGGTGTGTAACGGTTAGGGTTGGCATATAGTACTCGTAAACCAGCGCGTACTCCTGTGGCCCTTGAGGTATATGAAAACCGTTTACAGTAATTGTGTATGATCCGGGGTTTGGGTTTGTAAGGGTAACCTGCTCCTGGTTATTAAGCCTATCAACACCAGGGGTGGCGTTTGCGCTTGGGTTAGCAGGGTTTAAAACCCAAGGGAGGAAGGTGTTTGAGCCGCTGATAACGGTAAGGTCCAAATCGTTAATTAGGGCTTTTGATGCGCTAACGCCATGGTAATCGGACCAAACAAGCATAACCCTTAACTCCTTTGCGCCAGCAGGCACATTAATGGTGTGGGTGTTTTGCTCGCCGTTGTCAACGCTACCAACAAAAAATCTGTTTTTTTCAATCAGCTCAACAGCTCTTTGTCCATCAAGCGACCCGTATCCAAAAGCATAGTCGGGGCCCGGGTTTCCTTTGTCCTCGGCAGTATTTAGAATGGCAGCCTTTGCCAACGAGGCAATGGGAAAATCGCCATAAATTTGCTTGTAGCGCTCGTAAAGCAGTGCTAGGGTTCCCGATGTTGCCGGACAAGCCATGGATGTTCCGCTCCAATACTCACCATCGTAGGTATTACCATAAACGGTAGAATATACCCAATCGCCAAAGGTTGAGATATGGGGAATGATACGGCCATCGTTGGTTGGTCCCCAGCTGCTAAAGTTGGTCATACCGGTTAGGTGATCCAAGGCACCAACAAAAATGGCATTTTTGGCTCGCTTGGTAGATGTTCCGTAAAGCGAACCGGTTGAGGTCATACAAGCTTGCTGATCGTTACCAACCGAGAACACATGCGCAAGCACAGGATAAAAACCTACAAGTTGGTCGAGCTGTAGGTCCGTTGCGTTATAATCGACCGGTGAAGTACAGCGAGCTTCGCTCATAGGAACGCCATATGAGTTTGATGTAATAACCACACCATTATCGCGTGCCGACATAAGCATCTCCTGCTGTACGCTAAGCCCATTTTGCTGGGTGTTGAAGTTCCATGCGTACACAGTTGCACCAGGAGCCATACCCTTCCCTTTGGGATCGATAAGACCAGCACCAGCAAGGGTTCCCGAAACGTGCTGTCCGTGCTCACTCATATACTCAAACTCCTTGGAAACTAGCCTGTCGCCAAGGTCGGGGTGAGCCTCAATGCTTCCGTCCCAAATACCAACATTTACGCCTTTACCAGTAAGTTCGCGTTGGCCCATAAGGTTTGAACTCAAAATGTTGGAACGGGTCATGCTCCGCCCTCTGTTGTTATCTAGCTCCATTGGAGGAGCCACAAACTCAATCCACTTTACCCAAGGAATAGCAGCAAATTCCATTAGCTTTACTAGTGGCAACTCAATGTTTACAATATTAAACTCAAGTGCCATACTGTTTATCCTAAATCCCTTGCTTTTTAGCTCTCTCTCAATGGTAGACTTATCGGCAGTATCGAATACTATAACGCTTACGCGTACAATATCGTTTGTAACCTTTGCATGCTCAGGTATTGCGCCCTTAAGTAGCTGGGGGGCAATTTTCCACATAGGATCAACGGGCAATACCGACAAAACCGACGATGAAACCAGCTGCTTTTGGATAGCAACTTCGTCTGTGCTTTTAATGGTAGCATAGTAGGTGTTGTTTCCAATGTACGAAAGTAGGGTTATTCCCTGCTTTGCAAGGGCATCCTTTTTTTCTTGATTGGGAATGCTCTCAAAAGTTAAAACAACATAGTATTGCTCCATAAACTTGACACCCCGGTGAAGCTGTTGCTCTCCCGAGAGAATCTCTTTTACATTTTCTCGCGATTCCAGTGTACCAGAACCAACGCTTAGCACATCTTGTCCATACGTAAAAATAGAGACGACAAGAATTACTAACAGCAAGTAAAGTTTTCTCATAAAAAATTTATTTTAGAAAGTTTGTGGCGGTAAAGAAAAAGCTTTCATCGCTAAAAGGATGATTTTTATCATCATCAAAATTGCTACAATACCACTACACAACAATCTATATTGCTGTTTGTGTGTGGCTTATGTTGCACGAGTTGAAGTAGGTGATTTTTCACCCCAAAGTGACATAGCAAATCACGTAGCCTTACCCTGAATGGTAGTACAATGGATGGGTCACAAGAAAAAAACTAGAGGAAAGCGAGGGCTTATTGCCTATACCTGCTGCAAAAAGGAGGTTATGTTGGTGTTAGTGTTGTCTATACCCAACTTTTTTCGAAGCCGAGTCCGACCAACCTCTATGCTTTTTAGGCTTTGCTGTGTTATAACCGATATCTCCTTGGTGCGTAGGTTTAACTTAAGAAAAATACACAGCTTAAGCTCATTGGGTGTAAGGTCGGGGAATCGAGCAGCAAGACGGTTAAGGTAATCGGGATCGGTTTCGTTAAATGAGGTCTCAAACTCGGACCAAAGGTGCTCCTGATTATGAGCATTTATGGTGTTAATAATATTTTGTATTGCACTTGACACTTTGCTTGCCTGCCTCCCACTGCCCACAATCTCACGTTTAAGTTTTAGGAGTTCCTCGGTAGTTGAACGAGCAATTTCTTGGTAATTACAAATCCGCATAAGCTTGGCCGTGTTTTCCTTGCGCTGAGATTCAACCATTTGCTCAGCTTTTTCCTTCTCCTTCTCCATTATGGCCATATCCTTCTCAAAAATTATGCGATCCTTTTCTCTGATAGTTTTAATGTTTTGCTGAATTTCTCTATACTTTTTCACGATATTTATCAGCAGTATAAAAAGCACCAATAGAGAAAATGAGGTAAAGTAAATAACCAGCTTACGATTGCGAAGTTGTAACTCCCGTATTTCGCCATCTTTCTTGAGCTGCAGGTTTTCTATTTCTTTAAGGTTTAGGTAAAAATCGGATTCGCGCTCAACCACCTTTCTTACCCTTTCGTTACCAATTAAAGAGTCCTCAAACGATCTTATTTGCTTGTATAAATTGAGTGCCTTTTGATACTGCTTTTGGCTTTCCAAAACATCAGAAAGTATGTAGGAGCCAGCAATATACACATTTAACAATTCATGCTGTTTCATTTGGACAAGTAGGGTAGATAGGTCGTCCTCAATATCTGCAAAACTATCCCTTACAAACCTCATATAAGTTAGGTTGAAGTTTGCCGTAAGGATACCCAGTTTACTATTTTTGCTCTGGGCAACTTCGAGCGATTGTTTATAGTAAAATGCGGCGCTATCGAGCTGCTGTTCATCTTTTAAAATACGGGCCAACCTATCGTAAAGCATAATCTCTGTTCTGCTCATACCAAACCGTCTTACCATAGGAAGAGCTCTGCGAATACTCACATTGGCGCTATCGTAGTGACCATTATTTATCTGCATCAGGGCGATATATGGCAGAACATCTGCCATCGCAATACTGTCGTCAATATCTACTGCTAATTGGTATGCACCTCTATAAAACCGATAAGCCTTTTCGTAATCCTTTTGCATAAGGTAAATCTGCCCAAAGGTTTGCTCATACCAAAGTAGCCCTCTTTTAAAGCCAATTTGCGACGATAATGTTCGCATTTGATTTAGGTAAAACACGCCACTGTCGAGCGACATGCCGTAAAGGCTATTAAGTGTAGCCGCTCGCTGTAACAACTTTACCTTGCCTTGCTGGTAGCTAGTGGTGTCGAACGTTTTTAGACCTCTTAATGTTAACTCGTAGGCTTTTTGCTTATTGTTAACATATATGTGTGTTTCTATTGAGTCTAGTAGATTCTCGATGCGAACAGAGTCTTTTACGAGAAAGGGTGAGGCTTGTGCTTGCGAAAAGGCAATGCCCATAGTAAAAGAAAACACAAATACTATTGTACAAACTAACTGTTTTTTCATACTAAGGCTGATATAATTACTCCAGAAAACGACTAGCGTTAGAAATAGCGCAGATATATTGGGGGCAAAGTAAGAATAATTTGGGAAGAGCACAATTTTATAGCGTTACAACAACTCTGCTCTCTTCATCTACAAAGGGCATTTTACCAATCCGTTAGCTGCCTGTTAAAACATTGTTAGCTTTTAGGTGATTTAAAATTCAAATGTTTTTTTGCTTTTCTGAACATCTATACTCGTTAATAATTATTCTGAAAAATGAAATAGCTTGCTCCCGAAAATCGTAATCTTTTATAAACCGATTTTTAACCGAAAAGGTGCCTGTTGAAATCGTACTTTTTATTATCAACAAAGGGATACCAACACTTGTTAATAAAGTGTAGAATAGCCTGAGGTTCATGGTTTGTTTTTGTTAATCTTGTGTGAAAAGTTTGTTATCACACATTTAATAACGAATTTTGCAAGCAATATCGTTTTAACTTTTCAACGCTATTAACAGGATAACATCATCATTAAGTTTTTAAAATTTTTAATAAGAAAAAAGATTATAATAATATGGCTGTTAATAAATCATCGAAAAACCTCGAAAAGGGTTTTATCGACTTACCTGTTGACCCAAATATTAACCTTGTTGAAGAAATTAACAAGTTAAAGAAGGAGAAGAATGCAGTTATTCTTGCGCATTTCTATCAAACCAACGATGTACAGGATATTGCCGACTACATTGGCGATAGCTTAGGATTATCGCAAAAAGCGGCTGAGGTTACTGCGGACATTATTCTTTTTGCAGGTGTACACTTTATGGCCGAAACAGCAAAAATGCTTTCGCCCGATAAAAAAGTGCTAATCCCCGATTTGAATGCAGGATGTAGCTTGGCCGATTCATGCCCTCCTGAAGAGTTTGAGCAATTTGTCAATAAACATCCTAATCACACAGTTATTACCTATGTTAATACTACTGCAGAGATAAAAGCGCTTTCTGACGTTTGCTGTACATCGAGTAATGCTGTGCAGATTGTAGAAAGTTTCTCCAAAGATACCCCCTTAATATTTGCTCCCGATAGAAATTTAGGTAATTATATTAAACGAATTACTAACAGGGACGATATGGTGGTGTGGAATGGAGCATGCCATGTTCATGAGGAATTTTCGCTCGAGAGAATACTGGAACTCAAAAAGGAGAATCCAGAAGCAAAAATTATATCTCATCCCGAGTGTCAAAAACCTATACTTTTAGTTTCCGATTATGTTGGATCAACCTCTGCATTGCTTAGCTTTGTGCAGAAGGATGAAGGGGATAAGTTCATTGTAGCAACCGAATGGGGAATTTTGCATCAAATGCAAAAGGCTTGTCCCGCCAAAACATTTTTTGCTGCACCCCCCAAGGATAGCTCTTGCGGTTGTAATGAGTGCTCGTTTATGAAACTTATCTCCCTTAAAAAAATTTACAATACGCTAAAATACGAGCTACCCGAAGTATTACTTGACGAAGAGATTAGAAAGAAAGCAGTGAAGCCTATTGAGCGTATGCTTGACATATCTAAAAAAATAGGTTTAATTTAATCCTTTCATTTTAGGAACAGTAAAGCATGGATGATCAAGATTTTTTAAGAAGTATTAAATCGACTGATTCCGATAGAGACTTAGATAAAAAGGTTCGACCCATTGAGTTTGAAGATTTTAGTGGTCAAGAAAAAATAGTTGAGAACCTAAAGATCTTTGTTCAGGCGGCTAAGATGAGAGGTGAAGCCTTAGATCATGTTTTGCTTCATGGCCCTCCAGGGCTCGGAAAAACTACACTTGCCAATATTATAGCTCAGGAGTTAGGAGTAAACTTAAAGGTAACGAGTGGCCCTGTTCTCGATAAACCAGCAGACCTAGCTGGTTTACTAACAAATTTAGAAAAAGGCGATGTTCTTTTTATAGATGAGATTCATAGGCTTAGCCCAATAGTTGAAGAGTATTTGTATTCGGCTATGGAGGATTACTGCATCGACATTCTGATTGATAAAGGCCCTAGCGCCAGAAGTATACAAATTCAACTCGATCCCTTTACTCTTATAGGAGCGACCACACGAAGCGGTCTTTTAACAAGTCCCCTGAGAGCCCGTTTTGGAATAAAATCGCTTTTGGAGTACTACGATACAGATACCATAAAAAAAATTATTAAGCGATCGGCTCATATACTCAATATTGAAATATCGGAGGAAGCTGCTTTGGAAATATCATTAAGAAGCAGGGGCACACCCCGAATCGCTAATGCTCTGCTCCGAAGAGTAAGAGATTTTGCTCAAGTAAAGGGCGATGGAAATATTGATATTAGAATAGCTAGAATAGCCCTAGATGCTCTGAGTATTGATAAGCGTGGCTTAGATGAGATGGATAATCGTATACTAACAACAATTATTCATAAGTTTAACGGAGGGCCTGTTGGTATAAATACCATTGCAACAGCAGTAGGAGAGGATGGTGGAACTATCGAAGAGGTGTATGAACCCTTCTTAATAAAAGAGGGTTTTATAAATAGAACGCCACGGGGCAGAGAAATTACGCCCTTAGCTTTAAAACATTTGGGAATAGAAAATTTTGGAAAGCAGGGTCTTCTTTTTTAGTAGAATGATTTGGCCAACTTCTTAATGTAAGGTTTATCAACCAGCGTTATTTTTTTCCCATCCATTGAAATTATCTTATCGGCTTTAAATTCGGAAAGCAGACGTATAACCGATTCGGTTGCTGTACCAACGATATTAGCTAGCTCTTCACGAGTAAGCGTAATGTTCAAATGGCCACCCTCGGCTATACCAAAGGTTTCTTCGAGCATAAGTAAAGCTTCGGCCAAACGTTCACGAACTGTTTTTTGTGCAATATCTTTAATGAAACTATTGGCCTGGTTTAACTCACGACAAGTTAGCTGCATGAGCGACAAAGCAAATTCGCCGTTGGTTTTAACTAGCTGGATAATAACATTGGCAGGTATTTGGCAAATTTCTGCTTCCTGAATAACCTCTGCGGTAGTGCAGGCAGGTTCATTGCTCAGTACCGAACGATACCCAGTTATATCACCATTTCGTGCGAAGGCAACAATTTGCTCTTTTCCGTCGGAGCCTGTTTTGTATATTTTGAGAACTCCCTTGTTTAAACAGAAAACACCTTGAATACGGCTACCCTCCTTGTAAAGGATGTCGCCTTTTTTGTAAATAAAGCACGATTTCTGATTTTCTAGAAATATGGTTTCCTCCTGGTTCAGCGTTTTAAAAAGCGAATTTGATGATGCTGAACATCCCTTGCAATTGTGTTTTTCTTCCATATCTACAATCCCATTATCCAAACAAAACAACAATATTTTAATGAAAATGTTTTAAAATCAGATTATTACTAATTACAAAACACAGCGAAACTGGTTCAAGAAGCGTAAGTCATTTTCGAAATACATACGTAAATCCTTAACTTGGTATTTAAGCATAGCAATTCGTTCTATACCCATACCAAAAGCGTAGCCCGTATATTTTTTTGAGTCGATATTACAATTCTCCAAAACATTTGGGTCGACCATTCCACAGCCAAGTATCTCTAGCCAACCGGTGTACTTGCAAACTCCACAACCCTTTCCACCACATAAATTGCAGCTTACGTCCATTTCTGCTGAGGGTTCGGTAAAAGGAAAGTACGATGGGCGTAATCGGATTTTTACGTCCTTACCAAAAAGTTCCTGAGCAAAAAATAGAAGGGTTTGCTTTAGATCGGCAAACGAAACATTTTCATCTACATATAATCCTTCAACTTGATGAAAAATGCAGTGAGCACGTGCCGAAATAGCCTCGTTACGGAAAACCCTGCCAGGGCAAATAACCCTAATGGGAGGTTTTTCGTTTTCCATTACCCTAATTTGAACAGACGAGGTGTGGGTTCGCAGCAATATCTCGGGTTTACTTTTAATGAAGAAAGTGTCCTGCATATCCCTAGCGGGATGCTCTTCGGGAAAATTTAATGAGCTAAATACATGCCAATCGTCCTCAATTTCGGGACCCTCGGCAACGCTAAAACCAAGGGTTTTAAAGATATCAAAAAGTTCTTCCTTTACCAACGAAATAGGATGGCGGCTTCCAATTTTACTTGGATATCCTGGTAACGATAAGTCGTAACTGTAGATGCTGCTGCTCGAAGATTCTAGGGTATCTTTAAGGTCGGCAATTCGTGTTACTGCCAAATTCTTTAGATCATTAATAACTTTTCCAATTTCCTTTTTCTGCTCGTTAGGTATAGTTTTAAATTCCGAAAATAATTCAGTTATCTTTCCCTTTTTTCCAAGCATTAAAACCCTAAAGTCTTCGAGTTCCTTTAGCGTTTTAATCGAAAGTTCTTGAACCTCTCTCTTAATTTCCTCAATCTTTCTATTCATTACAACTTATTTTTTTAAAACCTTTATTTTCATTTTAACATCTTCTATTGGCCTATCGCCCGCTCCAGTTTTAACTGTGGCTATTTTATCTATAACTTCGAATCCTTCGATAACCTCTCCAAAAACGGTATAGTCACCATCGAGATGCGGTGTTCCACCTACTGTGGTGTAAATATCAATCTGTTCCTGAGTAAACTCGTATGGCTTTAGATTACTAATAACAAGAGCAATGGTATCCTGCATTTCGGTATAGATCTTAGTAAAATCAGGATTAATGCCATCATCCATTTGCTTGTCGGCTTTTTCCATAACCAGCTTATTAACTGTAGAATTGCGAATCATCTGATTTTTTCGCTCGGCCTGTTGTTTCAATTCATCTTGATTAAATACTTTACCCTGTACAATATAGAATTGAGAACCCGAAGATTTTTTCTCAGGATTTTGGGCGTCACCCATACGGGCAGCAGCAAGAGCACCCTTTTTATGAAATTTTGTTGGAACAAACTCCGCATCTATCGTATATCCTGCATCGTCTGAGTCGATTTCGGAATTTTCTCTGGTTGATGGATCACCCCCTTGAATCATAAAGTTTTCAATAACCCTGTGAAAAGTTACCCCATCGTAAAATCCTTCCTCGGCAAGCTTAATAAAATTGTCGCGATGCTTAGGTGTTTCGTTGTATAGCTTTACTGTTATTGAACCCATATCTGTTTCAATTAAAACCACTGGTTCATCGCCCTTTAACAATTGATTATTGCAACCTGAAAAAGCGGAAACGAATGCTAACGAAACTATTACAAGAAACAACTTCACAGTTAGAGACTTCATAATTCTTAGTTTTTGAAAGTGATTACTTTTTTATTAAAAAAGGTGAAAGGAGTAATGTAAAGATCAACTAATACGTTAATGGATCGTATTAATTATACCTTTTACCTTCAAATATCATAATTTAGAGAGTTAAATTTATCCCTTTGATACATTCAGCAAAAATAGGAAAAGGTTTTTCTTTAGCGATCAAATTATATATATTTTTGTATAAATACCATAAAATGAAGTTTATCGTTACTTTTTTGCTTTTCATTCTTCCTTATTTGACCCTTGGACAAAGAGTAGGTTTAGTTCTTAGCGGAGGAGGAGCCAAAGGTCTAGCACATATTGGAGTAATTCAAGCGCTTGAAGAACACGGAATACCTATAGATTATGTAACCGGAACTAGCATTGGAGCAATTGTTGGAGGTCTATATGCCATAGGGTATACTCCTGATCAGATGCTTGAGGAGTTTGAATCGGAGCAATTTTTTTTATGGAGTAGAGGGATTATACCTGAAGAATACAAATACTTTTTTAAAAAGCCTGAACTTGATTCTAGAATGTTTTCTGTTTCATTTAAACGTAAAGAGAACTTGCTTAAGCCTATTCTACCATCGTATTTAATTCCTACCCATCAAATGGATATTGCTTTTATGTCAATTTATGCACCAGGCAGTGCCAAAGCAAACAATAACTTTGATAGCCTGATGGTACCTTTTAGAGCAGTAGGAGCTGATATTTATAATAAGAAACCAAGAATTTTTCGCAATGGTAGTTTAAGCAATGCCGTAAGGGTTTCGATGACCTTTCCCTTTTATTTCAGACCCATTGTAATTGATAGTGTACCACTTTTTGATGGAGGAATTTACAACAATTTTCCTTGGGATGTTATGTACGAAGATTTTAAGCCTGATGTAATTATTGGAAGCAAGGTTTCGCAAAATTCTCCACCTCCTGGAGAAATCGATGCCTTTTTACAGCTCGAACATATGATTATGCGAATGACAGATTTTGATATACCTGATACATTAGGAATCGTTATAGACTCCGACGTTGAGGATCTGTCATTACTTGATTTCAGCAAGTCACGAGAACTTAGCCGTTTGGGTTACGAAGCTACCTTAAGCTTAATGGATAGCATTAAAAGTCTTGTACGTAGAAGAGTTTTTTTAGATGAAGTGCTGCAGAAGCGCATAGAGTTTATTAAAAACCAACCCGATTTGGTCTTTGACGAAATAACAGTAAAGGGACTAAATGATTCGCAGCTAGAGTATGTAATAAGATCAATTCGACGAGAATCCTCTCCAACAGATTTTAATCAGCTAAAATCTGAATATTTTAAACTTGTTTCGGATAAGTATATCAGCAGGATTTTCCCAACACCAATCTACATAAATGAGAAGCAATTATTCGATTTAGATCTTAATGTTTCCTTACAACCAGAATTTGATTTACACATTGGAGGTAATATCTCATCTAGCAGCTTAAATCAGGGTTTTTTAGGTATAGACTACAAGTTATTTAGAAAAAGCCCAACACTATTTAGCATTAATTCATACTTTGGACGGTTATACAGTAGTGCACAAGCAAAAGTTCGTCAGGATTATCCAACCCGAATACCCTTTTATATCCAACTTTCTGGTATATTGAATAGGTTCGACTACTATAGTTCAACCACCGATCCTTTTTTTGAAGACGTTAAGCCTCCTTATCTTATTAAAAAGGAACGTTTTGGCCGTTTGCAATTTGGCTTTCCAACAAAACCGAATTCTGTTTTAAATTTAAATATAAATGCAGGTGAGAATGATTATGAGTACTATCAGGTAGATAATTTTAGGCTTAATGATACACCCGACCATACTTTTCTAATCTTTACTAATGTTGGTATAGGTTACGAAATTAACAACTTTACCCAAAAACTCTTTCCAACCCAGGGGCACAGCATTAGTTTAAACGTTGGATACGTAACTGCACGAGAAGAACATAAACCTGGTAGCACCAGTCCTAGTAGGATCGATGATTTTCTTTACCATGAATGGATGTCGGCACGATTAAACGTTCATAAGTACTATCCTGTTGTACCCAATCGAATATCATTAGGTGTTTACGTTGATTTGACATTTACAAATAGACCATTTTTTGTGAACTACTCTTCAACAATGCTAAGTTCCCCTGGATTTACGCCAACTCCACATAGTAAAACCCAATTTATTAAGTACTTTCATGCTGATAAATATATGGGTGTTGGATTAGTACCCGTTTTTAATATTTCTAATGATATATCATTGCGAACAGAGTTATATTTATTCCAACCGTATAGGATAACACTTCGCAACAGTGAGGATTTTACACCATATTACGGAGAGCCATTTAAAGACAGATTTTTTATGAGTTCAACCAGCTTGGTGTACCACACTCCTGTAGGGCCCATAAGTGCCTCACTGCACTACTATCCGAAGGAGGTTAAACAGTTATATTTCACTTTTAATTTTGGTTACATTCTTTTCAATAAGTCAAGTTTGCAGTATTGATTCATTTTCTAAAGAATTGCTGCAAAACTTAAGAGATGATAATGCTTAATAAGCTTATCTTCACCCGCTAATATAGTAACGTACCTATTAATAATTTTTAAATTTATTAATGAACTATTTAAAGAGAATTGCTGGACACACTGCTATTTATGGATTAAGTAGCGTTGTTCCCCGTCTTTTAAATTACCTTTTGGTTCCTCTGCACACCCGCGTATTTATGCAGGAGGAGTACGGCGTTGTTACCGAGATGTATGCCTATTTGGCTGTTCTTATCGTTCTCCTTACATATGGGATGGAAACAGGTTTTTTTAGATTCTCATCACAGGAAAAGGATTCAGATGTAACCTACTCCACAGCATTTATCTCGCTGCTATTCAGTAGTTCTGTTTTTATCCTTTTTACCTCGCTATTTTCTAAAAGTATAGTGGGCTTTATTGGTTATCCAAACAATCCAGAGTATGTTGTGCTAATGGCAGCAATAATTGGTCTAGATGCCTTTTCAACCATACCCTTTGCAAAGCTAAGACTATTAAATAGACCATATACGTTTGCACTTATTAAAATTTTGGGTGTTGCTCTAAATGTAGCATTTAACTTCTTTTTTCTTGTTATTTGTCCGCGATTCGAAATTTTTGAAACCATCGGAGTATATAACCCTAGTTTTGGTATAAACTACATATTTGTTAGCAATCTAATTGGTACAGTCGTATCAACCCTTATTATATTTTTTATTCCTGGTTTACTACCAACAACTTTTAGTTTTAGTCGTTTAAAAATACTTTTTGTATACTCTTTCCCTTTGTTAATTAGTGGCCTAGGAGGATCATCAAACGAATTTTTCGATCGTATTTTCTTAAAGTACTTGGCCAATCCCGAAACTAATCCTCTCTACCAACTTGGGATTTATGGAGCCAATGCCAAGCTCGCTGTACTAATGACACTTTTTATCCAAATGTACCGCTATGCTGTAGAACCTTTTATCTTTTCCAATATCGACGATAAGGACTCCCCCGATAAGTACGCAAATCTTACTAAATATTTTCTAGCCTTTGCTTTACTTATTTTTATGGGAGTAGGTTTGTTTACAGAAATTTTTCAGGTTTTAATTGGCAAAGGTTTTCGTGAAGGAATAGATGTAGTCCCCATTTTATTACTATCGAATTTATTTTTGGGTTTATATATAAACTTTAGCATTTGGTTTAAGGTAACTAACCGAACTTGGCAGGGAATAGTGTATACATTTATTGGTGCCTTTGTTACAGTCACTTTGTATATTTTACTAATACCTATTATTGGTTATTATGGCGCAGCTATTGCCAAACTTATTTGTTATGTTACAATGTCGATTGTTTGTTACTACGGTGGTCAAAAGCATTATCCTGTTCCATACCAAGTAAGAAAATTTTTAATATTCATATTTAGTGCAATACTACTTTTCCTTATAGGATATTTTGTAAATATTCCCAATTATCCCCTTTCATTCGTATTTCGTTTAGGTTTGATTTTAACTTTTATCTTTGTTGTTGTAAAAGTTGATAACCTCCCAATTTTAAACATTTTAAAAGGTATAAATAAATGAAAGTAAGAGTTGTAAATAGATCTAAGCACCATCTACCAAAGTATACTACAAGTCAAAGTGCTGGTATGGATATTCGTGCAAATATTGAGTCACCAATATCCTTAGAACCTTTTGAACGAAAGTTAGTACCCACTGGCCTATTTATTGAACTACCTGTAGGTTACGAGGCACAAATTCGGCCCCGTAGCGGCTTAGCGCTCAAGAAAGGTCTTACCATACTGAATTCTCCTGGAACTATTGATGCCGATTATCGCGGAGAAATTGGAGTAATTATTGTTAATTTGAGCAACACCACTGCAATAATTGAGGACGGTGAAAGAATTTGCCAAATGGTTATTGCTAAGCATGAATCGATTGCTTGGGTTGAAGTTGAAGAGCTAGAATCAACTGAAAGAGGTGCAGGTGGGTTTGGTCATACTGGAGTAAAATAAGTTTTATGCAACGATTAGTATTTGTAGTATTTATATCTGTTTTTTTATCAGGCTGTTTTACACAAAAAGCACCTGTTAACAAAAAGGTTTATAGTAAAGTAGGCCCTTTTCTGCATTATTACGAAGGCATCCAAAACCGATTGTACGGTAACTATGAGGATGCTCTCAGTAATTTAGAAATTGCAAAAATATTGGAACCAAACAATGACGCCATATACTACGAATTAGCAATTTCGTACAATATGATTGGCGAAGTTGATTCTGCAATTGTAAATTTAGAGAAAGCAGTTGAATTAAGCCCAATCAACAAGTACTATCGTTCACTCCTTGGTATGCTGTACATTAATCAACAAATGTTCGATAAAGCCTTAACCAATCAACAACAGCTTGTATTAATTGATTCGTTAAATATTAACCATCAATTTCAGCTTGCTCTATTGCAAAGTGAACAGAAAAATTTTGACCAAGCAGTATCTATTCTTAACAGCCTAGAGGAGCAATTAGGGTACAACACACGTTTAGCCGAAACACGATTAAGAATTTTAATAGAGACCAATAGTCTTGATAACGCTCTTGCTGAGGTTGATGGAATTTTGAACATAGAAACAGCCAACCCATTGTATTTGCTTTACCGCAGCGAGATCCATTTTAAAATGGGTGAGGATAGCACTGCCTTTGCTGATATTTATGAAGCAATTGCAATGGATAGCACTTTCCCCCAACCGCAGATTGAGCTATATCAAAGATATTTAGAAATTGGAAGTTATGGTGATGCCTTAGAAGTCCTCACCAGTTTATACACTAATGCTAACGTAAACCCCGATGAGAAGGTGCGCTTATTTTACCCGCTCCTGTTCGAACAATCTATTTACAATAACTATGGTGAGCCACTAGATCAACTTATTGATACCGCTTTATCACAACATCCCGATAATATCTATGTACACGAACTCTCTTTCGAACATTTTATTAGGCGTAGAAAGTTTCCTAAGGCCCGCGAATCTCTTCAAATATTAACTCTACTTGATGAGGAAAACCCCGCCCGATGGGAAAAGTTAATTTCTTTCGACTTCTCAATGCAGCGAAAGGAGCTTGTAATTTATAACTCCATTAAGGCAAGTAAGCAGTTTCCTGAACAGTCTATTTTCTACATTTTTCAAGCCTTGGTGCTCGATGAGTTGAACGATACCGAGAATGCAATTTTTGTTCTATCACAAGGAGTAGACAATGTTAAGAAGGAAGATAAATCGGAAATGTACGGCACCCTTGGAGATATGCACTATAAGATAAACAATTTAAGTGACGCGTTCACCGCATACGACAAGAGCTTGCAGTATGATCCTAACAATGCCAGAATTTTAAATAATTACAGTTACTACCTATCGCTCACCAAAAAGAATTTGACCAAGGCTCTAGAGATGAGTACAAAAGCTGTTGATTTAGAACCAAATAATAGTACATATATTGATACCAAAGGGTGGGTTTTATTCCAAATGGGCGAGTATGAAAAAGCACGCGAAGTACTACGAAATGCCATTGCCAAAAGTGGAAGCACAAGCGCTGTAATAAATGAACACTATGGTGATGCCCTTTATAAAACTGGGAACAAAGAAAATGCTTACATTTACTGGATGAAGGCTAAGGAGATAGGAGAGGGAAGCGATAGATTAGATGAAAAACTAAGAACTAGAACGTATGTACCGTAACCTATTAATTTTATTGTTACTGCTAAGCCTTGTGTGTTACAATTGCACAAGGAGCGTAACAACTAGTCATATTGAAAATTATAGTTACGATTCGAAAACAAGGATTGTATCAACCCAGTTTGAACGTTCCATACTCAGAATTGATACCGATGGCCACTTACGTACTCATCGAGCCAATTTAGCAGCACACAGAGATAAATTTATCCATATTACAATACTATCAAATTTACGAAAACCCCTAGCAAATGTACTGTTCGATTCCGAAGGATTGAAAGTTATTGATATACAACAAAATTCTGGATTTGATATGTCATATAGCTACTTACATTCTTCAATTGGTATACCTTTAACTCTTAATGGCATTCAACGAATACTTTTTGGAGCTTGCGATGTTTCTGCTAGCGACACCGCTAGTTTTCTACACGCCCTTTTTAATGTATCGAATTTATCAGACGTTTCAATAGATGATATAAAATCAAAATTTGAGTTTAATTCAAATGGCAGATTAAGCTTTGTAGATATCACGAATACTTCAACCAATCAAAGGCTTACCTCCCGATATGTGTATAATAAAGCATCTGAGTTTCCATTCCCTCAGGTGACTAATATTTTAGTTGATTTTAATAATCAACCAATGGAGTTTGAGCTAGAATACGACATAAAACACTTACAGATTAATATACCTGCAATTTTTCAGTATGACTCTTTAATTCCCTTAAAAATTTTGACAACTGAAAATGAATAGAATTTTTGCATTAATATTATTTCTACTCTTTTTCTCTTCTTCCGTTTTTGGTCAAACAATTAAGGAACTTGAGGAACGCAAGGAGCGTACTCAACGCGAATTAAAAGAGTCTACTCAATTGCTTCAACGTACAGAGAAGGAGCGGGAGCAATCATTAAATAATTTAAATATATTAAAACGTCAGCTTACTCTACGTAAAAATTTAATTAACGACATCGAAAAGCAAATTAACTTATTGGAGATTGAGATTGAGGACAAATCACTATTGGTAAAAGCATACCAAAACGATTTACATAACTTAAAGAATGAGTATGCCAAACTAATTCGATTTGCACAACGCAACCGTTCCGACATGCAAATATTGGTTTTTATTTTCTCCTCAGCAGATTTTAACCAAGCCTATCGAAGAATGCGGTTTTATCAACAATTTCTACGCTTTCGCGAAAAGCAAGCACAGGAAATAGTACAAACACAACAGGCAATAGAAGACGAGCTTGCTAAGGTGTCGCAAAACCGTAATCGGTTGGCCCAATCGAGAGAGCAAAAGGCCGATGAGATTACTAATCTTAATCGACAGGAGCGCCAGTACACCTCTTCAGTTAAAAATTTGCAACAGCGAGAAACACAGCTGCGAAAAGAGGTTGAGGAGCGAAAGAAAGCGATGGAAGCTCTTGATAAGGCAATTGCTGAGCTAATTGCCGAGGAAGCAAGAAATGCCAAAACACAAATACGTGATGCTCGTTACTTAAGAATATCGGATGGTTTTGCCGGTAATAAAGGTAAATTACCATGGCCCACATCTTCGGGGGTTGTTGTAAGCGAGTTTGGTGAGCACAACCATCCCGTGCTAAAGGGAATTAAAATTCGAAACAATGGCATTGATATTAGTACCAAAGCAAACGAAAAGGTAAAAGCCATTTTCGAGGGCGAGGTTCGGAAAATAGTATCAATTCCTGGTCAGAATATAGCAGTTCTAGTTCGGCATGGAGACTTTGTAACGGTTTATTCAAATTTAATTAAAGTACAAGTTAAGGTTGGCGACCGTGTAACAGCCCAACAGGTAATAGGCGAAGTGTACAACGATACTAAAACATCAAGCGCAGTATACAAGTTGCAAATTTGGAAAGAAAACGTCATTTTAAATCCAATAGAATGGATTTTGCCGTAATATTTATAATTTCGTAACTCTTTTCGAAACATTATCCTTTAAACCTAGTATAAGCAACTTGAGATATAGATACTTATATGAAAAAATCGATTAGCATACAATCAACACTCGATAATATCACCCACATTGAAAAATTGGTGGATGAAATTTCTGAGCAATGTAAATTATCATCCGACATTTACGGTAAAATACTGATAGCTACCATAGAAGCAGTTAATAATTCAATTACACACGGTAACAAATATGATATTAGTAAAACCGTAGATGTAGCCTTTCAGATAAACGACTCTAGCATTCATATTTATGTTAAAGACCAAGGCCCCGGTTTCAACTACCACGACATACCAGACCCAACCCGACCAGAAAATATAGAGAATGTTTCAGGTAGAGGTGTCTTTTTGATGAGAAATCTAGCCGACAGCATCGAGTTCGACGATAATGGGTCTAAAGTCGAATTAATTTTTCATATCTAGAATTTTTACAAGTGCCAATTCTTTTCCATACCGTTGATGTAGATTTTAATCTACCCCAAAAGCGTATAATTAAGAAATGGATAGGAGAGGTAATAGCCAGCTACAATTTTAAGGTTGGTGATATTAATTACATCTTTTGTTCCGACGCGGAAATCCTTAAGGTAAACATCCAGTATCTTAATCATAATTACTATACCGATATAATTACTTTTCCCTATACAGTAAATAATATTATATCTGCAGATATGTACATAAGCATACATACTGTAGACGACAACGCCAAAAAATTTAAACAAACTTTCATACGAGAATTGAACCGAGTTATGGTACACGGTGTTTTACACCTTGTTGGGTATAGCGACTCAACTGATATTGAACAAAAAGAAATGAGGCTTAATGAGGATAAAAGTCTTGAACTTCTTAATAGGTTAACTAAGGATGTTAAAGGAATTTGATGTTATTGTAGTTGGAGGTGGACATGCAGGATGCGAAGCATCGGCTGCTGCAGCAAAACTAGGTGTAAGTGTATTATTAATTTCGATGGATCTCTCTAAGATGGCTCAAATGAGCTGTAATCCTGCAATGGGCGGGGTAGGAAAGGGGCAGATACTACGCGAAATAGATGCAATTGGTGGTTTATCGGCGCAAATAACCGATCAGTCTTCAATACAATTCCGAATGCTAAATAGGTCTAAGGGACCAGCTATGTGGAGCCCAAGGGCTCAATGCGACCGAATGGTATTTTCCCAGCTATGGCGCGATACGCTTGAAACTATTCCTAATCTTTACCTTTGGCAAGATAGCGTTGTGGAATTGGTTTTTAATAGTAATAGTATAGTAGGCGTTAAAACAAAGTTAGGTATTACAATTAGTTCCAAAACTGTAATTCTAACTAATGGTACATTCTTAAGCGGAAAAATACATGTAGGGGACGTAAACTTTTCTGGGGGAAGGGTAGGAGAGAAATCCTCTGTTGGAATTTCGGAGCAACTTTTAAACTTTGGTTTTGAGGTTGGGAGAATGAAAACAGGAACACCCGTTCGTATCGATGGTAGAACGGTAAACTACTCAAAGCTGATTGAACAAAAGGGCGAGACAGAGGAGCGGTATTTCTCGTTTAGAACAAAAGGGCCAAATACCTTAGTGCAGCGTAGTTGTTATATTGCCCATACATCACAGGAGGTACATGACATACTTAGAACTGGATTCGATTCAAGCCCATTATTTACAGGAACCATTCAGGGAATAGGGCCTAGGTACTGCCCAAGTATCGAAGACAAGCTACGCACTTTTGCCGACAAAACTTCACACCAACTCTTTCTTGAGCCCGAAGGTGAAAAAACCTACGAGATGTATTTGAATGGTTTTAGTTCATCTCTACCAGCAAATATACAATTCGATGCGCTTCGAACTATCGAAGGATTTGAGGAAGTACATATCCTACGCCCTGGTTATGCAATTGAATACGATTATTTCCCCCCAACACAACTTAAACACTCTTTAGAAACAAAAACGGTAGAAGGTTTATACTTTGCAGGACAAATAAATGGTACAACAGGGTACGAGGAGGCGGCAGCACAGGGTTTGATGGCAGGTATAAACGCAGCGCGCAAGTGCATGGGAGAGGAGGCAATTGTTCTATCGCGCGATGAAGCCTACATAGGAGTTTTAATTGACGATTTAATAACCAAAGGTGTTGACGAGCCTTATCGAATGTTTACAAGTAGAGCCGAGTATAGAGTTTTACTCCGCCAAGATAATGCAGACGAAAGGTTAACCCCATTGGGATATAAAATTGGACTAGTAAACGAAGTTGACTTCAATTCATACGGCCAGAAATACCAAAGAATTAACGATCTCTTTAACTATATAAAGAAAGAGAGCATCAAACCATTACAGGTAAATCCATTTCTTGAGAAACTAGGCTCACAACCCATATCACAATCCCGGAAATTGATTGACGTTGCTCTAAGACCAGAGGTTCCTTTAAAGCAACTGCTCCAATTGCTTAATACGATACAATTAGATAATTATTCTAACGAAATAATTGAATCCGCCGAGATAAGAATTAAATATGGTGGCTACATAGAAAGGGAAAAACAAATAGCTGACAAGTTGCAACGGTTAGAATACGTAAAAATTCCAAATGATTTAGAATACCAGCGACTACAATCGTTAAGTACAGAGGCTCGCCAGAAGTTAGAGAAGCAAAAGCCGCAAACCATTGGTCAAGCAAGTAGGATCCCCGGCGTTTCACCTAGCGATATAAATGTACTATTAGTATATCTTGGCAGGTAGTGTTCCACGTGGAACCAAATTCCTACAACTCTAATATATTGTTCCACGTGGAACAATATATTTAATTACGCAATGCAAGTAGTGGTATTTTAACGCTTTGTGAGTTTCACTTTTCTTTTAGTGCGAATAAGTAGATAATAAATTGAATACAAATGGAAAATTTTACTGTAAAAGGGGTATTGGTAATGCCTCGCGATCGGCAAATGTATGGAGCCGTAATTTCTATCGCCAATGGAAAAATTGCTTCTATTGAGAGAGATGATACCGTAGAGGGGCCTTATATTTTACCAGGATTTGTCGATTCACATATCCACATTGAAAGCTCAATGTTAATCCCAAGTCAGTTTGCTCGCCTTGCCGTCAAGCACGGAACTGTAGCTGTTGTTACCGACCCACACGAGGTTGCAAATGTAGCAGGCGAAGAAGGTGTCAGGTTTATGATTGCCGACTCCAAAACTGTTCCCCTAAAATTCTTTTTTGGAGTACCCTCGTGTGTGCCGGCTTCGCCTATGGAAAAAAGTGGAGCTGTTTTTAATGCGTCCGATGTGGCGCGAATGATATCCGATCCAGAATTCTACTTTTTGGCCGAGATGATGAACTTCCCCGGTGTGCTTAACAACGACCCGCAAGTAGTAGGCAAACTTAATGCCGCCAAACAGTATAATAAACCCATCGATGGACATGCTCCAGGTTTAAAAGGTGACGATCTGATATCGTACGTAAAGGCCGGTATTGGCACCGATCATGAATGTAGTACAACTTCCGAAGCTCTCGAAAAAATCGCTTTAAGCCAAAAAATTCAAATACGCGAGGGGAGCGCTGCACGGAATTTCAATTCACTATCTCCGTTGATAACTGAAAACGCAGCGTCTCTAATGTTTTGTACCGACGATTGCCACCCCGATTATTTAATGAGTGGTCATATTAACAAGGTTGTTGCCAAAGCCGTATCAAAGGGCTATGATTTGTACGATGTGTTAACCATTGCAACATATAATCCTGTAAGCCATTACTCGTTACCTGTAGGCCAGCTTAATGTTGGAGATACAGCCGATTTTATTATTACTGAAGATTTAGTAAACTTCAATATATTAGAAACATATATAGATGGAGCTAAAGTGTACAGTAAAGAAAGATTACTCTTTAACACACCAAGGCAGCATCCTCCTGCGTTTCCTTTCCGCACAAATATTCCTACAGTGGAACAGCTAAAAGTTACATCTACAGGAACCACAATGAACGTAATAGAAGCCATTCCGGGTGAACTTTTAACCAATTGGCTCAAAATAGAGGTTCAAGCAGGGTGTGTAGTTTCATCTAATATATCAACAGATATGCTTAAGATAGTTCTTCTCGACCGCTATTCCGACACTCCACCCGTAGTTGCATTTATTAAAGGGTTTGGTCTGAAAAGTGGAGCGTTAGCGGCCAGTATAGCTCACGATAGCCATCATATACTTTGTGTAGGAGTAGATGACGAAAGTATTCAATCAGCACTTCAATGGATTGTTTTAAGTAAAGGAGGACTGTGTTTCGCAAATCAAGGTAAGGTAGCAGGAATAAAATTACCATTCTTTGGTCTAATGACCAATGAGCCCGGCGAAGAGGTTAGCAAGCAGTACGAGGAATTAAATAGACACATTCTTTCGTCTGGCTGCAGTATTAACGCACCATTTATGACTGCTTCCTTTATGGCTTTAACGGTAATACCTAATCTAAAAATTAACCATAACGGACTATTCGATATTAATAAATTCTGTTCCGTTCCCTTGTTTCATTAATTACTTATATTTGTGAGTTAGCAAACCAAAACTAATTCGCAAATGTTTGTCCCTTTCATTCTGGGTATGTTCCTTGCCTTCAATATGGGTGGCAGCGGAACTGGACCTTCCTTTTCGGCAGCATATGGAGCGAATGTTATCCGCAAAAGCCTAATACCAGGACTATTTGGACTGATGGTTTTTTTAGGCGCCACCATTGCAGGAAAAAATACGGCTGCTACGCTTGGTTCGGGTATAATTAACCCTTCGTTAATCAATAGCGTAATGCTGTCCATAGTGTTTTTCTCCGTTGCCCTTTCGCTGCTAATTGCAAACATAGCCGGAATACCACAATCTACCAGCCAATCAACTGTTTTCGCTATGGTTGCTCCGGCTTTATACTTTAGCGACTTCAACTCAACAAAACTCTTTTACGAGATACTTCCAACCTGGTTTATACTACCCCTTGTTTCGTTTGTGCTAAGTTTTTTGATAGGAAAATATATCTATACTCCACTCCGTAGAAGAGGTTATACTATTTCTGCCAAGGTAAATAATAGCTATTTGCTTAAGGGTTTACTAATTATACTGTCACTTTACGTTGCTTTTGCCATTGGTTCTAATAATGTGGCTAATGCTGCTGGCCCTTTAACGCAAATGACCCTTAATTTTTTTGATCTTGACGCCGAGAAATATGGCTGGTTGATATCAAATTTCTCTGTACTTATCATTGCACCTTGTTTTGGGATTGGAAGCTCAATTTTTGGCAATAAAATTCTTAAGAATACTGGCAAGGAAATAATTCTTTTCGGTAGGATAGAGGCAGCCATCATTGCATTTATTTCTGCATCTCTTTTGCTTATGGCCTCCTTAACTAAGGGAATCCCAACATCCTTGGTTCAACTTAACGTTGCCGCAATTATTGGTATTGGTATAGCAAAGCTCGGGGCCAAAAACATTCTGCAAAAGACAGAGGTTGTTAAGTTCTTCTTTATGTGGCTTCTAGCCCCTGTAATTGCTTTTTGTGTTTCGTTTTTTTTGGTATACCTTTCCGATAAGTACGCAATACTTTATCTTTTTTAACCAATAATTGTGAAGCAGTCACCAGCAAATATTGCACAACGTTTGCCCAACAAACCCGGAGTTTATCAATTTCTCAATCATGAGAAAGAGGTAATTTACGTAGGTAAAGCCAAGGATCTAAAAAAGCGAGTGTCCTCCTACTTTAGCAAAAACAAATACGAGAGTGCAAAGCTTAGGGTTCTTGTTTCTAAAGTGGTAGATATTAAGCATATTATTGTTGATACTGAAAGCGATGCCTTACTGCTCGAGAATAACTTAATAAAAAAAATTAAGCCGAAGTACAACGTCTTGCTAAAGGACGATAAAACCTATCCTTGGATTTGTATTAAGAACGAACCGTTTCCTAGAGTATACAGTACACGAAGGGTTGTGCATGATGGTAGTCGATACTTTGGTCCGTATACTTCGGGTGTATTGCTAAAAACCATACTCGACCTAATAAAATCTATTTATCCGCTGCGGACTTGCAACCTAGCACTTACTCAACAAAATATTAAGTCTGGAAAATTTAAACCCTGTCTCGAGTACCAAATTGGTAACTGCTTGGCACCCTGTATTGGCAATCAAACGGAAGAGGATTACAATGAAAGTATAACTTTAATTGTAGATATACTAAACGGTAATATACAGACGGTAAAACGTATTATTGTTGAACGAATGCACTATTATGCTAAGGATTATCAGTTTGAACAGGCGCACAAGTACAAGGAAAAATTAGCAGCACTCGAGCGTTTTCAGGCAAAATCTACCATTGTTAATCCTAGGCTAACCGACCTTGATGTTTTTAGTATTGTTGAAGACAGCAAGGTAACCTGCGTAAACTTTATTAAGGTTGTGCAGGGTTCGGTTATACAATCGCACAATTTAGAGTTAAAAAAAGGGTTGGACGAAACAACTTCCGATTTACTTGCAATAGCAATCACGGAGTTACGACAACGGGTTAATAGTAGGGCAAAGGAATTAATTGTGCCCATTATACCCGAGTATGTGCTTGATGGATGTAAGTATACTGTTCCGACCCGAGGCGATAAGCTAAAGCTGTTGCAACTTTCGCAACGTAACGCCAAAGCGTATGTTGTAGAGAAAAGTATGATGCTCGAGAAGAGGGATGGCGAAAGCAGAACGATGAGAATTCTGAAAAGTCTGCAAAAAGATTTTAAAACCGTTGCTTTACCCCACCATATTGAATGTTTCGATAATTCGAATCTTCAGGGAACCAACCCCGTTTCGGCATGCGTTGTATTTAAAGATGCAAAGCCGGCCAAAAGGGAATACCGCTTGTTCAACATAAAGACTGTGGTTGGCCCCGATGATTTTGCCTCCATGGCCGAAGTAATTACCCGGCGTTATTCGCGCTTAGTTTCCGATGGCGAAGCTCTCCCGCAGCTTATTGTTATTGACGGAGGAAAAGGGCAGCTAAGTACAGCCTACAACGCGCTAAAAAGTCTACAATTACACCAAAAAATATCAATTATTGGTATTGCCAAGCGGTTGGAGGAGATTTACTTTCCTGGCGATCCTGTTCCAATTTATCTCGACAAGAACTCGGAATCGTTAAAAGTTGTTCAATATGCACGAAATGAGGCACATAGATTTAGCATAGGTCACCATCGCAATCGTCGCTCCAGCACTGCCACAGCATCACAACTAACAGAAATACAGGGGATTGGGCTAAAATCAGTAGAGCAACTTTTTAAGGAATTTAAAAGTATTACTGCTGTACGCAAAGCATCTGTTGAAGAGTTAACCCGTGTTGTTGGGCACAGCAAGGCCAAGCTGATATTTCAATTTTATAGCAATATCAACCTAAGTAATGATGAAATAAAAACCTAACAAACTATCAAACAATTTTTTATTCAAATCGTTTAATACAAGTTAGGCGCACCTTTACCCTAAAGCAAAAAGATATTATGAATCGTTTAATCGCCATAATTCTTCTATCCGCCTTTGCGCAAATTGCTATGTCGCAAGATTACACTATTCCTCTTCGTGATATTAGGAAAGCAACCCATGCCAGCCAGCCCATAAACAGCATATCATCCCTTAGTATGCAATTTTCAGTTGATGCACTTTATGGAGTTACCATTACCGATAAAGAGCACGGCGAGTTTGTTGATTTGTACTTTGGCAAGGGTTACGCCTCTGGAAACATTGGCGAACCCAAATTACCGGCTTTTAAAAAGTTAATCCAGATACCTAATGGGGCTACTGTTACAGCGCAAATTAAGGGCTACTCATATCATAAAATAGATTTGGAAAGCTATGGAATCGAGGTGCCCATTTATCCAAACCAACCATCGGTTCGTAAGGACGAGAACCCTCAGCAAATCCAGTTTAAATACAGCATACAATCATATATAAATACAAGTATTACAGATAGTCCGGAGGTTAACATTAAAGTTTTAGGTACGTTGCGTGGAGTTAGAATAGCGTTGCTGCAGGTAAATCCTGTTCAGTATGACTATCAGAATGGTGCATTAAAAGTTTTTAATGATATTGATGTTGAGGTGACTATGGTTGGTGGGAGCAAAGAGTTAGAAAACGAACTTTACATCAAGACCTACTCGCCCTACTTCGAGCCCATATTTCAAGCCCTCGCCAATCCATATACCAAGGGTGTTTACGACGATCATCCCGATTTAACCAAATATCCTGTTAAAATGTTGGTGGTAGCCAATCGATTATTCGAAGAAAAGCTACAGCCCTACATCCAATGGAAAAGCGAAAAAGGATTTTATGTTGAGGTTGCCTACACCGATGAAATTGGCCAAGCTGCTGAGCAAATTCAAAGCTTTGTTCACGCTTACTACAACGATCAACAATCCGAAGGAGTTGCTCCCACATTTTTAGTTTTGGTTGGCGATGTGGAGCATGTACCGGCTTCAGCCACGGGTACAAAAACTGGCCGAGCAACCGACTTGTACTATGCCAGTGTAGATGGAGATTACTTCCCCGAAATGTACTATGGCCGACTTTCGGCCCAAACACCGCAAGAACTGGAGAGCATAATCAGTAAGATATTATACTACGAGAAATATCAGCTAGCAAATCCAACCTACCTTAACAATGCTACCCTTATTGCAGGTGTTGATGCATCTTGGAATCCCCGTGTTGGAGAGCCTACGGTTAAGTATGCTACCCAAAATTACTTCAATTCTGCCAATGGGTTTAGTACTGTTTGGGGATACGGGGTTGCGAATGACCCAAGCAATCCCAACAATAGCGCTGGCTATAGCGGTTGTTACGACCCACAGCGTATTTCGGTTGGTTTTATAAACTATACCGCCCATTGTAGCCAAACCACATGGGGCGATCCGTTGCTAAACGCCAACACTATTAATGGTTTCTCCAACTCGCAACAGTACCCATTTGTAATTGGCAACTGTTGTGAGTCCGCCGACTTTGGCTTTACCACAGGCGTATCAATAGGCGAGAGTTGGATCCGTGCTAACGATAAGGGTGCAGTAACCTACATTGGCTCATCTCCAAATACCTATTGGTTCGAAGATTTTTACTGGGCAGTTGGAGCTTTTCCACTTCAAGGGAATAACGATGGTTATGTTCCATCATTCGAGGAAACCTCTTTTGGTGCTTTCGATGCGCCATTTCACACCCAATATTTAAGTGCTTCGGGTTTTGTTTTTATTGGTAACTTATCGGTTACCGAAGCCCACTTGCAGGATTACACTTCACATTCTAACGACTTATACTACTGGGAGGCATACAACGTGTTAGGTGACCCTTCGCTAGTACCCTATTTTACTGCTCCTAAAGCAAATGTAGTTGCTCATCCCGAGTATGTCCCCATAGGTTTACCTATGTATCAGGTCTCAGCACTTCCTGGTTCATACGTAGCCATCAGTAAAAATGGAGTACTTCATGGAGCGGCTCTCGTGGGCCCCGAAGGATCGGTTGAAGTTCCTGTTGAGCCAATTTACGAGGGCGGGAATGTTTCCATAGTGGTAACCCGTCCACAAACTCAACCCTATTTTGCCGAAGTACCCGCAACAGCGCTCGATGCGCCATACGTTACGCTAATGCATTTTTCAATAAGCGATCCCAATGGGAACAATAA
Source organism: Perlabentimonas gracilis (assembly GCF_011174675.1). GTDB lineage: Bacteria > Bacteroidota > Bacteroidia > Bacteroidales > Tenuifilaceae > Perlabentimonas > Perlabentimonas gracilis. The sequence goes on along the minus strand of NZ_JAANIG010000013.1, from coordinate 31,608 downwards.
CTCGCAGGCAGATTATGGCGAGGAGTTTTCTATTGATTTAACTCTTCGAAATGTGGGCGATCAAGCTACCCATGAGGTTATCGTTGATCTTGTGGGAGAAGATGAATACTTTTTACTTACGTCTGGCGCTTCCATTGAGGTTGGTACTTTTGGTACAGAGGAGGGAACCACTACAAAGGTATTTGAAGATGCCTTCTCCTTTAACCTTTCGGATGAGGTTCCCAATGGGCATCAATCAATATTTACACTTAATATAACCGATGGAACAAATAATTGGAAATCATACCTTAAACTGCAAGCACTTGCACCTTATATTGAGATAAAAGATATTATTGTTTTAGATAATGAAGAGGGAACGCCGAATCACCTCGATCCGGGCGAGAGTGCAACCCTATCCATAGAGGTTGTCAACAATGGAGCCTCTGCGCTAGACAATGTTTTAGTATATTTAACAACAACTTCAAGAGGAATAACTATAGGAGCAGAAAATCAACATATTGGTACATTAGAACCAGCACAAAGTAGCACTGCATCGTTTCCCATTGCAGCCCTTGAATCTACTCCTTTAGAGACGATTGAGGTTTTAAATTTGCGTATCGATCCACAATCGTATGGTCTAGAGCACGATATTGAGCTTATGGTTGGAAAGTTACCCGAAATTTGGATGGGAACAGCCGAAACCTATACAACCTGCCTGGCAAGGTTTTACGATTCTGGAGGGCCCGATGGAGATTATTCCGATAACGAGGAGTACATAATGACATTTTACCCCGCCGAAGAAGATAAGGTAATCTCGGCAGAGTTTACTTATGCATTTATTGAGGGAGCGCACTCTTTGTGGGACAAACTATATGTTTTCGATGGTGTTGATACCACATCGGCATACTTTACGGGTAGCCCATTTAGCAACTCCAATGGTATTGATATTGGCACGTTGACAGCTACAAACCCTCAAGGAGCAATAACCTTTTACTTTTCATCCGATGGGAGCGTTGTTTATAAAGGATGGGAGGCTCTAATTTCATGTATTATTCCTGAGTACATAGCCACGTTTATTGTGAACAACTCAAAGAACGAAAGCGTTGAAGACGCAATAATTTCCATTAATGGGTACGATAAGCTCTTTGTTACTGACCAAACTGGTCAAATAGATGTTAAGCTAAAAAATGGCGAGTATAGGTTTTCGGTGCAAGCCACTGGGTACCAAAAATTGGAATCCACATTTCAAATAGCTGGGCGAGATATAAACATTCCGGTTAACTTAAGCCCGACTCAAGTTGACAACCCCGAAGATTCAACCCTGATTATTCAACCAAATCCATTTGACGACTTTTTAAAAGTGACGGGTATTGAAAATGGAAAAAGATTGTTAATAACCAATATGTTTGGACAAATTATGGTTAATACATCCATTGAACGAGAACATTCTGTAACCATACCCACTACTTTTCTTCCTCAAGGGATCTATGTTCTAACAATTGTTTATGCCAAAAAGGAGCAGAAGTCGGTAAAGATTTTAAAATATTAACCCCAAGGTTGTTGTAACTAGAGAATGAACAGGATTGAAGCCCAACCTGTTTTTTACTTGGCTAAAAGCATTGAACTCAAAAAAAAATAATTTACATTTGGCTCAAGTATATATCAAGCCTTTGTAAATAGCATTTTTTGTGAAAACCATTTCAGTTATCAACTCAAAAACTCGAAGGAATTTATACATAACAGTTATATCGCTGTACATCGTAATTTCCTTAATTTTTTTAGCCAATACAGAGTACCAGTATCGTCGTACAAAAGAGATACTCGTAAGCGAGGCAGTACGAAGCACAACTGCGCATATAAACCAGTGTTACGATTTAATAGCCCTCTCATTAAATCACGCCATATCCCTATCTTTGAGTAATAGTAACATAAAGTCAGCAATTCAGTCGCAGCAACCTACCTTAATAGCAAAGGAAATTCAACCTGTAGTTGAAAATTTTATTGAGCCAAAGAATGCGTTCTTCTCCATCTACACTTCTAATGGCAGTAAGGTTTATTCAACATGTTCCGATAGTGTACAGATGTTACGGCAAGTTAGCTTATCCACATCAAATGTTGCTTCAGGCCATCAAATTGCTTTCACCGATAGAGGAGTCTATTATTACTTGTCGAAGAATGTCCAAATCGGGGATCAAAACTTTACTCTTGTCCTTGGACTCCGCGAGGAGGAGGGAATTAAAAATTTGATTACCTCAACACGCATAATACCTTTCATTTTCCGATACGACAGTAGTGCCAGCAATCCATTATTAGCTCCGGAGATTCTGTTCGATGATGGCTCAGACGACATTAACCAAATTTTAAGCAGCTTCGATCCACATAGCATGTCCACTTCAAGAGTGGTTAAAACAGACAATGCTTTCTACGTGCTAACCGATGTTGCACCTAACATTATATCTGACACTTCAGGCTTTTTTAAAACTATTTATGCAATTGATATTTCCGAATATTATTCAACCTATACCAATCATCTTTTACGGGTTATAGGTTCAATCCTTTTTTTCTTGGTAGTTGTTGTTCTAATTGTTAGGCTTTTCCACAACAAAATCCTAAATCTTCTTTTAAGCATCGAAAAAAAGTTGGAGATAAAACTTCAGTATCGTACCAATGAGCTTATTAGTCATAACGATCAGCTAAACCAAATATTTAACGCCACAGCAAATGGTATTCGGATAATTGATAAGAACTACAACGTTATAAACGTCAATTCCTCGTTTAGTTTACTTACAGGAATTGCTGAGGATACAATAGTTGGAAATAAATGCTACGAAGTTTTCCCAAGCAATAGTTGTCACACAACCAATTGCCCGCTTGAGCAGATAAAGCAAGGACTTAGCGTTGTAAAAGCAAAGGAAATTAGGTATACCAATGTGGGTAGAAAGTTGGTATACCAGTACAAGGCACGCCCCTTTGTTACCAAGCAAGGCGATTTAATTGGAATTATCGAGGATTTTAAAGATGTAACCGATTTGCATAATGCTCAGGAAGCAGTTGATCAAACCCAAAGGCAGTACGAGACCTTACTCGATTCGATGCCTGTGGGAGTTTTCATTCGCGACTTCCAGGGTAATATGTTCTATCAGAACAAGTATATGGATAAGGTTTTTGGGCCCGTTGTTGAGGGGCGCAAAAACCTTAAACAAATATATCCTACCTTAATTAATAAATTTTTCGAGGAGGATAAACTGGTTGATAAGTATGGTTTATTTGTTACAGAAGAAAAACTAGTTGATAACAATGGATTTGAACGAACCTATGTAACTCACAAGTTTAAATTTGCTGGGGCAAATAATATTGCTTTAATTGGCGGTGTTTCCATTGATATAACCAAGCGAAAAAAAGCCGAGCAAAACTCCTACGTTTTAACAAAAGCCATAGTAAACTCGCCCATAGGCGTTTTAATTACTTCACCAAAAGGAGATGTTGAGTTCTGCAATCCCGAGTTCGAAAAGTACGCAGGTGTTACAAGTGAGGATATTCTTGGTAAGCAGTTTCCCTACCTTTTACCATCAAAGGATAATAAGCTGCAAGACCCTATAGGACTAGCACTAAAAGGAGGTGTTTATCAGGGAGAGCAGCAGATTGCCCTCTACGATAACCTACCACAATGGTACGCCATTTCTATTGCACCTGTTTTCAATCGTGAGGGAGAAATTTCGCACCTTATATTTGTGTTTGATAATATTACAGAGCGAAAAGAGTATGAGAAACAAATTGTATTTTCCAAGGCTAAAGCTGAGGAGTCGGAACGTTTAAAAACCTCCTTTTTATCGAACCTTTCCCACGAGATTAGAACTCCTCTTAATGCTATACTCGGCTTTTCCTCATTGCTTAACAGCGATGCTGTTTCTCTAAACGAGAAAGAGGAAATTCCCGCCCTACTAGTTAGCCATTCAAACGATTTGCTTGACCTTATTAACGATTTAATCGACATTTCAGCCATCGAAACCAATCAGTTTAGCATCAATAAAGCAGAGTGCAAGCTTAATCAGGTCATAACCGATTCGTTTAACGAGGTTATTAGCAATAAAAAATTTATGGAAACCAAGTCCATAAAAACAATTGTTAAGCTTGGCGTTCTTGAGGAGTCTTTTAGCATACTTTCCGACTCAAAACGACTCTCACAGGCAGTAAAGCACCTCCTTTCAAATGCCATTAAGTTTACCAATTCTGGCTTTGTTGAGTTTGGCTATACATTTAAGGATGCTAATAACCTTCTATTTTACATTATCGATACTGGTGTTGGCCTTAGCGAACAGGAAAAAAGCATTGTCTTTAACCCATTTCGACAGGCCGACGATAGCAGAACAAGAACATTCAACGGTATGGGCCTTGGGTTGGCCATATCAAAACACATAATCGAAAGGCTGGGAGGAAAAATTTGGGTAGATAGCACCAAGGGGCAAGGATCTACCTTCTATTTTACCTTACCCTACATTCCGGTGAAAAATAAATTCGACACGGTAGTTTTGACTCCCAAACATAAGGATGTTTTCAATTGGCAAAGCAAAACTATTCTTGTTGCCGACGATATTGATTCAAATTATCGGTTTATTCAAACGCTTCTTAGGCCAACGGGCGCTAACCTACTTTGGGCCAAAAATGGCCGCCAGGCCATCGATATGGTGAAGGAGAATAAGATTGATTTGATACTAATGGATATTGTTATGCCCGAGCTCGACGGATTTGAGGCAACAAAGGAGATTAAAAAGATTAACAGCAACGTAAAGGTAATTTGTCAAACAGCTTACCCAGCCAACGATCATCAGGTTGCATGTCGCGAAAGCGGAATGGATAGCTACCTGGCTAAACCTATTCCTCCCATTGTAATGCTAAAAACCATCGACGAATTCATTTCCCGTAACTAGCAAAAAGATGCTGTTTAGGAGCCAATCTGGTTGCTTTTGAAGTGCGAGGCGGGCAAGAGGCTATTTAAAGTTTAATTGGCTAAAAAACTGCGTTAAGGCCATCCAGTACTGTTCGCTTGTTTGGTTACGCTCCCATAGTGCTCTCGATCCATGAACACCCTCTCCATTGCTTGGTTTAAATAGGTTTAGGTGTTTTTTATTCAGATGATCTAACATTTTCGACATCTCATCGTACTCCAAGGCAGAGCTTAGCGCCAATACGGGAACATATAAACCTTGAGTAGCATCCTTCACATTAAGCATATCGCCAAAATACTCACCGGGCGAGAAAGCTACCACCGCTTTAATCTTAAAGTTTTCGGTTGCCTCTACAAGTGCCAGCGATGCAGAGTATGAACTCCCCATAACAATGATAGGCTTATTTGATCGCGCTGCTATAAAGTTAATTGCAGCCTCAATGTCGGCTTTAGCATCAAGGTAATCGGTGGGAAAACCTTTCTGGTTGGCCGAGATTGTGGTTTGGTTCTTTATGAAATTCACCTCATTGCCAGAGCGCAAATCAACTGCCAAACAGTTAAATCCCAAATTGGCTAGTTTGGGTGCCGTTTCTCTATACTCCCCACGGCTATAACCCGCCTGATGTAATAGTAGTAGGTAGGGTTTTTGGGTTGAAACAACGTAATGATCGGCTGTAACCGTTACCTCATCGTTTGCTGAAAAGGTAATGGTTTGCTGACCCCAAAGAATTGTTGGAAATATTATTGCCAGGAGTAACGTATATCTAAGCATATGCTAAGTGTCAAATAGTTTAGGGTCTAACTGGCAGGTCAGGAGTGGACGTAGCTTACCTAACAAGAATTGGGTATGTTTCTTCAATGCGTGTTGCAAGTATGGTTACCCTGTCGGAATGCTGCTCTACTATTGCCTGCTCAAGTAGCTCAAAATACCTATCGGTGGTAAGCTGCGTAATCTTAATAATGCCTGGTTCAAGTGATGAAATGATTGGGGCATGATTATGCATCATGGCAAAGGAGCCATTTTCGCCCGGAACCCTTACCAGATCAACTTCCTCTTTAAAGAATACTTTTTGCGGTGTAATAATTTCGAGCAGCATGGCTATTTGTTTTTCGATTCGCTAAGCATTTTCTCGCCTTTTTCAATGGCTTGCTCAATGGTACCTACCAGGTTAAATGCGGCCTCAGGATATTTGTCTACTTCTCCATCCATTATCATGTTAAAGCCTTTTATGGTATCATTTATGTCAACAATGGCTCCTTTAAGACCAGTAAATGCTTCGGCAACGTGGAATGGCTGCGAAAGGAAACGCTGAACGCGTCGAGCCCGATGAACAACCAGCTTGTCGTCGTCGCTAAGCTCATCCATTCCAAGTATGGCAATAATATCTTGAAGTTCCTTATATCGCTGCAGTATCTCCTTAACTCGTTGGGCTGTTCTGTAATGCTCCTCGCCAACAATCTCTGCGCTTAGAATTCTTGATGTGGAGTCAAGCGGATCCACAGCAGGGTAAATACCTAACTCGGAAATTTTACGGCTAAGCACGGTGGTAGCATCGAGGTGCGAGAAGGTGGTGGCAGGAGCAGGGTCGGTAAGGTCATCGGCAGGAACATATACAGCTTGAACCGAAGTGATAGAACCCCTACGGGTAGAGGTGATGCGCTCTTGCATTAGCCCCATCTCCGTAGCCAAGGTGGGTTGGTATCCAACTGCCGAAGGCATACGGCCAAGCAACGCCGACACCTCACTACCAGCTTGAGTGAAACGGAAAATATTGTCGATAAACAGCAGAATATCGTTACCCTTACCATCGCCCTTATCACCATCCCTAAACGATTCGGCTACCGTAAGTCCCGAAAGCGCTACCGTAGCCCTTGCTCCGGGGGGTTCGTTCATCTGCCCAAATATTAGCGTGGCCTGCGAATTTTTGAGCTCCTCATTATCAACCAGCGATAGATCCCAGCCGCCGGCCTCCATATTCTCTTTAAATTTTTCTCCATACCTAATTACGTCGGATTCAATCATCTCTCGAAGCAAATCGTTGCCTTCGCGAGTACGCTCACCTACCCCCGAAAAAACAGACATCCCATCGTACTTTTTGGCGATGTTGTTGATTAGCTCCATAATGATTACCGTTTTTCCTACACCAGCACCGCCAAAAAGACCAATCTTTCCGCCCTTTGAGTAGGGCTCAAGCAGGTCGATTACCTTTATACCCGTGAATAGCACTTCGGTTTCGGTGCTAAGATCTTCATATTTTGGAGGAGCGTTATGAATTTGGTATTCATTTTCGTCCGAGAGGCTTTCCATTCCATCAATGGCATTGCCAATCACGTTAAGCAGCCTGCCTTTAATCTGATTACCAGTGGGCACCGTTATCGATTTTTTGGTTGCAACCACCTTCATCCCACGGTGCAAACCGTCGGTCGAATCCATGGCGATAGCCCTTACAGTTCTCTCGCCAATGTGTTGCTGACACTCTACAACAAGCGTTGTACCGTCATTACGCTCTATGGTAAGCGCTTCGTAAATTTGAGGCAGGTCTTCACCTGTTGCCGAAAACGACACATCTACAACAGGACCGATTACCTGAATAATTTCGCCGATAATTTGTGACATGGCAATGTGATTTTCAAGATGATGTTTTACAAAAATAACTTAATTGGAGTAATATCCGCCTAAACCTACAAATTTTTGTTGATGATATAAATTACCCTCAACGGGCAGACGCGCTTTTAAACCCAGCTAAGCCATTAGTTCGCAGAACTCCTAATGACTAATCGGGGTTAAATGAGAAAAGCCGCTTACTTAGCGGCTCTCTCAAAAGTTTCAATTAAAATGCTATCGAGTTTGGTAATATCTAGAGATGTAGCTGTTGAATTGTGGTTCTAGAGATTCCCTTAAATCTTGCTGTCCAAAACGTTCCGCAACAGCCAAAAGCTCCTGCATTATCTGTAGGTTAAGCTCTGTGTCGTACCCCACCAACCTGAAGAACTGAGGGCTTAGGCTAAAGTAATACCTAAGATTTTCGAGCGATGAGTTGGCATAATCGTTTAAAAGTGCGTTAGCCTTTTCGGTTTCGTTAGCGTTGTAGTAGCTCTCAATTAAGCCAATTACAAAAAAGTCGTACGGAAATTTTTCCTGCGGCAAAAGCTCTACAACCCTGTCGAGTACTTTTACTGCAGAATCAACCCTATTCATTTCAAGCAAATTTTCAGCTAACCTGTTGAAATTGTTTCTAAGTCTGAGAACAAGGGTTGTTCTTTGTACGTTGTGATCAACCATTACATTTGGCTGATCAATTCCGCCCCACTTAAATTTGTCTAAGTAGTTTTCGTAAAGCTTATCAACATTTACTCTGCCCACCGAAAGATAATCGGTTGGTTCTGTAAGAATAGGAACGAGCTTATAGGCAAACCCCTCGAGCTGTAGATAGTTCGACAAGCCAATATCGGAATCGCCACCTGTTGAAACAAAATATATGGGGCGTTCCCAGTTATTGTTTGCCAGTATTTCTAGGATCATCATCTCGTTCTTCTGAATGTAATCCTTTTCGATGGTCCAGGTTATTTCATCAACAATAAGGTGTGCATCCTCGGGTTTAACGATACCGTTTGCAATTACTTTATCTTTATCAACAGTAATTTTAATGTGTTTCGATGGCAGGTAATCAATCATTTCGCCCCCTTGCCCACGATGGCGCGTGTCCGGGTTATCGCTACCAACAAAATCCATTAGCTGTTTCAGCTCAACCGGACGCTGTATTCTATCGAGAACATATACAACATCCCTTGTTCCTTGAACAAACTTATCAAAATCCATGGTTATGGGTAGTGGGTCGGAGTCGTTAGCCTTCCACTTCATCTGCTCGCTGTACCAATCTGTTCCTAATAGGCTCAGGTTTACAATTCGAACATCGGTTCTGATACCTTCAACCTCTTGGGCATACCACAATGGGAATGTATCATTATCACCATTAGTGAAGATAATAGCATTTTCATCGCAAGTATTCAGGTAGTTATAAGCAAAGTCCCTAGCAATATATCTTCCCGACCTATCGTGATCGTCCCAGTTTTGTGAGGCCAAAAGAGTTGGTACGGGCAGTGCAATAACAATAGCAGCAACAGCGGCAACCACACCCTTTGAGTATTTTTTGAGAAATTCGTAAATAGCAAGAACTCCAATTCCAAGCCAAATAGAGAATGCGTAGAACGAACCAACGTAGGAGTAGTCCCTTTCGCGAGGTTGCAGTGGCGTTTGGTTCAAGTAAACCACTATGGCCATGCCCGTTAAAACGAACAGGAGCGTAACCACCCAGAAATTTTTCTGATCTCGCAGAAGCTGATAAACCAAGCCCAACAGGCCAAGTATAAGCGGGAGCATATAGTAGGTATTGCGTGCTGGATGATTTTTCATTTCCGATGTAAGCTCATCTTGGTTCCCCAGCCTAATGGCATCTAATCCTTTAATGCCCGTTAACCAATTGCCGTTCATTATGTCACCATGTCCCTGAATATCATTCTGCCTACCCACAAAGTTCCACATAAAGTATCGCCAGTACATATGCCCAATTTGGTAGCTAAAGAAAAAATTTAGGTTTTCGCCAAATGTTGGCACTCTTCGCACCTCTTGTTCTCCTGCTGGGGTGTTAATTCGGATAGGTTTGCCTTTTATATCGCCCCATTTTTTGTATTCGTTAGTATGATCACTTTGCCAGCTCCACATTCGAGGGAAAATGGTTTTAAACCTATCGTCGAATTTATACTCAGTCCGTAGGTAGGTTTTCTCATACCGACCATTCTTTCTGATGTAGGTGTGTTTGTCGTTACTATCAACCACGGGTGCATTGTAGTACTGGCCAGTTACAAGAGGACGAGTACCATACTGCTCGCGATTTAGGTAGTGAAGTAGTGAGAAAACCGATGATGGGTTGTTTTGGTTCATCGGTGGATTTGCATTGGCCCTAATAACAAGAAGGGCGTATGACGAGTAACCAATGGTAATTACTGCGGTACCCAAAATAAGCGTGTGAAGCATCACCCTTTTGTGTTGAACCGTATACCACAAACCGTAAGCAAGCAATGATGCTAGGGTTATAATAAAGATTAGAACCCCGCTATTGTATGGGAACTTAAAGGCGTTGACAAAAAGCAACTCAAACTTCGACGCTAGTGTAACCACTCCGGGTATTATTACATACATTATACCTCCAAGTATTGCAACCGATGTGGCCAAGGCACCAACAATTCCCCATTTAGTTGCCTTATGTTTTTTAAAGTAATATACAAAAACAATTGCAGGGATGGTAAGGAGGTTCAATAGGTGAACACCTATTGATAAACCCATTATATAAGCAATAAGCACTAACCATCTATTTGCGTGTGGTTTGTCAGCAACATTTTCCCATTTTAATATAGCCCAGAACACCAAGGCTGTGAACAGCGATGATGTGGCATACGCCTCAGCCTCTACAGCAATAAACCAAAAGCTGTCGGTAAACGTGTAAGCTAAAGCACCAACGGCTCCACTCCCAATAATTGCAATGGTTTGAGCCATTGTGGGTTCGTTACCATTGGTAACAAGTAACTTCCGTGAAAGATGTGTAATTGACCAGAACAGGAATAGAATGGTAAACGCTGCGGCTAATGCCGACATGGAGTTTACCATTATGGCCACCTGGCTGGGACTAGCAGCAAAAGTTGTGAAAAAATTCCCCAGAAGCATAAAGAATGGAGCTCCAGGAGGATGAGGAACCTCCAGCTTATAAGCAGCTGTAATACGTTCGCTGCAATCCCAAAAACTGGCCGACGACTCCATTGTCATTAAGTAAACAGTGGCTGCAATTAGAAACACGATCCACCCGATTACTACATTTAGTTGCTTATAGCTTTTCATTATAGATTGTATGTTTTATTATGTTTTAAAATAAATCGTAAATTTAAGCGAAGCTAAAATAGTTTTTTTTAGGCTATTCATATTTGTTTTGCTGTATTTTAACTGTTCGAATAGTTTTTTAAACACATTATTATTCATCAACAAAGCATTTGGTTTTAGCTTTATTCCCCAAATTTATTCAGCACTTGTAACAAAAGCCTCCGCCAAATCGTCTTTTCTTTAATTATTTAAGCTTAAAAATTTAAACTATGATTAAAACAAATGAATTGTCCAAGGTTTTTCGAACCGATGAGGTTGAAACAACCGCCTTGAATAAAGTTTCTTTAGAAATTAAAAAAGGAGAATTTGTTGCTATAATGGGCCCTTCGGGTTGTGGTAAATCAACACTACTTAATATCCTCGGTTTGCTTGATAACCCATCTGGTGGTGAATTCTATTTTGATGGTATAGAGGTGTCTAAGTTCAAGGAGAAACAACGGACAAATATGCGCAAGGCAAATATTGGGTTCGTTTTCCAGAGTTTTAACTTGATAGATGAGCTAACCGTATTCGAAAATGTTGAGTTGCCACTTCTCTATATGAATGTTTCCTCATCGGAAAGGAAGAAAAAGGTAGAGATGGTTCTTGAAAGGATGAAAATTTCTCACAGAAAAAAGCATTTTCCACAGCAGCTATCGGGCGGACAGCAGCAGAGAGTAGCCATTGCCCGAGCCGTTGTGGCTAACCCAAAGTTAATCCTTGCCGATGAGCCTACCGGTAACCTCGATTCGGCCAATGGCGAAGAGGTTATGAGTCTTTTATCAGAGCTAAATAATGAGGGAACTACCATCGTTATGGTTACGCACTCCCCAAGCGATGCCGAGAAAGCCCATCGCATTATCCAACTTTTCGACGGACATATAGTTACCGAAAATATTAAAAAAATTCTATAAAAGAGATAAAAACTATGCTTATAAAAAATTATTTAGTAAGCGCTTATCGTAACCTTATACGTAACCGATTCTTCTCAATCATCAATATCTTAGGTTTAACCATAGGTGTTGTTTCAGCTATACTGGTACTTGTTTATGTAGCCGAGGAAAGCGCTTTCGATAAGCACCACTCAAAACACGAAAGAATATATCGATTAGTATCCAATTTTCACGTTAACAACAAGCAGGATCTGTTTGCCCTATCGTCTCATTCCATTGCACCAACCCTTAAGGATGAGTATGATGAAATTGAGGAATATGTTAGGTTCATTCCTACTGATAATTTCTTTTTCCGTTACCATGGAGCCGATTTTAACGAGGAGGATTTCTACTTTGCCGATTCAACAGTTTTCAAAATTTTCGACCATAACTTCCTGCTGGGCGATCCTACAAGTGCTTTGAGTAGGCCGTATTCAATTGTTCTAACCGAAACTCTTGCCAAAAGACTCTTTGGGAATGAGAACCCAATAGGTAAGGTGTTGCAGGGGATGAGAAACGAGCCATTTACAGTTACGGCGGTAATAGAGGAGCTGCCACGAACATCACATTTTCGTTTTAACGCGCTGGTTTCATCGGCAACCATAAGGGAACAGATAGGCGAGGAGCGTTTTAACGACAATAGCTCAGGTTCGTTTTGGAATGTTAACGTATACTCTTACGTTTTGCTTCGAAACGGTTCACTCCCCCAAACTATCATTGATAACTATGATCATTTCAACGAAAAGTACATAGTACCTGTAGGAAATATTATTAACGGAGAGTTTACCCCCATTTTTCAATCCTTAAAAGAGACACACTTTCCCAATATATCAGGATTACAGGACGATTTCCCCATTGGCAATAAGTCAAATCTATACATTTTTTCGTTCGTTTCACTATTCATACTGATAGTTGCCTGCATAAACTATATGAATATGGCTACGGCACGCTCGGTAAATAGAGCAAAGGAGGTGGGCTTACGAAAAGTTGTTGGCGCGGGCAAAGGTAAGCTAGTTCAACAGTTTATAAGTGAATCGTTACTCATCTCATTCATAGCAGGAGCGCTAGCATACTTAGTTGCAGCAGCAATACTTCCTTGGTTTAATAATTTAACCGAAAAGGAGATCTCTCTTGCTGAGCTGTTTAATCCAACGTTTATTGGTGGAACAGCACTAATTGTCCTGTTCGTGGGACTTGTGGCGGGAAGCTATCCAGCTTTCTTCCTTTCTTCCTTTTCTCCGGTAAAGGTTTTAAAGGGTACTGCTGATAAAGTAAAGGGAAAAGTAGGTGTACGCAAAGTATTGGTATTGTTTCAGTTTACTATATCAATTGTTATGATTGTAGCAACTTTTGTTGTTAGCCAGCAGCAGAACTATATCAGGAATAAGGATATGGGTTTCGACAAGAACAACCTGCTGGTTATAACCGATTTAGATACAGCCATAAGTAACCATATAGCACCCTTCAAAGAGGAACTCCTAAGAAATTCTTCGATTACTGGAGTTGGAGGATCCCAAATGGCATTGGGTGTAGGCAATAGTAAGATTGTAAGTCGTATTGAGCAGGATGGCGAAATGCAGGAGATGGGCATTAATCTTATTGCTTGTGATTTCGACTACTTAGAGCTTTTAGGAGTAAAACTTGATAAGGGAAGATTTTTTGATCCAGTTCTCAGAACCGACTCAACGCAAGCTTTTATTATAAATGAGACTGCAGAGCGAGCTTATGGATGGGCAGGGGAGCCCATAGGAAAGCGAATACAGTTTGGTATTAGAATGGACGGTTCGGCCAGTAGGGATGGCAGTGTAGTGGGGGTAGTTAAGGATTTTCATTACTCCTCAATTCACAATCCCATTGAGCCCTTTATGTTTTATGTATCCCCTGCGCCTCCTAGAGTGCTTAGTATCCGAATTCGTCCGGGCCAAGCAGAACAAGCCTTAACCCACGTTAAGCAAAAGTTCGATGAGTTTAAGGCCACACGCGATATAAGCTACTATTTCCTCGACCAACGTTTAGAGCAGCTTTACAGAGGTGAGCAAAAACTGGGGTGGCTTTTTAGAGCCTTTTCTTTGATAACCATTTTCATCTCATGTTTAGGTTTGCTTGGCCTTACATCATTTGTTACCGAACAGAAAACGAAAGAGATTGGCGTTAGAAAGGTTTTGGGCAGCACTAGTTTTGATATTGTTAAGCTACTTTCGGGTCAATTCTTGGGTCTGGTTCTTATGGCCAATGTTTTTGCTTGGCCTATTGCTTTTTACGCGATGCAAAAGTGGTTGCAAGGTTTTTCGTATAGAATTAACTTTGGCCAAACAGTTTTTAGTTTAGAAACTGCTATACCTCTAGTCTTGGCAAGTTTAATAGCATTGTTTATTGCTATGCTAACGGTTGGAATATTAGCTTGGAAGGCAGCCGAAAGCAATCCCGCCCAATCGTTGAAATACGAGTAATATCAAATGTAAACATTGGTTTTAAAGGCCAGCTTGTTAAGTTTTTCCTAAACAAGCAGGCCTCATTATAACTCATTAGATTTGCTTTGTAAGCGAGTTAGAACTTATTGGAATCCTTAAGCTGTTTTTATAGTTTTCTTTCTTTTAGCAAGACTATTAAAATAGGCCAAATTGTTCGTTTTCGAACACCCAGTATGCGAAAAGGAACACTTTATTACATTTAGTACCAAACGATTTATCAGATTTATAGATGAATATGTGTGTTGGTTTAATTTTTGATCAATTTTCAAAATTCTAGCGCTACTTTATTAACCGAAAGGGGGAGAGTATTTCCCAATATATTTTTTTGATGAGAATAAGTATTGAGAATCTTGGAAAGGTATACGACAATGGCAAGAAAGCGCTTGCTGACGTAAATCTTGAAATAGAAAACGGAATGTTTGGACTACTTGGTCCTAATGGTGCAGGAAAATCCACCCTAATGCGCATTCTGGTAACGCTTATGAATCCTTCCACCGGCAGGGTTAATGTAAATGGTTTCGATATTCAGAAACAACGAGGCGAGATTCGTAAATTGCTAGGATACTTACCACAGGATTTCCGCTTTTTCACAAGGCTAAGAACATGGGAGTTTCTCGATTATGCAGCAGGGTTATCTGGAATTCGAAGCGCAAAGGAGCGTTCTGCCAAAGTGGATGAATGGCTCGAAAAGGTTGGTCTTTTCGATGTGCGCGAAAGGAGTGCAAATAAGCTGTCGGGAGGAATGAAACGCCGATTAGGTATTGCCCAAGCCCTTATCGGAGACCCCAAAATTGTTATAGTAGATGAGCCAACCACAGGGCTTGATCCGGAGGAAAGAATACGTTTTCGCAACATCCTGTCGGAACTAAGCCAACGGGATGTTATCATTATCCTTTCAACACATATTGTTGGCGATATTTCTAGCGTGTGTCAATGCCTTGCACTACTTAACAACGGCCAGGTTGGATTTTATGGAACCCCCGAGGAGCTGGTGCAGAAAGCCCAAGGGCACGTTTGGCAGCTCTCCACATCTGGGTTTGAGTATGAGTTGCTCAAGGAGAAATACGCTGTTATTTCAACCATTCCATCGGATGAGGGGTGGGAGGTGCAGCTGGTTGGCGAGGAGCTCAATGGCTACAATGCAATTCCCATTGAACCAAATCTTGAGCATGCTTACGTTTACTTTATGGAGTATTTAGCGCAAAAAAAACTTGAATTACGATGAGTGCACTCCACAACCTTTTTACGGTAGCCCGTTTTGAAAGGAAAACGCTCCTGAGGAGTTGGTTTTTCAGAATTTTTGCAGCAATGGCTATCGTTGGCATCGGAATTTTCAATCTTGTTGTTTTTCTCGATAATACTGGGGTTCCATGGATTTACAGAGCCCTGCCAGCATCGTTACCCAATGCAAATCTGATAATCCTTAATCTTGGACAGGCTATAGTTGCTGTATTTCTTGCATCCGAATTTTTAAAACAGGATAGAAAAAACGATACTGTAGAGGTTATCTACGTTCGGTCGATGACAAATTTTGAGTATGTATTTGGTAAAACACTGGGCATTCTTACAGTGTTTCTTTTGCTAAATCTTGTTGTACTAATTATTGGCATAGGTTTTTCGTTTATTAGTGCCGATTCGGCGAAGGGTGTGGTTGAATTTTTCCTTTATCCAATTCTTATCAGCTTGCCAACGCTAACCTTCATTCTTGGCCTATCTTTTTTCTTAATGAGTGTGCTTCGTAACCAGGCCATCACTTTTATTATAATTCTTGGCTATATCGCCCTAACCGTTTTCTACCTAAACGATGTTTACCATCATCTTTTCGATTACATAGGCTATCGGATTCCGTTGCTAAGTTCAACCATAGGTGGTTTTGGAGACCTAAGCTCAGTGGTTTTGCACCGAGGAGTTTACTTTTTGTTAGGCCTAGCATTTATATTCTTTACTGTGTTTAAGCTAAACAGATTGCCTCAAACTCCACGTAATGCATTTTTGCCCTTGGTTTTTGCTGCCGTTTTATTCTTCAGCAGTGCATATCTCGGCTTTATGTATATCAGCCAAAAAAAGGATGTACTTGAAGAAAAGCAGGCAATGGTTGATCTCAATAATAGGTTTCTTTCTTTTCCAACGGTACGAATTTGTGAATATGACATTGATTTAAAGCACAATGGTAGTAAAATTGAGGTAAGTACTTCCATTAAAGTATCAAATGAAAATAATATTCAGGTAGATACGCTGTTGTTTAGCCTAAATCCCTCACTTACAATTTCAACTATACAGATTGATGGTCACAATGTTGAGTATTATCGGAATTTACACCTTTTGTTTATTCCTAACCAAACGCTCCCAGCAGACTCATCCAAAACAATCGAATTTAGTTATAGTGGTAGTATAAATGAAAACACGCATTTTCTTGATATACATCCCAATGAATATGATGATAACCTGTCGATGGAGCTTTTTAGAGCACACAAGCGTTTTGCTTATATTACGCCAAATTTTGTTTGTTTAACAAGCGAATCGTTGTGGTATCCTTTAGCAGGAGTAACCTATGCTACAAATAAACCTGCATATCAAAATGTTAACTTTGCCCAATTTTCGGTAAGCGTATCTACAAGGGAAAACCTGGTTGCAATATCACAAGGCGAAAGTATATCTGATAAAAACGGGAAATTCGAGTTTTCAAATACCGATCCTTTACCAAAAGTCAGTCTACTTATTGGGAACTACCAGAAACATAGTCTTAATGTTGACTCGATAGAGTATTCAATTTATACCATTAAGGGTAACGATTACTATGCTGAGCAGTTTGAAGAGCTTGGCGATACCTTACCCTCCATTATCAGGGAATTGAAAAATGAATATGAGGCATCAATAGGTTTAGGTTTTGGATTTAACCGATTAAGCTTGGCCGAGGTTCCGCTAAATATTTCTATTGATAGGCATATTTTTTCTAACGTAAGTGATGCGGTTCAGCCCGAAATAATCTTTTATCCCGAAAAAGGGGTTCTAATGGATGAAACCGATTTTACTCGACGCAAAAAGAGAGCTGAGAGGCAGATGAAATCCAACAACGAGGAGGTTACAGACGTCGAACTACAGAGTCGAATTTTCAAGCGTTTTGTAAGGGCGAATCTTATGGCCTCACCAACAGAATGGTTTGAGTTTGGTGAGCTAATGGATCGGTACACTTTTTCCTTAATACCATACTACTACAGTTTTATAACAAGTCTCGAAAGCCATAGCTGGCCCATTCTTAATTCAGCCACCGAGGTGTACTTATTAAATCGATACTTAAACTATATGCCTCAAAATACTTGGTACTTTAGGGGTATATCAAATAACGAAAAGATTAACCTCGAGTTACAACAAGCCAGCTTAAGCATGATACTTAATGAGGGGAAGAGACAAATTGACAAGGAGAAGAATTCTTTTAATCCACTTGTAATGAATGATATAGTTTTAGCTAAAGGGAATCAATTATTCTCAATCCTTCGTTCTCGCTTCAACAAAAATATTTTTGATGAATTGCTGAATGGATTAATTGCGGAGAACCATCGCCAAATCTGGTCATTCAGTGAGTTTGATAGCTTGGTAGTAAACAACTTTAATAGCTCAATTGCTAGTGAGGTTGAGAATTGGTATACCTCAACCAGCTTACCGGGTTTTATAATTAGTAATCTTCAAACCCATAAGGTTCTGGATGGCGATTATACAAAGTATCAGGTTAGGGCTAGTATATCCAATCCCACTTCTGTTGATGGTATTGTGGAGGTTTCATTCTTTTTGGGTGGTAATACTCGGAGCTTTACTAGCGAGGAACCTCGGCAACCCGATCATTTTCAAAGAATTTTCATACCTGCTCAGTCGGCCAAGGAGCTTGGTGTTGTGTTCAATAGTGAACCTATACGGATGAATATATTTACTGGAGTGTCTGAAAATTTGCCGAATACAATAGCTTTTGATCTTTCTGGATTTGATGAATTAAGGCGTAACGCAAAATTAGATGGAGTGGCTAAGATCCCGTTTTTTGATAGCGATATTAAAGAAAACGAATTTGTTGTTGACAATGAAGACGATGGCTTTGAAGTAGTACAGGAAATAGAAGAAAGCTATTTAAAATCACTCATTAATAAAGACTCAGCAAAAGAGTATAAGTACACGGGCATTCATGTATGGAACCCGCCAAATGAGTGGAAACCTGTCCTTGAGTCCGGGTTTTATGGAAAATATGTTCGGTCAGGTTACTATACTGCTTCGGGTGATGGTAGCAGATATGCCAAGTGGACACCTAATTTACCACAGGGAGCGTACTACGATGTGTACTGCCATACCGCCAAGGTAAATGTTTACTGGGGTCGCAATAAACGAAAGTCGAACTACAACTACAGAGTTTATCATGACGATGGCGTTGATGATATAACCCTAAGCGACGAGGAGCTCGATAGTGGGTGGAACTACCTTGGAACTTACTATATATCACCAGAGAATGCCAAGGTGGAGCTAACCAACAAATCGGTAGGAAGAATTATTTTTGCCGATGCCATTAAATGGGTTATGAAACAATAAAAATCAGTTTAATAATATATTACAGCCAATAATTAAAACTAAAAGGTAATCTGAATGTACTATAACACTCGAATATGAAACATTTAAAATTTATTTTTGCTCTAGGGTTTGCTTCGGTATTTGTGCTAAACTCTTATGCACAAAAAATTATCACCCTTGAAGATGCAATGCTCATTTCCCTTGAGAACAGCCCGGAGATTAGGCAGTCGAGAATTAATATGGAGCAGAGTCGAGAGCTGTTAAATGCCCAGCTGGCTAGGCTGAAATCATTCTTTTCGTTGAATGTTGCTCCCATTGAATATTCGGTTAGCGATTCATACGATGAGTATTTTTCGCAGTGGTATAAATCGGAGCGTATATCATCAAGCGGAGGATTGCTCATTGCCCAACCCATAAAGTGGACCGATGGCACCCTGTCGTTAAGAAATAATTTTGAGTACCTGAACACCAAATCGGATGTGAACAACCAGGATCCACTTAATCCTGGGACCACTACAAAAACCTACAGCGGTTTTAATAATAATTTTTTCCTTAGCTATAACCAGCCGCTGTTTACCTACAACCGAACCCAGATGAATCTTAAGAGGAATCAACTTAGCCTCGAGAATTCAACCCTTGCATACTCAATACAGATGCTTAGCATGGAGCGAATGGTTACGCAGGCGTTCTACACAATTTATCAAAAGCAGATGTCGGTTCAGATATCTTGCGAAGAGTTCGAAAATCAAAAGGTAAGCTTGGAAATTATTCGCAGTAAGGTTGAGGCTGGTCTTTCGGCTCAGGAAGAACTCCTTCAGGGTGAGCTAAACTATGCCACCAGCCAATCCAACCTCGACAATGCCCTGGTTGACCTTGAAAACTCAATGGATCAGTTTAAGCAGCTAATTGGCTTACCCCTTGATGAAAAGGTTGAAATATCAACTGATATTAACTACATCCCTGTGCTGGTAGATTTAGACAAGGCCATTGAAAATGGGCTAAGCCAAAGACTTGAACTAACCCAGCGAAAAATTGATTTAAACAATGCCGAAATGGATCTGATTGAAACCTCTGCAACCAATGAGTTTAAAGGTGATGTAAACCTTTCCATTGGAATAATGGGCAACAATGAGCAGTTCATAAATATGTACGATAAGCCCACGCGCAGCCCACAGGTTGGGGTTTCATTCTCAATTCCCATTTTCGATTGGGGCGAAAGAAAAGCGCGCATAAGAGCAGCAGAGCTCAGGGTCGAGTCAAAAGAAATTGACCTTAAGGAGCTTGAAAAGGACATCGTAATTAATATCCGAAAAATCTATCGCAACTTGCAAAACCTTTCCACTCAGATTGCCATTGCTGAGCAGAACGAAAAGAATGCCAAGCTAACATACGAGATCAATCTAGAGCGATACAAAAACGGCGATTTAACCAGTATCGATTTGGAGCGCTATCAGAACCAGCTTTCGCAGAAAAAAATAAATCTTTCCAATGCCCTTATCAACTACAAGTTGGAATTGCTTAACCTGAAAATACAATCGCTTTGGGACTTCGAGAGGAATACCTCTTTTGTGCCCTTGGAGTTCCAGCAAAACCTGCAAAACGTAAAGTAAAACATAATAGTATAAAACTACTGCAATGAGAAAACTAATAGCCATCACAGTAATAGCCCTGATGTTTTTATCCTGCAATCAATCCGACGAAGATTTGAATAAGGATATATCTGTTCCCGTTTCGGTTATGGATTTAGGGCTAAAATCTATTGAGCGTTTCATTGAGACTACTGGAAATGTTAGTCCCATTAAAGAGGCAGCCCTAAAAAGTGAAATTTCGGGTATTTACAATCTGCTAACTAACCCCAAAACAGGAAAGAAATACTCGCTGGGCGATTACGTTACCGAGGGCGATGAGATCATTAGAATTGAGGATAAAGAGTTCGAAAACAATATAAAGATAACATCACTTAAACTTAGACTTGAAATATCGAAACAGGTTTACGAGAAGCAGCAATCGCTTTACGAAAAGGGTGGTGTTACCCTTAGCGAGCTAAAAAACGCCGAGATTGACTATATCAACTCAAAATATTCTTACGAGGATGCCCTGATTAGGCTTGCTAAAATGCAGATTAAAGCACCATTTTCTGGTGTAATTGTTGAATTGCCGTATCAAACTCCGGCAACTCGCATCGATGCCAATACTGTAATGTTTAAAATTATGGATTATACCCAGCTATATATGGAAACCAGCTTGGCTGAAAAGGATTACCCTACAGTAAAGATTGGACAAGGGGTTAAGATTACAAACTATACATTGCCAAACGATACGCTTCGGGGAATAATCTCTCAAATATCACCGGCCATTGATGTTACCACCCGCTCATTCAAAACGATTATTACCATTAATAATCTCAAGTTGCTGCTACGACCCGGAATGTTTGCCAAGGGCGAAATAGTTGTTGCCAGGGTTGACAGCGCACTGGTAATTCCCAAAAACGTAATTATTTCAAAACAAAGGGGAAATACCGTATTTGTTGTGGATAAGGGGTTAGCGCAGGAAAGGTTAGTTACATTCGGTTTGGAGAACCAAACCGAGGTTCAAATCACTTCGGGATTAGAAAAAGGCGAACGGTTGGTTACAAAAGGCTTTGAAACCTTGAGAAACAGATCTAAAGTTAAAGTGGTAAGGTAAACTAAAACTCAACATAACCCAAACCAATTTACTATGAGCGAAAACTTTAAACCAATTGCCCCAAAGGAGCGAATCAAGGAGATTGACTTTGTTAGAGGATTTGCATTGCTAGGAATACTTCTTGTGAATATGGCCATTTTCCGAAGTTCAATTTTTGAAATGACCCTTGAACAACCATTTTCTGGTGGAACGCTTAATAGCATTGCAAGTGGTTTTATCTATTTTTTTGCCGAAGGAAAGTTCTACTCCTTATTCTCTCTACTCTTTGGTTTCGGCTTTAGCATCTTTTTGCTTAAGGAAAAAACCCAGCGTATCCTAATGGATTCGTTCTTCAAACGACGTATGCTTGGGCTACTGCTGTTCGGTTTAGTACATGCATTTCTGTTATGGTCGGGCGATATTCTAATTACCTATAGCCTGGTTGGGTTTTTGTTAATAGCATTTAAGCGGGTTTCTGTAAAAGGTCTAATCAAGTGGTCTGTTGGATTAATTGTTTTTATTCTTCTTTTTCAGATCCTAATTTTTGGGATAGTTGAGCTTCTACAAAACCTACCCAATATGGACTTTGTACTTGAGCAATTTGAAAAGGTTGAAAGTTCATTTGCCGAAAAGGCTCAACTTGCCAACGAGGTGTATTCGGGTACAAATTATCTTGAAATGATAAGGATGAGAACAGTTGAGTTAGCTCAGCAATACTCAGGTTTTATGGTGATTTTTCCATCGGTACTGGCTATGTTTTTAATAGGTTTAGCTTTTGGTAAGAGCGGTAAGCTCAATAGCATTAGCGAGAATAAGCCTTTCCTACGAAGAGTGTTTTGGATTAGCCTGCTAATCGGTTTGCCAATAGCAGCACTTCATCCCTTTGGTGTTTTTAACTATTCACGACTTGCTATCGATATGTCTGGCGCTTACCATATCATTGGTTTTTTTCTGGGCTCACCCATTTTAGCTTTAGCATATTTTACTGGTGGCCTTCTACTTTACAGTAGGTTTAGTCAAGTAAAAGTTTTACAAATGGTTGCATCAACAGGCCGAATGGCGCTTACCAACTATCTTTTACAAAGCATAGTATGTACAACCATTTTTTATGGTTACGGTTTGGGCCTTTACGGTAAAGTAGATGCTTTTCAGGGATTACTCATTACCCTTATAGTTTGGGGTATTCAGCTGCCCATTAGCCACTGGTGGCTTAATCGGTACAAATTTGGCCCTGCCGAATGGCTATGGCGATGGATTACCTATGGAAAAAGGATAAGCAATAAGATAAACTAGAATAAATACAGCCTGGGAGCTGTAGTTTTCAGCAATAATTGAGAATGATGAGAAGAATAACCCAATTTTCGGTAAGTAACCCCGTAACCGTTTCAATGCTGGTGCTTGGCATTCTGCTTTTGGGGTATATTTCATTCGGGAGGTTAAGCATCGATCTTTTTCCCGATATGAACGCTCCAAGGATATTCGTGGAACTTAATGCGGGCGAACGACCACCCGAGGAGATAGAGAAGCAATTTGTGGAGAGCATCGAATCGCAGGCTATAAGGCAAAAGGGGGTTGCTCAGGTTTCATCAATATGCATGGTGGGATCGGCACGAATAACGGTTGAGTACAGCTGGGGAACAGATATGGATGAAGCCTTTCTCGACCTGCAGCGTGCCCTTACCACTTTCAGCCAAAGTACCGATATTGAGAGTTTTAATATCACCCAGCACGACCCTAATGCTGCACCGGTGATGATTGTGGCCATGATGCATCCTGAAATATCGGATATGGATGAGCTGCGCAAGGTTGGGGAAAGCTATATCCGCAACGAGCTGATTCGGCTCGAGGGAATTGCTGATATTACCCTCAGCGGTACCGAAGAAAAGGAAATACAAATTGTAACCGATCCCTTTAAGCTAAAAGCTTTTGGCCTTTCAACTGGCGATATTGCTTCGGCCATTCAGAACATGAACCGTAACGTTTCGGGTGGTAGCATTATCGAAATGGGTAAAAAGTTCATTATAAAAGGCTCGGGTTTAGTTAAAACGGTTGAGGACATAGAAAATTTGGTGCTTAGCTACAGGTTGGTTAAAGATGATCCCACTTCCCCAAGTGCTACCCCGCAGAATGGAAATGAGGAACGAGTTCCCATACTATTAGCCGATGTGGCCAAAGTGAACTTTGTGAATAAACAACCGCTCAATATAGTTCGAATAAATGGCCAGCGTTGTGTTGGTTTGTCGGTACATAAAGAGACAGGGACTAATACGGTTAAAGCAGTAAATGAGCTTACAAAATCATTAGAAACAATTAAAAAAGCGTTACCTGGCTATGAGTTTATTGTGGTTCAGAATCAGGGGCGTTTTATTCAAACCTCAGTTAACGAGGTTAGGGACACAGCGCTAATTGGGATACTCATTGCCGTTTTCGTTCTTTTCATCTTTTTGCGTCGCTTAAAGGTAACAGCCATTATATCATTCGCCATTCCAATTTCTATTGTTGCCACATTTAACCTGATGTACTTTAATGGTTTAACCCTAAACATAATGACTTTGGGTGGCCTAGCCCTTGGAGCGGGTATGCTGGTTGATAATGCCATTGTGGTGGTGGAGAATATATTCCGCCATATGGAGCGGGGTATGTCGGTTAAGGAAGCTGCCATAAATGGAACGGCCGAGGTTGGTGGGGCAATAATTGCCTCTACCCTAACAACCATTGTGGTTTTTCTACCAATTGTATATCTTCAGGGTGCATCGGGTGCTCTTTTTAAGGATCAGGCGTGGACCGTTGCTTTTTCGCTTCTTGCTTCGCTTTTTGTTGCCATTCTTGTAATTCCAATGCTCTTTAAAGTGGCATTTAAAGATAAGATTACGAAGGAAAAGCTAGAGGCAGTGAATATCACCTGGTATGGAAGGGTTTTATCAATGATGCTTAATCACAAAGCGATTATTCTAATATCAGCGCTTGCTCTAATGGCTGCTACAGCCTACGTATTTCCTAAAGTAGGATCGGAGTTTTTACCCAAGAGCGCCACAAGTGAATTTAGCATTGAGGTTAAGCTGAACGAGGGCACTCAGCTAGAGCGCACTTCCGAAACCGTTAGGGCTATTGAAGGTATGCTTACCGATTTGCTAGGCGAGAGGGCTGAAATACTTTATAGTCAGATTGGCCCGAGTAATGGGTTTGGAAACGAAAAGTCCGTTTTCCAAAACGAGAATACTGCAACCATAAAGGTGGTAATCAGCAGCAACTGGGTTGATCAATCGAATAGTATAATGGCGGCTGTCGAGGATCAGCTTGGATCCATACCCGATGCCGAAATCTCAATTCTTCGCGACGAAACCGCTTTGCAGGCTACTCTCGGAACCGATGAGGCACCCCTGGTTGTTGAGGTTAAGGGCAAAAGTATTGATGTGATTAGCGATTTAACAGAGCAAGTAAAGAATAGCTTATTAAGCCTACCCAATCTGCATAATGTAAAAACCAGCGTTGAGGAGGGTGCACCAGAAATTGACGTTGTAATTGATAGGTATAAAGCAGGCATATTTGGCCTAACGGTTGATAATATCATAAATCAGCTAAAGGAAAAGCTTATGGGCAAAAGTGCTGGAAAGTACGAGCAGGGCGGCGAAATGAGCGATATAACCATTAAACTTCCCGAAATGAGCCTGTCAGAGTTTAATGCGCTTAAAATAAGCACTCAAAATGGGGAGGTTCATCTTTACGAGGTAGCGAGCCTTAAAAGTTCAGTTTCGCCCAAGCAGCTAATGCGCCGCAATCAGATCAGAATTGGTAGGGTTATGGCCTACGTTGCAAATGATATTCCATTAAATTTGCTAGTAAATGATGTAAAACAGCAATTATCAAACATTGATGTCCCTGCCGATTACCAAATAACCATTGAGGGCGAGGAGCAAAAGCGAAAGGATGCCATGGGTAGCCTTGGTTTTGCCCTTATTTTATCCATTGTACTTGTTTATATGGTTATGGCATCCACGTTTGAATCTTTATTGCATCCCTTCACCATCCTTTTATCCATACCTCTTGCCGGCGTTGGAACCATTTGGGCGTTTCTAATCATTGGAAAGCCATTAAGCATAATGGCATACATCGGTATTATTATGCTGGCGGGTATTGCCGTTAACGATTCAATTATTCTTGTTGATGCAATTAATAAATTGCGAGAAAAGGGTCTTTCGCTCCGCGATGCCATTATTAGGGCAGGGGAGAACAGAATTCGTCCTATAGTTATGACCAGCTTGACAACCATACTGGCCCTACTGCCCTTAACGCTTGGAATAGGGGAGAGCGCATCGTTACGCTCACCCATGGCCATTGCCGTTATATCGGGATTGATTACCTCAACCCTGCTAACGCTGGCGGTTATTCCTTGTCTTTACTATGTTTTTGAAATTTTAAAAGCAAAATTTTTTAAGGCTTAATTTACTTACGCTTTACGCAAATTAATAAGTAAATGGATTTTATAATAAAACGAAAAACCCTAATTGCTATGCTCTTCACAGGGCTTAGTATGCTCGGGTATATATCCTATAAGAATCTTCCAGTTGAGCTATATCCCAACGCCACTCTCCCTATGCTTTTTGTACAGGTGGGTACACCGCTCGAGGTTGACCCAAAGTATATGGAGAATCAGGCTATTATTCCCCTCGAGGGAGCTATTGGAACACTGGAGGGAATTGAGGAGATCGTTTCGTCGGCAGGGCAGCAGCAGGGAAGTATTCAAATATCCTATCAGCAGGGCACAAACCTAAAGTATGCCTACCTAAAACTTGTCGAAAAGGTTGATGAGGCCAAGAAACAGCTGCCTGAGGATTTCAGAGTTCAGGTTTTTAAATTCGACCTGGAGCAGCTGAACAATATGTTCATGACCATTCAGGTTCGTGGCAGTGGTGGTGTCGATAGGGTTAGGCAGGTGACGAATAGGGAAATAGTCGAAAAGATCAAAAATATTGATGGTGTCGCCAATGCCGAAGTTTTTGGCGGACGGGAAAAATCCATAGAGATCATTCTTGATCGTGATGTTTGTGAGGCCTACGGCATATCACCTTCCGATGTGCGATCGGCCCTGAGCAGCAATAGCAGGGCAAGAACTTTTGCCGGAAGGGTTACCCAAAACAACCAGCTTCACTTTGTAAATGTGATAGCTGAATTCGATGACCTTAACGATATTCATAACCTGGTGGTTAAGGAATCGGGGAATGTAAAATTAAAGGATATTGCCACAATCCACTTCGGACTAAAACCACAGGAAACCTATAGCCGTGTCAACGGGTTGGAATCGGTAACCATAAGCCTAACAAAGGATTCGCAGGCAAATGTTATTGATTTGGCCAATAGGGTAAAGGAGGCTATCGAAATTTTAAATCACGATTTAGGCGATAAGGAGATCGAACTGGTTGTGCAGAACAATACTGCCGAAACCATGGAGGATAATATCAACTCCATAATCGATCTAGCCCTTCTGGGAGGATTGCTGGCCATTTTTGTTCTATGGATATTTCTCAAGAATATAAGACTTGTGGTGGCTATTGCTCTGGCCATCCCAATTTCAGTATATACCGCTTTTAACTTTTTCTACGCTTTTGGGATAAGCATTAATAGCCTTACGCTATTGGGAATGGCCTTGGCCATAAGTATGCTGCTCGACAATAGCATTGTGGTATTAGAAAACATTTACCGTTTAGCATCTCAAAAAATTCACCCCGATAGGGCTGTAGTACAGGGAACCAAAGAGGTATGGCGTTCTATCTTTGCAGCTACACTTACCACCATCACGGTGTTTTTGCCATTCGTGTTTTCCGAGAATTTCTTCATAGGGCTAATTGGTAAGCACATTGGCGTATCCATAATATCAACCCTTGTTATTTCGCTAGTTGTTGCCCTTATACTAATACCCTCCATCACCCATTTTTTTCTGAAAAGAGGAGATAAAAAACCGATGCGTTTTGAAACCCTCTCCATTCACAACAGGCTAATTCAGATCTACCTGGTTTTGCTTAAAACCACTATGCGCAGCCCGGCAAAAACAGTTCTGGGTGCACTTGGTGTTTTTTTTGCTGCCCTACTTATCAGCTTAGCAGTGAGCATAACCTCATCGCAGGAGGCCGAAATAAAGGAACTTAAACTTTACGTTACGATGCCCAGCGGTAGCACCCTCGATAATACCGATGTTGTGGTTGCTGAGGCGGAGAAAAAATTAGAGGAGATAGAGGAGAAGAAAGATTTGATAAGTCAGATTTACGAGGAGGAGGCCGTGATTACCATTTCGTTGGTTGATAACTATCTTGATAAGCGAAACTATTCAATTCCAAAAATTAAAAACGAGATATCTAAACAGCTGCGTGATGTTAGTCCGGCTTCATTCAGCTGGGATCCACCAACTACCAGCAGACGATTTGGTGGGAATGAGGGTGGATTTGAAAACGACGATGGATTTGCTCGAATGCTTGGTATTGGTGGACAACGTGAAAAGGTTATTATTAGGGGTCAGGATTTCGATAGAATGTTAAGCCATGCCAACGACGTGAAGTACTACGTTGGCCAGCTAACATCGGTAAAAAAGATTGATATCCGTTTACCCGCCAAGCGACCCGAACTAACCCTTGGGCTTAACAAGCAGCTTTTAGCCTTTTACAATATTCCGGTAACCTCGGTACTCTCGGAGCTTAATAGTTTTCAACCCAATTTTTCGAGCGGGGTAACCTTTAAGCAGGATGGTGAGGAGTATGATATTCAGATAAAAACAACTGGATACAATCAGCAAAGCGAGAGGAATTTAAATGACTTAAAGGCGTTACCGGTTAGGAGTGCCGATGGAGCCATTTACGAACTACAGAATATTAGCGACTTTAATTTCACCGAAGGGTTATCGACCATTCGAAGAACAAATCAGGAAAAGCACCTTGAGCTAGTTTACGAGTTTACCAGCGAAATTCTCGATAGCAAGGATTTGCTTAATGCTGCGCGAATTGAGATTGATGAAATTGTGGCCAGTATGCCATTACCATCGGGTATAGCGCTAGAGGTTGTGCATGAGGAGAATGAGCTGGGTGAGTTTGCTTTTCTCTTGCTAATGGCTTTTGTCCTAATTTATATGATACTAGCCTCTGTTTTCGAGTCATTTACAACGCCTGTTGTTATGATGTTTTCAATCCCGTTGGCAGGCATTGGCTCTTTGGCGATGCTAATCCTAACGGGTACATCTATTCTCAACACCAACGTAATGACCGGGTTGCTTATTCTTCTGGGTATTGTGGTCAATAATGGGATAATCCTTATCGACTACTCACGGGTTTTGCGGGCAAGAGGTTACAACGAATCACGGGCACTAATGATGGCTGGACTTGCAAGGGTAAGGCCCATACTAATAACGGCTATTACAACAATAATTGCACTAATACCCTTGGCTCTTGGAAAAGCCGAGTACGTAGCTTTAATAGGTGTGCCCTTTGCAATAACCATTATCGGAGGCCTTGCCATAAGCACACTGCTTACCCTGATATTTATACCAACCCTTAATTCAGGTCTTAAATCGGCGTTGCATTGGATTTATTCACAAAGAACCATTACCAAAGTGATTCAAATTGCAGTTTGGGTTGTTGGTAGCTACTTTATCTTCACCGAGGTCGATAGCCGAATTTGGCAGATAATAAACTTCATACTATTAGTAATTGCTGTACCTGCATCAATCTTCTTTGTGCAGAACAGCCTCCGTAAGGCAAACGAAAAGCTTATTGACAAGGATGAACCGCTTTACATCAGAATAAGGAATTTAGTAAAAATTTACGAATGGGATAGCCGGTTTATGCGCGATTGGAAGGCGGGTATAGGAATTCGTAAGCGGCTCGGTATCGAGACCGAGTACAAGTCAATACAAGATTTAAGGGGGGTTATTTGGCAGATTCCTCTTGTTGGCTTTCTGATCTATTTTATTTATTTCCACTTACATAGTGCGGGTTGGGGTCTGTTTCTTCCTATTGGGCTATACATTATTGTTGTTTCGTTCCTCTATCCTTTTCAGGGTTTTTGGAACAAAACCACTGAGGGTTCTAGAATGTATTTACCCTTTGTACTAAAAGGCATCTTCCTAGTTTTCCTCTGGTTATTCCCAGCCTTTGCCCTAATGGTTTACTATTTTAAGTATAAAAATTTAGGATTGGTTATTCCTGTAGGTGTTTTTTGGTATATAGCAATTGCAATTAAAAGAACATCCGAAAGCCTATACAAGAATAAAGTAAACATCAACCGAATCACAGGCCGTTTCAAGGGCCTGAGGAAGATTTTTTATAGAATTGTTTTATCCATTCCAATTATTGGGAAGAAAAAAATTCCTTTTAAAGCCCTTAAGGGTGTTTCGCTTGATATTCGCACAGGTATGTTTGGACTTTTGGGACCCAACGGGGCCGGAAAGTCAACCCTAATGCGAATTATTTGTGGGGTTCTTGAGCAAAGCTATGGGCAAATTACCATTAATGGCATCGATCTAAGGGAAAAACGCGAGGAGTTGCAGGGCTTAATAGGATTTCTGCCTCAGGAGTTTGGAATGTACGAGAATATGACCGCCTGGGATTTTTTAAACTATATGGGGATTCTTAAGAAAATTTACAATCAACAGGAGCGGTTTGATCGCATTAATTACGTGCTTAGCGCTGTGCATATGGAGGCCAATAAGCACGACAAGATTGGCTCCTTCTCAGGTGGGATGAAGCAACGAGTTGGAATTGCACAAATTCTTTTGCATCTACCTAGAATTTTAGTGGTCGATGAGCCCACTGCCGGACTCGACCCAAGGGAAAGAATTCGTTTCCGTAACCTGCTGGTTGAGCTCAGCAAGGAGCGGGTGGTAATCTTTTCGACCCATATAATCGAGGATGTGGCCAGCTCATGTAATCTGGTTGCCGTAATGAAACGTGGCGAGATTAGGTACTTGGGTGCACCAATCGAAATGGCCAAGATTGCTAAGGATAGGGTTTGGTCGTTACGACTACCTGATGACAAGTTCGATGAGATAAAGGATAAGCTGGTGGTTATTCACCACCTTAAGGAGGGTGATTTTATTCGTTGTCGTTGCCTTGCCAAAGATCCCCCAACAGACGATGCAAAGCTAGTAAAAGCCAATCTCGAGGATGCTTACCTATACCTGCTTAGCGATGGGGAGTAAATCGATTAGTTTAAAAATTAAGCATTATGAAGCACCTAAATAGAATAAAGCTAGGTTTCGATATGGTTAGGTACAATCTTAAAATTGTATTTGCCAATAAGTTTGTGTATTTCCTAATAGCAGCCTTGGCTTTTTACCTACTGGTAATTGCCATTGCGCTTTTTTCGAGCTCAGCAAGTATGAACACTGGCGATATGTATTCGGCCCTCATCTTACCCGGTATTCTTATAATATTTTACCCCGTTATTTTTAATATCCAGAACGATAAGGATGCCCGGATGCTTGAAATAATTTTTGGTGTTCCCAATTACCGCTTCAAGGTTTATCTAGTTCGCTTCCTGATAAGCATACTAATTCTTGTTGTCCTACTTTTCTTTATGGGGAGTTTTACTGTTTTTGCCGTTCTTCGGATTCCTGTGCTCAAAATGGTTTACCAGCTTATGTTTCCACTACTTTTCCTTGCGTCTCTTGGGTTTCTTATGGCAAGCCTAACTCGCAATGCAAGCGCGGCAGCAGTAATAATGATAGTAATTGGCTTATTCTTTTGGATTATGAGCGAAGCAGTTGAGCATAGCAAGTGGAACATCTTTCTTAACCCCTTTACGGTACCAAACGATATGAGCCTTACCGTATGGAAAAACGTGATCTATCAGAACCGGTTGATGCTAGTGGTGGGTAGCGTGGTTTCGATGCTATGGTCTTTAATCAATTTGCAGCGAAGGGAAAAGTTTATTTAAAAGGTGCCCTTGTACTGCAAGTATAATCAAGCCAGATATCACGCAATTGGATAATAATTAAAAAGTTGCCGAGTTTAGGGCAGTGTTGGAATTATACCAACACTGTTTTTTGTAGTCAGATGTAACCCCCTGTTATATAACGGCTAAATATTATTTTGAGGTGCTGGAGAAGAGTTATTACCTTTGGGTATGGAAACACAAGAAAGCCTAAAGGCCTTATTGTCGGTATTTTTTCCTGAG
>NZ_JAANIG010000012.1 GCF_011174675.1 Perlabentimonas gracilis | reverse complement strand
TTTCGCCTGAAGAGTCCCATAATTTTAAAGTTTTTTGTCGAACTCAAAAATAGGGGATTCTGAGGGCATTTTTAAATTTCGTACTTTCGGATGCTAGTGATTACTAGCCTAATATGCTTTGAAAAATTCGTTAACTAAAGTCATATTGTTATCTTATAGTTGATTAACGGAAAGAAATGTAGAGTAAAGTATTTATGAGACTTGGTTCGTTTCTGGTAACTATCACATTTTTAATATATGCATAGTATGTTGCTCCCAAGATGTTGATTAATTCAATTAAGTGAAAACTCCATTAATTAAGCTAATTTTTCTACCTTTGCACCCCGTAAATTTTAGGAGATGATATTAAATACAGAGGTAAAAAGGCGTCGTACATTCGCAATTATTAGCCACCCCGATGCGGGTAAAACCACACTTACAGAAAAACTTTTGCTGTTTGGTGGTGCAATACATGTGGCCGGTGCGGTTAAGAGTAACAAGATTAAAAAAGGGGCCACTTCCGACTTTATGGAGATTGAGCGCCAAAGGGGAATTTCGGTGGCCACATCGGTTATGGGATTTGAGTACAAAGGCATTAAGATTAATATACTTGATACTCCGGGGCACGAAGATTTTGCCGAGGACACCTACCGAACGCTTACAGCAGTTGACAGCGTAATAATTGTGATTGACTGTGCCAAGGGTGTTGAGGCTCAAACCCGAAAGCTGATGGAGGTTTGCAGGATGCGTAATACCCCTGTAATTGTATTTGTGAATAAGCTCGATAGAGATGGTAAAGATCCCTTTGACCTACTTGATGAGATTGAGGAGGAGTTAAAGCTTAGCGTACGGCCTCTTAGCTGGCCTATAAGTATGGGACCAACCTTTCAGGGGGTTTACAATATGTTTGAGCAGAAGTTGAACCTCTTTTTTGCCGACGACAAGCAAACAGTTGCCGATGATGTGGTGGAGATTGAAGATATTAATTCCGAAATTCTTGATAAACATATTGGAGGCTACGCAAAGTCTCTTCGTGACGATTTGGAATTGGTGAACGGTGTGTACCCCGAGTTCGATAATGAACCCTACCTAAAGGGCCAATTGGCACCAGTTTTCTTTGGTAGTGCCCTTAATAACTTTGGGGTTAGGGAACTTCTGAACTGCTTTATTGATATTGCGCCACATCCCCGGCCCATTGCAACTGAAACCCGCGAGGTATCGCCCTTCGAGGAGGAGCTTACAGGCTTTATCTTTAAAATTCATGCCAACATGGATCCAAATCATCGCGACAGGTTGGCTTTTCTGAAAATTTGCTCAGGAGTGTTTGAGCGAAACAAGCCATATCTACATACCGGAACGGGCAAGAAGATAAAGTTTTCGAGCCCCACCGCCTTTATGGCCGATAAGAAATCGATAGTTGACACAGCCTACCCCGGTGATATTGTGGGACTGCACGATACGGGAACATTTAAAATTGGCGACACTCTTACGCAAGGCGAAAGTCTTAAATTTAAAGGAATCCCCAGCTTTTCGCCTGAACTCTTTAGATATATCGAGAATGCCGATCCGATGAAGTTTAAGCAGCTAGCCAAGGGTATTGACCAGCTGATGGACGAAGGGGTTGCCCAGCTCTTTACCTCCAAGGCGAATGGTCGCAAAATTATTGGAACCGTAGGCGCCCTTCAATTCGATGTTATACAGTACAGGCTGGAGCATGAGTACACTGCTAAGTGTAGGTACGAACCCATAAACCTTTACAAAGCTTGCTGGATTGAAACGACCAATCAGGAGCAGCTTAAAGATTTTAGGATCAGAAAATACGCCAACCTTGCAACTGATAAGAGGGGGAGAGAAGTGTTCCTTGCCGAATCGCCCTATGCTCTCCAGATGGCTCAGGAGAAATTCACCGACATCAAGTTTCACTTCACATCGGAGTTTTAGCCCTACGCAGAAAATTCCTATAAATATCATAGGGAGAATTAAATATGTAAGGGGAGTAGTAGAACTATTTTGATTTGGGGCTGAAATGTACTATTTACAAGTGTTGTGCTTATAGCGTAACGCCAATTACCAGCACATCATCTACCTGGTCGTTGTAACCCTGCCACTTTGTAAATGAGTAGTTGAGGAATTCGCATTGATCCTTCATGGGTAGGTTTCCACTTTCAATAAGTAATTCTCTGAAGTGTTTGTACATCAACTTTCTACCTTTTTCTCCTCCAAATTGGTCGGGGAAACCATCGGAAAACAGGTAGAACCTATCACCTGCCTTACGTTCAAAGGTTTTAAGAGAAAAAGAATCGGTTTTTCCCTGATGCACCCCTATGGGTGCTTTATCGCCCTTTATAATTTCAATGCTTCCGTTTCTAAGTACATATACAGGGTTGTTTGCACCTGCAATTTCTACCTCATTTGAATTGGGGTTAAAAATACAGACGGCGATATCCATTCCATCTCGTCGAGGATTGCTTTTATCGTTGTGGACAAGCGCCTCAATTATTTTAGTTTTTAGTTGGTTTAGCAGCAGGTTTGCCTTAATGTTATGATTTTGACTTGCAATTTCATTCAAAAGAGCTGTGCCTAGCATGCTAAGGATGGCTCCGGGTACCCCGTGTCCCGTGCAATCGGCAACTGCCAGTATAACCCTTTGGCTATTTTTGTGATACCACCAAAAATCGCCGCTTACAATGTCTCTTGGTTTAAACAGAATGAAATAGTCGTTAAACGATTCGCTCAGGATATCTGGTGTTGGGAGAACAGCAGTTTGAATGAGGCTTGCATACTGAATGCTATCTGTGATGTTCTTGTTCTTTTCTTCGATAAGTTCTTTTTGGGTTGTTATCTCTTCGTTTTGAGTTCTTATCTCCTCTGCCAGCTCGCTAAGTTGCACATTCTTATCTATAATATCTTTGTTTGCTTGCTCTAGGTTTTCGTTCTTTTCCTCAATTACATTTTTTTGGTGAGCTAAAAGGGCATTCTTTCTTCTTGTTGTGATTAGCCCTGTAATAACAACTACTAGGATAAGAAAACTTAAAACCAACATCCAAATGGCTCTTTTCCGGGTTTCGGTCTCCTTCTCTATTTGAAGTTGTTGCTTTTCCTTTTCGCTCTGTAGCAGCGCAATTTCCTTCTCGCGTTGCAGCTCCTCGGCTTCCTTTTGCTTAATTTGAAGTTCCTTAATGGCATTCTCCTGCTCTAAATTTCGAATGGTAGATTGCTGCAAAGCAGCTTCTTGCTCACGTTTAACAAGTTGTAAGTTCTGGTAGGCTCTATGTCTCTCAAGTTGTTCTAGGTCACGTTCCTTTTTTAGCAGTTCTAATTCTTGTCTTTGCCTTTCCGCCTCAAGTCGGAGCTGTTTGAGCATAAGCAATTGCATTTCTTTATCGGCTATGTATAGGCGTTGCTCCTTTTCAGTCTTTTCAAGTCGGGCTAGCAGCTCTTCCTTGCTTTGTTCAGAAACCCTATTCGCAATGTCAATGGAATCGCGGATTGAAGAATATTTCTCAAAGTAATCAAAAGCTCCAATATGGTCGTTTCCCTCCCGTAGGAGGATGCTGTACGTTTTATAGGATTCTGCAAGAATTACCGCATCGTCCGATTTTAATGCCCATTCAATTGACTGCCGACTGTGCTGCGATGCGTTATACAAATCGCTCCTACGGTAGTATACCCAAGCCATTGTGTTGTATATGTTGGCCATTTCATTCGGTGACAAAACGGGATCAACAAAAGCTTTTGCATTGTTTAGGTTATTCAATGCCCTTGGATAGTTACCCTGATTCTGGTAGCAAATACCTAAGTTGGTATACAGTCCCGCTACCAAGGTGGTTGGTAAGCTAATCTTTTTAGATAAATCTAATGCTCTATTTATAGCGGTTTCGGCATTGGAAAACTCTTTGTTTGATATCTGATTATATGAAAGATTGTTGAGTGCGATCACCAATCCTAGAGTATCCTTTACCTCTTGCATATATTGGGTTAAAAGGTTGCAGTACTCAATTGCCTTAGTCCACATTTTTTGCTTTCGATAAATCTCTGAGAGCTGAAAGTATGCTCTTGAGCGTATGGGTAAAAACGGCTTTGGTTCGCTTATTTCGAGGATGTGTTGTAAAGCTTTAGCAGCCTCCTCATAATTGTAATATCCTAAGCTAGATAGACTGAAGTTTTCGAGATAAAAAAGCCGCTGTTCAGTATCATTATCATCAATTAGCTCAAGGGCTTGGGAGTAGTAATCGGCAGCCTTGGGGAACACCTTCCTTTGAAAAAATATATCACCAACGGTTCTGTATAGCTCAATTGAAGTTGTATTGTAACCATACTTTTCGGCAATGGAAATGGCATTTAGGTAGCCAATCAGTGTGTTTTCGATATCCAATTGTTTTTCAAAGGACTGTGCTTGAATTGAATATGCTTCGATAAGCAGCCTGGGGCAACTGTCCTGTATCCCCAAGTTAATAACTTCCAGCAGCTCAATTATTGTGCGTTCGTACTCGCCTCTTAAGAAAAGCTCTTTGGCATTCTGAATATGGATTTCTGCTTCAATGCAAGATGATTGATTGATTTCTAGGGCTTGAGGAAAAACAGAATGACTAAACAGCTGGAGAAGGAATGCAAAAATGCAAATCTCAATCCATTTTCGTTTGGCTCGGTATGTGGTTGCAATTGCCATTTAGTTGAATCTGTATGATAACCCGATTGAAAAACTTCTGCCAATCTGAGGATTGTAGGGTAACCCATAGTCGAGCCCCGGGGTTACAAAACCGCCATACTTCTCATCAAGAATATTGATTCCCTTTATTGTGACCATCAAGTTATGATCGAGATTGATGTTCGCTGAAAAATCGATGGTAAAAAAACCGTCAACATTTGAAAAAAGCTTGGAGTACATCTCTTCGAAGGGAATTAATACCCTTAGCCATTTGGTCATCCATATCATATCTGCTCTAAAAAACAGGTTCTTATGAGGTTGTGCGGTTATTCTGAACTGCCCCATATGGGCAGGCATAAGCTGAATGTTCGATACTATGAACTCAACAAGTTCAGGCGCCTCATCCGATTGGCGTGCTAGCGAAAGGTTAAGCTCTCCGTTAAGCTTGTAACGAGGAATTATATTGTTGAATAGCAAAGTTGCTTGTAAACCATAAAGCCTTGATATGGCCTTCTCGGAGTTGTAGTAGGTTGATGCCCAGAGGCTGTCGCCTGCTGCAGTTGCTAGTGGGTATTTTGCCAAGTCGATAGGAACTAATGTGTTTACAATTGGGTCTGTTATCTGGTTGTAGAATGCGGTGATATTGGCCGATACCTTTTGGTTTATTATAGTTTTTAACCCCAGCTCGAGTGATTTGTAGCTTTCCGGTTTAAGTGATGGACTAGGAATAGCTATGTATTTTATTCTATTGGGTTCATCGTGAGGCGTGTAGGCAAGCGATCGATAGGTGATGGATGCAGGTGGTGCTTTAAATGCAAATCCACCCGAACTTAAGGCTGTAACTTTTTCGCTTAGTTTATATAATAATGCAATTCTTGGGCTAAAACTTTGACCGTACATGGAGTTAGCATCCCATCGTAAACCCGCTAGAAAATTAAAGTTCCTATACATCGCGAAACCCTGGCTAAAAACGGATAAGTTGTGGTAGCTAACGGGGTTAAACCCAAAGTAGCCCATAACAGGATGAATTGGAATGGTTGAAGTTCCAGAGTGGTTAAACCATTTGGGGTTGAAAGGCCTATCCATATAGCTGGTAAGAGGCAAACTGCTGGAGGCCTGGTAACTTCCTCCTAAAACAATCTCTGAGTTGGTTGTAGGAGAGTAGGTTAGCAGTTGCTCAAAAAGTACGTCGACCGACTCGGAATATAGATACGCTCTATCACTTTCAAGCTTGGTTAGCCCCATGCTCGATGAGTTATCCATTGAATAGTTCAGAAAAGAAAGATTTGTTGAGGATGAGAAACGATTGAAATCATGTGCATACGACAGGGAAAACTGATGTATTTTATCGGCCCAATAGTTTTGGGGATTATCGTATCTAAAGTTTACAGGGCTAAGCCCAAGTGAACTATGGGTTTTTCGGTACATCGTGTTGTAGGTTAATCCAATTCCTCTATACCTCACATTTAAACCAATTAAATGCCCAGTAGATGCAATGTTTTCAAAATCAGGCGAGGTTAAAGATCCTTTGTAAGAGGGGCCATATTCTTGTCTTACAAATTGTTGTTCGCTTACCCCATAGCTTGAGAGCAGGCTAGGGGTTATTTCAATTGGATCGTAAATATCACCGTTAAGGTTTATTTTCTTGCCAGATAGCTGAAGAATAGCCAATGGATTGTAAGCCTGATTGTGGCCATCAAGAATGTCTACTCTTGGTATTTCACTCTTGTTGGCGTAGAATGAATAATCTAGAATATTCCTGTTTTTCCCAGCTTTTCCTCCTACGGTAAAGTTTGCGTAGTTATAGTTTCCCTCACCAACAAACACATCTCCCCTTACAAAGGTGCCTTTATCTGCCTCCTTCAAAATAATATTAATTACACCTGTAACTGCATCGGCACCATAAACTGCTGCAGCAGGACCGTAAATAACCTCAATTCTCTCCGCTTGTCTTACCGGAAGCTGTTGCCCAATGGGCATACCCGCAACAACCGAAGGTTTGACGGGTACGTTGTTAATCAAAATTTTAGCGTATTGATTACCGGGTAACCCTCTTAGCTGGAAACCCTCACCATATTCACCAGTTCCAGGCTGTGAAATTCTTATGCCCGGAAGGTTCTTAAGCACATCTGCTAGAGATGTGTGGCCATATAATAAAATCTCCTCATGGCTAATAACGTAAATGGTTAACGGTAAGTCGCTTAAGTATTTAGCGCTTCTGCTAGCCGAAATTACACTAACCTTTGTAGTGTCTATGGTGTTTACTACATTCGATGCGTCAAGAATAGCAGGGGTGAGGTAATGGTTATATGAGCTGTCGTTTACTACCTGAGCACCCGACGCTAAACATAGTAGAAGAAAGAATACCGTAGCGCAGGTTTTAGTATAAACTCCCATGGCTGCTATTTGTGTTTGTACCTGCAAGTTATTAAATTATGACTCTCATTTCAATACTAACTTATATTTGTTGACCTATGTCGGAATACTTTTTTTAAGTTCTAGTATTTTGGTACATTTGGACTTCACAATGTCATCAATTTGATTTATGAGTCAAATCACGATAAACCCAGTAATTGAAGAGAGTTGGAGACACGTTTTAGCAGATGAGTTCAATAAGGAATACTTTACTAAGCTTAAAGATTTTCTTATTGCCGAGAAAAGTAAGTACAAGGTTTACCCCTCGGGAGGCAAAATCTTCAATGCCTTTAATAGCACCCCATTCCATAAGGTTAAGGTGGTAATATTGGGACAAGATCCCTATCATGGGCCAGGGCAAGCGCACGGTCTTTGCTTTTCAGTGCCTAAGGGTGTTCAACCACCTCCCTCTCTGGTCAATATTTTCAAAGAAATTCAGAGCGATTTGGGTATAGCTGTGCCTAGTCACGGGAACTTGCAAGAATGGGCCAATCAGGGAGTATTGCTGCTCAATGCTACGCTAACCGTTCGAGCGCATCAGGCTGGTTCCCATCAGGGTAAGGGGTGGGAGCAATTTACCGATGCTGCCATGACCAAACTTTCGGAGCAACGAAAGCAAATCGTATTTTTTCTTTGGGGATCGTATGCACAGGCAAAAATAAAGCTAATCGATACGCAAAAGCACTTTGTGCTTAAAGCACCCCACCCGTCGCCACTATCGTCATACCGAGGGTTTTTTGGGTGTAAGCATTTCTCCCAGGCAAATGCTTACCTGGAGAAAATGGGATATGATCCTATCAATTGGTGTTTGGATTAAACATTAATATTTATCAACTTGTTAAAGAATCAATTAAAAATACTACATACAATGAAAGCCCTTAACTTCAAGCAATACATTATCATTGTTTTATCTATCATCGTCATTTCCTCTTGCTCTAAGGATGATACTCCCGATGAGTTTATCCCAGAGTACCTTGTTACCTCTGAGCAGGTTGTAGAGCTATCTAAGGAAGAAATATTGACCCAGCTAGGGGGGAGCGGCATGCTACCCAACGAGGTTGAGTTTCTGATCCGATACGGAGTGAAGGGCATACGGCTTACATACACCACAAACGATATCCAGGGTAATAGTGTGGAATTATCGGGTGCGTTGCTTGTTCCCGTTGGAAACTTTTTAAAACCCTTAATCAGCTTTCAGCATGGCACAATTACCTCTAACGCCCAAGCTCCATCGAATTTTGGTTCCGATGCCGAAATTATGGCCTTTATGTTTGCCTCCACAGGATTTGTAATAGCTATGCCCGATTATATTGGCTATGGGGTGTCGGCACATTTGCCTCATCCATACGAACATAGAGCAACATTGGCTTATGCAACGCGCGATATGATTAGGGCTACCCGTGAGTACTTTAAGCTGAACAATTTTGATCAGCTCGATGGTAAGCTATTTCTAACGGGATATTCAGAGGGTGGTTCGGCTACTATGGCGGCATTCCAACTCATGCAGCAGAACCATAGTTCGGAGTTCGGTGTGACAGCTGTAACCGTTGGTGCAGGTGCTTACAATAAGTCGGAGTTTATGAACTGGGTAGTTTCGTCGGCTGAGCCCTTGGAGTATATCAATTCATACCTTTGGGTGCTCGACACCTATAATAGTATATATCCTCAGCTGCAACGACCATACTCATTCTATTTGAACGAACCGTGGGCCTCAGTTATTGAGGAGCAGGGTGTGTTTGCCGAAATTGAGACAAATCCATCGTTGCTTTTCACACAGGAGTTTATTGAGGGTGTAACCACTGGCTCTGATACCGATTTTCTATTGGCTGTTGCCGATAACAATTGCTACAACTGGTTGCCCCAATCGCCTATACAGCTATATCATGGTGATACCGATACTTATGTTCCCTACTTCAATTCAGAGTCGGCCTATAGCGCAATGATTAACCTGGGTGCAAACAATGTGGAGCTAATCACTATAGAGGATGGCGATCATATTACCTCGGTAATGGAGTATGCGGCGGGTACTTTCAGCTTTTTCTTTCAGTATTTAATGCCACAGTAGTTGAGGGTGTGAAATGTGATGCCTAGTAGCCTATTACCCAAAGGGTTTTTTCTTCATCAACGCAACGATCGATAAGTTTAATAAGATCTCTGTTGATTAAGATAAGTCGACGTAGGTAAAACTTCCAGCACTGCTCCCAAAGTGGGTCGGCCTGGGCTAAATCCATTAGCAAATCGCGTCCTAGGAATATTCCTGTTACATATCGCTTGAACTCATCAATACTCTCAATTAGCACCAATCGCCCTAGGTTACTGTCCAATGCATTGCGCAAGGGTATTATTTTACGCGAGTTGTACATGGTTTGTCCAATGAACTCGAAAAGATGATTGCTTTGCTCAAAGCAGCTGGCAAATATATTAAACACGTTACTGTTTAGGTAAAGCGATTCCTCATCGCATTTATTGTAATTCTCATTATTCCCAGTAATGTTGAATTCAATAAAATTAATACACTCGCTCTTGGTCATCATCCCAAGTTTCATAGGGTCTTTTTTTTCAAAAGTAGTTTAAAGTAATCCTAAACAATACGGCAATATAGTAATAGTTATTAAATATTCACACAAAATGGTTATTTGTAATGGCACAATATCATTTACTTAGGAATATACTTTGCAATTCGTCGTGCCATTCTTCTGAACCTGAACCGTTCGAGGTACCTGTTTATTGCTCTGAATAGATTTGTTAACAGGGCAAAGTAAAACAACCCACTTATTAACCAAAGCACAAGCGTGTTGAACCAAAGCGTATCGATACTCAAATTACCAATACGCTTAACCGGGGCAAACATATGTGCACGACCATTGGTAGCAGTGGGAATTGCGTAGGCAGGGTTAAACTTTCGAATAAACCTATGGTCAACGTTTGTAATCTTCTCAACCTCGTTCTTATTTAGCACTAAATCCTCCAAAGCAGCATTATGGAATCGCCTTTTGAAGGCAAACACTTGGTCGTTACCGCCTTTGATTTCAGTTAGCCTAAGGTATATGGAGTCTTTAGATTGGTTTAGAGTCCTGTTCTTGTCAAGCAGATGGTTACGTAGCTCGCTAAAAAACGATTTGTAATCTGCTATGTCATTTGAGCTCAAAATCATAACATTCAGCCTCGTAGTGTCGGGGTAGCTAAGGTCGTCCACTTTAAAGTCGCGCGATAGTAAAGACAACTCATTTTGAATAGTCCGTAGGTCATTCCTTGTAACCTGGGTAACCTTTCCTATTGTGATGGCTTTGGCAGCCTCATCGAGTTTGATTTGTAGCTTAGGAATCAGAAAGCTTGCATAGTAGGTATTGTTGCTTATCTCCCTATCAATATCGTAGAAATGCTTGTTGAATCGATTGTTTTTAAATTGTTGCACACAAAGAGCTTCGTACGACCAGCGCACAGGGTTTATATCGCCAACCAAAGGAACGTACTCCGGATGTAATATTGACTTATGCAGCTTGTTGAAGCTAACCACAACCCCTCCCAGCAGCATCATGGGTACTATGATAAGTGGAATGGAAACGTAAATAGTAACCACAGAGTTTAGGGCTGCCGATATGTTAAGTCCTATTACATTGGCACAAACAGCTGTGGAGAAGAGTATGAGCCAAGTGCTAAAGAAGTGCCCATTGATTTCGAGGATATAGTTGCCAATAAGTGTGAACATCAGGGTTTGCATCCCCGAGAGGATTAGCAGGGTTAGTATTTTTGAGTTGATGTAGCTAAAGTAGCTCAGGTTTAGGAATTTCTCCCTTTGCCTAACCTTCTGATCTCGTATAATCTCCTCAGCGCTAATGGTTAGCCCCATAAAAATTGCCGCTACCACGCTCATAAACAGAAAGCTCGGTAAATTATCGTTATTGCTAAAGATGTAGGTGTTGGGATTGTTTAATGTGCCGCTGATGTATTTCGAGAAGAACCCCAGCACAAGTGCTAGTATAGGTGCCTCCAGGAGCGATAGCATCATGTACTGCCTGTTGGCCAGCTTGCTAAGCACGTTACGTCTGAAGAAAAGCCAGGTTTGAGCGCTCCTAGGGGGCGTTCTAAAATTATTCTCGGGGAGTTTAATCCTATTTAAATGCGACTTTGGATTTATACTGCTCTGGAGTTTCTCCAAATACATCTCGTACCACTCATTGGCCGAACGTTTCCTTTTCCGGGTTAGCTTGCCGTACTCATTTACAACCCTTGCCTCAATAATCCGAAGGATCTGCTCTGTATTCACGTTGCCACAGCATTGGCACTCGCTCTCGTCGGCTTTTAAAAACTGCCCCTCATGCTTAAAGTACACCACAGCATCCATAGGGTTTCCCTGAAATATTACCCTGCCGCCATGGTCCATCACTATAAGCTTATCGAAAAGCTTATAGATATCCGATGATGGTTGATGTACATTGGCTATTACGATTTTTCCCTTAAAGGTTTGTCGCTTTAGCATGTGTATTATCCGCTCCGAGTCAAACGACGATAAACCCGAGGTGGGCTCATCAACATACAGAATGGCCGGTTCGCGAATTAGCTCCATGGCTAGGTTTAATCGCTTTCGCTGTCCACCGCTAATGAATTTATTTATTGGGTTTCCTACCTTAAGGTCACGGGCTTCATTCAGGTCAAAATCCTTCAGCGTTTCGTTTACAAGTTCTACTATCTCCTTTTCAGTTTTGTCGTTAAAGCAGAACCTAGCGCCAAAGTATAAGTTTTCAAACACTGTTAGATCCTCTACTAGAAGATCGTCCTGGGGTACATAGCCAATTACACCCTTTAGCTTATCCTGATCCTTGTTAAGATGATAACCATTAATATAGATGTGGCCATTGGCAGGCTTAAGGTTTCCGTTTAAAAGGTTAAGTAGGGTCGATTTCCCCACTCCACTTCCGCCCATAATGGCCACAAGTTGGCCCGAATGCGCATCAAAGGTAAATGGGTGTACTCCATCCTTGCTGCCTTTGTGGCGGTATTCAATGTTTTCGGCAGTTATCCTGATGTTTGTTTTGCTCCACGACTGAAAGAACAGTCCCGATATTTTGCTGTAATAAATTGGCTCAACTCTAGGGCTACGAATTACCCCTCCTACACCAAAAATATATGCCCTTCCGGGTTTTAGCGCTTTGCTGTTGAGGAATACGTTGCTCTCACCAAAGTATTTTACAAGGATAGTATTGGTGCTTGGGATATGAATAAAGCAGAGCTTGCCTTGTAGGTTCTGTTGATAAATGTGTTTTGCCGAACTTGTGGTTTCCTCGGTTCCTGAAAGCTGAATGATGTTTACGTTTTGAGGAACATCTTCGGGAGACTTGACCAGAATAAAGTCGCGTCCGTTTATAAATTCATCATTTGGTATGTTAAACTTGGCTGCAATC
Source organism: Perlabentimonas gracilis (assembly GCF_011174675.1). Taxonomy (GTDB): domain Bacteria; phylum Bacteroidota; class Bacteroidia; order Bacteroidales; family Tenuifilaceae; genus Perlabentimonas; species Perlabentimonas gracilis. The sequence goes on along the minus strand of NZ_JAANIG010000012.1, from coordinate 86,021 downwards.
GACTGTATGAACGATAGCTGGAAATCGGAGGCGTAATCGGTGTCAACAACAAATTCTACCAGCTGAAGCGACAGCCAAACCTTTTGGTGCTGTTCAAACTCTGCGTTAATATCCTCACATATAGAGTTAATGCGTTCCTCTAGGGTTTGCTCTCCATGCTGCTTCGACGAACTCTTTTTATCGCGTATTTGGTGAGGATGAAAGAAACCTAATGCATTAAGGTATTCGTCTATTTGTTCTCGACTAAGCTCTCTGCTCAGAAAATCAGCTATAACCCTATGTGCCGACTCCGATACGTTTCCCTCTTCGGTTTCAACTACTATTGCAAATAATTGAATAAGTGATTTTAGTAGCGATTCGTTCATTGATTAAAAAAGATCTCAGAGAAAATGGACGCTTTGATTTATTCTTCGAATATACTTAGCTGGTGTACACCAAATCTTTAGAATAGATTGAATGGATCAACTAAGGCGTCAATCACGGTTTCCTCGTTCTGGGGTAGTGTGGGGGTAAGGCTAAGTACCGGTATTTCAGACTCGTTTATAATATGATGAGCAAAAGCCCCGATATAGTAGTCGCGTACCTTCCCCTCCTGGTGGGTCATAATCATTATAAGGTCCGCATTTACTTGGTTTGAATACTCCAGCACATATTCATAATTATCCTTATCAGCTTTTTTGATAAACTTGTGGGTACATTCAATACCATTGTTATGGAAAACCTTTTCGATTTTTTTAATCCTATTGTAAAGATTGGTGGCTTGGAAAATAATGCCCACGGAATGAACCGTAACAATGTGTATGTGCGAACCGAAAAACTTGCTGAATGATATGGCGCTTGCAACCTTTTCCTTGGTGCTTTTTGAGAGGTCAAGCGGTAGCACAATGTTTTTATATCCAATGCTATGCGATCCTTTTATGGATATTACAGGGAAATCGGACTCGCTAATTACCTTTGTTATATTGGATCCAAGAAATTTTTTGAACCCACTAGTCGATCCATTCTTACCCATAATAATGAATCGGGCATTTATCTCATTAGCAGTCTCAATAATACTCTCAGATACCTTGCCAACCTTAATAACGTAGCTAAATGTAAGCTTCGATTCAGCACATTCTTTATCAATCAAGTTTACAAGCCTTTGCTTAACCTCTGCCTTGGCTCGATCCGTGTCGGTGTTGAAAAGTTTTGAGAACAGATCGGTCGATTCAATTACGTATAGTAATACTACTTCGGCCTTTAAAAATCGAGAGATATCGTAGCACTGATGCAGTGCAGCAAGCGACTGCTCCTGAAAATCGATACAAACTAGTATTTTGTTGGTTCTCATAGCTAACCTTTATTAACTTTTATTTACACTGTTTGCTTGTAAAAATACTAAAGTTTTTTGGGATATTTGACCGTATAAACAGCAATTATATATACAACGGCACCGGAGAGTGATTTAAATCATTCTTTTCATCTACACCCCTCTGCTACATCCTTGGTAATTGCAAAATAAGCAATTATAGGTGGTGATATATGTTGTAAAATATATTGTTATTCAATTAACAGTGAGTTTTGTATTAACAGACTATTTATCAGAATCGTATCTGATTTGTCTATATCTGGCAGTTTCCCTTACTGATAGTGTAAGGTGTCAATTAATGAGAATAATCACATTGTTAAACTCTAAAAATAAGTTATTTTTGTTTGGATCAAGTATTAAGGTATTTGCATTTCAGAAAATAACGTAATTTTAATATAATAATTTAATCTCTGGAGGACAAGCTATGCAGAACAAGCTTCAAGAGCTCACCGAAAAGATATACAAGGAGGGCTTAACCAAAGGTACCGAGGAGGCCAATCAGATTGTAAGCAAGGCCAAGGACGATGCCGCACAAATTATTGCCGATGCCAAAAAGCAAGCCGAGCAAATTGTGGCACAAGCGAAAAAAGAGTCCGAAGATCTGAAGAAAAACGTTGAAACAGAAGTTGGGATTTCAGCGCGTCAGGTGGTAAGCGGACTTAAGCAGGATATAGCCAATCTGCTCGAGGCAAAGGTAATTGAAACCCCTCTAATTGAAGCCTTAAAGGACACCAATTTCATCAAGGGTATTATTGAGGCAGCCATTAAGAACTGGGATCCCAACTCTAACGAGAAGATTGCCCTGCAGGTTTTACTCCCCGAAAGTAACGAGAAGGAGCTTAAAGGGTATTTGTCCGACAAGGTAATAGCAACCCTTAATAAGGATTTTGAGGTAGTAGCCGACAAGAATCTTAAGTATGGTTTCAAAATAGGGCCTAAGGATGGCAGCTACGTAATAAGCTTTTCCGACAAGGATTTTGAGAATCTCTTCCGGGAGTATATGCGTCCACGAATCCTAGAAATGCTCTTTGGAGGTAAATAGTATGGCGAGAGAGTACTACTACCTAATTGCCGGACTGCCCGATATCTTCCTCGATCAGGAGCGAAAGGATTTTAATCTTATCAAGCTCAAGGATGAGATGAAGGAGATGCTACACCCCGATGACTACAAGCTGGTGGAACTCCTTTTCTTTGAGTACGATAACTATAACTTCCAAAACTTTCTTTTCGAGCGCAAGCAGGAATTTAGTCCGCTGGGTAAGTTTCCACAGGAGGTGTACAACGAGCTTGAGGATAACCTTGACTCCTTTCCGGAGTACATAAAATCCTTTTACCTACTATATAAAGGTAAAGGAAATGCCGAGCAACCAGAAGAAACCACCGATTACGCTGGCGAAAAGATAGAGAAGAACCCCGAAGTGCGTTTTCAAGAGGCTTTTCACAGCTACATAAAGCAGTTCGACAATAGGTTTATTAGTCGGTGGTTCAGCTTTATCCGAAACCTCAACAATGTTCTTACTGCCATTAGCTGCCGCAAGCACAATATGGAAATTGCCCCACAAATGGTGGGCGGTGGAGAACTGGTGGAAACTCTAACCCGTAGTCAAGCCCCCGATTTCGGTCTTAAGCGCGAGGTCGATTACATCGAACCGTTGCTGCAGATAACCGAAGTAAACGATATTATGGAGCGTGAACGCCGGCTCGACCTTTTGAAATGGGAGATGGCCGATGACCTTACCACTTTCGATTATTTCAACATCGAGCGAATTCTTGCCTTCTTTGTGAAAGCGGGAATGGTTCACCGTTGGTCAAAACTCGACGCCAAGGTTGGGGCCGAGATGTTCGAAAAGCTGGTTAAGGAGCTGCGCGAAACCTACGAGCTACCCAAAGAATTTGAGAAGTAAACAGAAGGATAATAATTCAAATAGTAAATAAATGAAAACCAAAGGAAAAGTAACAGGCATTATCGCCAACCTTGTAACAGTAGAGGTTGACGGCCCCGTTGCACAGAACGAGATATGTTACATTTACCGCGGTGAAACCAAGCTCATGGCAGAGGTAATTAAGGTTACCGGCAAGTTTGCCTATGTGCAGGTGTTCGAGAGCACCCGAGGGCTAAAGGTTAACGATACCGTGGATTTTGAAGGACATATGCTTGAGGCAACCCTTGGGCCAGGCTTGCTCTCCAAGAACTACGACGGTTTGCAGCATGACCTTGCCAAAATGGACGGTGTATTCCTTAAGGCTGGCGATTACACCGAGGCGCTCGACTATGACGTGGAGTGGGAGTTTACCCCCATTGCCAAAGTAGGCGACACGGTTACTGCTGGCGATTGGCTGGGCGAGGTACCCGAGAATTGGGCAAGCCATAAAATTATGGTGCCATTCAAACTTAACGGATCGTACACCCTTAAATCAATTGTCGATAAGGGTAACTACAAGATTAACCAAACCATTGCGGTTATAACCGATAACGATGGCAAGGATATAGATGTAACGATGGAGCAGAAATGGCCAGTAAAAATGGCTATTACAGCATTTAAGAATAAACCCAGACCATTTAAGATTATGGAAACTGGCGTTCGAGCCATCGATACATTTAACCCCATTGCCGAGGGTGGAACAGGGTTTATTCCTGGCCCATTCGGTTGTGGAAAAACGGTACTTCAGCACGCCATTTCGAAGCAAGCCGAAGCCGACCTAATAGTTATGGCTGCCTGCGGTGAGCGTGCAAACGAGGTGGTTGAGATTTTTGCCGAGTTCCCTCACCTCGATGACCCCCGTACCGGACGTAAGCTCATGGAGCGTACAACCATTATTGCAAACACCTCTAATATGCCCGTTGCGGCTAGGGAGGCATCGGTTTACACTGCCATGACCATTGCCGAGTACTATCGTGCAATGGGACTAAAGGTTCTTCTACTGGCCGACTCCACATCGCGTTGGGCTCAGGCACTTCGTGAAATGAGTAACCGTATGGAGGAGTTACCTGGTCCCGATGCGTTCCCAATGGATCTTCCCGCAGTTATCGCAAACTTCTACTCCAGAGCCGGATTGGTTTACCTAAACAATGGCGAAACAGGTTCGGTAACATTCATGGGTACAGTATCACCTGCTGGTGGTAACCTTAAGGAGCCTGTAACCGAATCGACTAAGAAAGCCGCTCGCTGTTTCTACGCCCTTTCGCAGCAACGTGCCGATAGCAAGCGCTACCCCGCAATCGACCCAATGGAATCTTACTCAAAGTATCTCGAGTATCCAGAGATTATGGAGTATCTTAACAAGACCATCGACGAGAACTGGGTTGACAAGGTGCTAAAGGCAAAGAACATCGTTCAAAGAGGGAAAGAGGCATACGAGCAAATAAACATCTTAGGTGACGATGGGGTACCCATCGAGTACCATGATCGTTTCTGGAAAGCAGAGCTTATCGATTTCATTATCCTACAGCAGGATGCTTTCGATAAAATTGACTCATCTTGCCCGCTGAACCGTCAGAAATATATGCTCGAAAAGGTGCTTAGCATATGCGAAATGAACTTCAAGTTTGAACATTTTGAGGATTGCTCTAAGTTTTACAAGGGAGGTATTAACTCACTAAGGCAGATGAACTACTCCGTTTTTGAGAGCGATGAGTTCAATAAGTACGAGAAAGAAATTGACACTTTACTAAACGAAAGAAAGGCAGAATAATGGAAACAAAAGCTTTTCAGAAGATATATACGCAGCTAGTTGGAATTACCAAAGCAACCTGTACCCTCAAGGCGCAGGGTGTGTCCAACGAGGAGCTGGCTATGGTGCACGGGAAGTTGGCACAGGTAGTGAAAATCTATGGCGATTTGGTAACCCTTCAGGTGTTTGGTGGTACCGAGGGTATTCCAACCAATGCTGAGGTTATTTTCTACGGTGAGCCCCCAAAGCTAAAGGTGGGAGACGATTTGGCAGGACGTTTCTTTAATGCTTTTGGTCAGCCTCTTTTTGGCGGGACCGAAGTTGAAGGAATTGATCGCGAAATTGGAGGGCCATCGGTAAACCCGCTTAAGCGTAAGCAGCCATCGGAACTTATCGCAACTGGTATTGCTGGTATCGACCTTAATAACACCTTGGTAACGGGTCAGAAGATCCCTTTCTTTGCCGACCCCGACCAGCCATTTAACCAAGTAATGGCAAATGTTGCACTTCGTGCACAGGCCGATAAAATTATCCTTGGTGGTATGGGACTTACTAACGACGACTTCCTATACTTTAAGAACGTTTTCGAGAACGCAGGTGCACTCGATAGGATTATCTGCTTTGTGAATACCACCGAGCAGCCACCCGTTGAGCGTCTACTTGTTCCCGATATGGCGCTTACCGCAGCCGAGTACTTTGCAACGGAAAAGAACGAAAAGGTTCTAGTACTTTTAACGGACATGACCCTATACGCCGATGCGTTGAGTATTGTATCGAACCGTATGGATCAAATTCCCTCAAAGGACTCAATGCCCGGTTCGCTATACTCCGATTTGGCCAAGCTTTACGAAAAGGCGGTTCAGTTCCCCGATGGCGGTTCAATTACCATTGTGGCGGTTACTACACTTTCGGGTGGTGATATTACCCACGCTATCCCCGATAACACAGGGTACATCACCGAAGGGCAGCTATTCCTACGTACCGATTCCGATACCAACAAGGTAATTGTTGACCCATTCCGAAGCCTGTCGCGACTAAAGCAGCTGGTTATTGGTAAGAAAACCCGCGAAGATCACCCACAGGTGATGAACGCAGCGGTTAGGCTATACGCCGATGCCGCAAACGCCAAGACTAAGTTGGAGAATGGTTTCGACCTGTCGGACTACGATGAGCGATGCCTTAAGTTTGCACATGATTACTCCGTGAAGCTACTTGCAATCGACGTTAATATCGAGATAGAAACTATGCTTATTCAGGCGTGGGAACTATTTGCCAAGTATTTTACCAAGGCAGAGGTTGCCATTCGTCAGGAACTAGTTGACAAGTATTGGCCAAAGGAGCAATAAAAACCTTACAGTATGGCAATTAAATTTCAATTCAATAAAACTTCGCTTAACGACCTAAACAAGCAGCTAAAGGTTCGCCAGCGTGCATTGCCCACCCTTAAGAATAAGGAGTCGGCGTTACGTGCCGAGGTGAAGCGCGCCAAGGATCAAGCAAAGGAGTTGGAGGAAAAACTTCAGCAGAAAATGCGCGATTTCGACTACATGGTGAGCCTTTGGGGTGAGTTTGAGCATGACCTCATCAGCGTTGAAGATGTTAAGCTTAGGATGATAAAGATTGCCGGGGTTCGAATTCCTGTTTTGGAAGATGTCATCTTTAAAGTGAAGGAGTACAGCCTGTTTGCTCGCCCATTCTGGTATCCCGCAGGGGTGCAAATACTAAAGGAGTTGGCAAGCATAGGCATCGAGAGTGTTTTCTATAGCGAGAAGATGCGTTTGCTCGATCATGCGCGGAAAAAAACCACGCAGAAGGTTAACCTTTACGAGAAGGTTCAAATTCCAGGATTTGAGTCCGCCATAATGAAGATTAAGCGATTTATGGAGGATGAGGAGAACCTCGCCAAATCATCGATGAAGATTGTGAAAACCCGTCAGCAGAATATGGAGGTAGAGGCATGATAGTACCAATGATTAAATACGGATTCCTGGTATATCACCGCGATTTCGACTCGTTCCTCGCCAAGCTACAGGAGTTGGGGGTTGTTGATATTATCAAACAAACCCATACACCAACCGAGCAGGAGAGGGGTATGCTAGGTTTGGTAAACCGCTACACTACTGCCATCAATTCGCTAAGCTCCAAGCTCGATAAGGAGACGGCTTCCCATAAGGCAAATGCCGAGGAGGTTTTAACCGAGATAGAGGAGCTGCAGAAGGAGCAGGAGCAGCTGGAGGTTTCCATTCGCAAGGCCCAAAAAGACCTTGCTGACGCTCGCCCTTGGGGCGAATTCAATCCCGATACCGTTAAGGCCATCGAGGCTCAGGGTATCGAAATGCGCTTTCTAATCGCTTCCGACAAAGGTTTCGATAACGAGTGGGCTGCTGAGAATCCTGTTGAAATTATACTACGCCAAAGCGGAAATGTGTACTTTGTGCTGCTTCAGCATGGCGAAAAAATTGATTTTCCATTTGACGTACAGGAGGTTAAGCTGCCCTCATTCTCGTTTCATCAGAAGGAAAACGAGATAGAGAGATACCGGTCTCGCCTCAATGAGATTGAGACCCGTTTTGTGGAGCTGGCACAGCTACTTCCTGCAATGGAGGAGGCAAAGGACGAGCTGGTTAATAAACTTGAGTTTATTGCCGTTCAGTCTAGCGCCGATAAGCAAGCCGAGCAAACCCTAATGGTGCTTCAAGGTTGGATACCAGTAACTAAGAACGATAACCTGCAGGAGTTCCTAGATAAGGAGAACATTGCATATGTGACCGAGAAAGCACAGCTGCATGAGGATGCTCCAATCCTGCTCAAGAATGGTAAGTTCTCTAAGCTCTTCGAGCCCATTGGCGCTTTTTTTACCAGCCCAACATACAGCGAGCTCGACCTAACTCCGTTTTTTGCCCCATTCTTTATGATGTTCTTTGGGTTTTGCTTGGGCGATGCGGGTTACGGATTGATTTTCCTTGTTGGCGCAGGTATTTACAAGCTTAAGGGCGATAAAAAGATGCGTCCCTTGATGACCCTAGTTCAACTGCTTGGTTTATCAACAGTTGTGTTTGGGGTGCTTACAGGAACCATTTTTGGGATTGATTTAGTTCAAGCAGACATAGCTTTCCTTGAAAAGTTTAAGTCGATGTTCTTGGACCAAAATCAAATGTTTACCCTTGCGCTGGGAGTGGGAGTTCTACAAATAATCTTTGCCATGTTTGTTAAGGCTGCCAATCAGGTGAAAATGTGGGGTTGGATGCATGCCATCACCACCCTTAGCTGGTTGTTACTACTTATTGGCTCAGGTGTATTCTATGGCCTTTCGCAGGTGGAGAGTCTTAATGTAGAGCTGCTTGGAACTGCCCATAAGGTGCTATTAGGAGTTGCAGGTATTGGCATCCTATTCTTCAATAGCCCTGGCAAAAATCCTTTTGTAAATGCAGGGCTAGGCCTGTGGAATGTGTACAATATGGTTACTGGCCTATTTGGCGATGTGCTTTCGTACATTCGTCTGTTTGCCCTTGGACTATCGAGTGCAATACTTGGCAGCGTTTTCAACAGCATGGCCTTTGGTTTATCTCCCGATATTCCTGTGGTAGGAGTGCTTGTAACTATAATCATTCTTGTGTTCGGACACTCCATTAACCTGTTTATGTCCGCTTTGGGCTCGCTGGTTCACCCCATGCGTTTAACCTTTGTGGAGTTTTACAAGAATGCTGGGTTTGTAGGCGGTGGAAAGGCCTACCAACCTTTTCAGAAGAAAGAAGTGAAATAGAGTTTTTATAACAGTATTTAATTGACAAATAATAATAACCTTTAATAAAAAGTAAATTATGGAACCACTAGTGTATGCTTATCTTGGAATCGGTCTTATGATTCTGCTTTCTGGAACAGGAAGCGCGTTTGGTGTATCATACGGAGGTAATGCCTCTATCGGAGCTCTTAAAAAGGATCCATCGGGTTTTGGTAGCTACATGCTACTTAGCGCTCTTCCCGGAACACAGGGACTTTACGGATTTGCAGGTTACTTTATGCTTTCAGTACACCTTGTGCCAGGTATGACCTGGGCAACTGCTGCCGCCATTTTTGGTGCCGGTTTGGCAATGGGTGTTGTAGGCTTAACCTCAGGTATTCGCCAGGGACAAGTTTGTGCAAATGGTATTGCAGCCATCGGATCGGGTCATAAGGTTTTGGGTAACACCATGATTCTTGCCGTATTCCCAGAGCTTTACGCCATTGTATCGCTTGCAGCAGTATTCCTAATCGGACAATCTTTAGGATAGATAGAACATTGTTTGTTGAATCCCCCTGAGCATTCGTTCAGGGGGATTTTTTTGTTTATTACATCCAAATTATCACTTTTTAACTATTGTGTAAACCTTGCAGAGTCGTATTTATGAAGTTTTAACAATATAACAAACCTTTACTTTTTTTAACGCTTTTTAACGCTGTAACCCCCATTAATTCTGCATATTTGTGTTCGAAAACAGCAAAATATTAATAAGTAAAATATCTCTTAAAACTTCTACAAATGAGCGATACTTCAACGGTGAACATTAAAGAGCTAAACGAGCGCATTAGGATTGAGAGCTCTTTTGTTGATATTATCAATATGGAGATGAACAAGGTGATTGTTGGTCAAAAGCACCTTGTGGAGTCTCTGCTTATTGGCCTTTTGGCCGACGGGCACATCCTGCTCGAGGGTGTTCCCGGGCTGGCCAAAACATTGGCAATTAACACCCTGGCAAGCTCCATTGATGCTGGATTTTCGCGTATTCAGTTCACTCCCGATTTGCTGCCTGCCGACCTGATTGGTACCATGGTATATAGCCAGAAGCGGGAGGAGTTTAACGTGAAGAAAGGCCCAATTTTCACGAATTTTGTTTTGGCCGACGAGATAAACCGTGCCCCTGCAAAGGTGCAAAGTGCCCTGCTTGAGGCTATGCAGGAACGACAGGTTACCATTGGGGAGGAAACTTTTAAACTCCCATCACCATTCCTCGTTATGGCCACTCAGAACCCCATTGAGCAAGAGGGAACCTATCCGCTACCCGAGGCTCAGGTAGACCGTTTTATGCTTAAGGTAAAGATAACCTACCCCAAGGTCGAGGAGGAGAAACTGATTATTCGTCAGAATGTTACATCATCATTTCCTAAGGCAAGTAAGGTGGTTCAGCCTGAGGAAATTATCAAAGCCCGCAATGTGGTTCGCGAGGTTTATATGGACGAGAAGATTGAGAAATACATTGTGGATATAGTTTTTGCAACTCGCTTTCCAAAGGATTTCAAGCTGGAGCGTTTTGAGAATATGATTGCCTACGGTGGTTCGCCTAGGGCAAGTATCAACCTTTCGCTGGCTGCAAAAGCATACGCTTTTATCAAGCGTAGAGGATACGTCATTCCTGAGGATGTTCGTTCGGTTTGCCATGATGTGCTGCGTCATCGTATTGGTCTTACCTACGAGGCCGAAGCGGAAAACATAACCAGCGAGGATATAATCACAGAAATACTAAACACCATAGAAGTTCCATAAATGGCTAAGGCTAAACCTACTATCCTAGTCGCATTTTTCTTGCTTACCTTCTGTTCTGTATTCGGACAGAACTACATAGGACTGCATAAGGAAGAGATTAGGACAAAGGTAGGTGATGACCTTCCGGGTTTTAGGTTTAGCAAGGAGGTTTTTAACAACAACAGAAGCTTTGTTAAGTTCGAGAATACATTTGAAGAGCAGACCCTAATATTTATGCTAAATGCCGATGGTTACTGCACCTCGGTATCTCGCATGTACAACACTTGGCACTTTAATCGATTAAAGGATGAGCTAAACGCTAGGTATGGCAAACAGGATAAGCTCAAATGGATTGAGGAGCGTGAGGGAGTTAATTATGAGGTTGAACTGATTAAAGGCGACTGGTTTGTAACCGTTGTTACTCGACCCTGCAAAACTAATAGTAATTGAATAATCAGGAATTTAGCTGTGGAAGCATCAGAATTACTAAAACGCGTACGTAAGATTGAGATTAAGACACGCGGACTGTCGCGTCAGATATTTGCTGGCCAGTACCACAGTGCCTTTAAGGGTCGGGGGATGGCCTTTAGCGAGGTGCGAGAGTATCAGTACGGCGATGATATTCGCAATATCGACTGGAATGTTACCGCCCGATTTAATCAGCCTTTCGTAAAGGTTTTTGAGGAGGAACGTGAACTTACCGTGATGCTACTCATTGATGTAAGCGGCTCGCGAATGTTTGGTACAACCAATATGCTTAAAAAGAATCTGGTTACCGAGATATCTGCTGTGCTTGCCTTCTCGGCAATTCAGAACAACGATAAGATTGGAGTACTCATGTTTAGCGATAAGGTAGAAAAGTTTATTCCACCGAAAAAGGGTCGCACCCATATACTGCATATCATTCGAGAGCTTATCAACTTTACCCCAACCAGCCAGGGAACCGACTTGTCCGAGGCGTTAAGGTATCTAACTAACGCTATAAAGAAGCGTTGTACAGCCTTTGTCCTGAGCGATTTTATGGATTTTAAGGCCAATACAGTTGAACCCAACTTTCTCAATGCTCTAACCATTGCGGGAAACAAGCACGATGTGGTAGGGGTAAGGGTTTACGATCCCCGCGAGGTAGAGCTGCCTCCCATTGGCCTGGTGAAGATGAAGGATGCTGAGAGTGGGCAGTATTCATGGGTCGATACTTCGAGCAGTATGGTTCGCAATGCTTACGCAAAGTGGTGGCGCGATACCGAGGGCTCGCTTAAGCAAACCTTCTCAAGGTGTAAGGTAGACTCAGTAGCCATTGCAACCAATGAGGATTACGTAAAGCCGCTAATCAAGCTGTTTAAGCAACGTGCATAAATCAAATCAAATAAAGGATTAATGATTCGATTCGTTAAATATACTATACCTACTGCTCTTGCTCTTACGCTTTGCATACTGCAAGGGTTATCTGTGTCGGCACAAAATCCAACATACGCGTTCAAGTCATCGGTAAGTGCCGATAGCATTCTAATTGGCGATCAGGTGGAATTGACTATTGAAGCCTCTGTTCCGCAAAACTATAAGGTGCAATTCCCCATTTTTGCCGATACGCTGGTAGCTGGAATTGAGGTGTTGGGGCAACCAAGGCTTGATACCATTACCAAAAAAACGGGCGATAAAGATTTTGTGTATCGAATGAGGATAACATCTTTTGATGAGGGCTACTACCGCATTCCACCATTTCGCTTGCCATTTACCGATGGCGTAAAGCAAGATACAGCCCAAACCTCGCCCATTTGGTTTTTGGTAAACACCCTACCACCCGATAGCACTCTGGCAACTATATACGACATAAAGCATCCTTTGGCTGAACCCTATACATTTGCTGAGGTTGCTCCTTGGGTTGGTGGTGGGCTTTTACTTGCTGCGCTAATTGCACTGCTGATTTACATTGTAGTAAAACGTAGGAAGGGTGAACCCGTATTCTTTAACCTTAAGCCGGCTGAACCACCACACATTGTTGCCTTGCGCGAGTTGGAGCAGATTAAGTCGCAAAAGCTTTGGAGCACCCAAGACCCTAAGCAATTCCAATCGCATTTAACTGATATTGTACGAACATACATTGAGGGTCGATTTGCTGTGCCAGCAATGGAGCAAACCACATTCGAGACTATTCAAAACTTGCAAAAGGCTAAGCTACTTGAGGGGCGTTTGCTCGAAAAGCTGCAGGATATACTTGCGCTGGCCGATTTAACTAAGTTTGCCAAGTTTACCCCCGACGCGTCGGAGAATCTGGCAAGTTTGGAGTTCGGCTTTGCCTTTGTGAATGAAACCAAAATTGTTGAAGAGGAAACCGCCGTGAGAAACGATTTGCCCATAGATGCTATAGCAAACGAAGATACTTTACCCGTTGAATCTGCAAAAACCAACGACAAATGAGTGGAATAACCTTTGTGCATCCCAAAATGTTTTTTCTGCTTTTGCTTGTTCCAGCATTTGTTGCTTGGTACATTTGGAAGCAAAAGGATACCAGGGCAAGCCTTCAAATGTCATCGCTGATGCCCTTTGGGGGAGTTCCCGCATCGCTTAGGGTGTATTTACGCCACCTGCCATTTGTATTGCGTATGGTAGCTTTAGTAATGGTGGTGCTGGTGCTTGCCCGCCCCCAATCGTTTAATGTTACCCAAAATATTGAAACTGAAGGTATCGATATAATGATTTCGCTCGATATATCGAGCAGTATGCTAGCCCAGGATTTTAAGCCCGACAGGCTTGAGGCAGCAAAGGATATTGCTATTCAGTTTGTGTCGGGAAGGCAAAACGATAGGATAGGAGTGGTGATATTTGCCGGCGAGAGCTTTACCCTTTGTCCCTTAACCTCCGATTTGCGAACCGTTGCCAATCAAATCAACAGTATTGAGCTAGGTCTTATTGAAGATGGAACAGCAATTGGTGTTGGGCTGGCCAATGCCGTGGCTAGGCTCAAAGAAAGCGATGCTATGAGTAAGGTGGTTATTCTGCTCACCGATGGAGTAAACAATATGGGCGAAATAGCACCATTAACAGCCGCCGATATTGCCAGCACCTTTGGTGTGAGAGTGTACACCGTTGGCGTAGGAACTCACGGAACAGCTCCCTATCCAGTTCAAACTCCATTTGGCACACGTATGCAGGATATGAAGGTTGAAATTGACGAGGATGTACTCAAGCAGATTGCCGACATTACAGGCGGACAGTACTTTAGAGCAACCGATGGGAAAGGGCTGGCACGTGTGTACGAGCAGATAGATGAGCTGGAGAAGACAAAGATTGAAGTGATTGAAACCACAAGGAAAAGTGAGGAGTTTCTGCGTTTCGCTTTATTGGCACTGCTTATGCTTACCCTCGATATAGTATTGCGTACCACAGTGCTAAGGAGTGTGCCATAATTGAACGTAAACTTTTGTTTGATAATACACTATAATACTCGATTATAAGATGTTTAGATTTGCTAACCCCGAATATCTCTACCTTCTACTGGTAATACCAGCGCTGTTTGGGCTATACCTGTTTTCGTCGTTTATTAGGAGGCAGAAACTATCGGAGTTTGGAAATATGGAGCTAATCCGGCAGCTAATGCCTGGCGTTTCACCCCGAAGGGGATGGATAAAATTCATTATCTATATGCTAGCCTACACGGCCATAGTATTTGGCATTGCTCGCCCACAGTTTGGTTCTAAGCTAACCGAAGCCAAGCGCAAGGGTATTGAGCTCATGATAGCGCTCGATGTATCCAACAGTATGATGGCGCAGGATATTCAGCCCAATAGGCTAGAGAGGGCAAAGCAGGCCATTTCAAGGTTAGTCGATCAGCTTACCAACGATAGGATTGGCCTTATCGTTTTTGCAGGCGATGCCTATGTGCAGCTTCCTGTTACCAACGACTATACCTCGGCCAAGATGTTCCTCTCATCCATATCGCCTGGGATAGTTCCTAAGCAGGGTACCGCAATTGGTGCAGCCATCGATTTGGCAGCAAGTTCTTTTAGCCCAAGTGACAATACGAGCAAGGTGATTATTGTTATCTCTGATGGTGAGAACCATGAAGACGACCCTCTTCAGTCGGCTCAACGTGCAGCCGACCGTGGTATTGTTGTTCATACCATAGGCATAGGCTCTCCACAGGGTGCACCCATTCCTGCTAGCCCAAATAGTAGAGACTTTCTTCGCGATAAGGATGGAAATGTGGTGGTAACCCGCCTCGACGAGGAAACCCTGTCGAAAATTGCGCTGTCAGCTGGCGGAAAATATATTCGGGCATCGAACTCCCAAATTGGTCTGTTGCCCCTTTTCGATGAGATTAACCGAATGGAGCGAACTGAGCTCAAGGAGAAAGTTTTTTCTGAGTACGACGATCAGTTCCAGTACCTGTTTGGTCTGGCGTTAATCTTGCTAGCTATCGACTTCTTTATACTGGAACGAAGAAACAGGGTTATCCAAAGGCTTAATCTTTTTGGCGATAGAGACGATTTGAATTAGAATCAGAATAAATTGACTAGGTTTTAATTGTAAGCGATTTAAAATATATTAAGATGATACGCACCATAGTTGTACTTTCTCTCATACTTATGCTTTTTGTCACCGTTGGTTATGCCCAGTCGGAGCGTAAGGCTGTGCGTAAGGGGAATAAGGAGTTCAAGAAGGGTGAATACCTCGATTCCGAAATATCCTATCGGTCGGCGTTGGAGCTAAATCCAGCTTCTTTCAAAGGTAATTTCAACCTAGGTGCCGCTTTGTACAAGCAGGATAAGTTCGAGGAGTCGGCTAACCTGTATGCCGATATGGCTAAGGCTAACACTTCTGCCAATGCCAATGAGTTAGCAAATGTATACCATAATCTGGGGAACAGCTACTTTAGCCAGGAGATGTACGAAGAGAGCGTGGAGGCCTTCAAGAATTCTTTGAGGCAAAACCCCAACGATATGGAGACCAAGTATAACCTTGCCCAAGCACAGCGTATGCTGCAACAGCAGCAGCAAGAGCAAGATCAGCAACAGGATCAAAATCAGGACGATAACTCTGACGACGATCAGCAACAGGATCAGAATCAGGACGACCAGCAGCAAGATCAAAATCAGGATCAACAGGATCAGAACCAGCAGGAGCGAGAGCAACAGATATCACCCGAGGACGCTCGCCGAATGCTTGAAGCAATTCAAAACAATGAGCAGCAGGTGCAAGAGCGTGTTCAGGAGGAGAAGGCTAAAAGAGCTAGAGTTCAGGTTGAAAAGAATTGGTAATACCATATCGATATGTATTTAAAGCGATTAACCCTTGTTTTACTATTTCTGTCATCATGTGTAAATATTTTTGCGCAGGATGTAGAATTTAGTGTGTCGGCTCCTAACGTGGTGGCCGTAGGCGAACAGTTTAGGGTAGTTTACAAACTCAATGCCCGTCCTCAGGAGCTGAACCCACCTGCTTTCGATAATTTTTATATTTTGGCAGGGCCTAGTACATCAACCAGCAGTAGCATTCAAATTATAAATGGGCAGATGACCCAAACCTACGAGTTTACCTATACATACATACTTGAGGCAACCGAGGCTGGAAAATTTACCATTAGCCCTGCTACAGCAACCGTATCGAAAAGAGATTACAAAACCGAAGCCATAGAGATTGAGGTAGTACAGGGTAGCAAACCATCGCAGCCCTCGAGAACTCAACCCGGAACTTCAAGTCAACCCCAGACAGAGCAACCTGCTGATAACATTTTTGTGGATATTGAATTCGATAGGCAAACAGCCTATCGTGGACAGCCCATTCTTGCCACGCTAAAGATTTATACAAGATCGAATATTGCAGGTTTTGAGGATATTAAGTTCCCCTCGTTCAACGGTTTTTGGAGTCAGGATGTGGAGACTCCAAACAATATTCGTTTCGAGAGGGTAAACGTGGATGGCCGTATTTACAATATGGGCGTTCTTAAAAAGTATCTGCTATTTCCACAGCGTACCGGCGATATTAAGATCGAACCGTTTGAAATAGTAGTTGTGGCTCAGCAGCAGGGTGGTCGTCCACAGTCCATTTTCGATGAGTTTTTCGGGTCGCATCAAAACGTGAGGGTTCGCTTGGCCAGCAAGGAGAAAACGCTTAAAATTCGCGATTTACCACCCAATGCACCCGCCTCATTTACCGGAGCAGTTGGGAGTTTTAACCTAGAGGCTGGTTTCGATAAAACCGAACTTAAGACCAATGAGGCGGTAAACCTAAAGGTAAGGGTAGCCGGTAGTGGAAACTTAAGGCTTATTGAAACCCCAAGGTTCGAGTTTCCTAGTAGCTTCGAGGTTTTCGACCCAAAAACCAGCGATAGGATAAACACTACCTCCCAGGGTGCCACAGGCTCAAAAAACTTTGAGTATGTTGCCATACCCCGCGGCCCAGGAAATTTCGATTTAGGAGCTATGGAGTTTTCTTACTTCGATCCAATTAAGGAGAAATACATCACGCTAAAATCGAAACCACTTGCTTTAACTGTCGAAGCCGATGGAAGTGAGCATAAGGGTACGCAAATTGTGGGCTTTGCGCGCGAAGACATTCGGTTTATTGGCCAGGACATTCGGTTTATTAAAACCGACGGATTTAAGCTTAGCCGTGGATTTCCAATTCTAATTGGAAGCAGCAAGTATTATCTTCTTATCATTATAATACTTGTGATTTTTGCAGCTACGTTCTGGTATATCCACCAACGCCGAATGTTGCTAAACAATATAATGTTGGTAAAAACTAAGAGGGCTAAGAAAGTTGCAAGGAAACGATTGCAGGAGGCTCAAAAACATCTGTTGCAATCGAATTCTGAGCTATTCCATGAGGAGCTGCTTAAGGCGTTGTGGGGATACATTGCCGATAAGCTAAGCATTCCTGTTGCTAGCTTATCGAGCGATAGCGCAAGGGAAACGCTACTGAAAAATAGCGTTGATAATGCTGATGCCGAAGAGTTTCTGAGAATTATTTCAGTTTGCGAATACGCTCGGTATGCCCCAAGGGGTGAGCATTCGCAAATGAAGGAGCTTTACGATAGTGCCATCGCCCTAATATCAAAGCTCGAAGAGATAATTGGAAAGTAAAGCTTGTTACGAAACCATATTGATACCTGAATGAATATGCGATACCTTATTATTTCAATAATCATACTTTTAGGTAGCACTGGCCTAAGCGCCAGAATTGTTCCCGATTCACTTCTCAATGTTGCCAACAACCACTACATCGAGGGTAAGTTCGACGAGGCTGCAGAGCTATACCAAACCCTTGTCGATAGTGGCTATTACAATGCGGAGTTGTACTACAATTTAGGTAATTCCTATTTTAAGCTGGGCAAGAATGCCTACGCCATACTTAACTTCGAGAGAGCGCACCGACTTAAACCCAACAACGAGGATATTGAGTTCAATTTAGAGTATGCCCGCTCATTCACCGTTGATAGGATTGAACCTTTGCCAGTGTTTTTTCTTGTAAAATGGTATCGTTCGGTAAGAGGCATATTATCTTCCAATGGCTGGGCTTGGATTAGCCTTTTCTGGCTTACAGTAACACTTACACTTGGTCTGGTGTTTTGGTTTTCCTTTAGGCCCTGGGTCAAACGGTTGTCCTTTACATTTGGCATTATGTCAATCTTATTTGTCGTATCATCGATTGTTTTTAGCATTCAGGAAAAGGAGAGGGTGATGCTCAGGGACGAGGCCATAATTTTTCAACCGGTGGTAACCGTTAAGAGTTCACCTGGTGATGCTGGTAAGGAGATATTCATTCTTCATTCGGGAACCAAGGTGCAAATTACCAAAGCCATTGGTCAATGGGTAGAGATTCGTATTGCCGATGGGAATAAGGGGTGGATTCCAAGCGAAACGCTTGAATTAATTTAGTGCTAGGGGCAGTGCTTGTAAACCAGTTCCTGCGATTGGAAGCTACCCCGCTTTACGGCCTGCTTCCAATCGGCGCATGCCCCCGAACGATTCCCTAGGTTGAAACGGCAATTCCCTCTCCAAAGGAATGCCTCCTTACTATCTGCCCCCAGCTCAATGGCACGATTTAAATCTATTTCTGCCACCTCCCAGTTTTTCGATTTAATGTAGATGCTTCCCCTTGTAAGGTAGTGTTGCCATTTATCGGGTTGCAATTTTAAAAGCCTATTCACTGTGAGCAACGCATCGATATTGCGATTTGCCTTAAGCGATATATCAAGATTAATAGCTAGGGCTTCCGTATCGGTGGGGTAAAATGTGAGGTATTCCTTTATATCTGCAAAGGCTTTGTCGTATTCCTGGCTACTGGCGAATGCCATAGCACGTGCTTTAATGTACTCGGGTTCGCCACCCGATAGCTCTATGGCCTGATTTAGCAACCTTATGGCTTTTCGGTGCTTGTTTAACTGTGCAAGCGACTTGCCACGCCACGCCATGTAGCTATGATTTCTCCTACTACGCTTGAGTGCCTGGGCAAAATCGGCTTCGGCAGCCTTGTAACTACCTATTCGGAAATATGCCTCGCCACGCAGGGCGAAGAAGGAGTGGCGAACATTGCGCCCATGCATTCTCTCGTTAAGCAAATCTAAAGCATAGTCCCATTCGCCACGCGAAAAGTGGTATGCCACATCGGCGGCAAGTAGCTCGTTGTTGTTGTACCAATGATTTAGCCAAAGGTCTTGCCACTGCCTTGTGCCTTTAATTGGGGTAAATGCAGTGTCGAGCAGTATTGTCGCCTCAAACTCCTTTGGGGTGGAGGAGAGGTGTCTTTCCAGCTCAGCAAGGGCACTGGTTGTGTCGCCAAGTAGGCTGTGGCATCGTGCCATCCAGTAGGCGGCTACCCCATTTCTAATGGTTTCGGCTTTGGTAAAGTATGCAAGCGCACTGTCGGGCATACTTTTTAGGTAGAATATCTCGCCCTTTTTAATCCATATGTTGGGCAACCTAGGCGAGGCGATGGTTGCGGAGTCAATCCACTGCAGAGCAAGGTCGAGATGGTTGGCTTGCACTGCAGCTTGGGCACGGTAGTAATGCTCGGGGAACTTTTGCGAAAATGCCGATATGGCTATTGAAATAAGTACTACGATAAAGGATAAACGACGCATCCAGAGGATAGATTGATTTAGCTGGTTATTGTTGATAACGTGGTACTCCCCCTTTTAGTGCTTTAGTAATGTTTTACCATCAAATTTTTCACCTCGCTAATCTCCATGAATGATGCTCCATTACCAGGGCCAAAGCTGCCGCCAACCACTAGCACCATATCATCCTCTTTCACCTTGTTATTATCAATAAGTGTTGATATGGCATCGCTTAGGAAGCTGTCGCGACTTTCAATAAGCTCCATGTAGTTGGCCATGATGCCAAACGAAAGGGCAAGCTGCCGCATTACGGTGGGGTTGTAGCACATGGCGTAAACGGGCACTTTGCCTCTAAAGGCCGAAAGGTAACGACCAGTGCGCCCCGACATGGTGTCCACCACAATGGCCTTAATGGGTAACGATCCGCAAGCCCTAACGGCATTACGTGCTAGTGTTGCCGTCACCTCATTATGAATTCGTGTTAGGGGGATATCGGGATCGGCATCGAGCATGCACTCCACCTCCTGAGCAACCCGAGTCATGGTTTTAACCGCATCAACAGGGTATTGCCCATAAGCTGTTTCGCCGCTAAGCATCACGGCATCGGCACGATTGTATATGGCGCTGGCCACATCGTTAATCTCGGCACGGGTGGGCCTTGGGTGTTCAATCATGGTGTGGAGCATCTGCGTGGCAATGATCACGGGCTTTTTGCTCTCAACACATTTGTTTATAAGATATCGCTGGATGGTAGGAATCTTTTCGGCAGGGATCTCAATGCCCAAATCGCCACGAGCCACCATGATACCATAGGTGTGATCGAGTATCTCGTCGATATTATCAACCCCTTGCTGGTTCTCAATCTTTGCAATTATTTTTATGGGGCTATTGTGCTTTTTTATGATATTTTTAATATCAATAACATCCTGCTTGGTGCGTACAAAGGAGTGGGCTATAAAATCGAGATTATTCTCAATGGCAAACTCAATAAACTGCCTATCCTTTTCGGTGAGCGAGGGTAGGTTAATTGATACGTTGGGAATGTTTACGCTTTTCTTGAATTTAATTACTCCAGCATTTGTGGCCTGACATTCGAGGTACTCGCCCTCGTTTGCTACTACTCGTAGCTCAATTTCCCCATCGTCAATAAGCAGGTACGTACCCTTGGGTACCTCCTTGGTGATGTTAGGGTATGAAACGTATAGCTCTCCACTGTTTGAATGACCATTAGGATTACCATAAACCCTAACGATATCGCCAGTATTTACCTCTATCTCCTGACCATAAGCCGATGTGCGAATCTCGGGGCCTTTTGTATCCACCAGAATAGCTATCCTATCGGAAACGGCACGAACTGTGTCGACAACCAGCTTGGCCTGTTCGAAATTTTGGTGAGCAGTATTTAGGCGCACCACATTCATTCCTGCATCAAAGAGCTCGCGGATAAAGTCCACATCGCATTTCTTATCCGATATGGTGGCTACTATTTTGGTTTTCTTAAGCATATGGTTTTTAATTTAGGTGAAGAGCAGTGCAAAGATAGTTGATTTGCCATTAGCTTCAAACACAAATTCTAGTGGTTAGTGTGAACGGCTAATTTCTTAACATTACATTTTCTAATGAACAAATGGTTAAATTTGCCATCCAATTTTACGTATATGAGCTGGGAACTTGCCATTGATGATTACGTCCGGTTTTTGCGCCTCGAGAAATCGTTGGCCGAGAACTCGGTTAATGCATATATTCGTGATGTAAAGGTGCTGCGCACATTTGCCGAGGATCATTTGGGGAAAGAGCCCGAAACCCTTAGCGCCGATGATATGAGCCAATTCCTTGAGTTTATTCATACCAATGGGTACAACCATCGCTCTCAGGCCAGGATACTATCGGGGGTTAAAGGATTTTATCGTTACCTTATGGTGGAGGAGGTGATAGATATTGACCCCACCGAGCAGATTGTAGGCCCCAAAATGACTCGCAAGCTACCCGATGTGCTTTCTGTTGATGATATTGACAAGATGCTTTCAACATTCGATTTGAGCAAACCCGAAGGCCAACGAAATAAGGCCATACTCGAAACCCTATACAGCTGTGGTTTACGCGTATCGGAATTGGTAGGCTTGCGCCTTACCGATTTGCATTTCGACGAGGGTTTTGTTAAGGTGTTGGGTAAGGGCGATAAGGAGCGGTTGGTGCCCATTGGGCAAAAGGCTATTAAGGAGATAAAGCTGTATATGCCCGACAGGCATAGCTTGCCAAAGATCGATAAATCATCGGAAAATATTGTTTTTTTAAATAGACGAGGGAAAAAATTGACCCGTGAAATGATTTTCACCATAGTAAAGAATGCAGCGCGCGATGCTGAAATACAAAAAAATATCAGCCCGCATACGCTTAGGCACTCATTTGCAACGCACCTTGTTGAGGGCGGCGCCGATATTCGGGTTGTGCAAGAGATGCTAGGGCATGAATCGATACTTACCACCGAGATTTATACCCACCTCGATAGGGAATACCTAAAGGATACCATTATTAGGTTTCACCCACGCAAAGGAAGGTAATCTTAAGTGATTTCAAAAAAAAAGCCCTCGACTACTAGTAACCGAAGGCTTTTCTTTGAGCTTATTGATACTTAATCTGCTTTGTATTCCTTTTTATCCTCAGCTTGTATAAGTTTAAACTGCTGGTTTCTACTGTCTTTATTGTAGTGCCACTGCAGCACATTGGTGCCATTTGCATCAAGTTTGCCACCCTGAACATCCATAGCTTTGCCGCTATGCCTGTTTATGAAAGCAAAACCGTTATTACCAAGGGGTATTATTCTCCAGACTTGGTTGTTCCTGTTATTGTTTTCCCAAACGTGAATATTTGCTCCCTCATCAACCTTTCTAAGCCTGTCGGGGCGGCCTCCCTTGCGGCCACTTTTATCCCACGCCTGCCATTTTGCCTGGTCGGCAACGTTCATGTCCTTTACGCTCCATGCTCCACCAACATCAAGGAAACGTCCTCCGTTTTGGAACTGAATTTTGTAGAACTGTGGATGGTCGGTGGGGATAAACTTAACAATTCTATCCTTTCCTCCGTCCATATCCCAAATTTGTACATTGGCACCATTCTTATTGCTTACCTGATCGTTTCCTGACAGGTCAATATACTTATTGGAGTGCGTAACCTTAATATTGTAAGTTCCTTCATGGAGTGGGCGTTTTCGCTCTTGCTGACGAAGTTCCCAGCGCTGGCTCTCGCCACCATTCAACTCATAGAGCTTAACCTGGCAACCATCGGCCCGAAGCCTGTTGGGCTCGGCACCAATTACCTGACCTGTTTCCTTATGAACGATATGGTATGCCATTGGTTGGCCACCGTATATAAAGGTAAACAGCTGATCGTCCTCCCTTTTTTGTGCAGCAGTAGTGAGCTGCGCATTCTTTTTACCAGTAAGCAAAAAGGTGTTGTGATGATCGGGACGAATTACAAAGAAGTCCTTGTCTTTTGCTATTCGGTAAAGCCTATCTCCAATCTGGTCGCCTTTAGCATTCCAAAGCTGCAGCTTGTTTTCCCTCACATCGGGGTAGGCTCCAGGGAAATCCCATGCTTTATTGGTTCCAGCAAGGTATATTGCGTAGTAGTCTTGGCTTGGTTGAGCAATATTGGCTGGATCAAATTCCTCAAAAAACCACTTCTGATTATCAGCTCCAGTAAATTTATTCTGAACAATCACAGTCCCCTGTTCATTTTTTGGAGCTTCAAGATACAATTCGCTATTCTTTGCCTTTAGGAAAAACGTGTTAGGCTCTCGGTCAACAGGCTCCATTCTAAATAGTTGTCCTGCATTGGCTTTACCTAAGTCCCAAAGTTGAATTTCGGCATTTGGGGTTTTCACACCACCAGATACATCAAGCACATGGTACGTATGCTGTGGCTGAATGTAAACCCAACCCGCCTCCATCTCATGAGGGATAATCCTAAAAACCCTATCAAATCCTTGGTTTTTATTTGAGCCTTTATCCTTTGCCCAAAGCCTTAGTTTGCCTCCTTTCTTCTCTGCTTTATCGCTATTGCCAGCGAAATCCCAGTACAAACCAGCGGCCTTGTTCTTTACCATAAACGCTTCATTTTTAATCGATACCAAGTCGGCAATAGCTTCGGGTATAGGGTACATCTGTATTAGTTCGTTAAATGCGGCCTCAAGCTGAGCTTTACGAGTAGGGTTTCCTGCTAAATCCCAAATTGGACGAAGGCTTCCCTTTTCAAAGTCGCAAAGAACGGGTAGTGTCCTTATTCCATCGGCCCAAAGTCGGTACATCTCAAAATTATGGATATTACCAGCATACTCAGAGTTTCCACCGGTAACGGTAAGGTCGGTTCGGGTGTTCGACTCAATCTCCTTCTCCTTCTGGGAGAAGTTTGTTTCCACGTTGGCGCTCACCACCTTGTACTTTGCCGAAACAGCCACCTTAATTTCTTCTTCGGTAAATTTTTCGGTTACTCGGGTAACTGTTGTGTAGTCGGATCGCCCTCCCAGGAATGCGCTAGCAACAAAGTGCGTTCCGTATAGATCGAATAGCTCCGATGGGTCCATGTTGTCAATATCCTTCTTGGCCATTGGGTCTAAGATATCCCTAAGGTTAGCCCTTCTGTCGATGCTTATCCTCCATGTGCGGTTGGCATCGCGGATGGTATGGAAAAAATTACGTTCGGCACCACCCCAGGTTCGCTCGAAGGCAGTATTAACAGACGATCCAAATACGGCAGCATCAATTTCGAGCCCAATCGATGCTCCAAAATTCTTAGTAAACTCTCGCTCATTCGAGCCAGATACCTCTGTAACTTCTTTTTTCCCAATGTTCTCCAGCATTACATATTCAGGAACATCATAGCGGCGGGCGCCAACAGGGACAACTCTATCATCACCAAAATTGAAAAGAGGGTAGGGTTTAAGGCTCTCGTTATCGGCAAATTTGCCAAAAATATTGTAGCCATAGCCTACGATATCGAGGCCAGGAGCCAGCTCATTCTGAGCTTTGGCAAGATGGAGCTGCAATACCATTGCTGCTACCAAAACAAGAAAAGATCTAATTCTCATAAATTGCTACGTTAGGGTTGATTTTCTCTGGATTATTTTTGGTTCTAACTGTTTGTCTGCTAATAATATAATGCTGTTGAAGTTTTATTCAACTACATTGTTACATATAGTTGTAATTATAGTGAAATTCTGAATAATTCCTTTTTGGATTTACACGAAATTCAATCTATAATGGTTTTCTCAAGTTTTGATATTTGCGTAAGTCAATAAAATTCACTACATTGCATTTTTAATTGATTAGTAAACCATAAAAATTATTTTGACCATGAAAACCACAATCAAATTATTTGCAGTTATGCTATCGGCCATATTCCTATTTGCATGCGCTGGGCAGCAGGAAAAAGATAAAACAACCAAGGATGATGTAAAGAAAGAGGCAAAGGAAGCCTACGAAACAACTAAAAGCTACCTAGAAGATCAGTTTAATGAAATGATGAGCGATTTGGAAGCCTTTAAAAGTAAAACGGAAGCTAAGATAGCCGATTACACAAAAAAGGTTGAAAATGCCGAAGGTGAGCTCAAGGAGCGCCTAGATAAAAGGCTTAAGGATATTGAGCAAAAATCTACGGAGCTGAACAATAAGGTTAAGGAGTACCAAGAGGCTGCCGATGAGAAGAAGGAAGAGATTAAGGCAGACATTAAGAAGTTAAGAAAAGCTCTTGACGAAAGTGTTGAAAAGTTTAACGAGGAGATGGGAAAAGAATAGTTCTATTATCAGCTACATAGCAAAGGGCGCACCAATTGTTGGATGCGCCCTTTGCTATAATGTATTCTGAGAAACTATTCGAGGATATCGTTCTCCTTTTGAGTGTTGAAAAACTTTGACGAGTAAACCATTGTGAACACCCCAAAAGCCAGGGCATAAATACCGATTAGCACAACCACAAAGCGTGTGCTTTCGAAAGGATTAAATACAATTATTGCCCCTAGTACCAGTGATATCAATCCCACTATTAAGCTAAAGGTTCTGGTTAAATCGGGAGTGTTTTTGTTGAAGTACGATGCAATAAAAACAATTCCAATAAATATAGCCCATAGGCCAACAATTATAAGAAGAAAAGCAGCTGCCGATTGCGGGTTAAAAACGATAACCAATCCTAATGCTAAGCTCAGCAATCCTTCAATTAAGCGTGCTTTCCAGTTCAATAGCTCCTTCCTGTGTCGATAGGCAAAAAGACTCAATACCAACCCGCCAACCATAATGGCAATGGCAAAGTATATGGCAATGGCCGCTATGGTTAGGCTTGGGAAAGCAATGGCAATTATGCCAAATCCAACCATCAATATTCCGTTGAGCGAGGAGAGTCCCCACATTCCAAATTTGTTCAGCTTCATTTTAATCGTTTTGTTAGTTTGCACTTCATGTAACCAGTAATATATACTAGTATCGTTGTATTAACCCAATATTCTTTAGGGTGGCTAAATCCTTTTCGAAGAACACTGTGTCGCCACCATACGAGAGGTTAACCTCAATCATTTCATCTACTATATCATCAATAGTAACACCTGTCATCTTCTCATCAACAGGTTTAACATTTCCTTGTTCAATTATTGCTGGTTGGAAATAGCCCTTTTTTACGAAGAGGGTTTGTCCTCTGCCTTCGTTAACAGCTTTCCAAATTTGGTTTATATCTGTTAGGAGTTTGCCCTGCGAAATGGCGTTGTCCACCTCTGCTAGCCTCAACTCATTTTTTTGCTTTATTATCTTTTTAACTTCGGCCCAAGCATCGGGTATTATGTGCTGCGGCTCTTCGTCGTCCCTATTTCTGTTGATATGGCCAATTATGAGCTCGGGTTTATCGGCAATTTTCTTGTAGTGTTCAAAGTTTCGGGTTTCTGTAGCCAGCAGAACGTGCATTGGGTTTTGCTTAATGGCCTTTAAAACAGCTTTATCCACCCTGTTAAAAAATTCTTCGGTAAGGTTATCTTGCCCTTTAGCAGTTGATAGCTTAACCTTATCGGTGGCGTAAAGATTGTTTTCGATTGGGAAGTCGTCCTTTATCTCAGCAACCACTTTATCATTAAAAGCCTCTAACAGCCTTGCCTTCTGCCTGCTTATTACTACAATGTAGTAACCAGCCTCTTGGTGCATAGCCCTTATTAAATCGCGAGTGGCGAAATTGTCCTCAATAATTACCCTGTCGGCAACAGCCACCGGAAGCCTAGTGTAGTCCGCCACTTCATAATTTACAAATATCACAAGGCTCTCAAGGTTATGGCTATGGTCAATTGATTTGGCAACATCATTAATTCTATTAATAAGTTTTGTTGCCAACTTCTTGTCCATCTCTTTTAGCAGCCGTACCTCTGCGTCCTTTATCATATTTTTAAGCGTAATAGCATCCTTCTGGTTATCAGGCTTTGTTCGATGGGTGTTTAAAATTAGCGATACACAACCTTCGGCCTTTACATCTTTGTACTTCTTCAAAAAATCATTCATAGTATATTGTTTTTTAGTTATCTCTTTGGATGATAAATTCTTTCTACTCAATCTCGAGGTTGGTGAGCTCTTGCGTTGTTTCAAACTCGTACTCAGGATACTCGTATATTGGTAATCGTGGTTCGGTTTCGCCAATGGAGTAGCCCCAAATGCTTTCATATTCGGTGATATCCTCACCAATATCCTCGAGCTGACGCAGATACTCACTAATCGATTTGCTTTCGATAATTATCACTTTGCCCATCTTGTGAATAATGGGACTATGGCTCCGGGTTTGGTCGTGGTCGAACTCAAGCACACGCCTTCCGTAACGAGTAATTCCGATAACTCTGTACGTTAGACTTTTACCCACGCCAGGCAGGTTAAGCACGTTGCGGTCGGTGGCGAGGAATGGTAAACCATTCTTAATCATCATACCCGATAGGTTATCGTCCATGTGCTTGGGGTCAAGCGATACTTCTTTAATTCGCTCTATATTATCGTCGCTGATGGTTCCAAAAACCTTCTCCTCAATTTGCTCCTGCACAGCACGGGCATTGGTGGCAAAGTTGAAGTAGTTCTCCATGTAGCCCTTAACCGAGAAGGTGTAGTAGGGGAGAATGCCTATCTCGTTAAGTACCTGGCGTAGCTTGGCGGTGTGCCCTCGCCGCGAGGCGGCGGTAGTGAAAACATGCTGGTTAGTAAACGTCCAGCCCGACTCAAGAAAGCGTTTTACACCGTCTTTAACCTCGGGTGTGATTTCCATAGGCGATTCAAAATGGGTTTGCATTACAAACTGCTTTATACCCACCTCAATGGCTTTGTCTCTAAAATCGGCAAGTATTTGCACCAGCTCAGGGGTGATGCGCTGTGGTAGGTATGCTGGCAAGCGGGTCCCCAAGCGAATTCGAACAATCTCGGCCAGTTTTTGCCCTTCGGGCAAGGTCTCGTTCCGCTTCTTCTTGCGAATTGCCATACTTAATACAGCATCGAGCATTTTCTGCATAGATGTATTGGAACTCATCAATGCATCGCCTCCGGTGATAAGAATATCGCGCAGCTGGGCATCGTTCTCCCAGTACTCCATAATTTTCTCCAGCTGGCTATCCCAGCTCTCGGTGGGTTTTAGCTTGTCGAGGTTAAAGTTTAGGTTCCCTCTCTGGAAATCGTACATCCGCTGGCACGATGCGCAAAGACCTCCGCAGGCTCGACCCATAGTGGCCGGAATAAGTATGGCCACCTCGGGGTATCTACGGTGTACATTGTGGTGCGTAGGAAGTATCCAACCTGCTGCGTTGGGCTTACCGGGCTCTACCTTATCCTCCTTTTCCCAGGCCACAATGTGGCCAAACTCATCAATAAGCTGCTGGCTGTAAACTACGTAATGCCTTATGGCCAAATCGGCACCAATGGCAAAGTAGGGCACACGAACATGCAATAACGATAGGTAGTAAGGGTTAACAAAAAAAGGAATACCCGCCTTCTCGGCTTCGAATAGCACTTTCATCGTATCGGGATCCAACGAGTTGCCAAGCAGCTCGTTGAGAAGTTTTGGTGAGCGTACAGCAAAGCTGAGGTGAAAACGATGGTCGTCCCACCATTCCAACATCTTCAAAAACTTTTGTTCCTGCGACATCTTGGGCTCAAAGCTGTACCGCTCGCTCTTAATCTCGCCGCTATCAATCTTATCTATAAGGATATTGATTATACGCTCGCGGTTCTCCTCGCGTAGCTTCACAATGCGGGGATCTAGTCCGCTGGGGAACCGATCCATCCATTCGGTAAGGTTGTCCTTTGTTGGCAGCTTGCGCTCGTAGGTTCCAGCCAGCTGGCGAAAAAGGTATAGCATATCCTCGAAGAAGTAGGGCTTTGCTCCTCCGGTTCCAAAGTTTACGGCTAACCATATTAGCTTTATGGGGTTACTTATCGCAATCTCACCCCGGAGGTTTAAATCCTCATATTCACGACCTGCATTATCAATATAATCAAGTATTCGAATGGCAGCGTAATCCTGCCAGGTAAGTTGCTCGAACCACTCGCGCCCCTGCTTAGTCCGTTTGTAAAACTCATAGGCTATGGGTTTGCCCTTTAGGTAAGCCATAACCCAGTTTCGCACCCCAATAAGCGCCTCTGTTTCGTTACGGGCGTTGCGCATTATCTCCTCCAGTTTGGGGTTCTCCTTCAGCAATTTCTTAAGAAGCTTATGCGATTTTACCGTAATCGCAATTTGGTCTAACTTCTGATTTTCAGTCATATTATATTGCTTTTTGATATTTTTACACCATATATTGTTAGTAATAGCAAGTGCATTAGAGTTACTCCTTCAACTTGAACTCTATGAACTTTAAACTCTAAACTTTCAATCCCCTCAATATACAAAAAAATGCCCTGCCAGCCAAACAAATCGAACCCAATGGGGTTGATAATGCCTAAAGTCATTGGAGCAAACGCCAAATATTTGCTTACTTTGCGAAATTTTTAAATTGAAATATGAGAACATTAAGCACAATTATTATGACAGGAATTATTGGATTTACGATGGTTTCGTGCAACGGACCACAATCGAACCAAAATCCGCTTCTGGTTGAATTCACAACCCCATACAACTCACCACCATTCGATAGGATAGCACGTGAGCATTTCATTCCGGCTATAGACTCGGCTATGACTGAGGCCCGTGCCGATATCGAGACTATTTTAAACTGCACAGAGGAACCAACCTTTGCCAATACCATCGAGGCGCTGGCTTTTGCTGGGCAAAAACTTGGCGATATAACCACCATTGCCTTTAACCTTAACTATGCCGAAACCGATGCGGAGCTTCAAAAGGTTGTGCGTGAGGTTGCCCCAAAGCTAACCGATTTCCAAAACGATATTAACCTAAACGAAAAGCTGTTCGCAAGGGTGAAACAGGTATATAGTTCGGTTGATAAAGACTCGCTTTCAGCAGAGCAACTAACCCTGCTCGAAAAAACCTACAAGGGCTTTGTACGCAGCGGTGCCAACCTAAACGAGGACGATAAGCAGAAGTATCGCGAGGTTACTCGAAAACTATCGGAGCTTTCGTTGCAGTTCGAGGAGAACGTTCTGGCAGAGACCAATGCATACTTTTTACATCTTACCAGTGAGGACGAACTTGCAGGCTTACCCAAAAGCCTTGTGGATGCTGCAGCACAAGCGGCTCAGCAGAAAAATCTTGAGGGATGGGTAATCACTTTGCATATGCCTATGTATGCACCTTTTATTAAATACTCGGAGCGTCGTGATTTGCGTGAAAAGATATATAGAGAATACTCCAAGCGTGGATTTAATGGTAACGAGAACGATAACACCGAGCTAGTAAAAAGCATAGTGAACCTAAGGCTTGAGCTGGCCAATTTACTTGGATACAAATCGTATGCTGATTACGTGTTGGAAAACCGTATGGCCGAGTCGTCCGATAAGGTGATGAGTTTTCTGGAAAGGCTTTTGGTTGAATCGTTGCCCGCCGCCAACGATGAGCTAAAGCAGGTTCAGGCACTTGCCAAGGATATGGGCGTAAACCACAGCATCGAGAAATGGGACTGGGCATTTTACACCGAGAAGTTGAAGAATAAGCTTTTCAACTTTAACGAGGAGGAGCTAAAGCCCTACTTCCAACTTGAGAAGGTGCAGGAAGGCGTATTTATGCTTGCCAACAAGTTGTTTGGCGTATCGTTTAAGTCTGTAAAGAATATTCCTGTTTATCATCCCGATGTAAAGGTTTTCGAGGTGCTCGATGCCGATGGTTCATTCCTGTCGCTGCTTTACCTGGATTTCTTTCCCCGCGAGGGAAAAAGCGGTGGTGCTTGGATGACCAGCTACCGCAACCAGTTTGTGAAGAATGGAGAGAATGTTAGGCCATTCATATCAATTGTTACAAACTTCACCAAACCCACCAAGGATACACCTTCGCTACTAACATTTAACGAGTTTACCACCTTACTGCACGAGTTTGGACACGCGCTGCACGGCATTTTCGCCAACACAACCTATCCAAACCTTTCGGGAACATCGGTTTATCGTGATTTTGTGGAGCTGCCCTCGCAGGTATTGGAAAACTGGGCAGTTGAGAAGGAGTACTTGGATATGTTTGCCATTCACTACCAAACCGGAGAGCCCATTCCGCAGGAAATGGTACAGGCCATTATCGATAGCCGCAATTTCTTGGCTGGAAACCTGTCCATCCGTCAACTTAGCTTTGGACTGGTTGATATGGCTTGGCACGGAATAGACAAGCCATTTAAAGGCGATGTAATTGCCTTTGAGAACAAGCATATGGCTCGAGCCAACGTGATGCTTCACGTTGAGGGAACTGCCTTTAGCCCAGCCTTTAGCCATATTTTTGGCGGTGGATATGCTGCAGGTTACTACAGCTACAAGTGGGCCGAGGTGCTCGATGCCGATGCCTACTCGCTTTTCCAAGAGAAGGGGATTTTTGATAAGGAAACCGCCCAGTCGCTTCGCGACAATATCCTCTCGAAGGGTGGGAGCGAACACCCTATGACGCTATACGTGCGATTCCGTGGCCACGAGCCATCGGTAGATGCATTGCTGGAGAGAAGTGGCTTGAAGAAGTAAGAAACATACAATTATTGTAGGAGTCCGGGTTCGGCTATCAGTCGCACCCGGACTTTTGCGTTTCAGCGAATTACCATAGAGATAAAACATTTTACTATCTTTGCAGTGAAAAGCAGAAATTCGATTTTTGGTTGATAAAACCTATTTGTTGCAAAATTCGTACATTCAAAGAAAAAGACTATGATTATTGAACGAACACCCAACGAGATAATCTTTAGGTTTCCGAAAAGTATGAATTTGGATGACCTACAAGATCTAACCGATTTGTTTGAATATAAAGAGTTAACAAAGAATTCAAAAACATCACAAAGAGAGGTTGATGATTTAGTTAAAACGATTAAAAAGGGGCGTTGGGACAAAACTAAGGAGCAACTTGACTGATGAGAATAGTTGTTGACACAAATATTGCTTTTAGCGCAATTCTTAACACTAACAGCAAAATTGCCAGAATACTTCTTCAACCAAAAAGTAGGCTAAATTTCTACTCAACAGAACAGCTCTCTATTGAAATACAAAATCACAAGACGAAGATTAAGGATATCTCCAACTATTCAGATAACGAACTAGACCGAATTATTACTCTAATAACCAACAAAATTAGGTTTATAAACCTTAAACTTATCCCAAAAGAGTCATATGAAACTGCTGAATCGCTGACAAAAGATGTGGATATTGATGATACTGAATTCGTCGCGTTAACCGAACACATCAAGGGGAGGTTATGGAGTGGAGATAAGGAATTGCAAAAAGGGTTAAGTAAAAAAGGGTGGAATAAATTTATCACAACCGATGATCTTTTTGAAAGGCTTGTTAGAAGAACAAAGTAAAAAGTAATAACACAACTGGGGGAAGTAAGGGTTAAGCATTTTTACCAATTCCCCAATTCAATATTTATATGAAGTTTGAACAGTACAATTTTGTACCCGCACTAAAGCAGAACCTTGCCGACCTTGGTTTTAAAAGACCTACCGATATTCAGTTCAAAGCCATTCCACCCACGCTAAAGGGCGAGGATGTGCTGGCCATTGCTCAAACCGGTACGGGTAAAACCGCAGCTTTTGCCATCCCCACAATTCAGATGCTATGCTCAAAACCAGTCCGTATTGGTGAATACGAAACCCGCTGTCTGGTGATGGTTCCAACGCACGAGCTGGCAATTCAGGTGGCCGATGTGTATAGAGCGCTAAACAAGGGGCTAGGTCTAAATATTATAGGCGTGTACGGTGGCGTAAAGCAGGATCCGCAAATAGGTGTTCTAAAGAGTGGGGTAGATGTGCTGGTTGCCACTCCAGGTCGTATGTTCGATTTGGCCAGTCAGGGTTTCCTGTCGTTTAAAGCAGTTGAGATACTTATTATTGATGAGGCCGACCATATGCTGGAGCTGGGCTTTATTAACGATATGGAGCAGCTTATTCGCCGTATTCCACGGTATAGGCAAACGCTATTCTTCTCGGCAACTATCAACGATAGAATTAAGGATTTAGCCTACGGCTTAGTGCAACACGCGGTTCGGATTCATATATCGCCCAAGGATCCCGTGTCGAAGAATATCGACCATTCCGTTGCCTTTATCGAGATGGACGACAAGCGTTTCTTCCTTGAGCACTTTATCAACGAAAATCCTGAGAGCAAGATTTTGGTCTTTGTTCGTACCAAGGTTCGCGCCGAGCGAGTGCTTAAGGCGTTGGAACGGGTTGGAATAGCAAGTCAAACCATCCACAGCAGCAAAGATCAAGGTGAGCGAACCGAGGTGATGGATAACTTCAAAAGCGGAAAGAACAGGGTTTTAATTGCCACCGATGTGAGCGCTAGAGGTATAGATATTCCCAACGTAGAGTTTGTTATAAACTACGATTTGCCCGAGGTAGCCGAAAATTATGTGCATAGAGTAGGCCGAACTGGTCGCGGAACACAGCGGGGAAAAGCCCTTTCGTTCTGTAGCACCGAGGAGCTACCTATTCTAAAAGAGATAGAGAAGTATTTGCATAACCCCATCTCGGTTCTCGGCATTAGCAATAGCGAGTATCAGGCAACCATCGATTTCTCCGAAGAATCATCACACGATTGGCAATCGCTTATTAAGGATCAGGAGGAGTTTGAGGCAAACAAGAAGCTGAAAAAGAACATTAAAAAGAAGAAAAAGAGGTAGGAGTAAAGTTCATAGAGTGACTAGAGTTCATAGAGTTCATAAAGTTCATAGAGTTCATAAAGTTCATAGAGTTCATAAAGTTCATAGAGTTCATAAAGTTCATAGAGTTCATAAAGTTCATAAAGTTCATAGAGTTAGAGTTCTCAACTTTCCTATTGACTTTCGACTTTCGACTTTTCAACTACCAACCGATGACTAATTACCAATTACCAATTACCGATTACCGATTACTGATTACCGATTACTGATTACCGATTACCGATTACTGATTACCGAATACTGATTACCGATTACTGAAAACTGACAAACCGTGACCTTCGAAGAGCTAAATATCAAAAAACCATTCCTGCAGGCGCTAGCCGATTTGGAGTTTATCAATCCTACACCAATACAGGACAAGGCATTTCCCGTGATTATGTCGGGTAAAAATGCCATTGGCATCGCCCAAACCGGAACAGGAAAAACATTTGCCTACCTATTGCCATTGCTTAATACCCTAACATATTCCAAGCAACGTGAGCCCCGCGTGCTTATTCTCGCCCCCACAAGGGTACTGGTAGTACAAATAGTGGAGGAGATTAAGAAGCTAACCAAGTACTACGATATACGTTCGGCTGGTGTGTACGGCGATACCAATATAAATACCCAAAAGCAGCTGGTTTACGATGGCCTCGATATTCTGGTGGCCACGCCTGGTCGGCTAATCGATTTAACCTTTACGGGCGTACTGCGCTTAAAATCAATAAAAAAACTAGTAATAGATGAGGTTGATGAAATGCTTAGCCTTGGGTTGCGTCCGCAGCTGGCCAATGTGATCGAGCTACTACCCGAGAAAAGGCAAACGCTAATGTTCTCGGCAACCATTACCCCCGAGGTTGATGAGTTTATTTCCAATAGCCTTATTGAACCACAACGAATTGTAGTAAATCCCCACGGAACACCAATTGAAAGGATAAAGCAAACCGGGTATCTTGTTCCCAACTTTAATACCAAGGCCAACTTGCTTGAGCTGCTGCTCAATGAGAATACCGACTTAAGCAAGGTGATGGTTTTTGTTAAATCGAAGAAAACTGCCGATAGGCTGTTTGAGAAGGTGGGAGAGAAGTTCCCCGAGCAGATTAGCGTAATACACTCCAATAAAGCGCATAACACAAGGCTTACAGCCTTAAGGCAGTTCGAAGATGGAACTCACCGTATCCTCATTGCAACCGATATTGTAGCTCGAGGTATGGACATCACCGATGTGACCCACGTGGTAAACTTCGATATGCCAGAAGCTTCGGGCGATTACCTGCATCGCATTGGACGAACCGGAAGGGCCAATAAGGATGGCGAGGCCATTTCGTTTATTGCCGAGTGGGAGCAGGAGTACCAATTTGGAGTTGAGCAGCTTATGGGAAAGCATATCGAAATACTGCCGCTTCCCAGTAATCTGGAAATATCGAACGTGCTTATTGACGAGGAAAAACCAGTAAACTTAGGCGATAAGGATTATCTCTCAAAAATCACCCGAAAAGCGCCCAAACCCAAAGCACATAAGCATGAGAAGAAGGACAAGAACAAAAAGGTAAACCTTGGTGGGCCCAAAAATAGGAAGGAGAAGTACGAGAAACTCCAAAAAGCAAAAAATCCAAACAAACCCAAGAAAACAAGGTTTTAACTTCTTAAATATTAGAATGGCTGAAAGTCAAAAGAACAATCCGCTACATGGGCTCACCTTAGAGTCAATTTTAGCCCAACTAGTTAACTACTATGGATGGGAAGAACTTTATGGCAAAATCAATCTTAATTGTTTTAAATCAAATCCGTCTATAAAATCAAGCCTAAAATTTCTTAGGAAAACTCCTTGGGCACGCGAAAAAGTGGAGAGCCTATACTTATATATGCTTAGGAAAAGTAAAAGGGAGGTATAACTTCTTTGCTATTTTTATAGCAGCCTAACATCCTCTTTGTAATCGTATTGCAAATCTTCATGTAGGCTCTCAAGCGTTTTTTTAATTTTCAAATACTGCTTTAGGTAAATATTTCCAATCACCGTATTGGCTCGTAACGCAAGCCCCGTTTTGCGTAATTGCTTACAGAAATGGATAAGCAACTCCAGCTCGGTTTGCTTACTGCTCGAGTATTTAATGTGCTTAGTGGTTGTGCGCAGAGCCTTGCGAATCGTCTTCTTAGCAAGGAACTGTCGGCTTTTGTTAAGCGATTTGAAATCTTCCTCCAAAAGGGCTTTGGCCTGGGCAATATAGGCTTGCTCATCCTGCGCCTCAAACAAAAGGTACGATAGCAATTCCTTGTTCTCAAGCTTGTATTTTGCCAGCCTAATGCAAATATCAACAAGCACTGGCTGTGGTAAAACCTTTAGCTCTGTCTTAATATTATGAATTGAAGCAGCCTTCATCGTCAATGGGTGTTTGGTTCTTTTCAGCTCATCAAAAGTAATGAAAACTCAACTTTTTTGGCCTAAAATTCTGGCTGGCTAATCGGCTTAAACTCTTTACCTAAGAATGAGATGCTGCTGGTTAATCGTATTGACCTAGTAGCTAACACCTTTGATTCTTCACCAAAAATTACTATATTTGCATAAATACATATCTCCGCTGCTTAACATTTTACCTTTAATAGTTTTCTATACTATCAAAAAAGCAGTTATTGTTTAACCAAAACTTAAATTATGCTACAAGTAAAGCAGATTAACAACGAGAACGACCTTAAAGAAACTTCCAGAGACGAGATTATTAACTTTTTACATACACACCTCGATCGCTTTCGCGACGATAAGGTGTCAATAGGCAAATGCCTCGACTATGCCTTTGCAAAGGATAGCGGCAAGGGAGGCTTTGTTCTTACTGGACACTACGATGGCCAATTGGTGGGCATTGTTGTAATGAATAAAACGGGTATGCAAGGTTTTATTCCCGAAAACATTTTGGTTTACATTGCTGTTGACGCTAGCCTTAGAGGAAAAGGCATTGGCAAACAGCTGATGGAGGAGGCTATTAATCGTGCCGAAGGTGATGTGAAACTACACGTGGAGTACGATAATCCTGCCAAGAGACTTTACGAGCGCATTGGTTTCACCACAAAGTACGCCGAGATGCGTTACGTTAAAAAGAAGTAAACCATGGCAGAACTGGTTGTTAAGTCAGATGATATTATTCAAAATGTTGAGAAGCTAAATAAGTTTCTCGACAAGCATAACGTAACGTGGAGCTTGGTGGTAAAGGTGCTCTCAGGGCATCGTGAGTTTCTCGAGAAGCTACTTTTTCACCCCATTGTGAAAAATCTGCATAGCGTTGGCGATTCTCGAATTTCGGGGCTTCAAATTATCAAGGAGATTAACCCCGAGATTGTTACCATGTACGTTAAGCCTCCTGCAATGGATACCATTGAGGCCATTGTTAGCTATGCCGACATTTCGCTTAACTCATCGTATCGAACTATTGAGGCGCTAAATGCCGAGGCAGGCCGTCAGGGTAAACGCCACCGAGTTATCATCATGATTGAGCTGGGTGAGCTGCGCGAGGGTATCCTACGCGAAAAGGTAATCGATTTTTACAAACGAGTTTTTGAACTCAAGAATATCGATATTGAGGGTATTGGCACCAACCTTGGCTGTATGTATGGCATTCAGCCTACATACGATAAGCTGCTGCAGATGTCGCTTTACAAGCAGCTAATTGATGCTAAGTTTAATACCAACCTGCCCCTTATCTCTGGTGGTAGCTCCATTACCCTGCCATTGGTGGGTAAATCGGCAATGCCAAAAAATGTTAACCATTTGCGCATTGGCGAAACACCATTCCTGGGCACATCTCCGTTCGATGGTACTCAATTTCTCGACCTCTCCACCGATGCTTTTGAGTATCTGGGGAACGTTATCGAGTTGGAGCTTAAGGAGACCAGCCCCGATGGTATTCTAACCGAGGGCAACATTGGCCACACCTCCGAAGATTTTGACTGGGATCATAGCTATCGCGCAATTCTGGACTTTGGTATCCTCGACGTGGATGTGGACGAATTAACCCCAAAGGATCCTGAGATTCGCTTCGCGGGCACTACCTCCGATATGAGCGTATACGACCTTGGCCCTGTGGATAAGAATAAAAAGTGTAGGTACAAGGTGGGCGATAAGGTTAGGTTTTCTCCATCGTATATGGCGGTAGCCAGGCTTATGAACTCAAAGTTTATCGACAAGACAATACTTTAGAAGTATCAGAAAAACTTTTAAGAATGCGCTGTGAAGATGATATATCTTTATGGCGCATTCTTTTCATTAATCCATTTTATAGCCTAAATTTGCCGCAAAAAGCTATGGCTGCTACTATGACGCGTGTTATCTTTCCAAAGTATACCAATCACCATAAAACTTTATTCGGGGGGCAAGCCCTTAAATGGATGGATGAGCTGGCTTTTATTGCCGTTTCGCAGGCATATCAAAAAGATTTTGTGACAGTTAAAGTTGATTCTGTAAAGTTTTTAAAGCCGGTTCACCAAAACGAGGTTGTTGAGTTCACAGCGGCCATTGTATCCAAAGGAAGGGTTAAGGTAGATGTTGATGTGAGTGGTTTTGTAGTTAAAGGTGATGAGAAGGAGAAGGTAATTAGCGGCTCTTTTTGCCTTGCGCCAGTTAGCGAAGATGGTCGCCCAGTAAGGTTGTAATTAAACAGATTTTGCACAGCTATGCACAAAGTGGAGGCCAACGGAATACAAGTAACCTTTGGTAGCAAGGTTATTCTCAACGATATTAACTTTGCTATTGAGCAGGGGCAGAAGGTTTCAATTACGGGTGTATCGGGTAGGGGCAAAACAACCCTTTTGCGCATTTTAGCAGGTATTGTTCCTCCCAATATGGGTAGTGTTTCATTTGATGGTGAGCCATTCAATAGGCAAACCGCCAAAGATATCCGCAGCAAAATTGCTTACCTCCCTCAGGGAGTAGAACTTATGGCAACCAATGGTAAGGAGCTAGCCGACTTACTTTCAATAGATATTTTACCGGCAGTGACAATACTCAAGCAGCTTAAACTCGAGGAGGAAGCTCTTTATCAACCCTTTGCCGATTTGAGCGGAGGGGAAAAGCAACGCCTGTTGATCTCGTTAATCTTAAGCTTGAATAGACCAATTTTGCTTCTCGATGAGCCAACATCGGCTCTCGATCAAACAT
This sequence comes from Perlabentimonas gracilis, assembly GCF_011174675.1. GTDB lineage: Bacteria > Bacteroidota > Bacteroidia > Bacteroidales > Tenuifilaceae > Perlabentimonas > Perlabentimonas gracilis. Next base: position 47,023 of record NZ_JAANIG010000012.1, on the reverse strand, counting down.
CAACAGATGTGCTTATGGAGTTAATTTGGGGTAGGGAAGAGCTAACCGTTATTTCAACCTCGCATAGTGACCAATGGAATGCCAAATGCCATAAAATAATTGAACTATGAGCGCAGCACAGGATATTTCATGGGTCAGTTTGGCCTTTAGCCTATTAATATTACTAATTCCATTAGCTGGTTTCTGGTACTACAGGGTGGGATTAACCCGATCAACCCTTATTGCCATAACCCGAATGGTTATTCAACTTTCGGCGGTTGCGCTATACCTCGAGTTTATCTTTGAGCAGAACAATGCCTTCCTCAATTCAGCTTGGGTCCTAATTATGATACTGGTAGGAGTTTTTACAACCCTTAAGCGGAGTGGCTTAAACCATAGGGTGTTGGCTGTTCCGCTAGTAATATCGGGGGTTACCAGCATAGTAATTGTTGATGCATTCTTTCTGGGGTTTGTTATCAAGCTGCCCTACGTATTCGAATCGCAGTACTTTATCCCCATCTCGGGAATGATACTTGGTAATGCAATGAATCATAATATTGTGGGGCTAAATGCATACTTCGAGGGGCTGGTTAAAAACCAAAACTTATATTACTTCTTGCTTATCAACGGGAAAGGCAAGAAGGCTGCCATAAACCCATTCATTGTGCAAGCCATTCGCAAAGCCCTTAACCCAATGATAGCCAATACATCGGTAATGGGGCTTATATCGCTTCCGGGGATGATGACGGGCCAGATACTCGGGGGGAATTCGCCTGCTACTGCCATTCGATACCAAATAATGATAATGCTGGCAATATTTGCAGGCTGTAGCATCAACCTAATGCTAAGCATAATGTTGGGTAACAAGTCTGCTTTTGATAGGATGGATAGGATAGCTCCGGGAGTGCTGAGGACTAAAGTTGACTAAGCTAGTAAACGTTTTTCAATAGAAGATACAGGTTTTAATGGCTTACTTATTTTTGTAAGTCCGCTGATATTCTGCTTAGTTAGTTTGCTTTCGTTGTTTTTTTATGAAATAGAAATGAACTTAATCCCCATAGTAAATCAAATTCCATAACTTTATTGCAAAATATTTGTTATGAATACTGATATGAAAACTGGTCTAAATTTTACTTCAACTCTTGTAGTTGGCATGGAGAATTCGGCAATTCATTACAAGTCGGGAGCGTTAGCTGTGTTTGCAACGCCAGCCATGATAGCCCTTATGGAAAATGCCGCAATGAATGCTGTTTTGCCTCATCTGCCACAGGGGCAAACTACCGTTGGCGTAAAGGTTGATATTAAGCATATAAAAGCAACTCCCATTGGAATGAAAGTGGAGAGCAAAGCTGTATTAACCCAAATTGAGGGTAATAAATTGGTTTTTGAGGTAAAGGCATACGACGAGGAGGGTGAGATAGGTTCTGGTATTCACACCCGATACATAGTGGATACCATGGGGTTTATGGACAAGGTTTTAGAGGCTAAGTAGCAGCAATTGAAAAATTATGGTTAATCGACTTTTTTTAGTGTCAATACTCTCGGTAATGTTTTTAGCTGTTGGGTGTAACAATAGTTCTGAGCACACTGATAAAACATCTAAGGATATCTACTTAAGCTATCGCGACAAGGGCGTGGGCAAAACCTTTTCCGTTCCACCCAGTATGGTCTCCATTTTTCTCGATGAATCAAAAGCAGGGAATGCTGAGCTAAAACTGCTGCTTGAGGATATTAAACACCTAAACTTCCTAATTATCCCCAACGCCTCAAGCAGCGATGATGAGAACCATTTCACAGATATTAACGAAAGGCTCGATAACATTCAATTTCAGGATTTAGCCTCGATAAATAATGGCAATGAGCTTGTAATTGTGAAAATTCTACCAACCGACTCGGTGAATGTTAGCGAAATGATAGTTATGGTCTCGAATGCGCAAAGCATATTCTGCGTTAGCTTTCAGGGTGATATTAGCCTCGATAAGATTGCTAAACTTACAAGGCCAGAAAATCTTGAGGTAGTAACCAACCTCAATCGTTTTAACCGCTAGTACAATTGCTCCAAATGGCAAGTGTTGCAATTATCACTTTACATAGTGGGTAATTAATAAAATATTTCAAAAAATGTTAATACCTTTAGCATGTCTTACATCTTAAGGTTATGCTTTACGATTTTTGGAATAACATATTCTTATCCAACCTTCCACTCATCATACTGCTGATATACCTGTTTACCATTATTTCTACAGCAGTAATGGTAATACATGAAAAACGCGACCCTGCCAAAACCAGCATATGGGTGCTTATCCTAATACTTCTCCCAATTGTTGGGCTAATTTTTTACATCTTTTTCGGGCAGAATCATAGAAAGGAGAAGATCTTTAACCGAAAAGGGATTAAAGACCTCCAGCAAATAGAGCTACTTAGCCAAACCCAGCTGGTTGACATTCACACCGAAAAGTTTTTTGATATTCCTAGCGTTGCCGATAACCTTGGCATTATTACCCTGTTGCTAAACAACAGCAAAGCATTGCTCACCCAGTACAACCATGTTGAGATCTTTCAAACGGGTCGCAAAACGTTTAAATCAATACTCGACAACATCGACAGGGCAGAGAAATCGATACACCTTGAGTTCTACATTATTGCCGATGATGAGATAGGCAATACGATTAAAGAAAAACTAATTGCTAAGGCTAAGCTTGGGGTTAAGGTAAGGCTCATATACGACGATGTGGGTAGTTGGCATCTTCCTAAAAACTTTATAAAAGAGTTAACCTCTGCAGGTGTAGAGGTATATCCATTCATGGAGGTGAAGTTCCCCTTGCTAACTAGCAAGGTAAACTATAGAAACCATCGAAAAATTATTGTGATTGATGGCGAAGTAGCTTTTATGGGAGGGATGAATATTGCCGACAGGTACCTGAAAGGCGATGAGTTTTTAGGTACATGGTACGATACCGTGCTTAGGATAGAGGGAGATGCGGTAAGCATGCTCCAAATAATTTTTTTAGTCGATTGGTATTTTGTTAGCAATAAACTTGAGTTTAGTAAGGATGAGTGCTTTGCAGAGCATAATGTTACTAGCCAGCACTCGCTTCAGATAACTGCTAGTGGCCCCGATTCCGATTGGGCATCCATAATGCAAGCATTTTTTGCCGCCATAACAAGGGCTCGTAAGCATATTTACATCTCAACACCTTATTTTATCCCTAACGAAAGTATTCTAACGGCTCTTAAAACTGCCGCGTTAAGCGGAGTCGATGTGCGTATTGTCCTCCCTGGCAAGTCCGACTCTACCGTGGTGTACTGGAGCTCCATGTCGTACGTTTCCGAGCTGCTTGATGCGGGCATAAAGGTGTACTTATTCCAAAATGGGTTTAACCACTCCAAAATTCTGATGATTGATGGTAACTTTGCCTCTGTTGGCTCGGCCAATATGGACATTAGGAGCTTTGAGGATAACTTTGAGCTGCTGACGATGATATACGATCAGGAATTAACACAGCGACTAGAGAAACAGTTTCACAAGGATTTGCGTAGAAGCAAGCAGGTAAATCCCAAGAAATGGGCTCAACGGTCAGCTAAACAAAATTTTAAGGAGTCATTAGCACGAATGTTTAGCCCATTATTCTAATACTAGAGCTGTTTTGGGCACGATGTTTGGTAGGTCTCATAAGTGTTCAACAGTAAATAACTTAGGTTTCCATATTGTTTAATTTAATAGTCAAATTATGAAACGATTATCACTACTATTTATCGCAGCATTTATGATTGTAGGTGTTGCCAACGCTCAGTTCATTCGCTTTGGGGTTAAGGGTGGTCTTAACTCATCAACCATGAAAATTGACAAAACCACGCTGGATGATGTTAGCACGGTAGACGGTGCCAAAACCTTTTTACTTGAGCAAGGCGATTCTGAATTCGGGCTTCATTTCGGCCTTTTTAGTCGTATTCAGCTTATGGGTGTTTTTATCCAGCCAGAGGTGCTATTTACACAGGCTAAGGGAAATTTCGTTATTACCGACCAGGAAAATGCGCAAAGCGCTTACAATGCAATAGTTGAGCAAAAGTTTAATAGGCTAGATATTCCAGTAATGGCAGGTTATAAGTTTGGCCCAGCCAAGGTTTTTTTGGGACCCGTTGCCACCTTTACCCTTAGCGAGAAGGACGGTTTGAGAGACCAGATGGCCGATTTTGTTGGAGAGAACTCTACCGTTGACAACTCCATAAAGAATGCTGTTTTTGGCTATCAGGTTGGTGTTGGCCTCGATATTTTTAAGTTTGCCACGTTTGATATTAAGTACGAGGGCAATTTGAGTAAACTCGGCGATGAGCTAACAATAGGGACCAGGAACTTTAGCTTAGACCAGCGTAACCCCCAGTGGATATTTAGCTTGGGAATATTCTTCTAGACCAAATAGGTTACCAAAGGGTTGATTAAACTATCAACCCTTTTTTTGTGTCTTATGGTTATCATCATACAGTTAAGATTTATGTTGAACCTTTGTTATAATTTAATTTTTTTTATCTTTGATAAAAGCTAACTGTTTTAAGACAAAAGAATTGCTGTTGAGCTAAAATGTACAGGACAAGCCATATAGGATGCTTTATCACCTACCAAAACCAAGGAGAGGTGTTTTTGCCTAGTGCTACATATGCACCTAATCGCCTGTCGTCTATGTCAATATTCTTGCTTGCAACTCCCTCGAGTAGTACCATTTATCTTCTGATGATTGCCATATTAATTATAGCACTAGCTGTTGCTGTTGTGCTACTGTTTTTGAATATTAGAAGGAGTAAGCAGCTAACGGCAGAGTTGCAGCAACTTGATAAGGGAAAGGATTTTCTTGTTGATCAAATACAGCAGCTTAAAAAGGATCTTGAGAGCAGCCAGGCCGAATACAATCATCTGTTTAAGGTGAATGCAATGAACCTAGTGGAGCTCGAGAAAGCCAAAAAAGATATAGTAGAGGCGAAGAGAATAGCTGAAGAGGCCGATATGCTAAAGTCTAACTTTTTGGCGAATATGAGCCATGAGATCAGAACACCCATGAATGGTATCCTTGGCTTTGCCCAACTACTTAAAGATGATGAGCTTGATGGGGAGATGCAGCACAGATATCTCGATATTGTATGCCACAACGGCGCAATGCTGGTAAACCTTATCGACGACATAATGGATATATCGAAGATTGAGGCTGGTCAGCTTGCCTTTAACAAGTCCGATGTTAATATCGATGATTTATTCTTCGATTTATACACCTTTTTCAACGAGGCCAAGTTTAAGCAGGAGAAGGAACACCTCACATTGCGCCTGCTAAACCTTAACGACGATGAGAATAACCTCCTTTTTACCGATGAGCAACGACTACGTCAGGTGCTGTCCAATTTAATTGGTAATGCCATTAAATTTACCGACAAAGGAGCCGTTGAGTTTGGATACGTTAATAACAAGGAGAAGAAACATATCGAGTTTTTCGTTCGCGACACAGGGATTGGTATTCCCAAGGAGAAGGTTGACATCATCTTTGAGCGTTTCAGGCAGATTGAGGAGGGGTCAACTCGAAAGTATGGCGGCACAGGCATTGGACTTTTTATAAGCAAACATATTGTTGACTTGCTTGGGGGCGATATCTGGGTAGAGTCGGAGACAGGCAAGGGGTCAACCTTCTATTTTACTCTGCCTTACGCTACTGTTTACGAGCGCGAGAATGCTGTGAAGGTGTTTACTCCAGCCGATAAAAACTACAATTGGGAAGGCAAAACCATTATGATTGCCGAGGATGCCGAAACGAACTACAAGTTCCTTAGGGCTATGCTGGAGAAAACTAAAGCCTATATTATTTGGGCACGCAACGGCGAAGAGGTTGTATCGTATTGCCATAATAATTCCAATGTTGATATGATTTTAATGGATATCCAAATGCCCGTGATGGATGGCTACGAAGCAACATCAATTATTAAAAGGCAAAACCCCTCCATTAAAATTATTGCTCAAACAGCTTACGCGATGCCAAACGATAATATTAAGTGCATAGAAGCTGGTTGTAACGATTACATATCGAAGCCCATAAACACTCAGCTCCTTCTCGAAAAAATTGATATTCAGCTACAGAATAGCAAACTCAATGTTCACTAACAGCTTGCCTTATCCTTAACAATTTGGTTAGTAAGGGTTCCATTACGTTTAATTGAAGCATACTTTTGCCATCAGAAAGCGCTTCGCTCGGATTGGGGTGAGTCTCAATGAAAATACCATCGGTACCAACAGCAATGGCTGCTTTTCCCATTGTCTCAATAAGCTGGGGATCTCCTCCCGTTACGCCACTCGATTGATTGGGCTTTTGGAGTGAGTGGGTAAGATCTACAACCACTGGGTAACCAAACGATCTCATAGTTGGAATTCCTCTAAAATCAACTACCAAATCGTTATAGCCAAAAGTGGTTCCCCTTTCGGTTATTATAACATTTGTATTCCCTGTTTCTATAACCTTTTGAATTACGTGTCGCATTGTTTCTGGCGATACAAACTGCCCCTTCTTAATATTAACGGGTAATCCTGTATCGCCGGCAGCCAGAAGCAGGTCTGTCTGTCGGCATAAGAAAGCTGGTATCTGTAAAATATCAACATATTGTTTAGCCCTTTCTGCTTCGTGTGGAGTGTGTATGTCTGTCATTATGGGCACGTTGTAATCCTGTCCAATTCTGGCAAGAATTTCGAGAGCAAGCTCATCCCCAATTCCAGCAAAAGAATCGAACCTTGTTCGATTAGCTTTACGGTACGAGGCTTTAAAGATCAGTGGAATAGAGTGTTTACAACATACTTCCTTTAGCTCTCCTGCAATTCGACGAGTCGTATCTTCGCTCTCAACCACACAGGGACCCGCCATTAGAAAGAAGGTATCTGAAGTTGTGTTATATACTTCTTGGCGTGATAATGAGCTCACATTAAGAATTTTAGAATATGATACTTGTGCAAACTATTTATACTTATCGCCCCATTGGTGCTTTAGCCTTAAGGCTATTTCTTTCTCTTTAGCATTATCCTGAGGGGTGTAAATTGTTCTACCTGAGATCTCATCGGGCAGAAATTCCTGGTCAATAAAGTTTCCATCGTAGCTATGGGCGTACTTGTAATTGTTGCCGTAACCTAACTCTTTCATGAGCTTGGTAGGCGCATTCCTTATGTGAAGAGGCACTGAAAGGTCGCCAGTTTCTTTCACTATGGTTTGGGCATCGTTTATTGCCATGTAGGCCGAGTTGCTCTTAGGGCTTGTGGCCAGGTATATAGCCGTTTCGGAAAGGATAATTCTCGACTCGGGCCACCCCACCATCGATACGGCTTGGAAACAGCTGGTGGCCAGGAGCAGAGCATTTGGGTTTGCCAAACCAATGTCTTCCGACGCCAGTATCAACAACCGCCGGGCAATGAATTTTGGATCCTCACCGCCCTCAATCATTCTGGCAAGCCAGTATACAGCAGCATTGGGATCACTCCCTCTAATTGACTTAATGAAGGCTGATATTATATCGTAGTGCTGCTCTCCGCTTTTATCGTACCGTGCAATATTCTCCTGCAGCTTTTCGGTGACAATTGTATTGTTTATCTGCTTCTCATCGGTTTCCTGTGAGCCAATTACTATCTCTAGGATATTAAGCAGCTTACGAGCATCGCCACCTGAATACCGAAAAAGCGCTTCGGTTTCTTCAACCTTTACTTCAAGCTGCTTGTACTCAAAGTCCAACGTAAGTGCCCGGTTGAGCAGTAGCTCCAAGTCGGTTTTTTCCAACGATTTAAGGACGTAAACTTGGCATCGTGAGAGTAGAGGGGCAATAACCTCAAAGGAGGGATTCTCGGTTGTGGCACCAATTAGTGTAACAACACCCTCCTCAACAGCTCCAAGTAGCGAGTCCTGTTGCGATTTGCTAAACCTGTGGATTTCATCTATAAACAGGATAGGCGAGGGGTGATTAAAAAATCGCTGAGAGCGGGCTTTTTCTATCACTTCTCTCACATCTTTTACACCAGAGTTTACCGCGCTCAGGGTATGGAAAGGCCTGTTAAGCTCGTTGGCTAGAATTTTGGCAAGCGTAGTTTTACCAACACCTGGAGGCCCCCATAGAATAAATGATGAGATATTGCCCGATTCTATCATCCGTCGGATAATATTTCCCTTACCAACCAAATGCGACTGTCCTATATATTCGTCTAACGTTTTGGGTCTTAAGCGTTCTGCTAATGGTATGTTACTCATGATGTTTTGTTTGTGCAAATTTATGAATGTTTGCGGCTTAATTTCGTCATATTGTAAAACTAATTTGCAGTAAAGCCTTATTTAATCCATAAATTAAAGTATATTACTAAACTAAAGTTGCATAGTTTTTGTTTTTAACTATTGTTAACAATTGCAAGTCTAACCAAACCTGAACAGATATGAAAACAAGACCATTTAAAAAGCTTGTGGTTACCCTAGCCTTAACCCTCGGTTTACTGCAAGTATCTATTGCTCAAGATCAGATTGCACAAATCCTGAAGGGAGGATTGGATGATGCCGAGAAGCTGGGAACCGCTTACCTCGAACCTTTTGGCAATATGTTTGGAACTGCACTCAACGGAGGGTGGTACCAGGCAGCTCGTCCCCACAAAGTGCTAGGTTTTAATCTTACTTTAACAACCAGTGCTGCTGTTGCACCAGTTAGTGCTAGAACTTTTGACGTTTCGGCACTTGGTCTGCAAACTCTGCAGCTAAAAAATCCACAGAATAACCTAGCACCTACCATTGCAGGTGAAGCTACTGCAGGCCCAACTGTAATGTTTGAGGTTGAGGGTGAAGATATTGAGTTTGATTTACCTCAAGGCGCAGGACTCCCTCTCATGCCAATACCCTTTGTACAGGCAGGTGTAGGGCTACCATTTAGTACAGAGGTGACGGTTAGGTTCCTACCTCCAGTAGATTTGGGTAAGTACGGTAGGGTTAACCTTTGGGGGATAGGTGCTAAAAATCAATTTAAAGATTTTATACCTGGCCTCAAGCATGTACCCATTGATCTTTCGTTAATGGTGGGCTATACAAACTTCAATTACGAGTACGATATTAGTTACGTTCCTCAGGAAATGCCCACTGGCTATACTCAGGCCGATTTTGCTGATCAGAAGATGTTCCTTAGGGCATCGGGTTTTACGGGTCGTATCCTTGTTGGTAAAACCATCCCATTTATCTCTGTTTATGCTGGCTTAGGCTATAGCCATGCGGTTACAAGCTTAGGTCTAGAGGGGAACTATGCTATAGGCGTAGCTCCATTTAGTGCATCGGATGTATACACAGATCCACTATTGCTCGATTTCCCAAAAAACTCATTTAGTGCCAATGTAGGCGCTCGCATACGGTTAGGGGTTATTTCAATACATGCCGATTACACCATTGGTGAATATGCTTTGTACTCTGGTGGTATTGGTATAAGCTTTAGGTAGTAATTAGTTTTTTCTAAACAAAGAAAAGGGGCTTTGCCCCTTTTCTTTATGTCATAAAGTATTATTTAGCAGTTTATTACTTTATTTTATCTTCAGCGATAAAATCAGTAATGTTGTGGGCAATTTTCAAGATTTTCACCACCTTACGGTTTTCGTCATAAATAGGAGAGTAGGTTTCAATAAAGGTGTAAATCTTATCGCCAAGCTGTAGCTGGCTCGTTTCCTTCTTTATTATTCCGTTATTTAAATCTGTCCAAAATTGGTTGTATTTCTTCAGCTGGTCTTCATCCAGCAGCAGATTATCGGAATGATGTGTACCAACAAGCTGATCCGATGTTTGGTTTGTTAGCCTTAAGTACTCATCGTTTACGCTAATAACCACGCCTTTTGTGTCGTACTCTATTACAAAGCTCGATACATTTAGCGCATTGATTAGGCTATCGGTCTCAGCGCTCTTTCTGGCCGATTCTTCCTGGGTTGCTTGCAATTCCTCCATATTCTGTCGCATCTCTTCCTCCTGCGAGGCCAACTCCTCCGATTTTATTCGGGACTCTTCAAGCAGCTTGATCGTTTTAAGGTTGATTTTAACGGTTGTTATGGTAGCCGCAATGCTTTCGCCAACCTTTTCAACAAAGCTTATAATGTGCCTATCGAAAACCTCCAAGCTGGCAAGCTCAATTACTCCATAAACCATTTCGTTAATTTTCAGAGGCACAATTAGTAGGCAGGTTGGATTATCGTAGCCGAGTCCCGAGGCAATTTTTATGTAATCGCTGGGTAGCTCGGTCATGAATATGGTTTCTTTTTCTTGTGCACACCGTCCAATCAATCCCTCTCCAATTTCAATGCGTTGCTCATCAAACTTTCTTCGTTCGTAGGCGTATGATGCAACTAGATTGAAATGTGGGTCTTTAGCGTTGTCTTCGTTGTAAAGGAATAGCCCCCCCAGATTAGCCCCTACATATTTCACGAGGCTGCTAATGATCTGGAACGAGAACTCCTCCATATTATCGTTGTTTTGTCTGAGGATCTCAGCAAAATGAGCCATCCCCTTTGTTGCCCAGTTAATTTTTTCGTCCTCAACCTTTCGTATATCTTCCTGCTCTTTGGCCTGGATAAGGCTTTTTCTCATACCCAGCAGCGAGTCGCCAAGTACGTCGCCATCGCTAAGCTTCGTATAGGTTTCGTTTAGGTTTCCCTTGCCAATTTCACGAGCAAAGTGAGCGGTTTTCGACAATCCATCAATCAATGTATTTATCGAAATGCTTATATCTTCAATCTCATCACCAGTTTTTAAACTAATCTTCTTCTGTTCGTCAATCTTTCCCATTGCTAACTCACCTAGCACATCTTTGGCATTTACAAGTGGCCGTGTAATGTTGTATGCTAATAACCAAACAATTAAGCCTAGAACAATGATTCCAATAAAGCTTAGCCATAGCGAATTTTGTGTTATGCTAGAAGCCTCCTTTAGCAAGGTGCTAACAGGAACTACAATTCCAAACGACCAGGGAGTGCTTGACTGCCCAATGGGAATAGCTGCAAAGGTTGCGTAGTACTCCTCGCCACTCAGAGAGTCAACCATGCTAAACGAAAAGTTATTTCCTTTCAAAACATTGCTTAGCACGTTGTTATGTGTATTGATCTCACTAAAATGTTTAGCAAATGACTCGCCCAGTAGATCCTCGTTGGGGTGGCCTACAATGGTGCCATTATTGGAAAGCATAATGGAATAACTCCCCTCAAAGGGGTGAATTGAGGTAGTAATATTCTGGTAGCTATTCAATACGATATCCATACCAAAAAGGCCTCGGAATTCTCCGTCTTCCATAAGTGGAACAGCTGTGCTTGCTTCAAGGAGTTGTTCGCTATCGTCGGTGTAGCTAAACCAGTAGGGGTCAATCATAGTTTCTTGCTTCGATAGCTTGATGTTGTGGTAACCACTACCTATATCGTCGCCTTCGAGGTTTAGAATTGCCTCCTGGTACTTCAGTACACCATTCTCTCGATAGTACGTAAATCGATGGCGTCCATATGGCTTAGCGTAATTGCTGTCTAAGGCATTCAACTCCCAACTACCCCAAACCGATAAAATATCAGGGTTTTTATAGGCAATTCCATAAATCATCTCTTTGAAGTAGGCTATGAGATCATCTTTTGGAAATTCCCTAAAATTATGCATTGAGTGAGCCATAGCCCTAGAGATGTCCATATCGTGGTTAAGGTGGGTGCGAACCAGATTTGCACTTTCCTTAGCACTTAAATCTGCCTTTTCAAACGATTCTCTTAGAGAAATGTCCTGAAGTTTAAAAATAAGATAACCAACGGATAGTGCAAATGTAATTGAAGTGACAAGTAAAACGGAAAGCATTAGCTTGCTGCGAATCTTCATTCGAATTTTCATAACCACGGTTTTTATTAGATGGTTCCCTAAATACGTGCTTTAGCATTGTGAAAATACAGCAATATTTCCATTATCGCAAAATATAATTGATGAAGAATTACTGTGCATTAAACTGTTGCTGCAGAATAGTGTCTCAAAGGGTATAGATGCTGAACATATGGTTTCAAACACTAAACTCTTTATAATATGATTTATAGTAGGTTAAGATTATTGTTATTAGCTTCCTTCCTGGTAGTTTTCGCTCCTTTACAATCAATTTCTCAAGTTGACCAGTATGCCGATTTTCAGCTAATCAGAGATCAGGCATTTTCAAAATCGGAGCTTCGTGAAATGGCCATTGAACTTACCGATGGGATAGGCCCTCGCCTAAGTGGAACTCAAGGTTTTCTGAACTCGGTGGTATGGGCAAAAAATCGTTTGCAATTTATGGGCGTTGAGAATGCAAGGGTTGAGACCTGGGGCGAGTTTGGAAATGGTTGGAAGATGGAGAAATTTTACATAGCACAAACCAAACCGTACTACCAACCTCTTGTTGCAGTTCCACAGGCTTGGACTGGCAGTACAAACGGGCTTGTTAAAGCCGAGGTGGTTATGGTTAATGCCAGTTCTGCCCAAGAATTGGAGCAGTACAAGGGAAAATTACACGGCAAGGTGGTTATTACGCCCTACGAAAAAGATCTTGAGGTTTCGTTCGAGCCATTGGCCTCAAGATTTACTGATGAAGATTTGGCAAAACAGAATGAGATATCGCAAATTAGACCCGATATGGATCCATTTATTCGCGATAGGCAAAGGGCCTCCCGGCAACGAGGGCTTAGTGCTAACGATTTGGTTGAGTTTTGCCAATCGGAAGGTGCCATTGCACTAATCAGTAATTCTGGCTCGTACGGGGTTGTTCGCAGTGGGGGTGCCCGTAACGGAAGGAATCTAACCGAATTGGGGCTTCCCGTAATTGATATGACCCACGAGCATTATGGCAGAATGGTAAGGCTTATTGACCGGGAAACACCTGTTGAGTTGGAACTCGATATCCAAAACAGGCTGGTAACCGACGACAAAATGGGCTATAATGTGATTGGTGAGATTAAAGGAACAAACAGGAAGTTAAAGGATGAGGTTGTTATGATTGGCGCCCATATCGATTCATGGCATGCCGGAACTGGAGCAAATGACAACGGGTCTGGTGTAATTGTAATGATGGAGGTGATGCGAATACTCAAGCAATCAGGGGTTAAACTCGACAGAACCGTTCGTATTGCCCTTTGGGGTGCGGAGGAGCAGGGGTTGCATGGCTCGCGCAACTGGGTAAAGGCCAATATTTATGACTCCGAAACAGAAACCAAAGGGCCTGAGTACGATAAGCTATCTGCATACTATAATTTTGACTATGGAACGGGCTGGGTACGAGGAATTTTCCTACAGGATAACCTTGCCTTAAAACCAATTTTTGAGGAGTTTCTCAAGCCTGTTCACGATTTGGGAGCAAAAGCCATATCAACACGTAACCCCGGTAGTTCCGATCATATGGCATTTAATAGATTGGGCATACCTGGCTTTGCTCTTATTCAAGACAGAATAGATTACGGTAGGGGTTACCATACCAATATGGACACCTTCGATAGAATTCAATTAGCCGACTTAAAGCAGGCAGCTGTGGTTGTGGCCACGCTGGTTTACCAAACGGCTAACCATCCCGAAAAGTTACCGCGTAAGAAGCTGTAGACTATTCACCCCACAATGAATAAGGGGATGATTGTGATGTCATCCCCTTTGTTTTTATGCTTTACGCTTCCTGTATGGTAGGTTACCTTTTTTCCCTGATTCAAATCTTTTTGCAGGGGGCTTTTTGTACCAAAAAAAGTTTTCTCGTTGCTTAAGTTTACCTTCCTTACTTCGTTCAACAAACACAGGTTTACCTGAGTAGGGATCAACTCCAGTATAAAAGATTGTTGACGCTAATGTCATTGGGGTTGGGGTGAAGTCTTGCACCTGCTCTGGATGAATACGCATCTTCTCCATTCTTTTGGCCAAGCTATTCATATGCTCTAGCGTACACCCAGGATGACTCGAAATGAAGTAAGGGATAAGTTGCTGATTTAGTGAATTCTTGCGATTTATGTTGTCGAATTTTACTTTAAGCTCCTCAAAGAGTTTAAAGGGTGGTTTACGCATGTACTTTAGTACGTTGTCCTCGGTGTGCTCGGGTGCAACCTTTAGCCTGCCCGACACGTGGTATTGCACCACATCATCAAAATACTGTCTATTCACCGCGTTGCTCCAGTCGGCAAAAAGGTCGTACCTAATACCACTACCAATAAATGCTTTTTTTACCTTAGGATTACTCCTTACCTTTTGGTACAGCTTAAGGAGTGGTTCATGGTTCGTATCCAGATTGTTACAAATCGACGGGTAAATGCACGAGGGCTTCTTACACCTTGCGCATATACTAAGGTTTTTGCCCTGCATTCGGTACATATTGGCCGATGGCCCACCTAGGTCACTGAGGTAACCTTTGAACTCTGGATCTTGCGTAATTCTATCAACCTCCTTTAGAATTGACTCCTCCGAACGACTTGATACGAACTTTCCCTGATGCGCCGATATGGTGCAAAAGCTACAACCACCAAAACAACCACGGTGAATATTTACCGAGAATTTTATCATCTCCCAGGCGGGTATCTTTTTTCCTTTGTACCTGTGGTGTGGTGCTCTTACATAGGGTAAGTTCCACCATGCATCCATCTCTTTTGAGGTGGCTATGGGGTAGGGCGAATTTACTACTATGCTACTGCCGTCAATCGGTTCAATCAACTTGCACGGAGCCATTTTATTCGACTCCTCCTCAATAATTTTAAAGTTTTCTGCAAGCTTGGAGGGATTCTTTAAGCAATCGTTGTAGCTGTGTAGTATAATGGTTTCACTATTAGCACTATAGGTTTCGTTAGAAATAAATGCAGTTTGTGGTAAATTGGTGATGCTGCTAATCTTTTCGCCATTTTCAACCCTACGGGCAAGCTCCACAATGGGTCTTTCGCCCATTCCATAAATCAGCATATCTGCTTTGCTTTCGAACAGGATGCTGGGCAGAAGCTTGTCGGCCCAGTAATCGTAGTACGTTAGGCGGCGCAACGAAGCCTCAACACCACCAATAACCAATGGGATATCAGGGAATAACTTCTTTATAATCTGTGAGTAAACTTTAACAGCGTAGTCGGGTCGAAATCCCGATTGCCCACCTGCAGTAAAGGCATCATCGCTTCTCAGTCGTTTATTCGCCGTGTAATGGTTCACCATCGAGTCCATATTGCCCGATGTTGCGGCAAAGAAAAGCCGAGGCTCGCCGAGCTTACGAAAATCACGTAAATCATCGCGCCAGTTGGGCTGTGGCACAATGGCCACTTTGTAGCCAGCATTTTCCAAAACCCGCCCAACCACAGCTGCCCCAAAGGAGGGGTGATCGATGTAGGCATCGCCTGTAAACAGAATTACATCTGCCTGAGACCACCCCAAGGCATCCATCTCTTTTTTTGACGTGGGTAGGAAACTACCTGTACTTTGTTTATTCATCATATTTGTTTTGAATGATGGATTGCCAAATTATTATTCTACTAATCTTTTCGGGTAAGTATGGAACTATCTCCATAGCTAAGGAATCTGAAGCCGTTCTCCAGGGCATACTGATATACCCTTTTCCAATCGTCGCCAATAAAGGCAGCTACAAGAAGCAGCAGGGTGCTACGCGGTTGATGAAAGTTGGTCACCAGTCGTTTTGCCACCTTAAACTGGTACCCAGGTACAATTAGCATCTGGGTACTTGCACTTAGATATCCCTGTTTTTGCTCGAGAATACGTTCTTTAAGAGCCTTTAGCGCTTCGTTTAGGGTATACCTTTGACTTAGGGTGTATGGATCCCATTGGTCAACCTTGTAGACATTATCCTCGAGTTTATTCTCTAATACCTTTACACCAAGCCAGTACATGCTCTCAATTGTGCGTAAAGATGTTGTACCAACCGCAATTACATCGCCCTTCCTTTGCAAAATGCTATCTACTATATCAATAGTAATGTAGATACGCTCGGTATGCATTTCATGCTCCTCAATGGTTGGGCTTTTCACAGGCTTAAAAGTACCTGCACCAACGTGGAGCGTGGTTTCAGCAAGTTGCACCCCTTTTTGCTTAAGCATTGACAGTACGCTATCAGTAAAATGGAGTCCTGCGGTAGGAGCGGCCACTGAGCCTTCGGGTTTGGCGTAAACCGTTTGGTATCGCATCTTATCGTCGGCCTCGGGGCTGCGGTTTAAGTATGGTGGAATAGGAACCTCTCCGGCGTGCTCAACTACCTGAGCAAAGGTTACTTCTTGTTCATCCCAGCAGAACTCAACCAAAGCGCCATCATCTGTTCTTTCAACCATTCGGGCGCTTAGGCTAATACCCAGATCATGAATTACTAACCTAAGCACTTCACCCTTCCAGCGCTTGATATTACCCACAATACAGTTCCATCGGCATGTGTGAGTTTGCATAAACGACAGCTGGTAGTCGTTTGGGTTTACAGGATTCAACAAAAATATTTCGATACTTGCGCCCGTTTCCTTTGTAAACCTAAGCCTTGCCTGAACAACCTTGGTGTTATTAAAAACCATCAGGTCATCAGCTGAAATTTCATCTAAAATTGAAGTAAAGGTTGAATTGTATATCTCTTTACCTTTATATACTAATAGTTTAGATGAATCGCGTTGACTAAGAGGGAACTTAGCAATCCTATTTTCATCTAGCCCATATTCGTATTCCGATATTGCTATATGCTTATATGAAGCGTCCAAACTAATTCTACTTTAAAATGATTAACTTTGCGGGCAAAAGTAATACAATTTAATTGATTTAAGATGAAGTGTAAAGTTGGCGATAAGGTGAGATTCCTTAACGATGTGGGAGGTGGAAAGGTTACTCGTATTGTGAAGAACACAGTGTACGTGCTCGATGCGAATGGCTTTGAAGTTCCTGCGTTAATAAATGATATTATAGTTGTTAACCAGTCTACGGAATCGAGATATTCCGGAGATTCTAGCAGCAGTGATACAGGTCTGACGACAAATCATAGTCAAGGCGGAACAATTAAGGAGTCTGAAATCCAACCAAATTTGGACTATGAGGATTTGGCCTCGATTGATTTTTTAGATGATGATAAGGATGCTGTGGGCGATATGCTGGGATTACACCTCGCATTTGTACCTGCTGATCAGGCAAAAGTAGTTGATTCGCCTCAGGAACTTTACATTATCAACGATAGCCCATACAGAGCCTTCTACAGCATTTCGCGTTGGGAGGGAAGTGTAGTAAAACCGCTAAGGGCCGGATTCCTTTATCCCGACTCAAAGGAGTTGGTGAAGGAGTTTGACAGGGAGAGTCTAAATGCTGATATCACCCTAAACATTCAGTGTATATTCTTTAAAAACATTGATTTTTCTCCACAACAACCAGAGTACTACGATTTACGCATTAATCCAACCAAGTTTTTCCGGGCAGGTAGCTTTGCCGACAATGATTTTTTTGAGGAGAGAGCAATCATATACTCGATAGCCGATTCGCAAAAGGAAGAATTACTAAAAACATTGACTGATAGTAATATAGACAATGTTATTAAACAAAAAGATTTAAAACATCAAGAATCTACGAGTAAAAGAGTAGAGCATGATGTGGAGGAGATTGACCTTCATATCCAGGAGCTGGTTGACAATCCGAATGATTTTACAGCCGGGCAAATTATTGAAATGCAGCTAGCAAGGTTTAAGGTTGCACTTGAGGGTGGCCTCAAATCGAAGGCAACAAAAATGGTTTTTATACATGGTGTGGGTAATGGTAAACTTAAGCTTGAATTGCGTAAGGAGTTAGATAAAAACTATCCAAAGCTCCGCTATCAGGATGCTTCATTCAAGGAGTATGGATACGGTGCTACCATTGTTTTCTTTAAGGCTATTAAGTAGTAAGCCTAAACATATTTTCGATTAATCGTCCTTTAAATAGTCAGCAGATCGTTCTACCGCGTCACCTTGGTGATGAGGAAAGTCCGGGCACCGCAGAGCGCCATTCTTCCTAACGGGAAGATACCCGTGAGGGTATAGTAGCGTAACAGAAAATAACCGTCTCGTTAGTTGCTAACGCGATAAGGGTGAAAAGGTGGGGTAAGAGCCTACCGGTTCCTTTGGCGACAAAGGAAGCCGTACGCCTAATGGGGTGCAAGACCATGTACATCGTAATTGCTAGGGCAACCTAGCTACAGGGCTGCTCGCTCTGATCTCTTTGGAGAGTTGCGAGGGGTAGGTCGCATGAGCAGTGTGGCGACACACTGCCTAGATAAATGGTAGATTGGCTAGCTTTGCTAGTTATACAGAACCCGGCTTACAGATCTGCTGACTTTTACAACTACAATTTCCTTTCAGATACCGTATTAATTATGTTAACTAGCCTAAAGGTGCCTTTGGGCTAGTTTTGATTTACACCATCCGCATTAAGTTACATCCGTAAACTTGTATTCAGACACCATTACACAGAGTACACACTAGTAAACGCCATTATGTGAAATTACCCACAGGCTAAAGGTACAAATGTGAACACAACACGACTGAAACCAGCGATTAGAGACATACTATTGTATGACACATCAAATACTATAATTTAATACGTTTTAATAACTGTATATCAGTGCTATACGATATTTAAATACACATATTATTTAACTATACTCGAGCATTTACGTACTATTTTTAACCTTTAAGCGTTTTGGTTATGTTTATAATTCATATATCCAGTAATATAGGGGGATTACCTAACTGGTAAATTTAAATGTGTTTTTTATTTGTGTGGCAATATGGATAATTCATCGCCCTAGACCTTGTAATTACAGGGCTTCTAATTACAGTACAGTAATCGAAAGGGTTTTTGTTGAAGCATCCTTAAATATGCTGAACTAACCTGTAAGTAGTTGTAAACAAGGGTTAAAACATAGGTTAATCTTAAAAAAACATCCGATTTTAGATAAACGATGCAATACCGGGATGTTTAACCTTAACTAGTAGGCGTTAAATAGGGCTAAATTGGACGGAAAGTAATGCAAGGGTATAATATTCGTTTGATTTATGATATCTCAACTAATATGGCAGCTTATAACCCGAATAATTAATTGTCTGCAAGTTGAAAATATGGACAGCAACCTGCTTATTAACGACACCTGAAGTGAAAGGACTCAACCCATAGGTTCAATATGCCTAACAAAGTCCTTCACGTCTTTAAGTAGCATTACCCAATAAGAACTCACTACCAATTAGCCACTAACTAATTACCGATAAAACAAAACACAACAACACAACAGGCGCTACATCCGTAAACACGAGAAGTTGCCACCTGTAAACTTACAGTGTTTGCGTATGTTAACATTAATATTTACATTTGTAAAAACCTTTGGCGTATGAAGGATCGATTGCAAAAATTGCTGACAAAAGAGGGTATTGCACCCACTCGTTTTGCTGAAATCGTTGGGGTTCAGCGCAGTTCTATATCTCATATTCTATCAGGGAGAAACAAACCCTCATTTGATATGGTGCAAAGTATATTGGCCAAATTCCCTAAGCTCAATCCTGACTGGCTAATAATGGGAACCGGTGATATGTACCGGAAAGTGGTACAAACCTCACTTTTCGACTCATCAGAACCACCCAAACTTAATGCACCTAAAGACATTCCAGCCGAACAAGTTGCCATCTCGCAAAGCACTCCTGAAGATAAACCCTCTGAGAATGCGATATCCGAGAGGAATGTTGAACGGGTGATCGTATTTTACTGCGACAAGACGTTTACAGAGTACCACCCAAAGTAGCATTATTGGTTAAATGTTTTGTTAGTAGTTCGCAATGCATTAGTTTTGCGAAAAAATTTTATGTACAAGTATATTGTTCGTCCTATCCTCTTTCTTATTTCTCCTGAAGCAGTTCACTCCTTGGTAGTGAACCTTATTAAGGTATTTTTTGCTTTACCTGGAGTCAAATTCATAGTTAAAAAGATATTCACAAAGTCGAATCCGAATCTCACTCGAAAAGTATTTGGGATAGATTTTAAAAACCCCATAGGTTTAGCCGCAGGGTTCGATAAGAATGCCGAACTGTTTGATCATTTTGATGCATTTGGCTTCTCATTTATTGAGATTGGTACCGTAACACCAAAACCCCAGCCGGGTAACCCCAAACCACGCTCTTTCCGCCTTAAAAAGGACAAAGCCCTAATAAATCGTATGGGCTTTAATAACAAGGGGGTTATTGAGGCGCGAAATAGGCTGGCCCGAAGAGCTAACCGTAACGTAGTTGTTGGGGGGAATATTGGTAAAAATACGCTAACGCCCAATCAGGAGGCTGTAGGCGATTACCTTAAGTGCTTTACCGAGTTATATCCCTTTGTTGATTATTTTGTGGTTAACGTTAGTTGTCCTAATATTAAGGATCTTAAGGCTTTGCAGGACACCGATAATTTAAGGGCCATTTTAATAGCAATAACAGATCACCGAAAACAACAGCCACAGCACAAGCCAGTACTTTTAAAAGTATCGCCCGACCTAAGTAAAGAACAGCTGGACAGTAATATCGACATAGCTGTAGAGCTGCAGCTGGATGGTTTTGTTGCAACTAATACTACAACCAGCAGGGAAGGGCTTAAAACAAGCGAAACAACTGTTAGCCAGATTGGTAATGGAGGTTTAAGTGGTGCTCCAATACGAGACAGATCCACCGAGGTTATAAGGTATATCCATGGTAAGACACAAGGAAAAATGCCCATTATTGGGGTGGGAGGGATTATGTCGGAGAAAGATGCTCTCGATAAGTTAGAGGCTGGAGCCAGCTTGGTTCAGCTATACACAGGCTTTATTTATGAAGGTCCCGCGTTAGTAAAGCGTATCTGCAATAAACTGTTGAGATAATACGGATTAAGTAATAGAATATGAAGTTAATAGAAGGTGAAGTGTATCCGTTTCAGGTACTCAAAAAAACTTTAATTCCCGAGGAGGGAGAGTTTTTCCTTCTAAGACATCAATCGGGTAGACGACTTCTTATACCCGAGAAGCCATATACATTCTACGGTATTGAACCTGGAACTACCGTCAATTGTAAGGTTGACAAGGTTAGCTGTACCGGAAAGGTTTACCTAGAGCCCTTGCATCCTGTTTATACAGAGGGAAAAGAATACGAATTCGATTGCATTGGAGAACAGGCTGTAGAGGGGGGGCAGGTGGGAAGCATTTTGCTTGTTAAGGATGTATTTCGGAATACAATATCTGTCCTATGTGCCTGCAACGATCCTTACAAGAAGGCGAAAATTCGACTAGTAGTTGCACGTGTACGGAAGGGGATTCCTGAACTATATTGCAAAGGCGATCAAATACCTGATGCATTAAGCGATCTTATGGGACAGGAAATGGTGTTTAATATAATTAAGGTGGATAAAATGCCTGAAAGTGATGAACTATACATATTGAAGAGCCAAAGTGGCTACAAAGCATCCCTAAAAGTTAAGCATTTTAGTAGTTACGGCTTCGAAGTTGGCGACACCATCAAATGTGAGGTTTATGGCTACACTGGGCTTGGTGAACTTAGAGTTGAGCCTGAGAATCCCTTTTACAAGACTGGTGAGACTTACGAATTCGAAATAGCAAAAACCAACACCTATTCAGATAAAGGATATGATGTAGGAAGTGATGTTCTCACTCTAATTGATATCTCGGGCAAACGCTGTGGTATAAAGCTTACCGAACGTATTGCGAGTGAGGCAAAAAGCAAAACCCGACTAAAGTGCCGGGTTGTAGGGTTTAGAAAAGGGAAACCTAAGCTCGAATTTATCGATTAGTCATCATCGGAGTAATCGTCATCCTGCTCATCCTCAACATCATCAGGGAATGAATCATTATCCGTTCCAATGCTATCGGAATCGCTAAAGAATCCTTTCTCATCGTCATCGTCCTTTGGCTTGGTATCAATCTTTACATTTACCTTAATCAAATAGCTTGCATCTTCAGTATCGAGCGTGATGGCATAAAAAAACTCGTTGTTTGGTTTTGTCACCTTAATAACGTGATCCTGATATCCGTATGGATACTTCTTCTTAACTAATGCCAAAATCTCTGGAGAAAGGTTTTTGTAGCTGATTACCAGTTTCTTCTTGTTCATAGATAGATATGATATTTATATTACAATAATACATTAATTATTAAAACAGAGTATACACGCAATGGATTTTTTCAAACAGATTGCTTGCCAAAAATAAGTATTTTCAATAATTATAAAAGCTATTGTGAGAAATCATTTTCAATGATTTTAATTATTTATTGCAATTCCTTTATTGTTACATAATCCATATTATGTTAAATAGATGATTTCGCTATTACCCTATTCTATTACTTGGGTTTACGCTATAAAAAAAAAGGCCAGCAAATTAATGCTAGCCCCATTATGATAAAGTTAACCTCTACTGCTCTTTCATACTCTGATGAATTTCATTCATCTCTTCGTATTTCTTCTGGAAACTTTCATCCTCATTACGGAACCGGAAATAAAGGTTTCTAAGGGTCTCAACAACCTCAGGGCTGCTTGGATTTAGCTTGTAAGCCTTTTCCATGGGTTTAATACTTTTCTTAAACTCAGCATTTGCCTTAGCCATAACCTCGTCATATCTGTCAACTTCTCTGGCTGGAACCTTATTGGCTTCCTCCAGCAGTTTTACCCCCTGGTTGAAGTAAAGGGCTGCAAGGTTGTACTGTGCATCAAAAAACTCTGGATTAAGCTCAATTGCCTTAATGTAAGCAGCCATAGCCTTATCGGTATTATCTAGTTTATCGTGAAGTGTCCCCTCAGCAAAATGAAGCGATGGCTCATTGGGGTCGGTCTCCATTGCCTGATGGATATACTCGAGCACTAGCTGTGGGTCATCACCCTGTGCAATGTAGTAGTTAATTAGACCATACAAAACTGCTTGGTTCTTAGGATATTTTACAAACCCTTCCTTAAGGTACTCAACTCCCTCCTTGGCTTTACCAAGTTGAGAGTAAGCTTCAAATATATTGTAATATATGTTGCCATCGGTACCATAATTATATTCTAAGGCTTTCTTGTATAGTCTAATAGCCTTTTCATTATCGCCACCAACCTGGGCCGATAGTCCAGCATAGTATATAACAACAGTATCAACATAGTTAACAAGAGGATGCTCACCTATTTCCACTGCAATCTCAAAGTACTCCGCAGATTTCAGGTAATTTTTCTTGGTATAGTTGCTTGTTCCTTCGGTTACATACATGTACTTAAGCTTGTTAAGATTTTCAGAAAGGCTTTTGTCTGCCCTTCCCTTATCGTCGAGCTCTTTTGCTTTTAGGAAGCTGTCGTAGGCTACCCTAAGTGGATTTTCTACTAGCTCGTCGGTGAAAGTCCAGTACTCGAGCACTCCATTAATGAAGTAGAAATTAACCCTATCCATTTTGTACTCAGTAACCATTTGGCCATCAATTTCCTTTTCAGTTTCCTCCTTGGGCGTTCCAACAATTATGTTAAATTCACTAATCGACATACCTGTTGTGGCACTTAATGTCATTGCATCGTATATATCAAACATAAGTTCGCCATGCGAAAGCCATGTTTTGTACCTTGTGCTGCGTTTCTCGTGCTCAAGGTTACTATTACTTTTTTCGATTTTTCTCTCTAATGAGCTGAAGTTAACCTGCTTTGATGTTTGGGCAAACACGCTGCTCGCCATAACAACTACAGATAAAAATAAAATTATTCGTTTCATCATGTTTTGGTTTATGATTAATAATCAATTTATTGTTCTAGTACAATACTATGTAAAGTAATGGTTAGTTTTCACTCTCATCTTGTACTTCATTAACAGCTTGGTCTTGATCCACTTCTGGAGCTGCATCTACCTTTGTTACTGCTGCAATGGTGTCGCCATTCCTAAGGTTTATTAGCTTAACGCCTTGTGTTGCTCTACCAGCAAGTCTAACATCGGAAACTGCAAGCCTAATGGTTATGCCGCTTTTGTTGATAATCATCAGGTCGTTACTGTCCGAAGCAGCCTTAACAGCAATTAGCTTACCAGTTTTTTCGGTGATATTGATGGTCTTTACTCCTTTTCCACCTCTATTGGTAATTCGATAATCATCAAAACTTGAACGTTTGCCATACCCCTTCTCTGAAACCACCAGAATATCAACCTTTTCTTCATTGTTAACACAAACCATGCCAATCACCTCGTCATCGGGGCTTATGGATATTCCCCTCACTCCTCCTCCAGTTCTTCCTATGGCTCGAACAAGGTTCTCGGGGAACTTAATGGCTTTGCCATTCTTTGCAGCAAGCATCATATGGCAGTTGCCATCGGTTAAGCATGCCTCCAGCAGCTGATCACCATCCTTTACGGTGATGGCAATTACACCATTTTGTCGTGGACGGCTATAAGCCTCAAGCGAGGTTTTCTTAATTATGCCCTTCTTTGTTCCCAAAATGATGAAATTTTTACTCACATACTCGGGATCATTCAAAGTTTTTACGTTGATGTAAGCCTTAACCTTATCCTCTGGCTCAATATTGATAAGGTTTTGGATTGCGCGACCTTTAGATGATTTGGCGCCTTCGGGAATCTCGTACACCTTGAGCCAGAAGCACTTCCCATTCTCGGTAAAGAAAAGCATGGTGTTGTGCATTGAGGCAACAAAAAGGTGCTCTATAAAGTCCTCATCGCGAGCTGCTACACCTTTGGTGCCTACCCCTCCCCTTGCCTGTAACCTGTACTCAGTAAGCGGAGTACGCTTAATGTACCCGAGATGCGAAATGGTAATTACTACATCCTCATCAGCATAAAAATCCTCTGGGTTAAACTCCTCGGCATCGGGAACTATTTGTGTTCTTCGAGCATCACCATACTTAGCCTTCACCTCGAGCAGTTCATCCTTTATTATTTTCATCTGGAGTGTTTCGTCCTGGAGAACCTGATTGTAGTACTCAATCATTTTCATTAGCTCGGCGTGTTCCTCCTTCACCTTATCGCGCTCAAGACCGGTTAGGCTTCTTAGCCTCATATCGATGATGGCACGGGCCTGTAGATCCGACAGGTCAAAGCGCTCCATTAATTTCTCACGAGCCTCCTCGGGGGTTTGTGCTGCGCGGATAATTGCAATTACCTCATCGATGTTGTCGATGGCAATTAGTAAACCCTCAAGGATATGAGCACGTTTCTGCGCCTGATCGAGCTCGTAATGTGTACGACGAATGATAACATCATGTCGATGGCTCACGAACAACCTGATGAGATCCTTAAGGTTTAGCAGCTTAGGCCTTCCATCAACCAGGGCTATGTTGTTTATTGAGAAAGAGGATTGTAGCTGAGATTGTTTGAACAAGTTGTTCAGCACAACATTGGCAACAGCCTCCCTCTTAAGTATTATTACAACTCGTGTTCCGTTCCTGTCCGATTCGTCATTGATGTAGCTGATCCCCTCAATCTTCTTCTCGTTAATAAGGTCGGCGATCTTTTTGATCATATCGGCCTTATTCACCATGTATGGGGTTTCGGTTACTATAATTTTTGCACGCCCCGACTCGGTTTGCTCAATCTCGGTGGCAGAGCGAATAACAACCCTACCCTTGCCGGTGCGGTATGCATCCTTGATGCCCTGAATACCGTAAATAATACCTCCAGTTGGGAAATCGGGTCCGTGCAGATACTTGATAAGATCTTCAATATCAATATCCTTGTTATCGATATATGCACAGGTTGCGTCTACCACCTCCGACAGGTTATGTGGAGGCATATTGGTAGCCATTCCCACTGCAATACCAGAGGTGCCGTTAACAAGCAATAAGGGTATTCGTGTGGGTAGAACAGTAGGCTCCTCCAACGAGTCATCGAAGTTTAGCCTAAAATCGACTGTGTTCTTATCCAAATCGGCCAGGACATCATCCGATATCTTTTGCAAGCGCGCTTCCGTGTAACGCATTGCTGCGGGGCTGTCCCCATCAATTGACCCGAAGTTACCTTGCCCCTCAACCAGTGGGTATCGAAGCGACCAAATTTGAGCCATCCTAACCATAGCATCGTATACCGACGAGTCGCCATGAGGGTGATACTTACCTAAAACCTCACCCACAATACGGGCCGATTTCTTGTAGGATTTTCCTGATGATAACCCTAACCCCGTCATACCAAACAAAACGCGGCGGTGAACTGGTTTTAATCCATCTCTAACATCGGGCAATGCTCTTGATACAATTACCGACATTGAGTAATCAATGTAGGCAGTCTTCATCTCCTCCTCGATGTTAACCACTTTAATTTTATCTTCTCCAGTCATTTATAAAAGTATTACTTTAATAAAAACGGTTTACTTCATACCAAATTTAAAACCCGCTAATGTACCAATTTTATCTTATAAAACAGCCCAAGCTACACACTATTTATCAACATATTTACAGGCTACTCCGTTGCTGGTTTTTATGCTTAATTTTCTCTGAAAATCATATGAGCTAAGCAGCGAGCTATTTCAATGGTAAGCAATAAGTTTGGTTTTTGATAAAGAAATATTTTACGAAATGTTAGCTCAATTTGGCAACATAGAGTTGGTAAATCTGTTATACTGTATTACTTTAGTATCGGAAAAATTTAATGAATAAATGGACTACAAATTTTCAAATAAGATTAAAGAGGTGTTGAGCTATAGCCGCGAAGAGGCTGTAAGACTAGGAAACTCGAGCATTGGAACAGAACATCTGTTTTTGGGTATCCTTCGCGATGGTGAGGGTATGGCCATTAATATCTTGCTTGAGCTTGGAATCAACCTTTCCGAAGCCAAGGATCAAATAGAAACCAAGATTAGGGGGGCAGAACAATCCTCTCCTCTAGTCGATCCCGATAGCCTCCCGCTTTTCAAATCAGCCGAAAGAGTGCTTAAACTGGTAACACTAGTTGCCCGGGAGCTCAAAACTGAAAATATTAATACAGCGCATCTTTTACTTGCTATACTTAAAGACGAGAATAGCCTGGTAACACAGATGCTTGATGAAAAAAATATTGATTACTATACTGTTAAAGCAGAGATGAAACCTGAGATTATTGAAACAAAAGCAGAATTCTCCGATGAGGACGATGAGCGATCGTTTGGAGGAACACCCAGAGGGCCACAGCCCACCCCCGGAAAACCTGCTAGCGATACACCTGTTCTAGATAACTTTGGCATTGATTTAACCAAGGCCGCAGAGGAGAATAGGCTCGACCCTATTGTTGGGCGCGAAAAGGAGATTGAACGCATTGCCCAAATTCTTAGCCGTAGAAAGAAGAATAATCCAATACTTATAGGGGAGCCAGGTGTTGGTAAATCGGCCATTGCCGAGGGGTTAGCTATGCGAATAGCCAAGCGTAAAGTATCTCGCGTACTGTTTAACAAGCGCGTGGTAACCCTCGACTTGGCCTCAATAGTTGCAGGTACTAAGTATCGTGGTCAGTTTGAGGAGCGGATGAAGGCCATTCTAAACGAGCTCTCAAAAACCCAGGATGTTATCCTTTTCATCGATGAAATTCATACCATTGTTGGTGCTGGAGGTGCCACAGGATCGTTGGATGCTGCCAATATGCTTAAACCAGCGCTTGCCCGTGGCGAGCTGCAATGCATTGGGGCAACTACCCTCGACGAGTACCGTGAGCACATTGAGAAGGATGGTGCCTTAGAGCGTCGTTTTCAAAAGGTAATGGTTGAGCCAACCTCGCCAGATGAAACCGTTGAAATTCTCAACAAGATTAAGGAACGATACGAGGATCACCATAATGTTTCTTACACACCAGAGGCCATTGATGCCTGCGTTAAGCTCACCATGCGCTACATTTCCGATAGGCACCTGCCCGATAAGGCCATTGACGCCCTAGACGAGTCGGGGTCGCGAGTACATATCTCAAACATCAAGGTTCCTGAGAAAATAATTGCTTTAGAAAAGCAGATAGAAGAGGCTAAGGCCGAGAAACTTAAGGCTGTAAAGAATCAAGATTTTGAATCGGCTGCCAGCTTCAGGGATCGCGAGAAGCAGTTCCTAGAGCAACTCGAGCGTGAGCAGCAGCGTTGGGAGCGTGAGCTGGTTAAGCATCGTGAGATAGTAGATGACGAAAAGGTGGCCGAGGTGGTTGCCATGATGACCGGTGTTCCGGTTCAGCGCATTGCCCAAGCCGAGGGTACACGATTGCTAAAGATGGGCGAAGAGCTAAAGGACTCGGTTATTGGGCAGGATGAGGCCATCGGAAAGATAGTAAAATCGATTCAGCGTAACCGTGCTGGGCTTAAGGATCCCAATAAACCCATTGGAACCTTTGTTTTCCTTGGGCCAACGGGTGTTGGTAAAACCCAGCTGGCTAAGGTGCTTGCAAAATATTTGTTCGATACCACCGATAACCTTATCCGCATAGATATGAGTGAGTATATGGAGAAATTCTCTGTATCGCGCCTTATTGGAGCGCCTCCAGGCTATGTGGGTTATGAGGAAGGTGGCCAGCTTACCGAAAAGGTTAGGCGTAAGCCCTACTCCGTAGTTCTTCTCGATGAGATTGAAAAAGCACACCCCGATGTGTTCCATATTCTGCTTCAGGTGCTCGATGAAGGTCAGCTAACCGATAGCTTGGGGCGCAGGGTGGACTTTAAGAATACCATCATCATCATGACCTCAAATATTGGTACCCGAGAGCTGAAAGATTTTGGTCAGGGTGTAGGTTTCAAAACCAACACTAGCGAGTCGGCCAATAACGATTATGCCAAGAGCATAATTCAAAAGGCCCTTAAGAAAGCGTTTGCTCCCGAATTCCTTAACAGGATTGATGATGTTATTATGTTCAACTCGCTTACTCGTAATGATATACACAAGATTATCGATATTGAGCTTAAGGGACTATTCGAAAGGATACATAATTTGGGATATATCATTGAGCTGACAAAAACCGCTAAGGATTTTGTGGCCGAAAAAGGTTACGATGTGCAGTATGGAGCCAGACCATTGAAACGCGCAATACAAAAATACCTTGAGGATGAGATGGCTGAGGTAATTATAAAGAGCGAGATTAAGGTTGGCGATACCATTTGCGTTGATTACAACAAGAAGGAGGATGAGATTGTAATCAAAATAAAGAAAAATGAGAACCCTAAAGAGGTAAAACCTGATCCTGAGTCGACTAACTAGAATCTTTTATGCTTAAACGCCCTTTTTAGGGCGTTTTTTTGTATAAACGCTGAACAAACGAATGCAGTATGGCGTTTGTAAAACAAAAATCAATAACACACTTAAAAACGAGATACAGCTATGAGTAAGAAAATTACATTCGGAGGCAACCCGGTTACCCTAACTGGGAACGAGATTAAGGTTGGCGATAAGGCTCCAGGTTTTAACCTGCTTAATGATGCGCTTAAGCCCTCAAATCTAAATGATTACAAAGGTAAGGTTAAGTTGCTTTCCATATTCCCATCCATTGACACAGGCGTTTGCTCAATGCAGACCCGCAAGTTTAATCAAGAGGCAGCCCAGTTTGGCGACAAGGTAGCATTTCTGGCCATTTCGGCCGATTTACCCTTTGCGCTAAAGCGTTTCTGCGGAGCAGAAGGTATTAACAACCTTGTAGCCCTTTCGGATCATCGCGAGATGGATTTTGGAAAGAACTATGGTTTTCACATCAGCGAGCTAAGGCTTCTGGCCAGAGGAGTTGTTATTATTGATGCTAACGATGTGATTCAATACGTTGAAATAGTTCCTGAAATTGGCAATGAGCCCAACTACGATGCTGCCATTGGCAAGCTTAAGGAGTTGGTTTAGCCTTTAGTATGCAGTGTTATATGGTATCAATGTGCATTGATCCAGTTTGCTAATAAAGGATTGATTTATTGAAAGCAAAAGGCTGATGAGTTATGAGTTTTCATCAGCCTTTCGTGCTTTATAGGATGCAATAAGAGACTAATTCGCCGTAGAGATCGTAGTCGGCTACATCCACAATTCTGCAGCTTACAAAATCGCCAGATTTTAATATAACCGATTGGTTTTTAGCAATAAGTACCTCCTGATCCACCTCGGGCGAGTCGAATTCGGTGCGTCCGACATAGTAATCAGCCTCTTCCCTATCAACAATTACCCTGAATATTTTACCGAGCCTTAACCTATTGTTTTCTAACGATATTTGCTGTTGTAAGTCCATAATTTGTTCAACTCTACTCTGCTTTACCTCCTCAGGAACATCATCGGGTAAGGTTGCCGAATGGGTTCCCTCCTCCTCGGAGTAGGCAAATACGCCAAGCCTATCGAACTTCATCACTCTAACAAACTCAAGCAGCTCGTTAAAATCATCCTCACTCTCCCCTGGATGCCCTACTAGTAGTGTTGTTCGAATGGCCACTTCGGGAACTTCTTTTCGCAGTCTTTCGATGAATTGGAGTGTTTCATCGCGGTTTATTCCACGTCGCATTGCCTTTAGCACGTTGGTGCTAATGTGCTGAAAAGGGATATCGATATACTTGCAAACCTTGGGATTGCTCCGCATCACGGTAAGCAGCTCCATTGGGAAACCCGTTGGGTATGCATAATGGACTCTAATCCACTCTAACCCATCTACCTTACTCAGCTCAGTTATAAGCTCGGGGAGCTTTCTTTCCCCATAAATATCTTTTCCATAAAATGTTGAATCTTGGGCAATTAGCATAATCTCCTTAACTCCTTGGTTAACCAGAAATTGGGCCTCCTCCACCAGATCAGGAATTGGTTTAGATACGTGCTTACCCCGAATTAGTGGAATGGCACAGTATGAGCAGCCCCAAGAACATCCCTCGGATATCTTTAGAAATGCATAATGGCTTGGTGTGGTTATATGCCTTTGGTTTAGATGCTTATCACTAATGCTGGTATTCAAACTTCTTAGGATTTCTGGCATATCGGTAACTCCAAAAAAGCCATCAACCTCGGGAATTTCCTCTGCTAGCTCCTCCCTGTAGCGTTGCGATAGGCATCCCATAACAAAAACCTTATCGATTTGGTGTTGCTTTTTTGCCTCTACAAACGATAGAATGGTGTCGATTGACTCCTCCTTGGCATCGGCAATAAATCCACAGGTATTAATAACAACAACCCTTGCAGAGGTGTCGTTAGAATCGAAAACCACCTCCCAGCCCCCAACCTCCAGCTGCTTCATCAGATATTCCGAGTCTACCACGTTCTTTGAACAGCCCATGGTAACTACATTTATCTTTCTATTACCCATATATGTTTATTTGCTATTTATGCTGCGAAAAACAAAATGCAAAGGTAAGAATAGTTAAAAAATAACGATATTTACCCACGAAAATCCATATAAACCAAAAAAATCAGCTATGCTATCGACAAAGGACATTGAGCAGCTTCAGAAAACAGGTATATCTAAAGAGACGGTTGAGCAGCAGCTTAACAACTTTGTAAAGGGATTCCCATTCCTCGATATTATAAAGCCTGCCGTGGTGGGTGATGGCATAATCCGCTTGGAGTGTAGCGAGGTCGACGATTTAGCGGACCTCTTTAAAAGCTACGAGGGGAAGCTAACCAAGTTTGTGCCCGCCTCGGGTGCAGCCACAAGGATGTTTAAGCATCTTTTCGAGTTTATTGATGAGTATCCCGAAAAACAAGAAGAATGTTTTGAAGATAAGGGCTTTGACTCAACCTGGAACTTTTTTGAGAATATCAGAAAATTTGCTTTTTATTCCGATTTAAAAGCAGAGCTAGTAAAGAATAAATATAATATTGATGAGCTTATTGAGCACAAGGACTATACCACAATAGTAAAAGCCTTGCTCCAGCCCTACGCCTTGAACTATGGAAATTTGCCTAAGGGTTTAATTAAGTTTCACAACTACCCCAACTACACACGCACAGCCCTTGAGGAACATATAGTTGAAGGCGCACAGTACGCCCGTATGCCCAATGGCGATGTAGATATTCACCTCACCGTTTCGCCAGAGCATAGAGCTGGATTTGAAAAATTGGTTTCAGAGGTATTGCCTCGATATCAAGAGGTTCATGGCGTAAACTTTACCATTCAGTTCTCCGAACAAAAACAATCTACAGATACCATTGCAGCCGAAGAGGACAATAACCCTTTCCGCAATGGGGATGGCGGGCTGGTGTTTCGTCCGGGTGGCCACGGGGCGCTAATCGAAAATTTGAACGAGTTAGAAACGGAGCTAGTTTTTATTAAGAATATTGATAATGTGGTTCCCGATAGGCTTAAACCACAAACGGTGCTTTACAAAAAGGCTTTGGCGGGACTGTTGGTAAGTTACCAAAGTCTTGTTTTCGACTACCTAAGCCAGCTACAGGAACAGGAAACTCCATCGGAAGAGTTTCTGCATGAGGTGCTCGACTTTACCATTGAGGAGCTATGTATATTGCCACCCACTGGCTTAAACCTATCCGATACTATGGCGCTTCACTCCTACCTTACCGAAAAACTCAATAGGCCTATCCGCGTATGCGGAATGGTTAAAAACGTGGGCGAACCAGGTGGTGGGCCTTTCTGGGCTGCAAACCCCGATGGATCCATCTCGCTACAAATTGTGGAATCGTCACAGATTGATATGGGTGATCCTCAGAAAAAAAACATTTTTGAATCATCAACCCACTTTAACCCAGTTGACCTTATTTGCGGAATAGTTGATGTGGATGGAGAAAAGTTTGATCTGCTTAAGTTTCGCGACCCCAATACGGGTTTTATCTCCCTAAAAAGCAAGGATGGCAGGCCACTAAAAGCTCAGGAGTTGCCAGGACTATGGAATGGCGCCATGAGCAACTGGATTACCATATTTGTAGAGGTTCCATTAATCACCTTTAACCCTGTAAAAACGGTGAACGATTTGCTTCGTGAGGAGCATCAGGGGTAAAGCGAGTTACGAGAAGCGGGTTGTGGATATGTTAGCATCCAGAGGGCGGACTAGCAGGCTGGATGATTGATTGACCTGCCAGTGGCCTGTCTACCTACAGCCTGTCTGCGGTAGGCAGGGTAGAGCGGGCAGGTTGAATGATTGAGTGATTGGGTGATTGGGTGATTGAATTGTGACTTAAACGGTCACGGGTGACAAGTTGCGAGTTGCGAGTGGTTAGCTACTCTAACCTGCTTGCCTAGATACAAAAGGTTGAAAGCAAAGCTTGCAATACTTGTCCAAATACTTTTACGGGAGAGCGATCTACTGTAGGATGATAAAAATAAGGGCTGCCGAGAACGGCAGCCCTTACTCAATATGGGTTGGTTTGTTGGTTAGCGTTTATAACAGGAATAGTGTTACAAAGCGCTGCTGGGATTTCTTTCGTTCCAAGGCCTCCAAGAGCGAGTTCTCCAGGTTTTAATGTAGCGGGCAATGTACTCGTCGAGAGGTTCGGCTAGAACAATTTTCACCCCGTCCTTTGCTTTCCAACGATCGTCGGTTGAACCAAATCCGCCAGCTATCCACTCGAACTTAACGGCGTAGTTACCCAGCGATTTAACGGTACCTGCTTCGAGATTAATCTTAACGGGCTCGTCAAGTTCAACCAGCTGCTTTATATGGTAAGAATTGTTGGCAAACGGTTCGTAGCTCATTATAAAGTTAGGGTTATTAATCTCCTTTTTATACTCCTCGAGCTTACCATAGTCAACGTAAACGTGGTAAAAACCCACCAATGTGTACTCCCCAGCCGTTAAATTTTCCGAATAGAAGATGTTGTTCACATCGGCCGCCGAATCGTACTTCCTAAAGGGGATAATTTCACCATCAGGCCCCTTAACAACCGGTGCCCAGCCGGTGGCATTGTTGTTAAGCACAATTTCGTAGCCACTGCCATCGGCCTTCTCGCGACCAAATTGCAGTACAAGAAGGCTCATATCGTCCCCAGTGGGTCTGTCGACCTGAGGAAAAAGCTGTGCATATCCAGCCGATAGGCCAAAGTAAATAGATGCTACTAGTAGTAATGTAATTCGTTTCATAGTTAAATCCTCCTGTGATTTGTTAGGTTATTAAGTGTTATTTGTTTGTTTATGACACATATACTCTTTATTATTAAGTTGTTACTTTTAATTCTTAACTATCCTTGAAACAAAAGTATCACCCTTAGAATTCGTAATGCTTAGAATATACACTCCTGATTTAAGTGTAGATGTACTAATAGTGGTATTCCCATTTAAAAATATATCAACAACTCGCTGTCCTGCAATGTTTGTTATTACAACACGCTCGTTCCCTTCGGCATCACTAATTGAAATATGATTTGAAAATGGATTTGGATAAGCTCTTGGTTTTACAGCTTGAGTAAAAGTAGTTGCAGAAGCAGTATCGAACTCCACATGAACCGTATGGTTTGAAGTAACCGAAACGAATTCGTAGGTTAAGGTTTCAGCATCCCAGTTTTCATCATTTTCCAAATTTATTTGATTTCCATCAACGCTTAATGTTGCAATTACATATCCCTCATTGGGTGTAATCACAAAGGATTGTGAGTTTCCGTGCTCAACCACTACATTGCCTTCAGGGCTTATGCCTCCGTTATCACCTGTGCTTGCAGTGATAATGTACTCAATTACCTCAAAGCCAGCCCACAGTTCCACGTTTCCTATCTCAGTAATTTGGGTTACAGCATTGCCCGTTAGTTCGGCATTATTGAACCAACCCGCAAAGGTGTAGCCATCCTTGGTGGCATCTGAAAGGGTAATGTCCAAATCCTCTATGGTGAAGGTGGCGGGATTGGCGTGCGTTCCGCCGTCTGCATGGTAAGTAATGTTATAAACAATCGCTTCAAACTTAGCCCACAGCTCCACATTCCCAATCTCTGTGATTTGCGTTACGGCATCGCCTGTTAGTTCTGCATTATCGAACCAACCAGCAAAGGTGTAGCCATTCTTAGTGGCATCCACAAGGGTAATGTCCAAATCCTCTATGGTGAAGTTCTCAGGATTGGCGTGCGTTCCGCCGTCTGCATGGTAGGTGATGGTGTACTCGATGACCTCAAAGCTGGCCCACAGCTCCACGTCGCCTATCTCGGTAATTTGGGTTACGGCCTCGCCCGTTAGCTCGGCATTGCCGAACCAGCCCGCAAAGGTGTAGCCATCCTTGGTGGCATTCGCAAGGGTAATGTCCAGATCCTCTATGGTGAAGGTGGCGGGATTGGCGTGCGTTCCGCCGTCTGCATGGTAGGTGATGGTGTACTCAATGGCCTCAAAGCTGGCCCACAGCTCCACATTCCCAATCTCTGTGATTTGCGTTACGGCATCGCCTGTTAGTTCTGCATTATCGAACCAACCCGCAAAGGTGTAGCCATCCTTGGTGGCATTCGCAAGGGTAATGTCCAAATCCTCTATGGTGAAGGTGGCAGGATTGGCGTGTGTTCCGCCGTCTGCATGGTAGGTTATTGTATAAAGCTGCAATACCGAACCACTAACTGCTATGTTTTGTGTTGAAGCACCTGCACTTTCAACGGTAATTTTCCCAGAATGATCACCTAAACTTGCCGAAGCGGCAATTCGTACATAAATTATTTGATCAGCGATAACTCCACCAGTGTGAGATACCGTTAAGCTCTGTGCATAAGTGTTACCATCTAATGAAACCTCAAAATGGGTTGGAGCGGTAATAGTTGCATCGGTAGTTAAATTTCTGGCTGATAATGAAAAAGTTTCTGCATTAGAAGCTGTACCTGCTAGGGTTGTAAATGGTGTTAACTTGTCAGTACAAACAAGTATTGGTGATGGATTGTCAAAAACAGCAATATAAGGTCGATTTTCCCCTCCTATAGAATGGAAAGTTCCTGCTACATAAAGATCATAACCAGATATGGCTATTGAACTAACACCAGCATAGTTAGGGTTTGGGTTCCAAGTTTCATCTGCAACTCCAGTGGTAATATTGAGTTTGGCAATACCGTTTCGGTTTTCTCCGCCAATAATTTTAAACCCCCCTCCTACATATATGTCGCTGCCAGAAATGGCCAATGTAGTAACATAATACTCTGCATTAGGATCCCAGGAAGCATCGGCATTTCCGTTGGTATTATTTAGTTTGGCAATTCGATTACGGGTTTGCCCACCAATACTATTTGTTCCGTAAAACCACCCCCCAACATAAATATCGCTACCTAAAATAGCGATTGTATTTACTGTTGCGTTTGCATTTGGGTTCCATGTAGCATCTGCAGTACCATCAGTCTTATTGAGTTTGGCAATTCGATTTCGGGTTTGTCCGCCAATACTATTTGTTCCGTTAAACAATCCACCTACATAAATATCGTTGCCAGATATAGCAATTGTGGTTACTGCTCCACTGGCATTTGGATTCCACGAAGGATCTGCGGCACCATCAGTGTTATTGAGTCTAGCTATTCGATTTCGGGTTTGCCCGCCGATACTATTTGTTCCGTAAAACGATCCGCCTACATAAATTTCGTCGCCATTAATTAAGATTACTGAAACTGAATTGTTTGCATTTGGGTTCCAGGTAGCATCAGCCGCTCCATCAATTTTATTAAGTTTGGCAATATGGTTTCTGGGTTGCCCACCAATAGATGTAAACAGACCCCCTACTAATATATCGTCACCAAACAAGGCAATTGTAGAAACCCTGCTATTTGCATCCGGGTTCCATGTTTCATCGAGAGTTCCGTCCAAATTGCGAAAGCGAGCTATATGGTTTCGGGTTAATCCTCCGATAGAGGAAAAATCCCCACCTACGAATATATTTTCGCTGGTTATTGCAATCGCACTTACACCTCCGTTAGCATTTGGATCCCAGGTTTCATCGGCATTCCCGTTGGTTTTATTGAGCTTTGCAATTCGGTTTCGGTTTTGTCCACCAATAGTTGTAAAGCCTCCGCCTACATATATATTATCGTCAGAAACTGCGATTATTGAAACCCATTGATTTGAATTCGGGTTCCAGGTAGCATCGGCATCTCCGTTGGTGGTATTGAGCCTTGCTATTCGGTTTCTACTTTTACCACCAATAGAGGTGAACCCCCCACCTACGTATATATCCTCACCAGATATAGCGATTGTATTTACTCCAGCATTAGCATTGGGATTCCAAGTTTCATCGGCATTCCCGTTGGATTTATTGAGTTTAGCTATTCTGTTTCTGGACTGTCCGCCGATAGTGGTAAAATACCCCCCTACGTAGATATCGTCACCAGTGATAGCGATTGAGGAAACTCCATTGTTTGGATCTGGGTTCCAGGTTTCATCAGCATCACCGTTGGTATTATTAAGCTTGGCGATTCGGTTTCGGGGTTGTCCGCCAATAGAGGTAAAGTATCCACCTACATAAATATCGTCGCCAGACACAAGAATTGTATATACTGAGCTACTTGCATTTGGGTTCCATGTTTCATCAGCATTTCCGTTGGTTTTATTAAGTTTTGCAATACCGTTCCTACTTTGTCCCCCGATAGAGCTAAAGCTTCCACCCACATAAATATCATCACCAGAAATGGCGATTGTATAAATTTCGGGTATATCGTACTCATGACTGAAATTTGCATTCGGAGCCCAATCTAAGTTAACGGTTTTATCGGACTTTATATGTGCTATGTGGTTTCGCGATATCCCCCCAACGCTTGTAAAGTGGCCACCTATATACCAACCGCCATTGCCGTCAGGCACTGCTATACGAACAAATCCGTTTACTTCAGGTAAATCGGTTGCAACTAAACCTGTATTTATGTTAACTGTAGTACCACCTCTTGTTTTTGGCCCTATATAAGTAAAATCACCACCAATATAGGTGTAGGTGTCATCGCTTACAATATGACCTACTGAGGTATTTGGAATCCACCAATCTGTATTTTTGGCTGTTTGCGCACTGCTTCCAATTGTTATGAGAAGAAATGCTAAGGCTACAATTGTGAGTAGAGTTTTTTTCATAATTATTCCTCCTAGTATTTTGCTTGATTTATAGTAGGGTTTGTGAATTTAAAAAGTCGATAATTAGCTGGTTGTTCCCTTGGCTTACTGGTACTGCATCGGAATTGCTAAGGGTAACAAATGCGTTGCAATTAACGTAGGTTTTTAAGTATGCTATATTGATTAGGTGCGAAGGATGTGTTCGGATAAAACTATAATCACTCAAAGCCTCTGCAAGAGTTTCTATGGATATGCTGGCAGTTAGGAACAAACCCGTATCGAGATGAAACGTGCATTCCTTACCAACGCACTCAACACGTACTACATTGCTGATTGAAAGTACGCTATACACGCATCCTCTGGTTAAAACCTCTGTTTTTTGGTTGGAGTGAAAGAGCAATGGGGTATCGCTGTTACACCTGTGCAGCGGTAGGGTGCTAACTGCTTTCACATCAGCATCGAACCACAGCAGTAATGTCAAAGTATTGACATCTTCGCAAGTGGCATCAATACCCGTTTGTGCTGCAAGTATAACTTTGGGCATAAGCTAAATTTTGCACAAAGTAGCAGTAACGGTTTGCTAAAAAAAGGGGTAGCTATTATTTGGCTGGGTTGAGCTATTATTCGCTAGGATATATTTATTATTTGATTTTTGAATGGAAGCCATTATGCTGCTCAAGTAGGTATAATTACAAGTTGCTAAGCATCTTTAGCAGCTGTTCGCGCTTACGAACTGATATGGGCACCTGTGCACCATCGGCAAACGCCAGTACTCCCCCATCTATTTTATCAACTCGTACTATATGGTTAATGTTAACCAAATGGCTTTGGTGTACCCTCACAAAACCAAACTCTTGCAGCATGTCTTCAAAGTATTTCAGTGATTTTGATATCAGCAGCTTGGGCTGATTATCGAGAAGTACCTTGGTGTAGTTGCCATCGGCCTCGCACCGAACAATGCTTTGAATGGGCACCAGATGGATGCTCTCGTTGGTTTTGAGCACTATCTTCTTTTTGCCCTGACTGGGTGTTTCAACGTTCTCGAAAAAAGCTTTTAGCTTTACCGATATTTCATCGGACTCCTCGAGGGTAGTACTTAGCTTCTCAATGGCAGCCCTTAGCTCATTGGTGTTTATGGGCTTTAGGATATAGTCGAAAGCGCTAAACTTAATGGCCTCCAAGGCATGCTCTTCGAAGGCCGTAACAAATACCACCTTAAAGTCCATTTCGTTATCGAACATCTTTAGCAAATCGAATCCTGTGCCGTCGGGCATATTGATATCTAGAAAAACAGTGTTAGGCTTAAGGTTAGTAATGGCGACAAATGCTTCTTCAACCCCCGAAGCCTCACCCAACACAGAAACATCAGGAAAAAAGCGTTCAAGTATTGCCCTTAGCGTTTCCCTAGCCCTTGGTTCGTCATCAACCAGTAATGCTTTAATCATTGCTAACTCTATTATTATTGTTACTAATCTTATGGTCTACAATTGGTATGGTTATTTCCACACGTGTGCCTTGGCTGCCATGGTCACTGAGGTCAATAATATTTACCCCTGCGCTTTTTCCATATTTACCTGCAAAGCCCTTAATTCTATCGCGTGTAATTGATGTGGCGTAGCTAGTATGCGACATCCGTTTGCTTTTATTGATTTCTTTTGATTTAACAAGCCCAACGCCATCATCCTCTACAACAATCATAATGTTGCTACCCTCGGCCATAAAACGTACCTGAATATTTCCACTCCCTTCCTTATGCATAATACCGTGCTCAATGCTATTTTCGATAAAGGGTTGGGCTAGCATTGGGGGTAGCCATAAGTCAGCCCCCAAAAGATTAGGGTCAACTTCAATGGCGTAATCAATCTTATTAGGGAAACGCAACTTTTGCAATGTGAGGTAAAGCTCTAGCGTTTGTACCTCTTGCCCTAGCGATATAAAAGCGGATCGGGAATTCTCAAGTATTAAGCGCACTAATCGCGAGAATGAAGAGAGGTAATTCCCCGCCTCCTCGGGCTGATTGCGGTACATGAAGCTTTGAATAGCCGAAAGGCTGTTGAATATGAAATGGGGGTTCATTTGTGATATTAGCAGGCGTTGCTCCAGCTCCACGTTTAGCCTTGCAGCCTTTAGCTGTCGAATGTACGTGAAAGCATAGGCGCCAATGCCTCCAAGAACCAGGAACACTATGGCCAGCTTAAACCCAAGTGTTTGCCAAAGGGCAGGTTTAATCCGTATTATTAGGGTTGAGCTCTTATCGGATATTTTCCCATTGGGCATTAGCTGTGCAACCTGAAAAAGGTATCTTCCGGGCCTTACATTGGTGTAGGACACGCTAGACGACTGAGTAAGTGTCCAGGTTGGATCAACACCTTGTAGTTTGTAAGAGTATGTTGTTCCGTCTCCAAAGCCAAAATCGGCCGCCGAGAAGTTAATTGT
This sequence comes from Perlabentimonas gracilis, assembly GCF_011174675.1. Classification (GTDB taxonomy): domain Bacteria; phylum Bacteroidota; class Bacteroidia; order Bacteroidales; family Tenuifilaceae; genus Perlabentimonas; species Perlabentimonas gracilis. The sequence goes on along the minus strand of NZ_JAANIG010000012.1, from coordinate 6,800 downwards.
GAAAAAGTTTTGCGTATGAGTAAGCTGGATTGTATCGTTGCTTACCATAAAGAAGTTCTGAGGGATCCCAAACAAATCGAAATGAGTAAAAGCAACATTCGTAGAGGTGTTGTTTACAGTTAAAATTTGATTTGGGTTGAATACCACCACCCCCTCCGAGGTGCCAAAAGCAAACCTGTTGTCGTTTAGCTTGACGCAGGCCTTAGAAAAATTGGTAGATGGAAAGCCATTAAATACGTTATAAACATCAAAACTAAAGGTTGATGGGTTTACAACCAGAAGACCATTGTTGGTACCTGCCCATACATTGCCTTTATGGTCTTCAACCAGCGATCGGATATCGAGCCCTGATGGAATATTCGAGATGTTTATAACAAAATCATCAACAATATAGCACAGCCCATTACGGGTGGCTACCCAAATCTTCCCGTCGGTTGCCTCCAGGGTTGTATTAACATAGTTGCTGGGAATCTCGGGCTCATAAAAATGCTTAATAATACCGGTGGATCTGCTTATCCTATTTAGCCCCATATTAGTTGTTCCAACCCAAATATCGCCATTAGCATCCTCCATTAACGATGAGGTGAGATGAGAGCTTAACCTATCGGAATCGGGAAGGTTTGTATTGATTATTTCACCTGTATTAATGTTTACTTGGTAATGGCCCACTTCCCCCACAACCCAAATTGTGCTATTGTTATACAGCGTAGCCGACTGTATGGACGTTCTAAAGCCCTCGGGGACATTACTAAATTGTATAGGGCTACTTGTGCCTGTGGTAGGGTTGTATTTGTATATCCCCAGCGGGCTAAATACCACAAGCTGCTTATCGTTCATAGTTAGTGTTGATGTAACAGGTACGCTAAGCGCCAAGTCACCTTCCCAACGACCCGAATCAGAGACTTTAATCTCATTGAGTTTAACCCGAAGCAAACCGCTTGATGTTGAAAGCCATAGATCACCTTTAACCACTTCAATGTGGTTTATGGGCCCAAACTCATCGAATAGAATTCTTTGGTATGAGTCGAGAGGCTTTTGGTAATCAATAGTTCCAATGTAAAGTTCCTTTTCGCCAATAAGCACAAGGGTATCGGAACTTATTAACTCTAGTTGTTTTATCCTGCCAGGAGGCAACTGTGAGGTAAACACAACGCTGCCAGAGCTGTCGAAAATTGTTAACTGCTCATGTTCTAGCAGCAACACCCTGTTTTGGCTTGATATTTTGACATCAATGGGCTCAATGTTTTTTTCATAAAACGATTGAAAACCATTTCCTTGATCCCAGGTGAATAGTCCCGAATTTGTGCTGAAAACAGATAGCCCCCTTCCGTTATTAGCCATACCATTTAGGGTGGTATATGAAAATGGCAAGTTCGTTTTGCTAACCCTATTCGACACGTCGCCCCGTTCCGGATGTGGGCTGAAGGCATATGACTTATACCTGCTATTATCATCGGAATAGTGATAAAGATAACCTGTGGTAGGCCTCGATAGCATAAAGTAGTTACCCGTTCCGTCATGCATAATTTTTTCTACGGGTAAATTGTATGGCTTATTGTAGGTTATGTAATGGTCTCCCGTAAACATTCCCTTATCCCTATCGAAATACATTACTCCTCTTGCTCCCCAAAGGCCAGCAATAAAATTACCCTCAGAATCTTCGAGAAACGCATTGTACCAGTCGGAGCGCAACGTATTTTGCTCGAGGGCATATCGTTTAAATGTCTTTGTTTTAGGATTGTAGCTATTGAAGCCCACTCCGGACCATAAACCAATCCATAGAATACCCTCCGAATCGAAGTAAAGCGATGAAATACGCTCCGACGAAAGCCAATTGTCGCTTCCTCGCTTCCCTTGAATCTGCTTGAATTCACTATGTCCAGGCTCGAGAATGCTAAGTCCATGGTGTGCTGTACCAACGTATAGCGTTCCATCAGTATCCTGGGCAATGGCAGTCACGTTATTGTCCGACAGACTTTTATCATCTCCAGGGATATGAAAATAGTAGCTAAAATTTTTGGAACGCTGGCTAAGCAGGCTTACCCCTTCGCGTGTCCCTGCCCAGATATTGCCCGCCTTATCGATATAAACCTTATTAATATGATTATGAACAATTGACTTGGGGTTGTTTTTATTATTCCTGTATGCTACAAATTGATTTTTTGCATCATCGTATTTTAGTAAACCAAATCCAGAGCCAAACCATAAAGCACCTGCGGTATCTTCAACCGCTGAGTAGCTCGATGAGGAATGGATCCTATTAAATTTTTCAGTATAGGGGAAAAACTCGTAAATTCCATCAAGCCCCATCACATACCATTTACCTTTTGAAGTTTCGTAAATGTCGGCCAAATCGTTTTCGCGCTTACCACCTGTATTTATATCACCTGAGTAGATATTGTGTATTGTTTCATTCCTTTTGTTAAGTTTTATGATTGGTGTATTCCTGCCGCCAACCCAAATATCTCCATGGCTGTCCTCAAAAATGGTATGATAGCGGTAGTAAGGTTGGGCACTGGCTATGTGTGAGTAGTGTTTCCATTTCTCTGTTTTTATATCAAAAGATGATAGAACCCCACCCAGGGTTTCAATCCACAATGTATTAGATTTAGCTGAAAAGTATAGCTTACGGATATGGTTTGTACGGGGTGAGTTTGGATCGCCTATAGTAGCTTGGAAATGTTGGATATTTCCATGGTCAAAGCTCAATCGGCATAGCCCATCCGTGGTTCCAATCCACAGAAAGTCTTGGCTGTCAATGGCTAAAGTTAGCACTGAGTTCCCAGGTATGCTGTTTGGATTTTCGGGATTATGAAAAAAGTTTACAAACGAATAGCCATCGTAGCGCGACAAACCATTCTCGGTCGCAAACCACATGAACCCATTCTTATCCTGAATAATATCGTTAACAGTATTATGGCTAAGACCATCCTGGACAGTATAATTAGCAAAACGCGAAAATCTATCAACATCAACTTGCTGTGTGAAAGCTGTTGATGTGAAAGCTAACAATATGGCTAAAAAGGCCTTGATTCGGGGAGAGATCATTGCAAAAGAATTAAATCCTTTGCCAAATTAAGCTTTTTTATCTAAAAATCATCTTTAGATAGTTAGGCAAAACAACAAATTGCTACTTTTGAGCACCTTGCGCAACCAAAAAAGTATGATAGACTTAAATAAGAAATTATGGCAATGGATTGCCATGCTTGCACTGGCCCTTATATGGGGAAGTTCGTTTATCCTCATGAAGAAGGGGTTGGTTGCTTTCTCTTTTACACAGGTTGCCGCCATCAGGGTTTTCTTTGGGTTTGTACTACTGCTTCCTGTAATCTATAGGCATTTGGGTAAAATTAACAAGGCAAACCTAAAGAACATTTCCATTGTGGGGTACGCTGGCATATTCTTTCCAGCATTCCTCTTTGCGCTTGCGCAAACCCATATCACTAGCGCCCTATCGGGTATGCTAAACAGCTCAGCAACCCTTTTTGCGCTAATTGTGGGTATACTATTTTACAAGAATAAGCCAACCCTAAACCAAGTAGTAGGTGTAATAATTGGTTTTATTGGTGCATTAGCATTGATAACGGGTGGAGACTTTAGCGCCATTTTTGGCACCAACTCCTATGCGCTATACGTAATAATTGCAACCATTGGCTATGGCATTAATGTGAACGAGGTAAAGTTTAAGCTGCCCAATATGAATGGTATTCAAATCACCAGCTTATCGTTCCTAACGGTTGGGCCAGTTGCTGGGGTAATCCTACTATTTACCGATTTAGGGACAGCATGGGAATCGCCCTATTTTTGGCAAAGCCTTGGGGCGGTGCTAGCATTATCGGCTTTTGGCTCGGTGCTATCGCTATTCGTATTCAACAATCTAATTCGTTACACCAATGCGCTTTTTGCCAGCTCGGTAACCTACATCATCCCTTTCTTTGCCATTCTGTGGGGCATTTCCGATGGAGAAACGGTAAACTTTGTACAAATCCTTGGCATCATAATCGTTCTGCTGGGCGTTTACATGGTAAACCGAAGGCAAAGGGTGAAAAGAGTATAGAAGAAACCTACGGCATATCTATCTCGTTAATCTTTTTTGGCTCCAGCATTTTATGTCTATCAATTTAGTTAACTTGCCTAAAAAGATAAAACATGGTACAAAAGATAAGTATTATCCTCTGCGGGGTGGCAATGGTTCTATTTAGTGCATGCTCATCCATCGAAATTGAGGAAGGTGTATCGTTAAGCCTTGCTCAAGAACGCAAATCCTCCATTAGTAACATAGAGTATAAGCTTCACTTCGATATCCCAAGTGAGATATCCGATAGCGTTGTTGGAGAGGTAGAAATATCGTTCGAAACGGTTAAAGCAATTCCCATAGTACTTGATTTTAGAGCCAAAAAATCTATGGTTAAATCGGTTATGCTTAAGGGTAAAGCCATTGAGTATAGGTTTCGGAACGGGCATATTATAATTCCCAAAAAGCATGTTGATGCTGGTATAAATACCTACCGAGTTAAATTTATCTCCAACGATGGGTCGCTTAATAGGCGTAACGATTTTTTATACACGCTGTTGGTTCCCGATAGGGCATCAACAGTATTTCCTTGCTTCGATCAGCCCGACCTAAAGGCAACTTTTAACCTTTCCCTAAACATTCCTTCTGCCTGGAACGCACTATCGAATGGGACAATTCATAATGTTGAAAATGTAAATGAAGAGATTAAGAACGTTCAGTTTGCTAACAATAAGCCTATTAGCACATACCTTTTTGCTTTTGCCGTTGGAAATTTTGGTTACGTGACCAGATCAGTTGGTGGTTATGAATTTACTGTGTATCATCGCGAAACCGATCAGCAAAAATTGGACAGAAATTTGCCCATACTGTTCGATTTGCACGCACAATCGCTCGGCTGGCTCGAGGAGTACACCGGCATTAAATATCCATACGAAAAGCTCGACTTTATCCTTATTCCCGGATTTCAGTACAGCGGAATGGAGCACCCCGGAGCAATTTACTACCGCGATAGTCGGTTGCTGCTCGATGAGCACCCCTCCGAGAGCCAGAAACTTAGGCAGGCCAATCTAATTGCACACGAGGTGGCACACCAATGGTTTGGTAATCTGGTTACCATGCGATGGTTCAACGACGTGTGGCTTAAGGAGGTTTTTGCAGGCTTTATGGCCGATCAAATAGTCAACCCACAGTACCCATCAATTAACCATGAGCTAAGCTTTATGCTATCGCATTTTCCCAGTGCCTACTCTGTGGATAGAACTAAAGGGGCAAACCCCATTGTGCAGCAGCTCGACAATATGCTTAATGCCGGCACCCTTTACGGCGATATAATATATCATAAAGCGCCTATAATGATGCAGCAGCTGGTGATGCTCATGGGGCACGAACCTTTCCAAAGAGGGGTGCAGGACTACCTTAAATCGTACCAGATGGGCAATGCCAGCTGGAGTGAGCTTGTGGATATACTTGACAAGTACACTGATATAAATTTGAAGGATTGGGCTCAAATATGGACTGAAAGGGTTGGTCGCCCTGCAGCATACTACTCGCTAGCAAACAACTCAAATATTTTAAGATTTGAGGCCTTAAATGCTACCCCCCTCCCTCCCATGCATATAGATATTTGTTTTGGCAACAAAGTGGAGCAAACCCAGCAGCTTTGGCTGCAGGAACTACCTGCCTCGATACAGGTTGAGCCGCCGGCTGACAGGCCAATTGCATTAACAGTGAATAGCGGTGGAATGGCCTACGGGTACTTTATGCCCGACAGCTTAACGCTAATCAAGATGCTGCAGAAAGGGTTGTTTTCGGCAAATGCTGTTGCACGAGCAGCTCAGCACCTATCGTTACACGAGATGCTGCTCGATGGTCATATCGATGTTGATAAATACATCCGTATGGTTACTGCTTGTATTAAAACCGAGACTGAGCCACAGATACAAAACTACCTGCTTAACGTGCTACCCAACGTATTCTGGCGCTTCACAAATCAGGAGATTCGCGACAATTTGGCCGATAGTATTGAAGAAATGCTTTGGAGTATGGTTAACAGTAAACAGCCTATAGAGCAACGCAGAGCAGCCCTATCGACTCTGTTTTCGGTTTTTACATCCAATGAATCGTTTAGCAGGTTATACTCGGGGTGGGCTCAGCAAAAGGTGTGCAGCATTCCGCTAAGCGAGAATGAGCGTACCCGTCTTGCTTACGAGCTAATGATACGCAAACCCGATCTTTACCATACCATTGCGTTTGGCGAAATTGAACGTATAAACAATCCCGACAGGGTGGCGCAGTTTGATTTTACTCTCAATGCCGTTTCGCCCAACCCAAGCCATAGGGTCGATTTTTTCGAAAAATTGGCAGATCCTGCAAACCGAAAGCCCGAACCTTGGGTTGCCGAAGCGCTCAGGTGGTTACATCATCCCCTACGCTCCGATTTTGGCATTCGGTTTATTGAGCCCTCGCTCAATATGCTTCCCGAAATCCAGCGCACGGGCGATATATTCTTCCCTAAGAGTTGGCTCGATGCCACCCTATGGGGACACTCATCGCCCGAAGCACTAGAGGTGGTTGAAAGTTGGCTTGAGGCAAACCCCAACCTTTCGCCTAATCTAAAAATGAAGCTACTCCAATCGGCCGATATGCTTTATAGGGCAAACAATAGGCAAAGTGAGTAATACGAAACGAGGGTGTCCATAAACTGGCACCCTCTTTTTTATTTATAAAGTCTTGTCGTTTTAGAATTTCACTTGAACTAGCACCAAATTCATTATTTGCCTTCTTT
>NZ_JAANIG010000100.1 GCF_011174675.1 Perlabentimonas gracilis | reverse complement strand
GTGTCGGGTAACGCAGGCGGATTGCTCCGCCCTTGTCCCCTAAGAACCGTACGTGAGACTTTCACCTCATACGGCTCAAGCTCTCTGAAGGCAGATTGCTCCACCCGGCAATATATGAATATTTAGGCTATAATCCGGCACAACTTTCTCTTACTAATATAATCATCCCAAGAGGGGTCGAAAGGATTTACACCCCCAGCAATTAGTCTATGGCGTCTGATTTTGAAGAGGGCAAACATTCTAAGCAAAATAGTATTCCCGTTGGAAAACTTGCCAAAGAACTGCCATTTTCTGTTACCTACTGTCATAAACAGAAGTGAGACAATCTTTCTGTAACTAAGTTTGTTGTGTCTTCTGCGTGCCCAATTCCAGATGTTGCGCCACAGCATCCTGTCCAGCTTGAAGAATATTTTCTTTGAACAGGCGTGCTTGTGGTAGTTCGCCCACCCGGTAATGACACGGTTAAGGTTACGGATTAGAACGGCAGCCTGTGAACCCCTGTGTTTAACAATAATCCCTTTGAGTTTCCCCATAACGGATTTGATGCTATCTTTGGATGGACGCATCAGGAGTTTGCTTTTGGCATACATCCTGATGTTCTGTCCGAGGAAGTCAAACCCTTCTGTCACATGGGTAATTTTGGTTTTCTCCTGCGATAATTGCAACCCCCTAGTGGCAAGAAA
>NZ_JAANIG010000011.1 GCF_011174675.1 Perlabentimonas gracilis | reverse complement strand
CTCAGGAAAAAATACCGACAATAAGGCCTTTAGGCTTTCTTGTGTTTCCATACCCAAAGGTAATAACTCTTCTCCAGCACCTCAAAATAATATTTAGCCTTGATTTGCCTTAGTAATGGCGAATTGAGGTGGCATTGACCAATATCACCGTTTTTTATAGCCCAGTGATGTATCGCCGGTAAGGGTTTCGCCTATATTTGTAGGCAGCGGATTGTTGAGCACCACAACACACCATAAACAAGTTTACCATGAGAATATGTGGAACCACCTTTACAACTTTTCTTCTCCTCTTCTTTCTGGGAACCTCTCAACTGTTTGGTCAGTTTCAGCAAGAGCTGCCCGAAAACCTTGTTAAGGAGCTTGATGAGCATTTAACCCAAGCAAAGTCGCTGGAAACCTCCGGCGATTTCAATCAGGCTGCCTTTCATACCAACCGAATTGCCAACATATACTGGTTAAATGGATTCCCAGCCAAAGCGGTTGAATTCTTTGAAAAGACCATTGAGCTAAACAAAAAGATAGGAAACCTTAACGCCCAACGTACTCTGTACAACAATATCGGTATGGTGTATATCGATGAGGAGGACTACCCCAAATCGCTGGACAACTTCCAGAAGTCGCTTGCCATTGCCCGCCAAATGAACCGTAAGCCCGATATTGCGTCGGCATTAATAAACGTGGCCAACGTGCAATCGGAATGGGGCAAGCACAGCGATGCTGCCACAACCCTTGAGGAGGCCCATACGCTGGCGCGCGAGCTGAACGACGAGCGTATGCTGCGCAACTGCTACTCGCTGCTAACCGATGTATACGAAAAGCTGGGCGATAAGGAAAAATCGGCAGAGTATTTCTCCCTTTTCACAGCCATATCGCAAAAAATTCAGCGCGAGCAAATTCGTCAGCGCGATATCCAGGCACAGCAAATGGTTGAGAAAGCCAAATCGGAGGTAAGCGAGATAGAGCAAATGCGCCAAGCTACCGAAGAGGAGCTGCTCGATAAGCAGCGCGCGCTGAAGGAAACCGAAGAAAGTTTGGTGCAGGTTGAAGAAATATCGAGAGAAAGGGAGATGCAGATTGACCTGCTAAGCAAAGAGAAGGAATTACAAGACGCCATTATAAAAAACCAAAAGCTGGTTCGGAATGTTTTTATCTTCATCATTTTTGTGGTGATGTGCTTTGCTGCACTATTTCTATACAACCTTAATGTCAAGAAGAAAGCCAACGATAAGCTGCAGAAGCAGAACAAGGAGATAGCCGAGCAAAAGGATTTGATTGAGCAGGTTAACCAAGATTTGGGCCTTGCATTCAACAGAATTGAGAAGCAGAATCGCGATATTACAAGTAGTATCAATTACGCCCAACGGATTCAGGAAGCATTACTGCCTAACCCGGCAACCCTTTCGAGCATTTTCCCCGACTCGATGGTATACTTCCAGCCCCGCGATATCGTAAGCGGCGACTTTTACTGGTACACTGGTTACGGGTCGCCCAAAGCATTGGCAGATGACCCAAGAGAGAATTTCATTAAGATACCCAGCTTAGCAAATTCCGAAAAAGGTTTTCTTATCTCGGCTGTAGATTGCACAGGGCATGGCGTGCCAGGTGCGTTTATGAGTATGATTGGCTTTAACCTGCTCGAAACCATTACTCGCAATGGCACAATCATACCAAACCAAACCCTAAGGAAGCTACACAATGCCATTCGTTACCTACTAAAACAGGAAACCACCGACAACCGCGACGGCATGGATATGGCCCTTTGCGCCATTACCGATGGAGGGAGAAAAGTACATTTTGCTGGCGCTAAAAATCCGTTGATATCCATTTGCGATGGAGAGCTTACCTACATCAGGGGCGATGTGTACCCCATTGGCGGCTTACAAAAAGAGGGGGAACGCGAATTTGCTGTACATACCATTAACGTGGAGAAACCCACCTCGTTCTATATTTTTTCCGATGGCTACACCGACCAGTTTGGGGGGCAGCATGGCAAGAAATTTGGCACAAGGACATTCAAGCAGCTGCTGCTCGAAATAAATCATCTCCCAATGCAGGAGCAGCTCACTGTGCTTAAAGAGAAGATGGCTAGCTGGATGGGTAAAGAACACAAGCAAATTGATGACATTATAGTTATTGGGTTCAGAGTAATACCAGGCGAAGTTGATTTGTAAAACATTTTTACTAAATTTAAGGCACAATACATCCACAAACTAAAAATTGAATGAAACACACCTACGCCTTTATAGCTTTAGTACTATTCTTGACAGGAACCCTGTGTGGACAAACCCATACAAAGCACGAGGCAAAGCTATTTGTCGACAGTACCGGGCAGGTATACACCCGTGCCGATGCTCCTGCATACATCTTTATTGCCCCTGCCGATGCCGAGGATCAGCTAATGCTTGTACCCAGCACCGACAAGGCAGCCAACCCTATGCAGTGGGATGGCGCTGGGAAGCATTACATTACACACAAGGACAAGGAGCGCAATATGGATATCCGATTCCGTATTCTCGCCGATGGAGAACCACCCAAAACCACCATGGAGTTCCAGAGCGGTTTGCTATTCAAGTATAACAACATCTTTTTTGCCGAGAGCGGCTCGGCAGCTACGCTTACGAGCTTTGATGACATGTCGGGAGTTTCCCAATCTTTCATTTCAATTGATGACAACAGTTTTGCAGAATTCAATCAACCCATAACATTCTCAGGCAATAAGGAATACGAGGTTCAAGTATATTCAACCGATAACGTAGGGAACACCGAGGATCCAAAATCATACAGAGTGGTAACCACAACAGAAGCTGCTGTTCAAATGGAGAATATTTACTTCGAAACTAACAGCACCTCGCTTAATGCAAAATCAATAGCAGAGCTAAATAAGCTGGTCGAAATCCTGAAGCAGTTCCCATCGGTTCACCTTGAGATAGGTGCTCATACAGACTCCAAGGGAAACCCTAACTACAACCTTGGGCTGTCGGAACGTCGTGCACAAACAGTTGTAAACTACCTTAAATCCAGAAGCATACCCGAAGGTAGGCTAGCGGCCAAAGGATATGGCGAAACAATGCTTATTAATGAATGTGCTAAGGGCGTTGAGTGCCCCGACTCAAAACACAGGGAAAACCGGAGGGTTGAGTTTGTTATAACCAAGGTAGATGAAAACTAACCCTAAAATAAGGGACAAGATGAAGGTTCGTATTATTCTTTACATATTCGCAATTCTTTCCTTTGCCTTTATATCACAAGAAATATTGGCGCAGGACACCAAAACGTTTTATGTCGACTCCACAGGACGACTCTTCGTAAACCCCGGTACACCAGTATACCTATACCTCTCCACCTCGCCCACGGGTGAGGATGCTGTTAGGGTGCAAAGCATACAGCCCGAGGGAAACCCAATGTACTGGGATGGTCACGGGGTGCACTACCTAACCCATATGGATTTGTATCTAGGTCGTAAAATCCGTTTCGGCCTGTTTGCCGATGGCCGTCCTCCCCAAACATTGGCCAAATTCAATGTGAAAGAGGGTGTTCAGCGAGGCAACAAGGTATTCCTATCGGGAAGCGCGGTGCTTGAGCTGGCATCCATCGATCCGCACTCGGGCGTTAAGAGCATACACTACTCGGTTAATGGCTCCGAGTACCAACCATACACACAACCCCTAACATTTGACAGGGATGGTGAGTTTAGCGTGCGCTTTTACGCCATCGACAACGTGGGTAATCGCGAGGATGAAGGGGAACGAGTAATTGTGATAGACACCACCCCTCCCACCACAACACTAACCATCGATGGCCCACAGCACAACGAGGTTGTTGCATCAAGCACTAAGTTTGTTTTAACTGCAACCGATTCGCTAGGTGTACAATCGACCCATTACACAATTAACGAGGGCAACGAGCTTCGCTACACTCGCCCCATAAGCCTATCGCACCTACCCGAAGGCGTGCATTCAATAGCGTGGTACTCCATTGATGAGGTTGGGAATACGGAGCAGAAGCAATCGTTCGAGTTTTTTGTCGATAGAACCCCTCCCATGGTTTTCGAGGAGATATCGGGCAATACTTACATGGTAGCTGGGCGAGAGTACTCCTCGGGGCGCAGTCAGCTTCGCATTGTGGCGGTCGATAATAAGGCGGGGGTTAAGGAGATATACTACTCCATAAACAACTCGCCATTCCAGCTATACGAAAAGCCCATTTTCCTTTCGGAGATTTCGGGAGCCGTTTCCGTTCGTTCGTACGCCATCGACAACGTTGGGAACAGAGGCGTTAGCGATGCTGAGGGGCAACAGTTCTCGATGCCCGAGGTGGATATTACCGGGCCCAACATCAGCCATTCATTCACAGGGAAAAGAGTTACCCTTCGCGACACCATTTGGATTAGCCCAATTACTAAAATCAATATTCACTCTAACGACAGGGGCTCTGGGCTAAACAGAATTGAATACCGACTCAACAATAACACACCTATTGAATATTCAGCTCCCTTTACGGTTGAGCAGCAAGGGTATCATACAGTAAATAGCAGCGCTTGGGATAACGTGGAGAATCTAAACATATCATCCTTTGGATTTGGGGTCGATAACCAAGCACCCCAGATCTTTTACCATTTCTCGGTAAAACCATATAAGAAGCAACCTGATGGTGAGCTAAATGTATTTCCGCCTAACGTGCAGCTGTACGTTGCCGCCACCGACGACAAAGTGGGAGTTGACCGAATTACCGTAACCGTTAATGGAGGTAGAGAGAGAAACTACACACAACCCATAAGCGGATTTAAGCTTAACCAGCTTAACACCGTTACGCTAAAGGCAACGGATAGGCTGGGCAACGAAAGTTCCCAAACATTTACTTTTTGGATTGAGTAAAGGGAGCCACAGCCCTACTAAAAATTCCGTGGATATAGGCAATGGCCATCCCAAAGTTAGTTACAGGAACTCCCGCCTCAACTGCAGGCCGAAGCCTGTTTTGCAGTTGCTTTGGTGTAACAACACAACCTCCACACTGAATAACAAGGGCGTAATCGGTAATTGGTCGGGGCAGGTTATCGAGTCCGGCAACTATGTCGTACTCCAATTTTTTACCCGTAAATGTGCTAATCCAATTAGGAATTTTTACTCGCCCAATATCATCGCATGAAACATGGTGGGTACAGCTCTCGAGTAGCAGCACTCTATCGCCATCCTTCAACGCAGATATTTTGGGAGTCCCCTCTATGTAGCTATAAAAATCGCCCTTAAGGCGAGCCAGCAATATGCTAAAGCTGGTTAGGGGTACTTCCATTGGCACAATTTGGCTCACCGCGCCAAACATTTGACTATCGGTTACTGCCAGGGCAGGTTTTATTCCTGTACTCTTCAGAAACCCCTCCAGCTCTGTCTCCTTTAACACGATGGAAATGGCATCGTTATCCAGCGCATCGCGGATGGTTTGTACCTGGGGGAGAATTAGGCGCCCAGCAGGCGCCTCAGTATCGATGGGTGTTATAAGCAGCACCACATCGCCCTTGCCAACCATCCCACCCAGAAGGGTGGGCTTTTGCCATGATACCTCGGGGATAGCTTTGTGAATTGCCTCAACCAGCACATCGAAACCAAAACCCGTTCTGGCCGATACTTCAACCACTGCTGGTTGCGCATCTAGCCTTTCTAGTCTCAGCCTAAACTCGGGTATAATGGGGGAAATATCATACTTGCTGTGCACAACTATAAAGGGAACTTCGTAACGCTTAAATTCTACCACCAGATTATCCTCAAAACTGCCCCACGTATTGCTTGCCACCAGCAGAATGGCCAAATCGACCTGGCGAATGGAATCGTGAGTTTTGGCAATGCGTTGCTGACCTAGATCGCCCACATCGTCAATTCCTGCTGTGTCAACTAAAATTACTGGGCCAAAGTTTAGTATCTCAAGCGATTTTTTAACTGGGTCGGTTGTTGTACCTGGCACATCGGAAACAATGGCTACCTGCTGGCCAACCAGCATGTTTACCAAAGAGCTTTTCCCATTATTGCGACGGCCGTAAATACCAATATGCGGTTTCGATTCCTTACCTCTACTCATAACGTAGCGTTTTGAGGGCAAAGGTAATATTTTGGTTAACACCATTAAGCACCTTAACACGGGTAATAATCAACTTGAAGATGCTACAAGCTAAAACAAGATTGATTATAAATTACTCGAAAACATCCACTTTCCGAGCAACACAAGAACAGGTAACACAAAAAATCTATAATTTAGCAACCAAAACACAACAAAACTAAAAACCATGGCTAATTCTGTTATCGACCTAAAAAAAGAACAGCAGGTTACGCTAAATACCCCAAGGTACAAGTATAGCCTAATGGCAAAAATATTTTTTGCTGGGATGGATCTTGCCGCAGGCAGAAAGGATGACCTACCCAAAGCGAAGCTGCTAGAAATTTTGGCAAGTATTCCCTATAGGATCTGGGAAATTAGGCACTATATGAAGCTAACCCGTAAGTATAGGAATATTGAGAAGGTGGAGAAATTCCAGAGCGTGGTTGACTGGGGCCGAAGCGCACAGGATAACGAGTACACCCATCTTTTAGTTATTCATGAGAAGATGAAGGAGGATGGCATTAAGGATAAGTGGTACTTAAATCCGTTTATAACATTCTTTATTGTGCTTACCTACGTTTTAATAGCAAGGCTTATGGCCTGCTTTAGCCAAAAAAGAGCCTTCCTATTTAACGCCGAGTTTGAGAATCACGCCGAGGGTGTTTACGCCCAGCTGGTAGTTGATAACCCACAGTGGGAAGATCAAAAGCTAACCAACGCGTTGGTAAAAAGCTACGCCGATGTTGAAACCTGGGCCGATGTGTTTAGGCGAATCAGCCTCGATGAGCGCGACCATATGAACCACAGCTTCGAGTTCTGTGGGAAGCCAGAACTAGTTCAAAAGTACGAGGGCATGCCAGAGAGCTATACCGTTTAAATTAGATTATGAACAGAGTACTATAAAGGGGGAGCATCAGCGTTCCCCTTTTTTTGTAGGGTTTGCTTTTGCGATACATTAACGGATAAGCCCAATAAAAAGATAAAAACTTCGCCCGACAAAAACCAAAGCCTTGCGGCAATGGATATGGTTGCGGCTACATCTATTGGAGTACCCAAAGCGGTTAGCCCAACCACCATAAGCCCTTCCCTAACGCCTAGCCCTCCGGGTACAATTATGGCCAGCAGACCAAGGGTTACCGATAATGGAAATGCAAAGGCCACAAAAGGAGAAATATCTGCAATAATGGACTTGGTAAAAAACCAAAACCCCGCACTCCAAAGCACCCAGTATATTGCAACGCTACCAGCAAGTGCTATTATTTCCTTTGCCGAAATTCTGGGGATATCAAACTCATGCTTAGTAATCTTTTTGTAGGCCAACGCTACCAGTCGACGGAACCAATCGGATAAATTAAAAACGGTTAGCCCAAGGAATAGGGTAAATACGATAAGCAACAGCTCCCAATTCCCATTTTGAAAAAGCAGGAAAAATGAACCCAGGGCTAAGCCAAGCCAAATGTATACCAGCTGCTCCTTTAGCGATGCATACGATGCTGTTTTAAGCGAAACCCCTTCCGATGATACTTTCGATGCCCTACCCAACACTACCCAAACCTTGCCGGGAATAAACTTGGCAAACACCGATAGTCCGTGCGACACCACTGCTTTAACTCCACTAACTGGCATATTATGCAGCACCAAGCATTTTCGCCATGCCAAAGCCGAAGCAATAAAGCCTATCCAAAGAAGAATGCACGAAAGGCTCAAATACCAATAGTTAAAACGTATCCCTTTTAGGTCGACATAGTTGTACCGAAAAAGATAAACCACAAGGAATATCAGGGAGAGGTATATGAGGATATTGAAGAACCACTTGCGCATGGGCTACCGTAGGTGTTTATTGCTGTCCATATCGAACCACATGGCGAATAGGATAAACTGCACGCCCATAATTACGGCAAACATCCAAGCCAGAAAGTTTACCTTAGGGATATGGTCGTACTCAATCCAGTAGTAAATATATCTTATAAATAACGGTATGCTAAGCAGCTGCAATAAAAAACCGAAGAAGTAGAAAAATACAAGCGGGTGAAAATCGCGGATAATGTACTTTTCGCGTAGGCGGTAGAAAAATCGTTTTATCAAAAGCCATGAGATGGTGAAGACCACCTTCCGAACCCGCATAGTGCTTTTTTCGCCCACGTTGTAAATGGGCTGGGTTATCACATCGCGAACGCGAAAGTTGAAGATGTTGAGAAGAATAAGCACATCGTTGGGGTTACCATAACGCTTGTACATCTTGTCCCAATTCACCGTTTGCAGCGCCTGTTTGCCAATGGCCGAGAAACCGCTTTGCGAGTCGGCAATATGCCAGTAGCCCGAGGCAATTTTGGTTAGTAACGAAAGGATAGCATTACCATAGAATCTAACCTTAGGGATTTTTTCGTAGGCCTCACCCGAGAATAGCCGGTTGGCCTTGGTGTAATCAACCTCGCCCATGGCAATGGGTACAACTAATCGTTCAATGTCGTTGGCATCCATTTGACCATCGCCATCCATACGCACCGCAATGTCAATATTATTCTCAATGGCCCACTTATAACCTGTGGCCAGCGCTCCTCCGCACCCTAAGTTTTTACTGTTTTGCAGCAAAACAAGTCGCTTGTTATCGTTGCTAAGGTTTCTAACAACCTCGGCGGTGTTGTCCTTGCTGGCGTCGTCAACCACTACAATGTGATCTACAAATGTGGGAATGCCCGAAATTACTGAGGCAATATTCTTGGCCTCATTGTAGCTGGGAATTACTATGGCAACTAGCTTATTCTGATACATGCTAACGTGAGGTTACAAAATGAGTATTTTGGGTTATCACAATCTCCAAATCGTCGAAATATGCAGGCTGGTCATGCGGATTCCAAACGTAAACCACAAGATGCTTCTCATTAAAATCGGAAGATATGGGTATTGAGGTGGATATCAACTCCCAACCCGTTTCGGGATCTACTTCACCCGTTCCTTTAGATTGATAAAATTTTGATGATCGTTTACCCGACACAACGAGCTCGCCCACTTTATCCTTAGAGTTTCGCCACACGCTTATGTCTACTATAGTATTTTGTTGCACTGGAATCTCAATAGTAAATCCAAAGGGATTGCTACTATCAACAAGTAACGACTGGCTGCCCGATAACGAAAAATCATCGACCAGATTTTTCTCCCCCTTTGCAAAGTATGATGGATTGCTTGTTGCGAGTAAATTATTTTGGCTTACGGTTTCAGCATTGCAGCTTATGCGGAGAACTGTATCTATCCTTTGGGTTAAAACTTTGGGATGAAGCACCCCATCGATTCTATAAACCCGAAGACTACTCAGCTCGCCTATGGGTTGGTTTAAGAATGGTTTTATGTAGGGACGCTCCTGGATGGTTTGGCTGTAATTGGACACAAAAAGGAACTTAGCCCCTCCCTCAATCTTCTTGGCAAGCGAAAGGCTATCCACTGCCTGGTCGCCATACAAAGTCCACCCCTTACGGTTTAGCAGATAAAGTGTATAATCGGGCGTTCGGTCGGGAATGCTAATGATCTTATCGTCGGGCTCAATGCCCAAATCACCAATATAACTTGCTGCATTCCGAATATCGGCAAACTGCCGATGCTCGTAATTCATCCAACCCTTGTACCTTAGCCGCTGCTTCATGTACGTGTATTGTGTACCGTAAATGGCAAGTGCAATGAGTATAAGTAAAAAATAGCGCGAGCTAAAAACGCGGGGGAATCTCTTGCTAATAACATCAAGGGCTGTTAGCGTAAGGAAGATTGGGAAAATGTAGAGATTAATGAAGTAGTAATCGTGATCGAAAAAGGCGGCAAACCAAATAGCGATGTAGAGTGATGTCCCAATAAATGTGAACGCCGTTATTGCAAGCAAAAACCGATTGGCATACCTATAGTAATAGCCAACCAGCGCAAGGCAAACTATCAGTAAAAATAGCATTGGCTTATTGAATAGATGAGGCAGCCACAGCTCGTTTACCTGACGAATAATATCGGCAAAACCGCAGTTACAGCATGAGCTAACGTTCCAAATGGGGCAGGTGCGCATTGAGAAGTACTTGGTGCAATGCTCAGCATTATATTGCCAAGCCCAAACATACCAAGCAACAACAATCCCAAATGTTACCACAAAGGGAACCAACGAACTCCATCGATGCTTAAATATAGGTTTGCCGTTCTCCCCCAGCCTAGCTCCCAGCAGCTCGAGAAACCATACTCCTGCCAACGCAAAAAAGCTTATCAACGCTGTAACCTTAAGCAATCCACCCAGCATAAAAAAGATGGCCGCTAGCCAAAGGGAACTTTTCTGGTTATGCTTTTGCCGCCGAGCAAAAAACATCCAGCCAATAAGTACAAGCATCAAAGCAGGCGCATCGGGCAAAAAGCTATTGCCGTAGAACACAATAACCGGTGATATTAGAATAATTGCTGCCCCTAGAAAAGAAATAATCTTTGACTCGAGATATGACAAAAAAAACCGATAGGTTGCCCAAAACCCAAGCGATACAATTATAGACCAGACTAAACGATAAACCCAATGGCTGGGGCCAAATATCTTATAAAAAGCAGCAACAGTGTAGTAAAGATATGGGCTCTCCGAGGTGGCGTAGCCAGTGGTATGACCATCGGCGTGTAGGTTGTGAATTTGAGGTTTAAAGAAATCCATACCATGCTGGTAGTAATTTAGGGCCAGCGAGGCACAGTCGGACTGCCGCCACAGATGGGTTGATTGCGGTGGCTGATTTAGCTGGGCTACATAGCCAAAAACCACCAGCAGCAACATGAACGAAATAAACGAGAAAAGTTTATGTCTCTTTCCAATAAACACTAACCAAGGGAATGGGTCACCCGATTTGAACATACATTTTATTTTGAAAACAAATATAGACAATATTTGAAATGGTGAGGTTTTTAGCAATCTTTGTAAAACCATTGACCCAAACATATTGCCATGGGCTACACGTTTTCAGTAATTGTCTCGGTATACAACGAAGAGCCGGTAATCCCATTGTTTTGGGATGAACTATCTAATACGCTACAGCAACTAAAAGGCTACACCTTCGAGGTTATCTTCGTAAATGATGGCAGCAGCGATAAGTCGGCCGAACTGATTGACCACATTGTAAACGCCAATAAGAATACCAAGGCCATTCACTTTAGCAAGAATTTTGGTCATGAGGCCGCCATGCTAGCTGGCCTTGAGAATGCTCAGGGCGATTTTGTAATATGTATGGACTCCGACCTACAGCATCCGCCCAGCTGCATTGAGCAAATGGTTGGCAAAGCCAGCGAGGGATACGAGGTGGTAACTATGGTTAGGAACCACAGGGCCGATGGCGGGCTCCGCAAACGACTCACCTCGGGCCTTTTTTACTGGATCTTCAATAAGCTATCGCACGGACAAATTGAGCCCAACGTATCGGACTTTTTTATGATCTCGAAACGGGTGGCAGGTGTGGTAACATCCAAATACCCAGAGAGAACTCGCTTCCTCCGTGGCCTAATACAATCGGTTGGATTTAAAAAGACATCCATTCCGTTTGTTGCCCCAAACAGGGCTGCTGGGCAAAGCAAGTATTCGCTAACGCGGTTATTCTTCTTCTCGCTCTCGGCCATTGCCACCTTCTCCCATATCCCGCTAAGGCTTGGCCTTGCCATTGGTTTGCTGTTTGGCGGGTTTAGCTTTATAGTCGCCATCTACTCCGTGGTGATGAAATTTTTGGGCGAGCCATTCTCGGGCTACACCACCATTGTGGTACTTATTAGCCTTGGGTTTTCGCTACTGTTTATAGTTATTGGAATAATTGGCGAGTACATTGGCTACATTTTTAACGAGGTAAAAGGACGGCCAACCTACATCATCGATCGTATTAACGAGCAGAAGTAACGCTATTCAACAGGGCTAGGCAGCTGCGTTTGGGGATCGAACTCAAACTCGCGAACTTTCCATATCTCGAGGTTAGCCTCGGGGTATTTTTTTACCAGCAATGGCGACCCGAGAATGTTAGCAACCCGAGTAGAGTCGAAACCATTCATAACAATCATTTCGAAACGAGGATTGCCGTGCTCCCCTTTGCCACCCTTGTAATACCAGTTTTTGTTGGTAACGTGATACCAAATCCGAAGGTTTGGGTGAACATGGTATATCCTAGCGCCCTCCTTTGATAGCATGGTTGATGATTTGGCACTCCAGTATTCCGAAATACCATACTTAACACCCGTTTCCCGCACAAAATCATCAATGGCCTCAACCCTTTTGGGGTAATACGAGATGACCGTTTTAAGCGAATAACTCTCAGCATTTAATATCCATAGTGCGAATCCTAAAACCGTAGCACCAACCACCAACGAATAGGATATGGTTGCTATATACTTTTTATTGCTGATGAGTAAAAAAACGATATACCCAACGCAAAGCACTGCCAAATAATATGCATGGATATTAAACCTAAGAATGGCTGGGCTTACATAGCTGCCGTTGAGTATTGGCGTTAACCAAACAATGGGAATATTTGCCCAAACAAAAAGGGCGAAAGCATGATCAGTCGAAAAACGGAAGGAGCCATCTGTTTTCCTTGATTTGACAATAAGGCGAGCCAAACCAAACACCCTTACTGTAAGGAATCCAAAAACCAAAATGGAAATAATTACCACCCAACCGCTAACATGACCTTTTGTGATAAATCTCATGGTTTGCTCACCTGCCACCTGAAACGATGAGGACACATTGCTAAAGTTGAACATCTTCCAACCAGTGTCAATAAAGTGCACATATCCCATGTTCCTAACCACATCGAAGAGCACCAAGCCTAAAACTGACGAAACCAGCACAGTAACAACAGTAAGGAATAAAACCCGAACCTTAGCTCGAGAAAATGCAAAAGCTAGCCATAGTAAAAGTGGGAATACAAAGGTTGGAATAAACAGCTTATCATTATAAGTTGCGACGAGCACAACAAGCCCCAAAGCAATAGTTAATGGTTTTGAATATCGATTTAGTATCTTCAACGACAGCAACAAGGCAAGCAAGGCCATAACAAAAGCGCCGATATGGTAGCTTAAGCTGAATAGGTAAAAGGTAAATATAAAATCGCCAGAGATAAGGGTTGATAATGGGAATAGAATTAAAAACAAATTCGATATAGCTAGATGATGGAATGTAATCATTTTATCGACCTGTAACAGGATGGCGTTGAAAAGCAATGCAATTAGCACCACCTGAACAAGGCTAAAAACCAGATAGGCTAACCTTACGTTGGAGAATACTGAATTAATTAAGGAAAAAATAAAGAAATCGGGGAAAAAATTGGGTGCTGCATTAAGGTTCCAGCCCTTAAAACCGCTCCCATCAACAAATACATCGCGAAAAATGGAGGCCAAGTAAAACGTATCGGAATTGAAGTAAACCGAAACTTGCTGAGGTGTTAAACTGGCAAAGGCTAGCACAGAAAAAACAGCCAACAAAACTAAACTCGTAATCCAGACTATGTATGGAGAGTTCTTTTCAATTGCTTTCATCATACTGATCTGCAGTCATCCGTTTTACCGAATAGTCATCAAAGTAAGCCGTTTCACGCTTGGGGCTCCAAACGTATACCACAAGCAAGCTATCGGGATAATCCTTGGGAACTACCAGTGTGTATACCAGCTGATCCCAGTCGCCCTCGGAGCTAATCTTGCGATCGGTTTTTTTGTAAAAATTATTAGCATCCTGTGCCGAAATGATTAGCGCAGCCTCACGCGACGATTTGGAGTGTCGCCAAATTTCGAACTCCAGCTGATCGCCAGGCTTTACGCTTATCCTATGGTTTAGGGCAAATGGGGTATTGCTGTTAACTTCAACAGAATGGTTGCCCGATCGGGAGTACCTACTGGTTTGCTGCTTCGCATTGTGTAATTCAAGCAAACCATCAATCGACAGAAATTGTGTCCCTGTTGCATCTATAGTTTCCATATCGCATACTGCTGCGTTGGCAACAATAGTGCTGGGCTTTTTCTCGGGGATATAAATGCCCTTGCGCGCGAGTTCATAATCCAATCGCTGCAGGTATCTATCGAGATTGGGATGTTTTGTAGATCGAAAGAACGATTTCCAGTACGCCTCCTTGGTCATCGAATCCCAATGTATTACCCCAGAGTAGTACTGGATATTCATAAATAGGCCCTGAGCAGTGAATAGTAATATGGTAGTAACGGTAGCAATTCGCTTCCAAAGTTTTCCCGAAGATACCCCAGCATCAATAAAAGCGGTCAAAGGAAAAGCCAAAATTGCATACGACTCAATTAGTGCTCGCTGACCAAAACCGCCACCATACCACCAGTTCCACCACGAAAATACCACATACAAATTCGCCACTAGGAACAACGTTATCGGGGTAAAATACTCCCTATGCTTTCGAAATGTTTGAACCAAACCGATAATAGCGAAAACCATTATAGGCGTGTAAACAAACCAGCCCTTACGGTAGCTAAATAATCCGCTTAAAAACTGAGGGTTACTCCAAAAGAATTTAGCATCGTCGCCGTAGGAGTAGTAAAACCAATCCCCCGTAAGCCATTTCCAGTAAACCAGCTGCGGCGCCCAAACCAGCAAGGCGCAAAGGCCAATAACAAGCACATACTTCCATCTTTTTATAAAGAAAAGAATGCGCTCGCCAATACCTTTGAAAGTTGTTATGCCATAAAATCCGAAAACAAGCAGTACCACAATATTTGTAGGACGAATAAGAACGATTAGCCCCGAGAGCAAGCCAACCAATACGGTTTTTCGAAGGGTTGGCTTTGCCCACCATTTTATGGTAAGATATAACAGTGCAGCAAATAGCGCAAAGCTAAAGCCATGCGACATTGCTCCCTCGGTATTTGAGTAATGAAACAAGTTGGTACCAAGTCCAACACCCGCCAAAGCAAGTGCAGAGGCAATCTCAGAGAAATGCTTAAGTAAGATTCTTCGCAATAGAACCAACCCCAGTAGCAAATATGGGAGAACCGAAAATTGCATCATCACAAGATAGGGTAAAGAGTACCCATCGGCCTCATAACCACCCAGCAATGCCCACACATGGGCAATAAAGAAAAAGGGTAGATACAAAAAAGCCATCCCCATACTGGTAACAACAACCTTTGCCCCATTGGGCGCTGTGCCGGGCCAGTAGTTTTTAATGTATTTATCGGGATCAGCCTTTGTAAACTCAAGCGATAAATCGCCATGAATAAATGCAGCAGGCAAATATGCGTAGTACGACTTAACATCCCACTGAATTATTCGGTCTTCCCACGTCCACATCTTTCGCTGTATATTTGCAAATATGGAGGTTAGAATTACAACTGCAATTACAACTCGAGTAAGCGTTAAGCGTTTACATAAATTCATATTCAATTATTTCTACTTCGGTTTACCCACAAAAATAGTTAACTAAAACTTATTACAATGGCAGCAAAACCATATTTCAACGGCAAACCAACCATTAAATCAATTAGCTTGGACATAAAGTGCAACTATTTAGAAACGCAACCGATGCAATAATGCAAAAAAATGCTTAAAATTGTATTATAATTCTTTTATTGAAATGAAAAGCTATATCCCTAGAAAAGTATTTTCAGTCGTAACTGTTGCTATACTTAGTTGCCAGCTAGCAATATCGCAGGTAAACCCTATGGGTATTCCCATACTTCAAAACTATTCGCATAAAACTTACAATGCCTCGGAGGCTAATTGGTCAATAACGCAAGACGAGCGAGGGGTAATGTATTTTGGTAACTCCGAATATATTCTAGAATACGATGGAAGAAACTGGAACAGAATAAACGTTCCAGGGCAAACGTATATCTTTTCGCTTGCCACAGGCTCCGATGGCGTAATATACGTTGGTGGAACCGACGACTTTGGCCGCCTCACATCTGATGATCAGGGACAAATCATGTACGAATCGCTTAGGCCACTTGTGGGCGATAGCATTGGTGTTAATAGGGTTTGGAAAACATATGCATTCGATGATAAGATATTTTTCTGCACCCTTCCACGAATATTTGTTTACAATATCAACAGCAACAGCATTAGCAGCATTATTTTGCCCGAGAACAGCTTTTGGAGCTTTCAGGTTAACGATAAACTTTACGTTGACAATTATGAAAGTGGGCTACACGTGCTTGAGGATAATGAGTTAAAACTGATTAAAGGAGGAAAACAATTTGCCCAAAACGATATCTTTTCCATCCTACCGTGGAGTACCAATACACTTCTTGTAGCCAGCGCTGGCGAGGGGTTGTCGCTTCTTAATACCGAATCGGGCGAAACATCTAAATTCAACTTCAACTCCAGAGCACAGCAAACGCTGAGCATTCTTGTTGATAAGCTAATTTATGCAGGAATTGTGGTTGACGATAATCACTTTGCCTTTGCAACTCGTCTCGATGGATTATATGTAATAAATCGAAACGGCGAAATTGTTACCCATATAAATAAGGAGACGGGGTTACCCACCGAAATCGTAACCAACCTTTTCCATTCTTCAATACAACCGGGTGTAATATGGCTTTCACTAATAAATGGTTTATCTGCAGTTAATATTGGGTCGCCCATACGTTACTTTTCCGATGAGTTGGGACTAAAGGGAACCGTATACAATATGCTTTGGTACGACAATAGGTACTACGCCTCAACAATGTATGGTGTTTCATTGCTTGAACAGAACTACAGCAAGACCTCCCAATTTGTTCAGGTTGAGGGTATTTTTGGCGAAGAGGTATACTCTATGATTAACTACAAGCATAACAACCAGAGCAAACTTATTGCCGCTAGCGTACGCGATATATACGAGATTAAAGGTAAAAAAGCATACCCGTTTAACCTTGGAATTGAAACATACCAGCTGCTGCAATCCAAAGTAAAACCCGAGGTAATTTATGTGGCATCCTCACGCGGAATACGCAAGCTTAGCCAACAGGGTAATCGGTTTATCCTCGACCCCGACGTATTTGCATTGGCCGACACAACGGTTACAAGAATTGTTGAGGACACCAGCGGAAACCTTTGGTGCAACACGCTATCGGGAGCCAAATTTGTAAGCAGCAATGGAAAAACTATGCCGCTGCCAAATCTAGCCGCCCAGCTTAACGGCGATTTCATTACATTTCAGAATAAAATACATTTTGTTGCTAATGGGGAAGTATACCAGCTCAATGAGCAGGCTAACACCTTCTCCATATGTAGCATAAACAATCACTTCAAGCCCAATGATAGAGAAATTAAAAATTTCTTTACTCTCACCGATACCTCCGCACTGGTATCGTTCGAGCAGCAAAATGCTACGCTGGCTGCGCTAGCCTACAGAGCTGATAGTGACTGGCGAATTGACACTTGTGCCCTTAGAATGATCCCCTCAATGACAATTTCTTCGGGCTCAGCACATAACGAGTTGACATTTATTGGTGGGCAGGAAGGGCTGTATGTTCACAACCGAAGTACCGAGAAAGATTTCAGGAGAACTTTCAAAACGCTTATTCGGACGGTTAAGGTGGGATACGACTCAACCGTTTACAGAGGAGCAGGTGGACTTACCCTATTTAACGCCGATGCCAACAAGCTTTATTTCCACAGCCCCATTGCAAACAGATACAATAGCATCACCTTCACTTTTAGCACTCCCTACTTCGAGTCGGAGAGCGAAACGCTATACCAGTCGTACCTTGAGGGCTTCGACAAGGGTTGGTCAGCTTGGGAAGAGAAGGATTTCCGTAACTACACCAACCTTTCGGGCGGCACTTACCTGTTCCACGTAAGGTCAAAAAACATATACGGAGTTGTTAGCCAGGAGGCAATCTTCGAATTCAAAATCCTACCACCATGGTACCTAACATGGTGGGCATACCTCATATACATTGCTGGAGCCTTTATAATCATACGCCTAACCATAGCCTGGTATACCCGCAAGCTGCAGGAAGACAACCGCAAGCTCGAGGCCATTGTGAAGGAACGAACTGCCGAGGTTGTGGAGAAAAACAAGAAGATTGAGCAGCAGAATATCTCCATCACCGATTCCATTAGGTACGCTAAGCGTATACAAACCGCCGTGTTACCCGATAAGCAAACGTGCAAATTGTTCGACTACTTTATCTACTTTGCCCCTAAGGATATTGTAAGCGGCGATTTCTACTGGGTTCACCATTTCGAGAAGCAGAAAAGATTAATATTCATAGCTGCCGACTGTACTGGGCACGGTGTTCCAGGTGCATTCATGAGCATGCTGGGCACATCGTTCCTCAATGAGATTGTAGCCAAACTCGACATAAACCACTCCGACTCTATCCTCAACCTACTTCGCCAGTACGTTATAAACACCTTAAGCCAAGGGCTAAGAGAAGGCGACAGGGAGGAACGGAAGGATGGAATGGATATGGCTCTCGCATCCATCGACCTGAACACTATGAAGTTGGAGTTCTCTGGAGCCAACAACCCGCTTGTACTTATCAGAAATGGTGAGCTAACAGAGTACAAACCCGACAAGATGCCAATTGGGGCATACGTTAAGCAAGACATTCCTTTTCAGCGGACCGATATACAGCTACAACCTGGTGACACATTCTACATGTTTTCCGATGGTTACATCGATCAGTTTGGCGGAGCTAACGGCAGAAAATATATGAAGAAGAACTTCAAGGAATACCTGCTATCTATCCACCATCTACCAATGGAAGAGCAAAAAGAGATTCTGCGCAACGAGATGAACAGCTGGATGGAGGGTTACGAACAAATAGACGATCAAATTGTAATTGGTGTAAGGGCAAGTTTCTAATTTAAAAAACCGCTAAGGTTAATTGGTTAACCCCACACGTAAAAACTTACTAGAATATGACAACCCCGAAATCATATTCAACATAAAAGGCTACGTTTTCATTTTTTTAATAACCCAATTCAAAAATTCTTGGCAATTGGTTCTTTTTTTGATGTATATTTGATATTGCTTCAAACTGACAATAAAGATGCTACACAGTTCTTAAATCAGATAAAATACTAGCCAAACCCAAAAAAATTTAATTCTAACCTAACCTACAATTACTATGAAAAGAATCCTACTCACCTTACTCTTTTCGGGTTTGTGTACATTGGCAACCATGGCACAAGCTCCGTTGGGAATGAACTACCAGGCCGTAATACGCAATTCGACAGGCGAGGTTGTGGCCAACCAACAGATAGGGCTACAACTCAGCGTTCTGCAAGGAAGTTCTTCCGGCACCTCGGTTTACTCCGAAACATTCACCCCCACTACCAATGAATTTGGTCTTGTAAACGTAATACTGGGACAAGGCAAATCGAAAAGTGGCGACTACTCAGCAATCAACTGGTCTACTGCAAACTACTACCTAAAGGTTGGACTCGACCTGAACGGTGGAAGTAGCTACCAAACAATGGGCGTAACCCAGCTGCTCTCAGTACCATATGCCAACTTTGCCTTCTCTAGCAAAACCATTGAGGGCGATGGGGGCAACGCAACAATAAGCGGAACATTGCAAGTTGTATCCGATGGCACCAACAGCGAAGAGGTTCCCATTTTCCAAGTAAAAAACTCTAAGGGTGAAACCGTTTTTGCCGTTTACGAGAATGGCGTTGAGATTCTTATAGATGAAACTAGTGGCGCCAAAACTAAGGGCGCATTTGCCATTAGCGGCAAAACAACCACCAAGGGAACCCAGGAGATACTTACGGTAACCCCAGAGCTCACCCAAATTTATGTTGACGAACCCACCACCAAAACCAAGGGCGGTTTTGCCATCTCGGGCCGTACAACAACCAAAGAAGGTGAAGCAGATATATTAACTGTTACCCCAAGCCTAACCCAAGTATTTGTTGAGGAAACAACCACAAAGACCAAGGGCGGTTTTGCCATCTCGGGTCGAACCACAACAAAAAGCACTGGCACATACGATGTGTTTACCGTGGTTCCTGAGCGCACCGATGTGTACGTTAAGCCATCGCCTAGCAAAAACGCATTGCCCATAGGCTTTAGCGTTTCTGGGTTAGACTTTAATTATGAACCCACCGAGTTGTTCTCCATCTCGGAGCAAGGCACGTTTGTTGCCACCAACCTAGCCGTTGCCCCCAAAATGGGCACTTACATTGTTAAAAGCATTACCCAAACAACAGCCATTGCAGGGGGAAAACTCCTTGACAATGGTGGCACTTCCATTATTGCTACTGGTGTTGTATACTCCCAAAAAGGGCTCCGAGTTCCAACCTTAGACAACGTTGCTAATTTAACCAAGGCAGAAGGTGGAATTGTTCTGGCTGGCACATCAACGGACTTCAACAACCTTACCCTATCAATGCTAAAACCAGGAACAACTTATGTAGTAAGAGCCTTTGCCACTAATTCCGATATGCTTACTGGATATGGTGACGCCAAAGAATTCACCACAGATGCCCCCACTAAATTTACGGTTAGCGTGATTGACAATGACACAGAAAATCCGATATTAAACTCAACTGTAAGTTTATGGCCATCATTCGGTGGTGATCCAATACTTAGCGGGCCCAGCGGTACACATAACTTTAACATTGGAAACGGAACTTACAACTACATAATTGAGGCTCCTGGTTACTACGACCTAGAAATTAGCAACTATCTTGTTAATGAAGACAAGACTCAGGTTGAACGCCTTGACGCTACAAGCCTACCTAAAGTAAGCATCGTTGTACAAAACCAATATGGAGAACCAATTAGGTATACTGAAGTGATGGTAGGAGAAGACGTGTCATACACAAACATTAATGGTGTTGCCGTATTCTACCTTGAACCAGGCACGCGCCCCTACTCCGTAAACGTGCCCGAAGTGGGTTATGAAACTTACGAAGGAGGAGAACTTGTGGTAACCACCGAACTAACCCAAGTGTACAACGTAATCCTTACCGAGTTGCCCAAGATAGTCTTTAACATAAAAGACTCTCAAGGAAAACCAGTACTTCAAGGGGATGTAATACTATCTCGTATTGGCCATGAAGACATATGGGGCTACATTGACTATGATACACCTGGAAAAGCAACTTTATACGAGGTTCCTGCAGGACAATGGGAATACTCAATTTATTGCGAAGGCTTCAAAGAGACCACAGGAAAAATTGACGTTATTGAGGGGCAGAATCTATTTGTAAACGTAACACTTGAGCCACCTAAGAAGTTTACGGTTAAAGTTGTTGTAATTGATAATTTCTGGATAACTCCTATAGCTAATGCCGAAGTTAACCTTAACTCTGAAGAAACCAGCACTTATCTTGACCAGACTACAGACCAGTCGGGCATTACAACCTTTTACAATGTGCCAGAGGGTGAATACAACATCACCGTATACGAATCAGGGCATGACACCTATGATGAAATGATTACAATTGATGAAAACAATCCTGATTTCAATGGATTTGAGATTGTTATCAACGTATCTCTTTCCGGTGTGTAAAACAAAAAAACCACATTAGTATGCTTAAGCAAATAGTAATTATTTTACTCAGCCTATTAACAATGCCACATATAATTTGGGCGCAAGAGCTTCAAGCAGTGGTCTCTGGTGGTGCATACCACCAGGGCTCCGCTGGCTCCATCAGCTGGAGCCTTGGCGAGGTGGCTACGGAAACCCTAAAAGCTGGTGACTACATCATCACACAGGGATTCCAGCAAGGCAGGCTGGGGCTAACATCGGTAAAGGAAACCCCAAACCTTGATGTTACCATCTCGGCCTACCCAAACCCTACGCATGATTACATAAACATCGAAATTATTGGTGAGATCACCAATATGCACTATGCAGTATTCGATATAAATGGTCGGGCAGTAAAAAGTGGTGAAATTATCGAGAGCCCAACCCAAGTTCAGTTCAACGAAATGGGTTCTGCCATATACTTTATCCGCATTATGCAGAATGGGCAGGAATTAAAAACTCTGAGGGTGGTTAAAAATTAATATTCGGCCATCCAAGTCTACAAATAAGCGATGCAGGGATTGTCTCTGCATCGCTTATTTTTATAACAACATCATCTAAAACCTAACTCTCTGCGGAGGTTTTCCGCCATGTTAATACCGACAGCAGTATGTATATCAGCATAACAATAGACAATGAGGCCTGTCTGAAAAAAATAATGGTTGGTACTGACACAAAAAACAGAACTTGTTGCCGCCAAGTATCTTTATAATAACCTCGCTTAATCTTTAGCGAAAACATAGGAATTGGTGACACCAACAACGCCGACAGCACTAGTACCATAACGATTATTGCTACTGGCGAGTTGGTAAAATACCCAAACCAATCACTACGTGAACTGTTTAATCCAAGCACAATACCAACAATAAAAAGAGCATTGGCTGGGGTAGGCAGCCCAATAAACGAGGTGGTTTGCCGTGTATCGATATTAAATTTGGCCAAACGGAGCGCCGAGAAAAGAGCAATTAAAAAGGGTATAACAAGCAGAGCCTGCCCACCTGTAAAGCCACCTGCAGCACTATCACCCAAAGCATCTATTAAAAGATGAAAAACAATTACCGATGGCGCCACGCCAAAGCTAACCAAGTCGGAGAGCGAATCGAGTTCTTTACCCATAGGCGAGTATGCCTTGAGCAGGCGTGCCGAGAACCCATCGAGAAAATCGAAAACAGTAGCAATAATAATTAGGTATGCGGCCAACAGCAGACTACCCTCAAACGCTGAGACAATTGACAAACAACCAAGAAGAAGATTGGCTAGCGTAAGGGTATTGGGTATATGCTTTAGCGGATTGGGTAGGCTCATAGTATCGATGATTTAGTGCAATAATTAGGGCAAATGTAAGTTATTTGGAAGACAGATAATAAAAAGCGGGTCATCAAAACTGTTTTTCAACTCCTTTTTGCAATTATGTTGTAACTTTGAGCTAAGCTAATTTAGATGTGTTATGGATGCTATAAGCACGCTAGTTAAGGAAAAAGTTAAGGAAGTAATACCTTTTTCAAGAATACTACTTTTTGGCTCACGCGCCAGAAACGATGCTGACGAGCAAAGCGATTATGACTTACTAGTTGTAGTGCCAAACTCTATATCAATTCGTGAAAAAATCTCTGTCCGAACTTCCATTCGAAAAAAGTTACTCGCCAGTGGAATCCGCAGTGATATTTTGATACAAAGCGAGGAGGAGCTTAAAAGTAAAAAACAGATACCTGGGCATATTATTAAAATGATTATGCGCGAAGGGGTTACCTTATGAACCAAGATATAAAAGACTATATTGAAAAGTGGATTTTTAGGGCTAACGAGGATTTTGCAGTTTGCCAGCACCTTGCATCGGTTAACATTGAGCAATACTCAAGTACTATTTGCTTTCACGCTCATCAAGCAGTTGAGAAATATCTAAAAGCTTTCCTCACATATAAAGGTGTAGACTTTCCTAGAACTCACGATCTCGATTATCTTTTAGCCGAATGTTCCAGTGTTGACAACAATTCATTTAATGATATTGATCTTAAAGAACTATCCGAATTTGGTGTAATCATAAGATATCCAGATGACTTCTTCATCCCCAGCCATAGCGAAACTAATTACTTTGTTGAGTTAACACGACATTTAAAAGAAGTAGTTGAAAGGCTAATCTGCTTTTAATGAAAAGATTTCTCTCCATAACAGCTTTAATTCAACTTGTCTATGCCCTATCCTTTGCCCAAACAGCCAAGTACAGCAACGATTTTCTGAATATCGGTGTGGGGGCCAAATGGATGGCTATGGGCAACACGGGTGTGGCCACCAGCTCCGATGTGGAGGCGGCCTACTGGAACCCGGCAGGGCTTACAGGCATACAAAACACCTACGAGTTGGGCGCCTTGCACGCCAGCTACTTTGCCGGTATGGCCAGCTACAACCATATGGGCTTTGCTCATAAACCCGACACGCTATCGGCCCTTGCTTTTACTGCCATTCGCTTTGGGGTTGATGATATACCAAATACCACCGACCTAATTGATTCCGATGGTAACTTCAGCTACGATAGGCTAAAGCTATTCTCGGTGGCCGATTACGCCTTCCTCCTCTCCTACGCCCGCAGGCTACCCATCGAAGGGCTTACCGTTGGCGGCAACGCCAAAATAATATACCGCAATGTGGGTAAGTTTGCCAATGCCTGGGGATTTGGTGTTGATGTGGCTGCCCAGTACCAACGCAATGGGTGGCAATTCGGAGCAAACTTTAGGGATGTGAGCACAACTGTAAATATCTGGAGTTTCAATTCCGATGAGCTAGAGATAACCATTGGCGACAGCACCTTTAACCGTGCCCCCAACAATAGCCTCGAGATAACCCTACCACAGCTAACAGTGGGTGTTGCGCGCTCATTTGATATTACAAATGATATAAACCTAACCACAGAATTTAACGGTGTATTCTACTTCGATGGTCAGCGCAACACGCCGCTCACCACATCGTTTGCCAGCATTGAACCACGCGTAGGCATTGAGGTTGGATATATCGATTTGATATTCGTTAGGGCTGGAGTAAACAACCTACAACGGGTAACCGAGTTCGACGATAAAACTGCACTTATAGTGCAACCAAACCTAGGCCTTGGGATTCGATTTAGGGGGATATCTTTAGATTATGCCCTAACCAATGTGGGTAGGGTTGGGTTCTCGCGCTACTCAAATATTTTTAGCCTAAAATGGGAATTTAGTAGGATTGGGCAGCGATAACTTTCTTATACTCCTCAAGCTTTTCGAGCACAGCTTTGGCCACCTCGTATTCGGTTGAATTCTCAAGAAACCTATTTGAGAAATTACAAAACACCAAGAACTCAATAGCCTGTTCCTGCTGTAAGCCTGTTAGACGTTCTATTCCTTCTGCTGATATAATCTCATAAATAGGTCTCATTTTTTGATCACTCCTTATCTTTCGATTTATCTTTTTTCGCTGCTTCGAGTACCAATCCTCTCCAAAATATAGTGTTTTGCTCGCAATTTTAAGATACTGTACCTCATAGGGATATTGTACTGGCATTATAAGCGAGTCGGTATTCACATCGTTAATTACTTGGGTGAGTTTTTCAACTCGTTGCTCCTCTTCGGTTAAGGGGATTTCCCGAGTCGCCACATCCTTTATGAAGTTATAGTAAGATTTGTAACGAACTATAGCTACCGAGTCAATGGAATATGACTCGGGCTGTAGGTAAATAGCATAGACTTCACCTGCACCTTCAATATGCTCATCGCATTTAAAATGTAATCGTTGGTATCCAACTGCCGAAATAATTAGCGTATCTGCTCGCCCAGCAGAAACTCTAAACAATCCCTTCTCGTTCGATATTGTACCCTGCCCTTTAGCTAGTAACATAATATGGGCGTGGGGAACGGGTAGGTGCGTAACCGAGTCAAGTAGTTGAAAGGCTTTCCATCCTTCCTTATCATCGTTATGCTGTGAGTTTGCATAGCTTGCCAAAAGCAATAGGACTATTAAATATGCTGATTTCAACTTTTTTAATCAAATTTATACTACTGACCGACTAATAAATATAGATTTCTCGCTTCGCTCGAAATGACAGTACTTTCAAGATGTCTAAGGGGGTGAGGGGGTGAAGGCGGCTACGCCGCCTTCACCCCCTCACCCCATACAGCGTAACAGCCTGTCATTTCGAGCGAAGCGAGAAATCTATTACATTATTATCATTTTAAAAAAGACTTAGTCGGACACTAGTGTCAAACTTATAAATTAAACCCGCTACAACACCCCCCCATTAACTCTTGTTAACCAAACTATTATTAACAAAGCGCTTTTTAGCTATTATTCCAATATTAAAATCTTTGGTATTTTAAAACATTTTCACTTTTTATATGTTAATAGTGTAATTATTGTATTTATCTTTGTGTTATAAAAAACACAACTTGCAATGAGTAGCATTAAAACCAAGTACATACAAAAGGCGATACAAATCTTCAAGCAGGAAGGGTTAAAGCTTTCGCTCGACGACTTGGCAGTTAAAATGTCAATATCAAAAAAAACTTTATACAACCACTTTAGCTCAAAGGAGGATCTGCACTCGGCTTGTATGCGAAGCATGTTTTCGGAATTGAACCAGAAGATGGATGTGCTAACCGACCCGACAAAGAATGCAATTGAGTGTTTACGCGAAGGTTTCAAAGGGCTAAAGGCAGTTTTCATACAACTTTCGCCGCTTTTTATTCACGATATGCAACGGCTTTACCCCGATATGGTATACTCAAGCCACGCCTCCGATATCGATTTCTTTAAGCAAAGAATGATGGCAAACATTGAGAAAGGAATTGGTGAAGGCATTTACAATCGGCAGCTCGATGTTTCATTTATTAGCCAGTACATAAGCCATTCGGTATTTGGATTCTATTTCCACTCTGTACTTAGCAATAACGATTTTTCAACCTCTAACTATTTCGAAACCGTCCTTGAGTATCATCTCAAGGGGTTGGTCACCGATAAGGGACGATTACTTCTGTAACCAAAAACCATCCATATAATGCGAACCAAAATAGCTATCATACTATTCCTGAGTGTACTCGCCTCTTTGCAGGTTGAAGCTCAGGAAATATTCAACCTGCAAAGGTGTATCGACTATGCGCTGGAGAACAACAGTAACCTAAAGAAGTCGAAGCTTGAACTGGAAAAAAGCTTTGAGTCGCGCCGAGAGATTATGGGGAGCCTGCTGCCACAAATAAGTGGTTCGGGTAGCTTAAACTACAATCTGAAAAAAGCTCAGTTTGTAATGCCCAACTTTGTGAACGACATGCTGCCCCCCAACATGCAGGATCCCAATGCATCGAAATACATGACCATTGAGATGGGCACCAACTACTCGGCCGGAGTGGGCGCAACGCTTAACCAGCAAATACTCAACTTTACGCTTTTCAGTACGCTGGAAATTGCAAAAACTGCCGAAAGCATGGCCACACTAGGCATTGAGTCGAAGGAAGAGGAGGTTATAGCTCAAACCGCAAGCATTTTCTATGCGGTACAATCAACAGCTTACGCAGCTGAGCAGTTCAAGCAGAGCATCAAACTAATCGACAGGATGCTTGTAACCATGGAATCGAACTACCAGAATGGGCTTGTGAAAAAGGTTGATTTAGATAGGCTAAAGGTAAACCGTGTAAACCTTTCAACCCAGCAGAGCGCAATCGAAAATGCCATTGATATCCAAAAAAACCTACTCAAGCTGCAAATGGGGATGGATATTAACCAACCCATTGAGATTGAAGAAATAGACCTTGATGTCTTTGAGCAAAAGGTAGAAATGCCACAACTGCAAGGCTTTGAGCTAACACAGCTGATCCCCTTTCAGCTAATTCAGCAACAGCATAAAATTGGCTATCTGCAGGTAAAATCTGTTAAAAGCGAGCTGCTGCCCTCGCTTATGCTGGGAGTGAACTACCAGTACAACCTACTTGGCGACAAACTCTTTGGGAGCGACGACAGCTACTCCTACCCTACATCAGTAGTAGGGCTAAACCTTCGGATTCCGATTTTTGCTGGAATGTCGAAGAACGCCAAGCTGAAGGGCGCACAAATTGAGCTGATGAAGCTCAGAGAGGATGAGCAATCCGTTGGCCAGTCACTCACCATGGCCTACCAAAATGCACTGCTCAAGCTAAGCGATAGCAGGCAAACCATCGATGCCCAACGCCAGAATATGGAGCTGGCTGCTGAGGTTTTCCGAATTACCGAGGAGAATTACCAGCAGGGATTGGCCTCAATGTCCGATGTGCTCAACGCCAACTCGTCACTAATCCAATCGCAAATTAGCTACGCCGATGCACTAAGCAAGCATATGACCGCATACATCGAGCTGCGTAAGGCAAACGGCACAATTAAAAAACTTGTTAAATAGCCAAAACAACTACCGAATATGAAAAGAGCGATTAACATACTCGTGATTCTGGCCATGCTTACCGCCATAGTCCTAGTTCTTAGAATGAACAAAAGAACAAACCAGCAGAAAACCGAGCTGGCCTCCGTGGTATCAACCGCTGTGCCAGTACAAATAGATGTGGTTGGGGAGGATACATTCACCACCGAATTTTCATCCAACGGAACGCTTGAACCCCTAAGGGAGCTAGCCTACGTTTCGGATGTGTCGGGCAGAATTGTAAATATTATTGTAGATAAAGGAGACTGGGTGCAGAAGGGACAAACCCTTATCAATGTTGATGATGAGATGCTCCGTGCCGATTACCTAGCCAGCGAAGCATCGTTCAAAGCTCTAAAAACCGACTACGAACGATTCGAAAAGGCCATGGAGGGCGGTGGCGTTACGGCTCAGCAGCTCGACAATATGCGCACACAACTTATTGCAGCCGAAAGTCGTTACCTAACAAGCAAGCGTAGGCTGGCTGATGCAACTGTTAAATCGCCCATGGCAGGATACATAAATGAGCGTTACGTTGAAGTGGGCGCATACCTAAACCCCGGCGCTAGGCTTTTTGATATTGTTGATGACTCACAGCTTAAGCTGCGATGCAATGTAACCGAATCGCAAGTGCTCCGAATTAGCAAAGGACAAGTAGTTTCTATAAAAAGCAATGCATTCCCCAACCAATCATTTGAAGGTAAAATATCGTTTGTAGGAAAAAATTCGGGCGGAGGACTCAGCTACCCCATCGAAATCATCATCAAAAATAAGAGGGGTCTACTGGCAGGGATGTACGTTACGGCCCATTTCGAGTCGAACACCCAACGCCAAGGCATACTTATCCCCCGAAATGCCGTGAGCGGCAGCGTTAAATCGGCCAGTGTATTCGTTGTTAACAATGGTATTGCACAGCATCGCGATGTAGCCATTGGCGAGATGGTAGGGTCAAGAGTTGAGATAACACAAGGCCTCCAAGCGGGCGATAGCATTGTGGTGGCCGGACTAATTAATGTGGCCAATGGTGTAAAAGTGGTTAACAGAAAATAGCCCATGCAATGAAAATATCCGAAATATCCATAAAACGGCCAATCTACGTAATTGTACTATTTGCCGTACTCACCATTCTCGGCTACCTAGGGTTTCGCAACCTAAGCGCCGAGCTGATGCCCAAGTTTACCCCGCCAATGATTAATGTGCAGGTAGTGTACCCCGGGGCATCGCCTCTAGAGGTGGAAAACTCGCTAACCCGCAAACTCGAGGATGCCTTATCGAGTATGGAGGGGATTGACCAAATACAGTCTTACTCCTTTGAGGGGATGTCGATGCTATTCGTGCTTTTCAACTACGGAACCGATATCGACAAGTCCATAACCAACGCGCAAAACCTTATATCATCAAAGATGATGGAGCTACCACGCGATATCCTATCGCCTACCATCAATAAGGTAACTGTCGACGACAAGCCCATCATCACCATTGCAGCCACCTCAAACCTTGAGGCCACGGCCTTTTACGACTTGATGGACAAGCGGATACTGCCCGACATCAACAGCATAAAAGGGGTTGCCAAGGTCAGCCTGCTGGGTGGGCAGGCCCGTGAGATTCAGGTAAACCTCGATATGGATAAGATGCGGGCGCTAGGTATTACCCCAATTCAAATTCAGGGTCTAATCAGAGCCTCAAACCTCGATTTCCCAACAGGGAATTTACGAGGTGCAGAAACCTCCACCATTGTCCGCTTATCGGGCAAACTCGAAAGCATTGAGCAGATTCGAAACCTAGTAATTACAACCCTACCAACGGGCAGCCAAATTAGACTTGAAGATTTGGCAGAGATTTCGGATGCCATAAAAGATCCCACCACTCTTGCCCGGGTAAATGGAGAGGAGGCCGTGCTGGTGAACCTACTCAAGCAGGGCGACGCCAACGCCATTGAGGTAAGCGATATGGTTCGCAAACGTATTGCTGAACTGGAGAGGGAATTTGTTGACGAAGGCCTAAGTATGGAGATTGCACAGGATTCAACCGACTTCACCCGCCAGTCAATCAACTCAGTTATTAACGACTTGCTACTGATTGTTCTACTGGTTACCCTGGTGATGCTGTTTTTCCTGCACAACTTTCGCAATGCGCTAATTGTTATGACTGTGGTACCCGTATCGCTAATTGCCACTTTTATTGGCATGCAGCTACTGGATTTCACGCTTAACCTCATGTCGTTGCTGGGGCTTTCGCTCGTAATTGGCGTGCTGGTTGACGATGCCATTGTGGTGATCGAGAACGTGTATCGCCATATCGAGATGGGCAAGAACCGCATCCGTGCCTCGTACGATGCTATGAAGGAGATTGGGTTTGTTGTGATCTCCACTACAGTTGTTCTCGTAGTGGTTTTCCTTCCTGTGGCCCTTACCGACACGTTGGTATCGGATATCCTACGCCAATTCTCACTTGTAATTGTAATAGCCACAATTATTAGCACTCTGGCAGCACTCACACTAACACCTATGCTAACCTCGCGTTTCGCCAAGGCCGAAAACTTATCGGGCAAAGGGATCTTTAAAAATGTATTAGTTGGGTTTGAAAAACTTATTGAGAGATTTAGCCTATGGATTTCGAATATCCTATCGTGGTCGTTAATGCATAAGCGGTGGGTTGGGCTAATTGTAACCTCCATTGCCATTGCTGTATTCTCGCTTTTCCCATTAGGATACATCGGGTTTGAGTTTCTACCAAATGTCGATAGAGGCGAGTTTATGGTGCAGCTCGAGATGCCAAAGGACATCTCCATGGAGGAGTCAAACGCACTTGTTCGCAGAGCCGAGGACTGGATGCGCTCACAGCCAATTGTTCAGAATGTGATTACAACAATTGGAGCAACCAGCGATAACACCCAAAGCACAAGAGGAACAGCCTACCTAGCCGAAATGAATATTGAGCTAGTACCCCGTAATGAACGCACCATCGAGACCAGCGAGTATATTACATTTATCCAGCAACCTCTCTCCGACTATTTGATGGACGCCAAAGTAAAAATATTTAACGTTGCCCTAACCGGTGAGGCATCGAAAGCAGCTGTAGAATACGTAATTAGCGGAACAAATCCCGACACGCTGATGATTTTTGCCGAGCGAGCCCTGGAGGTAATGCGCAGCATACCAGGAACAATGCAGCAAGAGCTTTCGGTGGAAACCGGCACACCCGAAATTTCAGTGGTGGTAAATCGCGATAAAATGTCAGCACTTGGTTTAACTATGGACAACGTTGGGCTTACGATGCAAACCGTTTTCCAAGGGAACAATACGCTTAAATACACCGAGGGCAACTACGAGTACGATATCAACATAAGAGCCGATAGGATATATCGCCAGCAAACAGGTAATGTGGAGGGGTTAACCTTTGTGAACAGCCGCGGCGAATCAATTAGGCTCGACCAATTTGCTGACATCAACCTTAGCACTGGACCGAATAAATTGGAGCGATACAACCGAAATAGTTCAGTTACCATTCGCTCACAAGTGCTTGGAACCACTTCAGGAACTGTTTCATCACAGTTTTTAGCCGATATCAATGCCATAGGAATTCCCAAAGGAGTAAGAATTGAGGCAACCGGCGATTTAAAGTCGATGGCCGACTCAATGAGTGTGCTAACAGCCGCACTGCTACTGTCAATTGTGCTCATCTACCTAACCCTGGTAGTGCTTTACAACGACTGGACCGACCCGCTGGTGGTGATGTTCTCCATTCCACTTTCCATACTGGGAGCCGTTTTGGCCTTAGCGCTCACCAATACAGCCATGAGTATTTACGCCATGCTGGGCCTTGTTATGCTTATTGGCCTAGTGGCCAAAAACGCCATCCTTCTGGTCGACTTTGCCAACGAAGCCATCAGCCAAGGCAAAACAGCCGACGAAGCCTTGTTGGGTGCAGTTAAAATTCGAACCCGACCAATATTAATGACAGCCATTTCAACCATAGTTGGTATGCTACCCGTTGCCCTGGCTACAGGATCGGGAGCCGAACTACGCAACGGTATGGCTTGGGTAATTATTGGTGGTATGGCGCTATCGACTCTACTCACGCTAATTGTGGTTCCCGTGGTTTTCAGAATATTCCACTCACGTAAAACTAAAACAGCAAAACTCGATATTGAACGATTGATGTATGAGAGCATTGAATAATCTCATGAAAAAAAAGATAAGGTCAACCCAACGGCCTTATCTTTTTGATATTATTTTACTTACAAAAGCGACATATCCGCTCGCAATGCATTGTTGATAAAAAAGTATCTGAAAAATCAACTGAAAAATTTAATTGCCAAACCATTTTTTTCCAAGATGTTAACCCACCCAAACCCCTCCTACCCTGTTCATTTCCTGTTGATAAAGAATTTTCTGAAAGGCGATTTTTATTCCTATTTTTGTGGGTTAATTAGGAGATAGTAGCATATGATGGACGGAACGTATTCGGAAGATAGTATTAGAACGCTGGAGTGGAATGAGCACATCCGCCTGCGCCCTGGTATGTATGTGGGTAAGTTGGGCGATGGCACACAACCCGATGATGGTATTTATGTACTTCTTAAGGAAGTATTCGACAACTCAGTGGATGAGTATATGATGGGCAATGGAAGAACCATTGAGCTAAACATATCGGAACATAAGGTATCGGTTCGCGACTACGGACGAGGAATTCCGCTTGGTAAGCTTGTTGATGTGTCATCAAAAATGAACACAGGTGCCAAGTACGACTCCAAGGTTTTCAAAAAATCGGTTGGGCTAAACGGAGTTGGTATAAAGGCGGTTAACGCCCTATCAACCAATTTCCGCATTCAAAGTTTCCGCGAGGGCAAATCGAAGCTGGTGGAGTATAGCTGCGGAAGGGTAGTTAGCGAGCAGGATTTTGACAACATAAACGATAGAAACGGTACTTACGTTGAGTTTCTGCCCGATGAGTCGCTGTTTGGAGAATTCAACTTCCAGAACGAGTACATCGAGACGATGGTGCGAAACTACTCGTACCTAAACACTGGCCTTACCATAAAGTACAACGGAGTTCCTTTTGTTTCAAAAAACGGTCTGCTCGACCTGCTCAACGAGCAGCTCTCGGGCAAGGAGCTATACCCCCCTGTTCATTTGAAGGGGCCAGATATTGAGCTAGCCATTACCCACGGGGTTGGCTATGGCGAGGACTACTACGCCTTTGTAAACGGGCAGCACACAACGCAAGGGGGAACCCACCTTGCCGCTTTCCGCGAGGCATTTGTGAAAACAATCCGCGAGTTTTACCGTAAAGATTTTGACGCTTCGGATATCCGCACCTCAATAATTGCAGCCATTAGCATTAGGGTTGAAGAGCCTGTATTCGAGAGCCAAACCAAGACCAAGCTGGGCAGCCGCGATATGGGGCCCAATGGCCCATCGGTACGTCAGTTCATTAGCGACTTTGTAAAGACCTCGCTCGATAACTATCTGCACAAGAACTCCGAGGTTGCTGATGCTATTCTGAGAAAGATACTAGAATCGGAAAAGGAGCGCAAGGCAATATCGGGCATTCAAAAGTTGGCCCGCGAGCGTGCCAAAAAGGCCAACCTACACAATCGCAAGCTGCGCGATTGCCGTATTCACTATGGCGACAAGGATGAGCGAAACGTTAACTCCATGCTCTTCATCACCGAGGGAGACTCGGCCAGCGGATCCATCACCAAAAGCCGTGATGTGAACACCCAAGGCGTGTTCTCGCTTAGAGGGAAACCCCTAAACAGCTACGGCCTCACAAAAAAGGTGGTTTACGAGAACGAGGAGTTTAACCTGCTACAGGCAGCGCTTAACATTGAGGAGGATATTGAGAATATCCGCTACAACAAGGTGGTGATAGCCACTGATGCCGATGTGGACGGTATGCACATCCGCCTACTGCTCATCACGTTCTTCCTGCAGTTTTTCCCCGACCTAATCCGCCAGGAACATCTGTTCATACTGCAAACGCCCCTGTTCAGGGTTAGAAACAAAAAAACCACAAAGTACTGCTACAGCATAAACGAAAAGGACAAGGCCCTTAAGGAGTTGGGAAGCACTGCTGAGATAACACGTTTTAAGGGATTGGGAGAAATCTCACCCGATGAGTTTGTAAACTTCATTGGAGAGGACATCCGGCTCGACCCCGTTCGAATATCATCGCAAGACCACATAGCCGATCTGCTCTCGTTTTACATGGGCAAGAACACACCCGAAAGGCAAGAGTTTATCATCGAAAATCTAAAGATTGAAGGCGACCTACTGGAGGAGATGAATGAGGCAGCTATGGTAAGCACCGATGAGTCGGTGTTAGAGATTGAGGAAGAGGCTGTGGTTTAACAATTATTTACCTTAGTAAGAAATAGCAACATACACAATGCAATTCGACGATTTTGAAGCGGAAGATTTACTGAATGGCGATGGCACCCGAAAAACCTCCACAGAGGAGCACAATCGAATAGCCAAGTTAACTGGCGATGGTGCAAAAAAGGTGCAGGTTTCGGGTATGTTTAAGGAGTGGTTCCTCGATTACGCCTCGTACGTAATACTCGAGCGGGCTGTTCCTCACCTCGACGATGGCCTAAAACCCGTGCAACGACGTATTCTTCACTCCATGAAACGGCTTGACGATGGGCGTTACAATAAGGTGGCCAACATTATAGGTTACACCATGCAGTACCACCCCCACGGCGATGCCTCCATTGGCGATGCCCTGGTGCAGCTTGGCCAAAAAGACTTGCTTATCGATATGCAGGGTAACTGGGGTAACATCCTCACTGGCGATGGTGCAGCTGCACCTCGTTACATTGAGGCTAGGCTCTCTAAGTTTGCACTCGATGTGGTATTCAATCCAAAAACCACAGAGTGGATGCTCACCTACGATGGCCGTAACCAAGAACCCGTAACCCTACCCCTAAAGTTCCCTTTGCTACTTGCTCAAGGTGTTGAGGGTATAGCCGTTGGATTGGCCTCCAAGATATTACCACACAACTTCAACGAGATAATTGACGCCGCCATTCTACACCTAAAGGGAAAGGACTTTGAACTATACCCCGACTTCCCCACTGGAGGCTATATTGATTGCTCGCGATACAACGACGGACTACGAGGTGGAGCGGTAAAGATTAGGGCTAAGATAGAGAAACTGGATCGTAAAACGCTGGTGATAAAAGACATTCCATTCAGCAAGACCACCACCACGCTTATCGACTCTATACTTAAGGCCAACGACAAGGGCAAAATCAAGATAAAAAAGATAGACGACAACACGGCCCAAGACGTGGAAATCCATATACACCTGTCTCCCGATATCTCGCCCGACAAAACCATAGATGCGCTATACGCCTTTACCGATTGCGAAATATCGCTATCGCCCAACTCGTGCATAATATTCGACAACAAACCCCGCTTTATGGGGGTTAAGGAGATTCTGCGCACATCGGTGGAGCGAACTAAGCACCTGCTTACCCGCGAGCTGGAGATAAGACTTAGCGAGCTAGAGGAGAACTGGCACATGTCGTCGCTCGAGAAAATCTTTATCGAGAACCGCATATACATCACCATTGAGGAGTGCGAAACGTGGGAGTCGGTAATTGAAACCATTGACAGAGGATTGGAGCCATTCAAGAATTTGCTTCGGAGAGAGATCACCCGCGACGACATCATCAAGCTAACGGAGATTAAGATTAAGCGAATTTCAAAGTACGATGCTTTTAAAGCCAACGAGCAGATAAAGGGGCTTGAGGAGGAGATGGAAGAGGTGAAGAACCACCTGGCCAACATCGTAGCCTATGCTATTAACTACTTTCAGCAAATTAAAAAGAAGTACGGCAAGGGTCGCGAACGCAAGACCGAGATCCGTAGCTTCGACACCATTGAGGCCACCAAGGTGGTTGTGGCCAACGAGAAGCTATACGTAAATCGCGCAGAGGGTTTCTTTGGCACGAGCCTCAAAAAGGATGAGTTTGTTGGCGAGTGCTCCGACATAGATGAGGTGATTGTAATTCTGAAAAATGGCAAGTACATCATCACCAAGGTATCGGAAAAGGCATTCTTTGGAAAAAACATAGAGCATATCTCGGTGTTTAAGCGCAACGACTCGCGCACCATATACAACGTGCTATACCGCGATGGGCGCAATGGCGCCATCATGATGAAGCGATGCGCCATAACCGGAGTAACCCGCGATAAGGAATACAACCTCACCAAGGGAACTGAGGGGTCGGAAGTTATCTTCCTAAGCTACAACCCCAACGGCGAAGCCGAGGTGCTTAAGGTGTTTTTAAAGCCTCGCCCAAGGCTGCGAAGCCTTATCATGGAGCTAGACTTTAGCCAGATAGCCATTAAGGGGCGCCAGTCGCAGGGAAATATTTTTACCCGATACGCCATTCATAAGGTTCAGGTGAAGGAAAAAATTGGTAGCACCCTAGGGGGCATTAAGGTTTGGTTCGACTGGGATGTTTTCCGCCTTAACAACGATGGCCGCGGTGTACTGATTGGTGAATTCCAATCGAACGATAGGCTCTTGGTAGTGAACAAGGATGGGGAGTACTACCTCTCGGGCATCGACCCGTCTACGCACTTCTCCGACAACATATTGATGCTTGAAAAGTACAAGGAGGACAAGGTGTTCTCGGCCACCTATTTCGATGGCGAGCAGGGATTTTTCTACGTGAAGCGATTTACCTTTGAGCCAACCGATAGGGTACAAAGTTTTATTTCCAACGGAAATAAGTCGTACCTAGTAGAGCTTAACGACGACACCTACCCCAGCCTTATGGTAACCTTTGGAGGGAAAAACTCTGCCAAGGATTCTGAACAGATTGATGTTGAAGAGTTCATTGGAGTGAAAAGCCACAAGGCTA
Organism: Perlabentimonas gracilis; assembly: GCF_011174675.1. GTDB lineage: Bacteria > Bacteroidota > Bacteroidia > Bacteroidales > Tenuifilaceae > Perlabentimonas > Perlabentimonas gracilis. Next base: position 78,043 of record NZ_JAANIG010000011.1, on the reverse strand, counting down.
AGGGCAAAAGGATATCGAGTCTACAGGTTAAAACGGCAAAATTTGTTGAGCCCCTACAAAAGGAAAAAGAGGAAGAGACAGAGGAGCAAAACACATCGGATATCATTAGTACAAACGAGGGAAAAGATGGAGGGGATAGCGCATCGCAAATGACTTTAGAATTATAGCTACTCGGTCAGCAAAGTACAATCCAATACACCATAAAACCTTAAACCGTTCAACCGTATGAAAGTTTTCCTAATTGGATTTATGGCCAGTGGCAAAACCACCATTGGCGAGGAACTAGCAAAGGTTCTTAGCTACAGGTTCATCGACCTCGATCAGTTTATCGAGAAGCAGGAGGGCCAATCCATAAAAGCTATTTTTGAGCTACTCGGAGAGGAAAAGTTTAGGGAGATAGAAAACAAAGCCCTACGAGATGTGGCCGCAATGGAAGGCAACATAGTTATTGCCTCGGGTGGAGGCACCTCATGCTTTTACAACTGTGTAGACTTTATGAATAAAACTGGGATAACCGTTTACCTAAGGGCTGAGGTGGAAGAATTGCTAGCAAGGCTTATCGAGTCGAAAACCGAAAGACCCCTACTGTGGGGCAAGAGCAAGGATGAACTGAACAACTACATCATAAGGGTGCTAGACGAAAGGAAGAAATACTACGAAAAGGCTAAAATAACCGTTGGAATTAACGATTTAGACGTTAACAACCTTGCCGATACCATAAGGGCAATAAACGAGTAGGTTAATGGTACTTTAGCATTAGGGCAACCCAACTGTCTCCTTGCTGTAAAATCCATGAAAGTTTACCTGATGGCTTATCTTACGAAGCACAACTGCATTGCCCTTTAGGGCTGGGATTGTATCAACCGTTTCGAAGCTTTGCTCCCAAACCTCACCAACCCCTAGTGCAAACTTTTCATCGTTAAATGTAAAAGTAATAGATTCCTGCGCTATTGATTCGAAGCTAACCCGCCCCTGCTTGAGCGGTAGTTTACCCGCACCAATAATTCTGCTTGACATACCACCTCCCTCAGTACCCCGCCGAACAACACCTGCACCAAGGATAAAAGATACTGTATCGAGGTTGAAGTTCACTTCCTTGTATGATGTTAGTTCTCCTGATGCCCTATCGAAGGTATACGTTGGGCCATCAATTCTCATGCCGGGAGGGGGATCGCCCTCGAGCGCTTGCCCCTGGTAAATGGTGTAATACTCAACAAACGCATACTGGTCGGCTGGTGGTTGCCATGAAGTAACTTTTTTGGTACTTCCGCATGATAACATAAGAGCGATAAAAATGCTCAACACGACTGGTTTTAGGGCTTTCGACTCCATTTGATCTGTTTATTAGTCTAGCGTAAGTTATCGATAACGAAATTTATTGGGCCCAGCACGCTCTCGCCAAGCCTCATGGCACGATCGGATGACCACCCAAAATTTCTATCGGGTAGGTTAGCATTATCCTTAAAGGGCATCTCGATGGTCATGGACATACACTTGAAATGCTCGCCTACAAACTTTGACCCAATACTAAGGTTAGCCTTGCCCGGCTCGTTCTTAGGATATCCCTGCTCGGTCTGAAAATCGGGGCTATACTCTACCCATTTGGCAAGGAAATTCTCCTGGAGCCATCTGAGTCGCTCATCGTACGATGGGATACCCTCAATACCAGAGGCAAAGCAGTAGGGCAAGCCCTCGTCGGCATGAATATCGAGAAACATATCTACGCCAACCTCTTCCATTTTCTTTCTCACATAGTACACCTCGGGACAAAGCTCGGCATCGGGCTTTGCCCACTCGCGATTAAGATTCTTTCCAGCAGCATTAACCCGAAGGTTTCCGGCAAACGCACCATCAATATTCATGCTGGGGACAAGGTAAAAAACGGCCTTGGATAGTAGTGTTCGCGATACGGGATCGCTCTCATCTATAAGCCTTTCAATTAGCCCTTGCATGAACCATTCCGATTGCGGCTCACCTGGATGCTGTCGGGCAACTATCCAAATCTTACGTTTGCTCTCGTCTGGTTCGCCAACCACAAGCAGGTCGATATCGCGTCCCTCAACCGTTTCGCCAAGTAGTTCTAATACGCAAAGAGGCGAGAGCTGTGCTGCGCTTACCATATCGAGGTGTTGATCGTAGGTATAAGGGGTTGAGTATGCAAAGAACACGGAGTTCTCAATGGGGGTGTGCTCAAAGGAAAGCACACCATTGGCGTAGGTAGTAGGCACGCAAAACCAGATAACCCTATCGTACGAAGCGTACACATTGTATCCTGGCCATCCCTCGGGGTAGCTAGCCTGTGCAGCATTATCTACATGAAATTTACAGGGAAAACCTTCGGCACCATGCACACGGAAGTAGAACCACTGAAAGGTATCGGCATAGGAATCCGTTCTAATCCTTAGCCTAATGTTATCATGCTTCTCGATGCTAACTATTTCGATATTACCGCTATCAAAATTTGATGAAATTTTCATGGAGTTGATGTTATAAAGTAACTGATTTATCTATTCAAGTTGAGAACTATCGTCTGAGCTCAAAATTTTGACCAAGGTAAACCTTGCGAACCTCTGGATCCTCGGCTAGTTCCTCTGCTGTACCAGCCTTGAGGATATCGCCCTCAAAAAGCAAATACGCCCTATCGGTTATGGTTAGGGTTTCATGCACATTATGGTCGGTAATTAATATACCAATATTTTTATCCTTAAGCTTGGCCACAATGGTTTGTATATCCTCAACTGCAATTGGGTCAACTCCAGCAAAAGGCTCGTCGAGCAGGATAAATTTGGGCTCAAGAGCCAATGCACGAGCTATCTCGGTACGCCTCCGCTCACCCCCACTTAGCTGTATACCCATACTTTTTCTAATCTTCTGCAGACCAAATTCATCGAGCAGAGATTCAACCTTTTCGCGCTGATACTCCTTGGTGAAGGAGGTCATCTCCAAAACGGCCTTCAGGTTATCCTCTACGCTAAGGTTACGAAACACGGATGCCTCTTGGGCCAGGTACCCAATCCCACGCTGGGCGCGCCGATAAACAGGCTCCTTGGTAATTTCAATATCGTCAAGAAAAATCCTTCCATCGTTGGGCGTCACCAGTCCCACAATCATATAAAAGGTGGTGGTTTTGCCTGCGCCGTTTGGGCCAAGCAATCCCACAATTTCACCTTGGCTAACCTCAACCGAAGCACCTTTCACCACTGTTCGCGACTTATATCTTTTCACAAGGCTATCGGTATGCAGCCTCATCTTCTTCTCCATAGCTATACTGATTTTGTGCAAAAGTAGCAAAATTGGGCAACATAATGTGACACACGCCCCTCAAACTAGCCCTCCATACACTTTTTTCAGATCAAAGCAAATGCTAAAACCCATCCCAACACAGCAAAACGACCGAATTAATGAATCAAAAAACATAATACCCTGTCTATGTGGGCACGATAACATTTATATGTTTCTTAACATATGCTTTATAACATTCGTAAAAACAAGCAATTAGAAGGTGAAAATGCCCTTAAAAAACTTGCTTCTTTAATTTTTTTTTGATAGAACTTTCGTCGGAACTATAAACTTCTAATTTTGTTGGGCGTATTTAGCGCACCATTTTACACCCAGTATCACAGAGTATTTAACCAATTAAATCTAAAAGTTTTATGAACAAACGAAATGTAGTTATTATCGGTGCAGCCGGAAGAGATTTCCACAACTTCAACACCTTCTTCCGCGATAACGAGCAGTACAACGTGGTAGCATTTACTGCTGCACAAATCCCCGACATTGATGGTAGAAAATATCCCGCTGAGCTTGCCGGAGCTCTTTACCCCACCGGAATTCCCATTGTAGCCGAGGAAGAACTCGTAACCATTATTAAAGAGAAACATGTACACGACTGTGTATTCTCCTACAGTGATGTTAACTATGCTCACGTTATGAGAATTAGCTCCACAGTTAACGCTGCTGGAGCTAATTTTTTACTTTTAGGTCCCAGTGAGACCATGGTAAAAAGCACCAAACCAGTAATTGCAGTTGTGGCAACCCGCACAGGATGCGGAAAATCGCAAACCTCACGGAGAGTGATTGAACATCTAATGGATATGGGACTTAAGGTTGTTGCCGTTCGCCACCCAATGCCCTATGGCGATTTAGTTGCACAAAAGGTACAGCGTTACGCTGTGGTTGAAGACCTAGCCAAGCATAAGTGTACTATTGAGGAGATGGAAGAATACGAACCACACGTAGTTCGCGGAAACGTTATATACGCCGGCGTTGACTACGAAGCGATTCTTCGCGAAGCAGAAAAAGATCCATCAGGTTGTGATGTTATTCTTTGGGATGGCGGAAATAACGACTTCGCATTCTATAAGCCCGACCTAACCATTACCGTAGCCGACCCACACCGAGCAGGTAACGAGATTAGCTACTACCCTGGTGAAGTAAACCTTCGTTTGGCCGATGTTGTTGTAATTAACAAGATGGACTCAGCCAGTCCTGAGGGGATTCAAACTGTTCGCGAAAATATTGCCAGCCGCAACCCCAACGCAATTGTTGTTGATGGCGCATCGCCAATTTCGGTTGACAAACCCGAACTTATTAAAGGTAAGCGCTGCCTAATTGTTGAGGATGGCCCAACCCTAACCCATGGCAACATGAAGATTGGGGCAGGTACCGTTGCGGCTCGCAAGTTTGGCTGCAGCGAAGAAATTGACGCCAGGCCCTACCTTGTTGGTAAGCTAAAAGAAACCTATGAGATTTACCCAAACATTGGGAATATTCTTCCTGCAATGGGCTATGGCGAACAGCAGCTAAAAGACCTTGAGGCGACCATTAACAATACCGATTGCGACACAGTAATTATTGGCACACCTATCGACCTTTCGCGCATCGTTAATATTAAAAAGCCAACTGCGCGCGTATTCTACGATCTGTCCGAGATTGGCAAGCCCGACCTAAAGGGTGTTCTTGAGGATTTTGTGAAGAAACACAACCTTAAGTAACAATATTTGTTTCCTACGGAAGAGCCATCCTGCTTTGGGTGGCTTTTTCTTTTTCACTACTGACCGACTAATAAATATAGATTTCTCGCTTCGCTCGAAATGACAGTACTTTCAAGAGGTATAAGGGGTGAGGGGGTGAAGGCGGCTACGCCGCCTTCACCCCCTCACCCCTGACAGCGTAACAGCCTGTCATTTCGAGCGAAGCGAGAAATCTATCGCATTATTATCATTTTACAAAATACTTAGTCGGACACTAATGTTTCTTTTTATATAAATTTGGATTGTAAAAAGGAGACGGACAATGCTACTTATAAACCAAGAAGGGTATGACCCCTACTTTAATATTGCCACCGAAGAGTATCTTCTGAAAAATTACTCCGATGATATATTTATGCTTTACGTTAATGAGCCATCGGTAATTGTAGGCAAGCACCAGAATACCTTTGCCGAGGTTAACTACAAACTCGCGAAGAACACAAAAGTGAAAATTGTCCGTAGGCTTTCGGGCGGAGGAGCAGTATACCATGACACGGGCAACCTGAACTTCACGTTTATTAAGAACAGCCTCGACGGGAATTTAGTAGATTTCAGGGGGTATACTAAACCAATAATTGAACTGCTTAATGAGCTTGGGGTAGATGCTCGTTTCGAAGGGCACAATAGCCTTAACGTGGGCGGTAAAAAAATCTCGGGGAATGCGGAGCATGTATTCAAAAACCGGGTGATGCATCATGGAACGCTACTCTTCTCGACCAATATGGATACTCTAGCCCAGCTGCTATACATTAGCAACGATTTGTACTCCGACAAAGCCGTAAAATCGGTAAGGGCCAAAACCACAAACCTAAGCGAACATCTACCACCCGGCTTTACGCTCAAACGGTTCAGGAATCACATCATAGAGCAAATGCAAAAGATGTATAGCAACCTAACTCTTCACACACTTTCCCACAAAGACATTGAGGCAATTAATGATTTAGTACACCAGAAGTACAACACTTGGCAATGGAATTTTGGCTATTCGCCCAGCTATAGCTTTTCACGAAGCATAACAATAAAAGGTAAGATCCTCGCTGTTTCAGTAGAGGTGCAAAAGGGTATAATTTCAAAAGTTGAGGTTACAGCTAATGACTTTAGCTCATTCGAAAAGGAGACCCTTGAGAGTAGCCTTAAGGGATGCAACCACAAGGAGGAAGACGTAAAAAAGCACCTCAGCGGAGCATTACTCTCCATTGAGATGCAACAAAAGATATTCGAAGCGCTATTCTAGCAACGCCTACTCAAAATCCTTATCTGGCCTAAAAAAAACCTTTTCGTCGAGGATATAGTCGAACGACTCAGGGGGCAATGCCGAGGCTACTCTCAGGCTTGTGTCGAGAAAGAATAGCAGTTCGCGATTAATTATCTCGCCCGCCATATTTTGCTCCTGAAACTTATGGGGTAACAGGTACCCCAGCATATCACTCTTGTACTTAGCAATTTCGGCCTTAAGGCTATCGAGCTTATGCTTGTTATCGGCTGTATTCCGAATTGCCTCCTCATTGGCTATCTCGATGGAGAGCTGCAGTGTTCGGGTCGACTTTTCATAGCGTGGGGTTAAGTCGCCAAAAACCACAGGCTTGTAATGCGGATAGTCGTTGGACTTAATCATCCAAGCCTTAACGGCTTCTTCTGCAATCTCCTGCTTTGCTGCCTCTCGCTCCTCTTTCACCTGCTGACTATCACCACCAGCACACCCATAAAAAAACACTAAAAGAATGGCAAGATACAGGTAGGTAAAGATGCTTATTGGTTTCATGGTAAGTAGGATTATTATGCATGCAAGTTAGCAAAATGCTATCAATATTTCCACAGATACTAAAAAAATATCCCAGCCAAAAATTTGGCTGGGAATATGTTTTACTCAAAAACGGGAGTGTTCTACTTTGCCATTTCGGAAAAATACTTGTAGAACAACGGTATGGTTTCAATCCCTTTGTAGAATTGCTCCAATGGGTAGTTCTCGTTGGGCGAGTGAATTGCATCCGACTCCAGTCCAAAACCAATAAGGATTGATTTGGTACCAAGTATTTCCTCAAAAGTGCTAATGATAGGAATACTTCCACCGCTACGGTAAGGTATTGGCTTCTTGCCAAAGGTATCTTCCATAGCTTTGCTAGCTGCCTTGTATGCTGGGCTATCGGTGGGCGACACGTATCCTTGGCCTCCATGCAGATAGCTAACCTTAACCTTTACGTAAGGAGGTGCTATTGCCTCGAAATGCTTTTTAAATAGTTCAGCTATCTTGTTGTGATCCTGATTTGGAACTAAGCGCATAGATATCTTTGCATACGCCTTTGATGGAAGAACTGTTTTGGCTCCTTCGCCAATGTAACCGCCCCAAATTCCATTCACATCGAGGGTAGGACGAATACCAACACGCTCAAGGGTTGTGAATCCCTTCTCACCCCATACCTCATCAATATCAAGCGCCTTTTTGTAGTTATCCTCGCTAAATGGTGCTTTGCCCATTTCGCCACGCTCCTCGGCAGAAACCTCCATCACATCATCGTAAAACCCAGGGATGGTAATATGGTTGTTCTCGTCGTGCAGCGAAGCAATAAGCTTATTCAATATATTGATTGGATTGGCAACGGCACCGCCAAATAGTCCTGAGTGCAGGTCTTTATTGGGACCAGTTACCTCAACCTCAACATACGACAGCCCACGAAGACCAGTTGTAATCGATGGCTCATCCTTTCCAAGCAACGATGTGTCGGACACAAGAATAACGTCGGACTTTAGCATTTCCTTGTTCTGCTCTAGCCATTTGCCAAGGTTTGGCGAGCCAACCTCTTCTTCACCCTCAATCATAAACTTAACGTTACAGGGCAATGTGTTGGTTTTTAGCATCAACTCGAATGCCTTGGCATGCATAAAGCCTTGGCCTTTATCATCATCGGCACCGCGAGCCCAAATTTTGCCATCCTTCACTACTGGCTCAAAGGGCTTGGTATTCCACAGTTCGATGGGGTCAACAGGCATCACATCGTAGTGAGCATAAACCAGAACAGTTGGCGCCTTGGGGTCGATTATCTTTTCGCCATATACCACGGGGTGACCATCGGTGGGGAACACCTCAGCCTTATCGGCACCTGCGCTCAGAATCTGATCGCGCCAGTACTCGGCACATTTCTGCATATCGGGTTTATGGTCGGCAATAGAGCTGATTGAAGGGATGCGAAGCAACCCAAAAAGCTCATCGAGGAATCGATCCTTGTTCTCTTCAACGTACTTCTTAATGTGGTCCATAGTTTTTATTTTGATTAATTTAAAATGTTTCGTGCTGTAATAATAGGAAAAAATGGCCAATTTTCATAACGATTATGACCTATAGCATATACCTTATCCTTGTGATAAATAATGGATTTTGGCTTATGCTCTTATAGTAACAAAGTTGGAAATTGATTGTTTACAGGCACTTTGACAACACGAGCCAAATGAAAAAGGGAAACAACCGTTTCCCTTATTACTGTTTATATTTAGCTGTATTTCACATTGCTAATACTCAAAATCGCCTTTATCGCTTTTCACAACTAGCTTGTTTCCCTTTTCGCGCTTGTGGCATGAACCAATAATCATTGCATCTACTCCATACTCCTTAGCTATGGCTATAATATCGTCGGCATACTCGGGGAAAACGTAAATCTCGTATCGATGCCCCATATTAAACACCTTGTACATCTCCTGCCAAGGGGTTTGCGACTCCTTCTGAATGATGTCGAAAAGCGGAGGAACAGGGAACAGGTTATCCTTAACTACAAACATACTATCAACAAAATTCATAACCTTGGTTTGCGCACCACCTGAGCAGTGAACCATACCATGTATAACTGGCCTGTAGTTATCGAGCACCTCCTTTATAATTGGAGCATAGGTACGAGTGGGGCTAAGCACCAGTTTCCCTGCATCGACACCCAAATTGGCAATAGCATCGGTTAGTCGGTAAGAACCTGAGTAAACCAGGCTGCTATCGACGGCTGAGTCGAAACTCTCGGGGTACTTCTCGGCTAAATATTTTTCGAATACATCATGCCGTGCAGAGGTAAGTCCGTTGCTGCCCATACCACCGTTATACTCATTCTCATAGGAAGCCTGCCCGTATGAGGTTAGCCCAATAATAACGTCGCCATCGCGTATGTTAGAGTTATCTATTACATCCGAGCGGCGCATACGTGCAGTTACGGTTGAGTCGACTATTACGGTACGTACCAAATCGCCCACATCGGCAGTTTCTCCTCCAGTAAGCTGAATGTTTACGCCTTGGTCTCGCATCTGCTGGCAAAAATCTTCTGTACCCTGAATAATCTCGGCAATAACCTCGCCGGGTATTAAATTCTTGTTTCTACCAATGGTGGATGATAGCAATATATTGTCGGTTGCCCCAACGCACAGCAAATCGTCAATATTCATAACTATGGCATCCTGTGCTATACCTCTCCAAACCGAAAGATCGCCCGTTTCGCGCCAGTACATATACGCAAGTGATGATTTTGTACCTGCTCCATCGGCATGCATAACAACACAGTGATCGGCGCTTCCGGTAAGTATATCGGGAACAATTTTGCAAAAGGCTTTGGGAAAAAGCCCCTTATCCAAATGATCAATCGCTTTGTGAACATCCTCTTTGGATGCAGAAACTCCACGCTGGAAATACCTATAATTGTCGGACATGGTTAATAAATTCTAAAGGCTTTTTACTACTTGGGTGGTTTAGTTTTTATGGATAACAGATTCCGTTTGCCTTGGTTTAGCCACCGAGCCTCTTCGGGGGTATCAACAAGCCAAATCTTAAGGTCGGCGTCCTTCTCCTCGTCAACAAAAAAGATTATAACATCGGCCTCATGGTCAAACTGCATATCCATCCACAGGCCAGTTCGTACTACCTCCGACTCGTCCCAAACAAAGCAAACCCAGAGGTCGGCATTGTCGGGCTCCATCACGGGGTAAACCTTTATGCTAGCTTTAGCTGCGGACTCGGCTTGGAATATCTTTTGGGCAAAACCCGACGACAAAGCCAAGGTAAGAACCGTGGTAATAAGCAGTTTAACAAAACCCATAATCCTAATTTTTACCGTATTAGTCCGCCTTAAAATCTGTACTTAGCACCCTGAACTCTGTTCTACGGTTAATTTGGTAAACGGTTTCCTGCTGCTCTTCATTCGAGAGTTTATCGATGTATTGCTGGTTAAGCTTAGCCCCAACCTGCAGGAATGGGTACTGCTGTGCAAGCTGCTCGTCGACCACCTTGGGCTGCGACTGGGCATACCCCTTAGCACGCAAGCGTTCCGTTGGCACGCCACGTTCTATTAGGTAGTTAACAACGGACTGAGCTCTTTTCTGCGATAGGTCGTAGTTGTAATCTAACGATCCACGGCTATCGGTATGAGCGCCCAGCTCAATCACAATGGTTGGGTTATCGTTCAGCACCTCGATAAGCCTATCGAGTGCAGCCATAGATTCGGGACGAAGTTCCCAACGATCGAAATCGTAAAAGATATTGGGCAGCTCAATTGGTCGTGCCGTTGATGTTAATTCGATATCCACGTCGAACTCCTTGCTTTCGGTTAATCCGCGGGTGGTCTCACGGCCCTTGCCGTTTAGGTAGCCTTCGCGCGATGCGATAAGCACATAATCGGTGTTGGGGTTAAGCATGAAGCGGAACGAACCATTATCCTCGGTTCTTACGTTTGCAATAATTCCATCGCTACCCACCAGCTGCACGTTGGCATTGGCCAGTGGCCTACCCGACTTATCGTCGCGAATACGACCAATCATGTTGAAGTTAATTTCAGGCAGATAGAAAAGAAATATATTGTCACCTCCACGTGCACCAACATCTCTTCGTCGTGATGAGAAGTAACCCGCCTCGCGTTCGCGCTCGAATATAATACCGAAATCGTCGGAGGGAGAGTTAATTGGGTAACGCATATTTTCAACCTCCCAACCGTTGCCGTTGCTTGGGGTAGCTCTAAAAATATCAAGCCCACCCATCCCAGGATGGCCATCGGATGAGAAGTATAACGTTCCATCGCTATGGATGTAGGGAAACATCTCGTTACCCTTTGTGTTGATTTCGGGGCCTAAATTAACAGGCTCGCCCCAGTTGTCGGATGATGATGTGCGAGTAACCTTCCAGATATCGTTTCCACCATAACCACCAGGGATGTTGCTAACAAAATACAAGGTTAGCTCATCGTCGGATATTGAGGGGTGTGCCACAACCATACTGTCGGCAGCAATAGGGATGGGGTCGGGAGTAAGCCAACCCTGCTCTCTGCGTTCGCTAACCAAAATTTCGCACCCTAGCTTATTACGGCGACTAGTTCTGCAACGGGTGAAGTACAACTTATTGAGATCGGCTGTTAGCGAGGGGGTTCCCTCGTCGTAAGCAGTGTTTATTGACTCATCGAGAGGGCGTGGATCGCTCCAGTTACCTCTACGGTCGCGCTGTGTTACAAATATATCCGTAAACTTTTCGCCCGTTCCAGCATGCTTTCTCGAACCAGTGGCCTTGTCGCGGGAGCTGGTGAAGAAAAGTATGGAATAATCTTCGGATGCATAGGTTGGGCTAAAATCGGATTGTCGACTATTAATAGCTCGCAGATTCACCACCTCGTATCCCGAGGGTGACGCCATCCACTGCTGAGCGAGTTCGCACGACTTAATGCCCACATCGGCCAGAGGATCGTTAGGCACTAGCTCCTTGTACTTTTGGTATTGCTCAATGGCCTCATCATATTTCTCGGCCATCTTAAGCATCTCGGCGTAGTGATAGAACACTTTAGGATTAGGCGCATCGCGCATAATTGCTTTTGAATACCACAACTCGGCCTGACGAGCATTTCCGACAAATCGATAGCAATCGGCTATTCGCTGTAAATAAAAGCCCATATCTTCACGGGAAACCTTATCCAACTCGCGGCGATAAATCTCTACAGCCTCAAAAAAACCTCCAGCTTCAAAAAGAGCGTCGGCACGTCGTATCCGTGCAGTTTGCGAAACGCCATCAAGGCTAAAGGTTATAATGAATAGTACTACAAGCGCTTTAAGTGTAAACCTCATTGTACGATATTTTTCAGGTCTAACGATTCTATTGAACTGATACGATAATTTCAGCTTTTTATTGTACGATTTGAAACGTACAAAACAGTAAACCTTGTAAAAGTAAACATAATTTCGAAAATTACGCACCATTACACAAATGAAAATGAGCGTGCAAAAAACTGCCCGCTCATTTCGCACTCAAAAACGCCCTAAAAGTGCTTAGCGAATAAACATCAGCTCACGGTACTTGGGCAATGGCCACATCTGATTATCTACAATAAGTTCAAGCTTATCTATGTGAAAGCGAATCTCCTCGAGGTAAGGTTTTATAACGCTCGAGTATAGTTCGGCCCGCTTGGCTATATTCTCCTCCTGATTCACCTCCTTACGCTTCTCAACCAACTCCTTCACCTTCTCACGAATCTCCTTAATATGGCCAGAAATCTTTCTAATTGATAGCAATTGAGTTCCAGCGAGGGTACAGTAGTCGTTCTCGTCGGGGAAGAGCTCCTTGATCCCCTTCACATTCTCGATAAGCACATTCTGGTAAGCAATTACGGTTGGCACTATATGATTGATGGCCAAATCGCTAAGTACGCGTGCCTCAATCTGTACCTTTTTCACAAATATCTCGTTCCGTATTTCATATCTGGCGTGAAGTTCCCTTTGGGTAAGCACTCCGTAGCGCGTGAAAAGTTCTGTGGTTGATGGCAGAAGAAAGGTTTTAAATGCCTCGGGGGCAATTGGTATGTTGGGCAAGCCCCGCTTTGCTGCCTCCTCAATCCACTCCAGGCTATAACCATTCCCCTCGAACCTAACCGGCTTAGATGCGATTATCACCTTCCGGATGCACTGGAAAATTGCCTCATCCTTCTTCACTCCACTGGCAATAAGTTCATCAACATCGGCCTTAAACAGGGTGAGTTGGTCTGCAAGTGCTGTTGACAGCACAATCATTGGCGAGGCGCAGCTAGCCGATGAGCCTACTGCTCTAAACTCAAAACGATTGCCTGTGAAGGCAAAGGGCGATGTGCGGTTCCGGTCGGTATTATCGAGCAATATTTCGGGTATCTTTCCAATGATATCGAGCTTAAGCTCCGTTTTCTCATCGGGAGTCATTTTGTTCTCGTGTACTTTTTCCTCCAGATCGTCGAGCACTTGGCTTAACGTTTTGCCAATAAAAACCGACATGATGGCTGGTGGAGCCTCGTTTGCTCCAAGCCTATGGGTATTGGGCTCACTGGCAATGCTACCCAGCAACAGTGCAGAGTGATCGTATACCGCTTTAATGGTATTCACTAAAAAAGTTAGAAACTGTAGGTTGTTCTTTGGCGTTCCGCCAGGTGATAGCAAATTCACACCAGTATCGGTAAGTAGCGACCAGTTACAATGCTTACCCGAACCATTAACATCCTTAAATGGTTTTTCATGGAAGAGCACACGGAAGCCATGCCTACGGGCCAGCTTATCCATTAACGACATGAGCAGCTGGTTATGATCAACCGCCAAGTTCGCCTCCTCGAATATAGGCGCTAGTTCAAACTGGTTTGGAGCAACCTCATTGTGCCTAGTTTTAACCGGAATACCAAGTTTGTAACACTCAATTTCCAGATGTCGCATAAAAGCGCTAACCCGCTCGGGAATCGATCCAAAGTAATGATCCTCGAGCTGCTGATCCTTCGCGGCTGCATGCCCCATAATGGTACGACCTGTTAAAACCAAATCGGGACGGGCGTTAAACAATGCCTCATCAACCAAAAAGTACTCCTGCTCCCACCCTAACGTTGAGAAAACCTTCTTTACATCCTTATCGAAAAAGTTACAAACTGCGGTGGCTGCCTTATCCAGCGCATTCAGCGATTTTAGGTGTGGCGTTTTAAAATCGAGCGCTTCGCCAGTGTAGGATACAAAAACTGTGGGAATACAAAGGGTATGATCCATAATGAATGCAGGTGACGACGGATCCCATGCGCTATAGCCACGCGCCTCGAAAGTGTTACGAATACCACCGCTAGGGAAACTCGATGCATCGGGCTCTTGTTGTACCAGCAAATCGCCACTAAAACGTTCTATGGCTTCGCCATTACGGCCAAAAGAGAAAAACGCATCATGCTTCTCGGCTGTAGCCCCGTTGAGCGGATGAAACCAGTGGGTGTAGTGTGTTGCACCTTGTTCCATTGCCCAAGCTTTCATTCCAGCAGCCACCTGCGCTGCAATCTTCCTGTCGATACGCCGGCCCTCGTCGATAGCCGAAATTACACTCTCAAAGGCTTCATGCGATAGGTAACGCTGCATCTTATCGCGACTAAATACATTAATCGCAAAAATTTCAGAGATTTTACTTGTAGAAACCTCAAAATCTTTAATGGGTCGCCGGAGGGCCTCCTCAACGGCTCGAAAACGTAGCTGGGGCATAGTGTAAAATTATTAGGGGTTCGATGTGCAAATTTATTATTTTTTCTTTACACCCCCCCCTGTTTTTTGTATTATAAATACTTTTTTTGATTCTTTTTTTTAATCACCCCCTATTTTTAACATTCGCCACAACTAGTATTTATAAAAAAAAGAGGAGACACCCCCTCTTTAGAATTATCAAGATGTATAAAACTACTCGCTAATATAATTCACCCCACGCTGCTTTAAATAATCCAAAATAAAGTCGAAGCAACCGGGCGCCGCACCTACCATTTCAGGGGCAAAAACGCCAACTTCACGGAAGTTGCCCGCGGCCAAAAGATTTACTCCAGCAGTAGCCGTGTAGCCTGTGGTACGAGCCATTGACCACTGTTCTGTTGCAGGGTCGTACTCATCGTAAAGGTTGTAGGTTACCACTTTGGGTGTTCCCTTTTCAACCCCTTTAATAAGTACCTGCATAACGGTTATCTCTGGTTCGTTGGGCTGGAGTTTCCACTTTTCAAAAAGGATTTTTGAGGTCATGGCCATTGGCGAGAGGCTAACTCCATCAACACTCACTGGGTCTGTAGAGAAAAATCCACTCGCACTAAGGATTTTGACAATATCGATATGCCCCGGATACCGCAAGGTTTTCTCCTTCATATTGGGAATATGAGCCATAGTTTTAAGCAGCGAGCGTAACCCATCGGTATTGAATCCCTCCAAATCGCCAACTTGAGGAAAATTGTACATTTCGATTTCGCTCATGGCCGGTTTAGTAACCACCCTGCCGTTCTCCATACACCTTGCCGGACGGGTATACTCCTCCAGAACATCAACAGGCGAAAAAGGAGCTTTATACTGATAGGGATAATTCCGCACCTTAGGTAGGCCGCCCACCATATAGAAAAACTCAGACACCTCCATCAGCTGGTTATAATGACCCAAAATGATATTGGGCATTCCCGGGGCAACCCCAAAATCGGCAATTACAGTAACGCCTGCTTCTTTGGCTAAAGGGTCTAGTTCCATAAAATCCTCGGGCATAAAGGAGATATCAACCACCGATTTCTTTGCCTCTATGCATGTCCTCACCGTGCTATAGCCCATAAAACCAGGAACGGCACAAACTACCAGATCAAAATCTTGTACAACTCTTTTTACTTGTTCGCTATCGCGTAAATCTGCTCTATAAGTTTTTACACCGTAGGGTTCAACCATCGACAAGTTCTCGGTGCAAACATCAACAGAAGTAACGTCAAATTTTGCAGACAGGTCAAAGGCCATTGCTCGACCTACCATTCCTGCGCCTAGCACTACAATCTTCATAACAATTCTATTTTTATTGATTTTTATTGCCTCAAAAATAAGGTTTTACCAAAAAAAAACAACCTCATTCGTTAGCGTACATTATTTTATATCATTGTGTGGGCAAACTAAAAATTTGGCTAAAAGCTATACCTTTGCGAAGCAAAAATCAACATAACAGCACTTGGACTGTTTTCAAGAAAAACACATTATATAATAGTATAGCATTATGCAGACAAACAACAAAGTACTACTAATGATCCTCGATGGGTGGGGAATTGGCAAGGGCGATAAAACCGATGTTATTGCAAGCACACATCCCGAGAATATGACGCGCCTTCAGGAGACATACCCCAATGCGCAGCTGCAAACCAGCGGCGAGAATGTGGGGCTTCCCGAAGGGCAGATGGGAAACTCCGAGGTTGGGCACCTAAACATTGGAGCGGGAAGGGTTGTGTACCAAGATCTGGTTAGGATAAACAAGGAGATAAAGGAAGGGCTAATAGATAAAAACCCAGTATTAACCGAGGCTCTTGCTTACGCCAAGGAAAAGAATGTGGCCGTACATTTCCTCGGGCTGGTTTCCGATGGCGGTGTTCACTCTATGGATACCCACCTATACAAACTTTGCGATATGACCAAGGATCAAGGGCTCAGCAAAGTATTCATCCACGCTCTAACCGATGGCCGCGATACCGACCCGCAAAGCGGGTTAGGATTTGTTCGCAACCTTGAAAAGCACCTTGCCAACAGCAATGGTACCATTGCCTCTATGGTTGGGCGCTACTACACCATGGATCGCGACAAGCGATGGGAGCGCGTTAAGGTTGGCTACGACCTGCTAACCAAAGGCGAAGGTAAACCCGTGCAGAGCATTACTAAGGCAATGGAAGAGTCGTACGCCGAAGGTGTTACCGATGAATTTATAAAGCCCATAGTGAAGGTTGATGATGCCGGAAAACCTGTAGGCACTATCAACGAGGGTGATGTGGTGATTTGCTTTAACTTCCGCACCGATAGGCTTAGGGAAATTACCATGGCGCTTACCCAAATAGATATGCCCGAGCACGGAATGCAAACCATACCGCTGCACTACGTGACCATGACCAACTACGACGACACATTTAAAAATGTTAAGGTAGCTTACGATAAAGATAACTTGGTGAACACCATTGGTGAGGTTGTTTCCAACGCTGGGCTAAAGCAGCTGCGCATTGCCGAAACCGAAAAATATGCTCACGTTACATTCTTCTTCTCGGGTGGACGCGAAGAGCAATTTCCTGGCGAAAATCGCATACTAATTCCATCTCCCAAAGTAGCCACCTACGATTTACAACCCGAGATGAGCGCCTTTGAGGTGAAGGATGCCATAGTGAAGGATCTGAATGAGAATCAACCCGACTTTGTTTGCCTAAACTTTGCCAATGGCGATATGGTTGGTCACACCGGAATATACAGCGCCATTGAAAAAGCAGTTAAAGCAGTAGACCAGTGCGTTGGCGAAGTAGTTGAAACAGCCAAGGCCAACGGCTACACCGTAATGATAATTGCCGACCACGGCAATGCCGACAATGCAGTTAATCTCGATGGTTCGCCAAATACGGCTCATTCGCTAAACCCCGTTCCCTTGATACTGGTTACCGATAAGTACAAGAAGGTAAGCAATGGCATACTAGCCGATGTGGCCCCAACCATCCTAAGCATAATGGGGCTGCCTATTCCAGCCGAAATGACTGGCCAAGTTCTTTGCGAATAGACAATATAGCCTTGGCTATCTTAGCTCAAAACTCTGTTGCCAAGGCTAATTACTACCCTAACGTTTATGATTCAAATTGACGATAAGCTACTTAGCTTTGATATTTTCGAGAAACATTTCTGCTGCGATCTACCCAAATGCCTTGGTGCATGCTGCGTGCACGGGGAATCGGGTGCACCGCTGGAGATGGATGAAATTGATAGCCTAAAGGCAGAGATTGAAAAGATAAAACCATTCCTAAAGCCAAGCGGACTAAAAGAGATTGAAAAGCAGGGTGTTACCATAAGGGATTTAGATGGTGATATGGTTACACCCCTTATCAACAACGCGGAGTGTGCCTACTCCATTGAGGAGAATGAAATTACCTTTTGTGCCATAGAAAAGGCTTGGCTCGAGGGCAAGGTTAAATTCCGCAAACCCATTTCATGCCACCTATACCCCATTCGGGTAAAAAAGTACCCCACCTTTACGGCGCTTAACTACGACCAGTGGAGCATTTGCCAACCCGCCCGCGAGCTGGGCGAGAAAGAAGGCATTCCTGTTTTCAGGTTCCTAAAGGGAGCCATAACCCGAGCCTACGGTGAGGAATTTTATGCCGAGATGGAGGAGGCCTACCGATTGCTGCAGGAACAAAATGAGAATCAGGACTAGATAGACTGAAAAGGGGTGATTGGATGCCTGCCTGTCTCGGGTCTCGTCATTATTTAACGAGATAACGAGAGCAGGATTGGATGATTGCTGAGCCTTAGCCAAAGGTTGAAAAGACCTGACAGCGTTTGCAAAACCTGTCAGCGTCTATAGTGAGAAGTTGAGTGACCCTGCTTGCCAGCAGGCAAGCTGCCTGACTGACGTCGGCAGGCAGGTTGCTTGCCTCGCAAGAACAGCGTTTCCTTGCCGTGACTGTGTCTCAGTTTGTCTCGGGTCTCGTCATTATTTGACGAGATAACGAGAGCAGGATTGGATGATTGCTGAGCCTTAGCCAAACGTTGAAAAGACCTGACAGCGTTTGCAAAACCTGTCCGCGTCTAAAGTGGCTGATTGAATCAGCCTGCCTTTCCAACTGCCATTTGCCTATTGCGAACTTTATTATAATTGGCGGAGTAATTAGCTAAGTAACCGACAAACCGCGAATATCCAAACTCAACGCCCTATCCATCCTTATTTACCTTAAAATATTTCGTGAGCCACAAATTGCTGCACGTTACCACAATTTCGTTGTACCAAATTTTCGGTTAATTTTGCCATTGTGAATTCAGCATCCCAACTATATACCGAGGTAATTCTGCCCTTGGCATTGCCAAAGCTATACACCTACTCCATTCCACCGGAGTTAGCCCAGCAGGTAATGCCCGGAGTAAGAGTTGTGGTGCAGTTTGGCAAAAAGAAGTTATACTCAGCCATTGTGCATAGAGTGCATAGCAATGCCCCCGAAGCATACCAAACCAAGGACATAGTTCAGGTTATCGACTCGGAACCCCTGGTGCAAGAGGAGCAGCTAAAACTCTGGAGTTGGATATCTACCTACTACATGTGCACGTTGGGCGAGGTGATGAAAGCGGCTCTCCCATCGGGGCTTAAGCTGGAAAGCGAAACGTTGATTAGCCAAGGTGAGAATTTTGCAATCTCCGAAATGCTTAACGAATCGGAAGCATCTATCCTTAGCGCCTTTGAGGATAGCAAGAGCATAAGCATACAGCAGCTAGCTGCCAAAACCGATGCCAAGCAACCCATGGGGGGTATCAAAAAGTTACTCGACAAGAAAATACTAAGCATAAGCGAATCCATTGAGCCAGCATTTAAACCCAAACTCGAAACCTTTGTAAGGCTTCATCCACGGCTAAAAGTTGATGAGGATGTAAACCAAACCTTCGAGCAACTTGCAAGAGCCCAGTCGCAACAAAAGTTGCTAATGGCTTTCCTCGCGCTTACTGCCCCTAACCGAGGTACATTCAGCAGTTCAGTTGCAAAAAAGGAGCTCATGGAGAAGGCTCAAGTATCTGCTGCAGCATTTAAGGCCCTCGTTGATAAGGATATTTTTGAGGTAGAAACACGAGAGGTTTCGAGGTTAAACGCGGGGGGCGATGGAAGCATGAAGAGCCTTTTGCTCAGCCAAGCCCAAACAGCTGCTTTTGAAAATATCAACAAAGAATTTACCAACACGAACGTTGTTCTACTGCACGGTGTAACCTCCAGCGGAAAAACTGAAATCTATATAAAGCTGATAAAGGAGCACATAGCACAGGGCAAACAGGTGCTTTACCTACTCCCCGAGATTGCCCTTACGGCTCAGATCATCAATCGATTAAAACGGTTTTTTGGCAACCGAGTTGGCGTGTACCATAGCAAGTTCAGCGATAACCAGCGCGTTGAGGTGTACCAAAGCCTGCTCAACGATGGCACTTCGCCCGATGTGCCAGCATACGATGTTATCATCGGCGTGAGGTCATCCATATTCCTACCTTTTAAGCGCCTTGGGCTTATTATTGTAGATGAGGAGCACGAAAACACATTCAAGCAGTTTAACCCTGCACCACGCTACCATGCTAGGGATACTGCCATTGTTTTAGCGCAGCTGTTTAGCGCCAAGGTGCTGCTAGGTACTGCAACACCATCGGTGGAAACATTTTACAATGCGCAGATCGGAAAGTACGGACTGGTGAGCATTACAGAACGATTCGAGGGAATTAGCCTACCCCAAATCACTGTGGTAGACACCCTTATGGCTCGCAAGAAAAAACTTATGAAATCGATGTTTGCCCCCCAGCTACTCGATGCCATTGGCGAGCGACTTGAGCGTAACGAGCAGGTAATTCTTTTCCAAAACCGTAGAGGGTACTCGCCCTTTGTGGAGTGCGAGGAGTGCGCCTGGGTGCCACAGTGCAAGCATTGTAACGTAAGCCTTACCCTGCATAAGCATAGCAACCAGCTGGTTTGCCATTACTGTGGATTTGCCATGCAAAACCCACCATCATGCCTTGCCTGTGGAAGCAGCAGGCTAAGCACCAAGGGTTTTGGAACCGAAAAAATTGAGGAGGAGCTGGCAATATTTTTCCCTTCGGCAAGCATTGAGCGGATGGATCTCGACTCTACCCGAAGCCGCAACTCGTACGAGCGGATTATTGGCGATTTTGAAAGTGGCAAAGTGGATATCCTTATTGGCACGCAAATGGTTACCAAGGGGCTCGACTTTGACAGGGTGAGCTTAGTTGGCATACTCAATGCCGATAATATGCTGAATTTCCCTGACTTTAGAGCCTACGAACGAAGTTACCAGCTAATGGCACAGGTAAGCGGCCGGGCTGGGCGAAGGCATAAGCAAGGGCAGGTAATTATTCAAACTGCGAACCCTACACATCCGGTAATCAGGCAAGTGATTGACAACGATTTTGAGTCGCTTTTCAAGCAGCAGCTGGTGGAGCGAAATAACTACCAATACCCACCCTACTATAGGCTTGTAAAGATATCGATGAAGCACCGCGATAGCAAGACCCTTGGCGTGGCTGCTGAGCAGTTGGCAAGAAACCTAAGGGCGATTTTCAAGAACCGAGTGCTTGGGCCTGAAGATCCGCTCATTAATCGGATTCAAAACTTCTATATAAAGGACATTCTAATTAAATTCGAACGCAACATCGACCTACCTAAGGCAAAGGCAATTCTGCAGGCTGAGCTGGATAGAATAAAAGAATATCAGCCTTTTAGAGGTCTCTTTGTTCTCCCCGACGTTGACCCGATGTAGCTCAGACTCCCTAGCCATAAATTTCCATTCTTGCAGCAATGGATTTTGAAAAATCGGCCCCGACAACAACCCTAACTGCACTGGGAATTGACGTAAAAACGAATGGTGATGTTCCCAGCGATTCGCCATCAACCTCAAGGTTGAAGTGGGGCTTGGAAGAAATTTTCACCCTCGTGGCCGTATAGCCAAAAATCTTGGAGTGCTCCAGAATCTTCCCATTGTATAGTTTAAAAATATTCCGAATAACATTAAAACGACTAACCCTATGCACAAGGGTAACATCAAAAAGGCCATCGTTTGGCACCGCATTGGGCATCTGCATCATTCCACCGCCATTGTACTTCCCCACACCCAGGGTAATGCTAAAAAACTCACCACTGTGCTCGGCTTCATCAATTGTTACCCTAGCAACCGACGACCTAAAAACCATTAACGTTTTTATAATGCTTATAAGGTATAGCATGCGGCCTCGCCTCCCATCCTCCTTCAACTTGTTAGTTGAATGAGCCACATCGGCATCGAACCCTGCTCCAGCAGCATTGGCGAAGTACCTCATCTGCTTAACACGAGCCTCGAAATACTCAACCCTTCCCACATCCTGCACAAAGGTAACCCCCTTACTTATCGCCTTAATACAGCTGGTATAGTCACTGGGCACACTAAAAGACTTTGCCCAATCATTCCCGGTACCCACCGCAACAACCCCTATGGTTATATCCTGCGTGGAGACCTCTTGCTGAATGAAGACGCCATTAACAATCTCGTTATGGGTGCCATCTCCACCCACGCAAATAAACTTTCTACAACCAGCCTTGACTGCTGCAACCGTTAGTTCAACAGCATGGTGCTTTCGCTCAGTAATCCTATAGTCAAAGTCTATCGAATGCTTTTCAAGCAAACGCTTAATCTGGGGCCAATCGCGCGCACCCCTACCCGATCCTGCAACAGGGTTAACTATAACAAACCAATCCTTCACTATGCTTTAAAAATTTCAGCTAAAATATGCATAATTAAAGTCATTATCTAAAGGCTCACCGAACCACCCACCTTTTTTTCAAAAGATTAGCTACTTTTGCAAACGGGCAAACGGGCAAAATGTTAATAACGTGTTGGTAAGTTCGGCGGCAATGTTTATATTAGTAGCCCTTAAAATTGCCTGCATTTTAACGCATCGGATAACTTTGCATCTTTAAAAAATCATTAGAAATAAACTCTTTACGTTATGGGAAAAGTAATAGCGCTAGCAAACCAAAAGGGCGGAGTGGGCAAAACCACAACCGCAATAAATCTTGCAGCCAGCTTGGCCGTTCTGGAGAAGAAGGTACTGCTTATTGATGCTGACCCACAGGCCAACGCCACCTCGGGGACAGGGTTCGATTTACGCAATGTTGAAAACAGCATTTACGAATGCCTTGTGGATGAAGTTAACCCAAACGAAACCATACTGAAAAGTGAGATTGAGGGGCTCGACCTAATCCCTTCCCATATCGACCTAGTAGGTGCTGAGATAGAAATGCTTAACATGCCCAACCGTGAGCAAATGCTAAAATCGGTTATCGAAAAGCTAAAGGACAACTACGATTTCATCCTGATTGACTGCTCGCCCTCGCTAGGACTTATCACCGTTAATGCGCTTACAGCTGCCGACTCGGTGATTATACCTGTACAGTGCGAATACTTTGCGCTCGAAGGGCTTGGCAAGCTACTCAACACCATCAAGATAATCCAAACCCGGTTGAACCCTGAGCTTAAAATTGAAGGCTTCCTGCTCACCATGTACGATGCACGCCTTCGCCTATCGAACCAAGTGGTTGACGAGGTTAAAAAGCACTTCCAGCAAATGGTATTCGAGACCATTATACAGCGAAATATCAAGCTTAGTGAAGCTCCAAGCTACGGCAAGCCCGTAATACTATACGATGCCGCCTCATCCGGATCGACTAACTACCTTAACCTCGCCCGCGAGTTAATCCAAAAAAACGAGGTGGCCGAGGTAGCCGACACAAACAGTAACAACTAAAACTTCACAGTCACCTTTGAGTGAGATATAGATATTAAACAATGGTTAAGAAACAGGCATTAGGACGCGGACTGGGAGCACTTATTGAGGATGCCGAGTCGCCCAAGCAACGTACAGAGGTAAGGGAAGAATCGAAAAGTAACGATCTTGTTCAAGAGATTGATATCAACAAAATTGAGGCGAATCCTTTTCAACCCCGAACATCGTTTGACAAGGAGGCTCTTCAGGAGCTATCCGACTCGATTAAAGAGCTAGGCATAATTCAGCCACTTACCGTAAGGCAGCTCGACGGAGGCTACCAACTTATATCGGGAGAGCGTAGGCTGCGTGCATCGAAGCTAGCTGGATTAAAAACAGTGCCAGCATTTATACGCACTGCCAACGATCAGGGGATGCTTGAAATGGCTCTGGTTGAAAATATCCAACGCGAAGACTTAGATGCCATAGAGGTTGCCATTAGCTACCAACGACTAATTGATGAGTGTAAGCTTACCCACGACAACCTGTCGGAAAGGGTGGGTAAGAAACGCGCCACCGTTACTAACTACCTACGACTGTTAAAACTCCCAGCCGAAATTCAGCTTGGACTAAGAGACAGAAAACTCAGCATGGGACATGCGCGAGCACTAATTTCGCTCGAGAGCAAGGAGCACCAGCTTGGCATCTTCCAAATGATACTTGAGGAGGATCTATCGGTTCGCAAAGCCGAAGAGCTAGCCAAGACCATTGCCGAACCATCACAACCAAGGCCCAAAGAGGATAAACCAACTGAGGAAAAACCCGCTATTCCCGAAGAACTTGACAATTTTCAGAAGAAACTTCAGGATGTGTTTGGCTGGGGCGTAGAGGTTAAACCCGGGAAAAAGGGAAGCGGAAAAATTGTGATTAACTACCGCACTCCCGGCGAACTTGGAGAGCTAATGGAGAGATTTAATCGTTTCGGCGAGTAATAAATCGGCACCGTTCTGCGTTCACACCACAGAAACATCTTGGCCATTGAGAGGATTTTTTCACATCGAGAGAATTTTTATAAAACTGGGGCATCATTTAATGATCGCCCTGCTTTTATTTTTTCATACTACCTCAGGGTATGCTGCAGAGCCAAGTAAACTCGACTCAATATCATCGGCAAAGGTATGGCTAGCATCACAGGTTGTGCCCGGTTCGGGACAAATAATCAACCGACAGTATTGGAAAATTCCGATTTTTTACGCCGGTATGGGCTCTATGGTATACATGGGTTTGCAAGCAAACGATAAGTACCACGCCACGCTTAACAAGTATAACCAAACCTACTATAGCCCACTGGAAAAGTATCGATTCGAGGAGCAATGGACTCAGTATCGAATTCAGCGCAACCTATTCTATGCAGGAGCAGGTACTTTCTATATTGCCAGTGTTGCCGATGCGCTTATTGTTCGCAATAAGGAGAAGCACTCACCCCTAACAGCCTCCGTTTTATCTGCACTACTACCTGGTATGGGGCAGGTGTATAACCAAAAGCCATGGAAACTGCCCTTTGTGTTTGGTAGTATTGCATCTATTTACTACGTTATAGACTTTAACCAACGGGGCTACAAACGATTTGGAACCGCTCTGCTGGAGTACCCCAACAACGAGTTTGGTCAAATCCGATCGGAATCGGATCTTATCTACCTCCGGAATGGTTATAGGCGTAATCGCGACCTGGCCATTATTGGTATGGCTGGCTTTTACTTGCTAAACATTGTTGACGCATATGTTGATGCCCATTTTTTCGACTGGGATATTAGCGACGACCTCGCGTTTAACTTTGAGCCACTCATTTTTAGCAATCCAATGGCCAACACCGCAAACCAAAACCTAACTTTAGGCTTACGTTTAAACTTTAATTTCTAAAACAATATGAAGCGAATTTCGTTGGTGCTAGCAATAGCCGCAGGTATAGCAATGTTTTCATCAAAATCATTTGCAACACGCGATACCATCCCGGTACTAAGAGACTCTACAATGGAAGGGCTCGGGTTGATATCGCACTTTAGTACCAACCTCGACAGCCTGCTGAATCTATGGTACGTTCAGGTAGGGCAAGATTCAGCCAATATGCTTTCGGTAATCGAACCCGAGGATCTTGCCTACGACTCGTCTCTCCTACCCGATTCGGTTTACATTAAGCGTTTGGCTGATATCAACTCAATATTCGACCTACCCTACAACAGCATAGTCCGCAATTATATAAACGTTTACACCAACCGTCAACGCGACAGGGTACAAGTGATGCTTGGCTTGGCCGAATTTTATATGCCCATTTTTGAGGAAATACTAGATTTACATCAGGTTCCCATTGAGCTACGCATTCTTCCCGTGGTGGAGTCGGCGCTGAACCCAAGAGCAGTATCGAGAGTTGGCGCAACCGGTATATGGCAATTCATGTACGGCACTGGCCGAATGTACAACCTCACCATAAACTCATACATTGATGAAAGGCGCGATCCCATTGCCTCGAGCCATGCTGCTGCTCGCTTCCTCAAAGATCTTTACGCCATTTATGGCGACTGGACCCTGGTTATTGCAGCATACAACTGCGGCCCGGGCAATGTGAACAAGGCCATCCGCAGGGCTGGTGGCAAGCGCAACTACTGGGATATATACTACTACCTACCCAGAGAAACCCGAGGCTATGTGCCAGCATTTATTGCAGCAACCTACGCATTTCACTATCACCGTGAGCACAACATAAGACCAGTACCAATGACGCTACCACCCACAATCGATACGGTAATGGTATCGGGAATGCTTCATCTCGAGCAGGTTTCGCACGTTCTTGGAATTCCGCTAAAAACGCTTCGCGACTTAAACCCACAGTACAAGGTGGATATTATACCTGCAAATCAAAAACAGCTGTCGCTCAAGTTGCCGTTTGAAGCTGTAGGCCCATTTATTGATAGGCAGGAGGAAATCTTTGCATATAAAGACTCTGTATACTTTAACCCCAACAATGTGGTTAGCCCAAGCAGGTATACAGCGTCATACCAACACAATGTACCATCGGGTAGCCAGCGGATAACTTACAGAGTGAAGGATGGTGATGTACTGGGCACTATTGCTGAGCGCCATGGGGTAAGCGTTTCGCAACTACGAGGATGGAATAACATTAGAGGTAGCCTAATTCGTGTTGGGCAAAATCTCACTATTTATGTTCCCGCACAACGTGCTAGCCAAGTGAGTACCCCCGAAGGAGCAGATCCAAACTTCATTTACCATAGGGTTCAACGTGGCGATACCCTTTGGGATATTGCAAGACAATACCCCGGTGTTAGCACCGCCGACCTTAAGAAAATAAACAACCTTTCAACGGATCGATTGGTTCCGGGGCAAACCATCAAAATAAAACCTAAGGGATAAAGCCAAGGGGTTTTCGGGGGTTTTTGGTGTTAAGTATTTCAAAAATTGTATATTTAAATCGAAAATAACCCCGAAGAAACCAATGAACCTTTATGGTTAAGCCATCAAAGCTTTTCCTTATCATCACAATCCTTCTCGCAGTTCTTGCTGCGTTTAGCATACTGATGCCTAGGGGAGGTATTCGCATTGGTTCCCTTACCCTTCGTTACCCAACGGCAGTGCAGCTTTTGGGTTTCGATTCAGCTTCGCACAAATCCAGCTTTCAGCTACATCCCGAGCTGGCACTACTCGAATCATTCCTCGACAGCATTACGCGAGAAACCAGTATTGACACCACATTTATTTGGCAAGATGTTGATATATTTGAATTGGCCGACACCGTAAGCAACGATCATAGCGACACATTAAAGGGAGCTAGCACAGCTGCTTCCACAAGCATCACTGTTGACATTCTAAAAAGCAGGCTTGTTCCCATCCAATACCCCGACTCAACACTGGATGCCCTAGGTACTTTCTTTAACGCCTTAGCAAGTGGCAAAACCAAAAACCACCAGGTTAGGGTGATGCACTACGGCGACTCACAAATTGAGGGCGACCGCATAACCTCATTCCTTAGGCTTCGGCTACAATCTCGCTTTGGAGGCAGCGGGGTGGGGCTTCTGCATGCCGTCCCTCATAGCTATCAGCCGGGAGCGGTTTATCAGTCCACATCGAGCAACTGGCGACAGGTACTACTGGCCGACCTGGGGCGTGGTGGGGTGGAGCATCGCTTTGGGCTTTTAGGCGGATACTCTGAATTTACGAAGGGCAGAAGAAACACCAAAGGAGGATTTAACGAGGCTTGGATTAAGTTCGAACGCCGAGGACGCCACACCTCAAGCCCAAGAAACTTCACTAAATGCAAGGTGTTTTACGGACAGGCCGCAGAACCCTTCATGGTTTCAGTTAGCTACGGGGGCAATACTCAAGATGGAGAGATGTTTGCCCCTGCAAAGGGAATGAAACAGGTTGAATGGAGTATTCCTCGATCCGAAAATTATTTTCAAATCGAATTTAAGGGAGACGAAAGCCCACACATTTACGGCATTTCACTTGAATCGCCTACGGGAGTCATAGTCGACAACATTGCCATTAGGGGGAGCTCAGGCACTGACTTTACTCGTGCCGATGAGTACTCGCTTAAAACAGCGTTTCAGCAGGTGAACCCTAAGCTGATAATACTTCAGTTTGGGGTTAACGTTGTGCCACATATTGTTGAGAGCTACAGCTACTACGAGAACCAGATGTACCAACAGATACGTGCAATAAAAAGGGCGTTGCCCAACGCTTCGGTACTTCTTATAGGCGTATCCGATATGGCAATGCGCGATGGAGGACAATACGTTTCGTATCCAAATGTCGAAAAAATAAGGGACGCACAAAGGGATGCAGCATTCAGAGCTGGGGCTGCATTCTGGGATTGCTTTGAGGCCATGGGCGGGAGGAACTCTATGCCCGCTTGGGCATTTGCTACCCCGGCATTAGCTTCCAAAGATTTTGTACACTTTACCCTTAGGGGCTCAAACCTGATAGCCGAGATGTTCTACTCAGCTTTAATGGAATCGTTTAGAGAATATGAACTAAAGAACATTAATAATTAATTGTATGTGCATTATAATGTTATTTTGATATTTACATTAAGCAATTTAGGCTTTTAAAGTAACTTCAGAGATGACCAACTTCACTAGAATATTACCTAATAATAAATGGATTGTTGCTTCAACAGCCCTAGTGGTGATGTTGGTTCTTACCCTTACGCCTAAAAAAATATCACTTATTACTCAACGAATGCATACCAATGAACCCCTGTGGTTTATAAACTTTGAGGCTAATGTAATTAGTCACTCGTCTGCAAACTATTTCCCCAACAAATTCTCTCAGCTGGTAGAGGCATCCCAAAGCCGAAGCAAACCGCTAACCATCCTGCATATTGGCGATTCGCACGTGCAGGCCGATGTTTTTACTGGTGAAACCCGCAGGTTGCTTGCATCATGGCTTAACGACGATAATTGCGCCAGAGGAGTAACCTTCCCGCATCAAATAGTTGGCTCCAATAACCCCGACGACTTTACCGTAACATGGAAGGGTAGCTGGAAAAGGATTATCAATAGCCCTGAGGTGGGCATTTTTGGGGTAACTGCGCAATCGGCCAATTGGGGAAGCGAGTTTTCCATTAGGTTAAATAGCAACGTGAATTACTCGCAACACTTTGATCGGGTTCGCATTTTTTTCGATTCGGAGGACGCAAACACATTTCCGTATGTAAGAGACGGTGGAATGCTGGTTCACCGCGATTTGCATAGCGCGACCTACCAACTTGCGTCACCAACTAACTCGGTTACCATAGGTAATAGCATAGGTAAACAGTCGACTGGTGCATTAAGCCTGCATGGGGTTGAACTAGTAAATTCCAGCTCCAAATTGCTTTACCATGCCGCAGGGGTAAATGGAGCATCCATTGGCACGTTCCTCCGCTCAAACCTATTTGCCAGTCAGGTAAGCGAATTAGCCCCGGCCATTACAATAGTTTCACTGGGCACAAACGATGCATACAACCCGGCCTTTTGTGCAAATACATTTAGAGAAAATCTTAAAAAACTAATTACTAAATTAAAATCAGCCAGTCCAAACAGCATGCTTATACTAACAACCCCAGGCGATCACTTGATTAATAGAATCCAACAGAACGAGTCAATAGAAGTGGCACAAAGGGTTATTAGAGAGGTAGCACAAGCTGAGGGGTGCGGAGTGTGGGATTTTTTCGAGGTGATGGGCGGGGCTGGAAGCATTGAGTATTGGGCCGAAAAGGGGCTTTGCGCCCCCGATATGCTCCACCTCAACCGGAAGGGTTACCGGCTTAAGGGGGCATTACTTTTCGAAGCCCTCACTAAGCTCGACAATGGCAATCCAATACTAATTGATCAAAAGCAGCTATCAATAAATGAGTAGTACTGGGGAGTACATAAGGCAGTTTTTGACCTACAACGAGGGTCGCCCCCTAATTTTTACCGAGGGTGGGTTTTGGCTGTTCTTTGCCATTCTGCTTTTGGGGTACTCGCTGGTGTACAAAACCCGATACCTCCGCAGCCTATACCTACTGGCCTTTAGCCTATTCTTCTACTTCAAGTCCAGCGGTCTGTTCTTTATTCTTTTGATATTTTCTACCGTTTGCGACTACACCTTGGGCCGTCTTATTCACTCATCGAAAACCCATTGGAAACGCAAGGGGTTACTAGCCATTAGCGTGTTTATTAACCTCGCTGTGCTTTCGTTCTTCAAGTACAGCTACTTTTTCACCGATTCGGTGAACAGCTTGGCAGGCACAGATCTTCAGCCCTTCAACTTCTTATCGCACTGGTCCAATAAATTTTTTGGCACCTCACTCGATGTTGCCGCCATAGTGCTGCCCGTTGGCATTTCATTTTTCACCTTCCAAACCATAAGCTACACGGTTGATATTTTCAGGGGAAAGGTTGATCCTGTTAATAACATTGTCGACTTTGGGTTTTACGTCTCATTCTTTCCACAGCTCGTGGCTGGGCCAATTGTTAGAGCTGCAGAATTTATTCCCCAGCTTTACAAAAAGTATAGCCTTACACAAAGGGAATTTGGCTACGCATTATTCCTCATCCTTAATGGGATGATTAAAAAGGTGGTGATATCGGACTACATATCGATAAATTTTGTAGACAGAATTTTTGCTAGCCCGCTAAGCTACTCGGGCTTTGAAAACCTGCTGGCCACCTATGGCTATTCGGTTCAAATTTATTGTGATTTTTCGGGATATACCGATATGGCCATTGGGGTAGCCCTGCTGTTGGGGTTTAG
This sequence comes from Perlabentimonas gracilis, assembly GCF_011174675.1. Lineage (GTDB taxonomy): Bacteria > Bacteroidota > Bacteroidia > Bacteroidales > Tenuifilaceae > Perlabentimonas > Perlabentimonas gracilis. The sequence goes on along the minus strand of NZ_JAANIG010000011.1, from coordinate 47,498 downwards.
GCTACCCATCAACTTCAACTCGCCCTACAAGGCGGTAAACATCACCGACTTTTGGCATCGATGGCATATCTCGCTCTCGTCGTGGCTACGCGATTACCTATACATTCCGCTTGGAGGCAACCGAAAGGGAACCACTCGCACCTACGCAAACCTACTTGTAACGATGCTGCTGGGTGGCCTATGGCACGGTGCAAATATCCGTTTTGTAATTTGGGGCGGTATTCATGGCATTTCTCTGGCCATCCATAAGGTTTGGACAGGTTTTTTCCCTTCGGCAAATGGGCCGTCGCCCCTTTGGAAACGTGCAGTATCGGCAGTAATTACTTTCCATGTGGTGTGCCTTTCGTGGGTATTCTTCAGAGCCGAATCGCTATCAAAAGCATGGGAGATGCTAATACAGATGGGTACCCGATTTGGGTGGCAATCGTTTGGGGCAATTGTAGGGAGCTACCTCCCGGTAATTGGTCTGGCAGGAATTGCGTTGGCCATACACTGGCTACCCGTTAGCTGGAAAGAGCACTACCGTGGAGCATTCATCAACACACCCCTATGGCTAAAGCTTATCATCACGCTGCTGGTGGCTTTGGTAATCTTCCAGTTCAAAACGGCCGATTTACAGCCTTTTATCTACTTTAGATTTTAGAGGATTGGATTGGCTCAAGCCTTTCTCGGGGCTAACAAACCAAAGGTTTTATCGAGCCCATAAAGCAAATTCCACACCGCGTAACCACAAACAGCACCCAGCAACGCTCCCCCTATCACATCGCCAGGATAGTGTACACCGAGGTAGATGCGGCTGTAGGATACTCCAGCGGCCCATATGATAATCATTGCAGTGAACCATCTTCTTTTGAAGAGGTTAGCCAGGAATACTGCTACACCAAAAGTGTTGGCGGCATGCGATGACACAAAACCAAACCTGCCACCAGCGCACCGTCCGGTGGGTAAGCGAATTAGTTCCTGCAGGGAGGCTTCATGGCAAGGGCGTAAGCGTTCAAAAACGTTTTTAAACAAGTGAACCGAACTCTGGTCGGCAAGAGTAACCACTAGCGCAGCACCCAAAAGAGGCCACACCAGCCGCCATCCAAACCTACGATACATTAGGAAAACCAGAATAAGGTAAAATGGAAGCCATGTTAACTTACCAGAGAAAAAAATCATTATGGGATCCCAAAAGACAACCCCCAAACCGTTTAGGTACAGGAAAAATTCTGTATCAACTTGTTGTAACCAGCTAATCATAGTAGAAAATATGAGGTTAAACCTTCTGCATATTTAGCTCCTCCCAAAGCAAGTCCTTTAGCTCGGTAATCCCTTCGCCAGTAACCGATGAAATGAAGATGCATTTAACATCGGGCAGCTCCTTGGCCACCTCCGACTTAATCTCCTGATCGGCCATATCGCACTTGGTAATGGCAAGAACCTTCTGCTTATCGAGCAGCTCGGGGTTAAACTGAGCCAACTCGTTTACCAGCGTATCGAACTCGTCTTTAATATTTGGACTATCAACAGGAATCATAAAGAGGAGCATGGAGTTGCGCTCAATATGCCTGAGGAAACGGATACCCAACCCTTTTCCCTCGTGTGCTCCCTCAATTATCCCAGGGATATCGGCAATAACAAACGAGCGATGATCGCGGTAGGGAACAATACCAATGTTAGGAACTAGGGTTGTAAATGGATAATCGGCAATTTTTGGTTTGGCTGCCGTTACGGTTGATAGTAAGGTTGATTTTCCGGCGTTGGGTAAACCCACCAATCCCACATCGGCCAAAATTTTAAGTTCCAAAACTACCGCACCCTCAATGCCATCTTCGCCAGGCTGAGCAAACCTTGGGGTTTGCATAGTGGGTGATTTGAAGTGCCAGTTACCCAAGCCGCCCCGACCGCCTTTCACAAGGATTTCGACCTGATCGTGCTCGGTAATTTCACAGATTCGCTCACCGGTTTCGGCATCAACGGCCACGGTGCCAAGAGGCACCTCAATGGTAACATCCTTGCCATCGGCGCCAGTGCTTCGACTTCGGCCTCCCGACTCGCCGTGTCCAGCAAATATATGCCGCTGATACTTTAGGTGTATCAGGGTCCACAGCTGGTCATTTCCCTTGAGGTATATATGCCCACCTCGGCCACCATCGCCTCCATCGGGACCACCCTTGGCCTCAAACTTCTCGCGCCTGAGGTGTGCACTTCCGGCACCACCCTTACCCGAGCGACAAAAAATCTTTACGTAATCTACAAAATTGGATGATGCCATAGTGTTAATTCAATTATGAAGTGGTTAGCTGCGGTAGGTGCAAACGGATTGCTATTTCTGTATTTCCTTGTCAATTACACTGCAGATTCGCTGGTATATCTCATCAACGTCACCCATTCCGTTAATCCCAACATACTTGCCTTGGGCCTTGTAGTACTCCATAAGGGGGCGTGTTGACTGGTTGTAAATATTTATTCTGTTATTGATGACATCGATATCCTGATCGTCGGAGCGGCCACAAAGCTGTCCTCTTTTCATAAGCCGGGATATAAGCTCGTCATGATCCACCTCAAGCTCAATCATTAGGGTTATTGATATCTGCTTCTGGGCAAGAATTATATCAAACTCCTTGGCTTGTAATGTGGTGCGAGGAAATCCATCGAAAATAAAACCATTGGTTTTATTGAGATACTCATCGAGCCGGCGGCCAATTATTCCAATCACTAGCTCATCGGGAACAAGCTCGCCACGACTCATATACTTCTTTGCCTGAATGCCTCTTGGGGTTTTCCTATCCATGGCATTGCGCAAAATATCGCCTGTGGACAAGTGCATAAGATTGTACCTGTTCATCACGATTTGCGACTGGGTGCCCTTGCCTGCACCGGGAGGGCCAAATAGCACAATGTTAAGCATGGTTGATTAGGTTTACAGCATAGGCTAGGCCTATACCAGGGTGTATATATCGGCTAGGTTCCGACCTAAACCGTCGTAATCCAATCCATAACCAACAATAAACTCGTTAGGTATTGATTTCCCAATATAGTCAATTTTCAGCTTTCCCTTGTACGACTCGGGCTTATACAGCAAGGTAGCAATCTTTATGGCCTTGGGTTTATGAGCAGCAAGGCTTTCAACCAGCTTCCCTAGCGTAATTCCTGTGTCTACTATATCTTCAAGAATAACAACAGTTCGGTTCTCAATATCCTCGGTTAAGCCGATAAGCTGGTTAACTGTGCCTGAGGTTTGAGTACCCTCGTACGAAGCTAACTTTACAAAAGAAATCTCGCATGGGAACTCAATAAGCCTAATAAAATCGGCAGTGAAAATAAACGATCCATTGAGTACACTAATGAAAAGAGGCTTCTCCTCGCTTTTAAGGTCAGTATTGATGGCCGCAGCCATTGTTTCTATATCCTTTTTAATCTCGCTAGCGGGGTAGCTAATCTCAAACTCTTTGTCCCAAAGCTTAACTCTTTTCATGTCTGTTGCTGGGTTAAATATGTTATGGTAAAATATTTTAAGCCACAAAAGTACTAAAATTAGGTTGAAAACTAAACCTTATGCACAGCAAACATACAACGATAAGTTCATACTGTTCAGCTGGCTCTTCACGACTTTTCTATATAAGGAAATGCAGGTTGATAAGGAATATCAGGGAAGGAGACCGACACAGGAATTGTTTCAGCCTCACTTTCTAGGTCGATTTTGTAACTATTCTCTCAGCATTCGGGTTACCACTGAATCCAACAGGTCAACCCCTAGCTCAATGGCTTCGTCGGGGAAATCGTACTCGGGGCTATGCAGGTCGGGAACATCCTCACCTACCCCTAGTCCAAAGAGTAACGCTGGCCCATGCTGTGTGAAGTTGGCAAAATCCTCGGACCACCTATTGGGCTCTTCTAGAGTGACCACAGGCCTACCCTGAGTGGTTGCAATATCTTTTACTAAATCGGAAAGCGTGGCATCGCCAATGGCGGCAGGATAATCGTCAGCAATGGATGTTTCAACAGCAAGGCCATGCTCAACACCTATGCTGCGCGCAATGGAAATGGCCAACTCGGACAGCTTTACCATATCGTCATTATCGAAAGAACGCAAGGTGACCATGATCTCGCCATAGCCCGGTGATGTACCGAAAGCCACATCGCCCAACCGGATGTGGATAACGGTGAGCATAACAAACCGATTGAACTTGTTTTTGGAGGTTAATTCGCAAAGTTCTTGGGTAATTTTAGCAATGGCTAGCGCTGGGTTTACACCCTTCTCGGGGTATGCAGCATGGGAGTTTTTTCCAATCAGCTTAACGATTAACCCTTTGGAGGCGGCAGCAAATGTATCCTTGGCAATAATTACATTCCCCAATGGGTACTTGGGCATATTGTGAATGGCAAATGCGTAATGGGGGTATAAGTTAAGCTCCTTGAGCCTATCTATTGACCTACGCGCCCCCAAACCATTCTCCTCCGAGGGTTGATAGAAAAGAATTACTCTACCCTGCTTTATTGGGTTATGCTTAATTTTGGCTGCAAGACCAGACACAATGGCCATATGGCCATCGTGCCCACATACGTGGGCAACACCTTGAACTGTTGACATATGATGACGCTTTACAGCTTCGTTGATGGGGAGGGCGTCCATATCGCATCGAAAGAGGATTGTTGGCCCTGGTTCCTGGCCATTATAAACGGCAGCCATACCCTCACCAGCTATTCCGGTAAACAGCTCATCGGGTCTATACTTGTTCAGATAAAACCTAACACGTTTGCCCGTAGCCCTTTCCTCACCTGACAGTTCAGGATTTCTGTGAAGTTCATGACGTAACCTTACTAATTCCTCCATACTAGTAGTTTTGCATCTGTAAAATTATCAAAATTAAGTGGCAACCAGCTCTCTGAAAGCGATTTTTATTGATGCTTTAAGAAATTTTAAACAATAGGCTTTACTTACCTCAAACCTTTTTACTTTTGCCAGTCTAAAATCTGTACAAATTCAGTTCAACACTTCAATGACAAAAAAGTTGATATCGGTATACCTGAGCGCCTTTTTCGCCATGTTTTTCTGGGCGCTTTCCTTTATCTGGTATAAAGAGGTTTTGGTGCTTTACAAGCCCGTTTCGTTAGTAATTATGCGGCTAATCATATCAAGCATACTGCTTTTTATTGTCACCGCTTCAATAGGAAAACTCGATAGGATTAAAAAGAAAGATATTAAAAGCTTTGTGCTGCTTAGCTTCCTGTCGCCTTTCCTGTACTTTCTGGGCGAGAGCTACGGGGTAAGCCTAACGCCCTCAACCTTGGCGGCTGTTATAATAGCCACCATACCGCTGTTTAGCCCCATAGGCGCCTACTACTATCTGAAGGAACGTATCACCATGATGAACTTTTTAGGCATTGTGGTTTCGATAGTTGGCGTTGCCTTGGTTATATTCCATGAAGGGTTCGACATGTCGGGAGTAAATCCCATTGGCATTGGATTCCTTGCACTGGCAGTAATATCGGCATTGGGGTATGCGTTGATAATAAAAAAGCTAACCGACCAGTACAACTCACTCTCCATTGTGGCCTACCAAAACCTCTTTGGCATTGTTTTCTTCTTGCCCCTATTCTTTGTTCTCGATTACAAAGAGTTTATTCAGGTTACCCCCACTTGGGATGTAATAATTCCTCTGCTTAACCTGGGGATATTTGCCTCAAGCTTTGCATTTATATTCTTCACCTATGCCATTAAGCACCTGGGAATAACTAAGGCAAACATATTTACCAATGCCATCCCAGCCCTAACGGCAATATTTGCATTTTTTCTACTGGGCGAGAGCCTTACCTTGCTCAAAATGGTTGGAATATTCGTTGTTATCATGGGGTTATTCCTATCGCAAATGAGGAAAGGGATGTTCAAAAGAGCACTCACCCGTGGATAGTCTCGAATTTGTATCGCTCGATAGGATAAAGGAGTTCTCCTCCTCGAAGAAACAGGAGAACAAGCTACTTTTTAAACGACTAAAAAAGTTACCCTCCGAAAAAATCGATTCACTCTTCAACACCGCGCATCACGAGGCATTCGAACAATTCAATTGCCTTACATGCGCCAACTGCTGCAAAACCATTAGCCCAATTATCACCAACAGGGATGTGGATCGACTGGCCAAGGGGTTGGGCATAAAACCATCGGCTGTGGTGGAAAAGTACCTAACCATCGACTCGGACGGCGATTACGTTTTCACCAGCGCACCCTGCCCGTTTTTACAAACCGACAATTACTGCGAGGTATACGAGCACAGGCCCAATGCGTGTAGGGAGTATCCACATACCGATAGGCGAAAAATGCAACAGATATTTAATATCACCCTGAAGAACATTGAGGTTTGCCCAGTGGTATTGAATGTGGTTGAGCAGATAAAAAAACAAGTAAACCGCTAAGGCACGTATACCTTGAGGCCAAGTGAACGGAGATTAAACTCTACTGTACCCCCTGTGGATATTGGTATTCCGTCGACATGAAGAAAGCCTGATGCATCCTCCCTTTCAATCACCAAGTGCCTAACTCTAAACATCTCAACGTACTTACTCTTTCCAAGGGTGCCATTAAAGAGTTTAGCCCCAATGCTCGGAGCAAAAAATTTGGGTAACGGCGACACAACAGTTACGTCAAGCAACCCATCGGCTGTGTCGGCATCGGGGGCAATGTATGCATAGTGCCCAAACTGTGATGCATTGGCTATGGATATTGAGAAGGCCTCCTTAAGTATGGTATGGCCATTATCATGGATGCGGAAAAGTTTAGGCTTAGCCTTGGTGAACTCGGATAGGGAAGCCTGAGCATAACTCCAAAAGTTTCGGTTGGTAAGCTTGCTGAATCTCACCGCCACATCGGCATCGAAGCCAAGGCCTGCATTGCAGAAGAATGGCATTCCATTGGCAAGGCCATAATCAATCATAGCAATCTTTTGGCGATGAACAATCCTCACCGCCTTAGCTATATCGGAGGGAATGCGTAAATGCCTTGCCAAACCATTCCCCGAACCCACAGGTACTATTCCAAGCGTGGCCTCGGTATTCACCAGCTGCGAAGCAACCTCATTCACTGCAGCATTTCCACCAACTGCAAAAACCTTATTGTGGCCATTACCAATATGCGTCCCAATCAATTTCTGCAAATCCGAAGCATTATCAACAACCAACACCTCGGGTACAAACCGGCTATTATGTAGCGATTTGTTTATCCTATCAGTCAACTTGTTAATATTGCCAATTCCTGCGAAGGGCCTAATGACAAAAAGAATGGGTTCGCGCTCTTTTACCACAATAAATTTTTCGAATTACCTAAAAAGTTTCGCAAAGTTAGCTTATCCAGTTGATATTCCACAGATAAATCGTTGCAACGTCTGTAAAAATCGTGCTGCAAACAACAATAAATCAAGTAAAAACTTAAACCAAACGAACTAACAGAACTTTTTAACGCTGCAATAAATGCTACAATTATTAGTTTTGTTGGTAAATTACGCCTTTCAAAATTCATCATATTACATTGAGCAGCCTAGTTCGAACAGTATACCTTATAATCCTATCGACCACATCGACCCTAGCGCTGGGTCAAGTTGGTGGGCAAGGAGTGTATGGTTTCCTCAACCTACCCATCACCCCACGAAGTGCAGCTTTGGGCAGCAAGGTAGTTGCCCTCGACGAGGCCGACCCCGGCATTGTGAACACCAATCCAGCTCACCTTTCAGATGATTTGCACAACAACCTATCGCTTTCCTATGTAAGCTACTTTGCTGATATAAAGTATGGTTTTGTTTCGTACTTCAAAAATATCGAAGGGATTGGAAATGTGGGGCTATCGCTCCAACACGTAAGCTATGGCGATTTTATTGAAGCCGATGCAACCGGTGCGATAACCGGCAAGTTTACAGGCTACGATATGCTCATCAACCTTATCTATTCGTACTCGTTCGATAGCCTATTTACAGTTGGAGTAAACTTGAAACCCATATACTCGCATTTGGAGAGGTACAACTCCTTTGGAATTTGTGCTGACATTGGCATATCGTACACCAACAGCGAGCAGCTATTTTCGGCCGGCGTTGTGGCTCGCAACATTGGCACTATGCTTAAACCATACACCCCCAACACTTGGGAAAGTCTACCCTTTGAACTGGTAGCGGGGTTTAGCCAAAAGCTTCGCCATGCTCCATTCCGATTTGTGGCCACCCTCCAGCAGATACAAACATCTAAGCTGTATTACTCTCGCCCTAACAACACAACCACAATCTTCGATGGGGAGGAGCAAAGAAGCCCATCGCTAATGGAGCGGTTTGGCAGTGAGTTTGTGAGCCACCTTATACTTGGCGTTGAGTTTGTTCCAATTACCAACTTTTACCTTAGGGGCGGATACAATTTCCAGCGGCGAAACGAACTTAAAGTTGAGCAACGCCTATCGACCGTTGGATTTAGCTGGGGAGTTGGCATTAAGCTCAACAAGTTTCATATCAACTACAGCCGTGCCACATACCACCTTGCTGGTGCATCTAACCATTTCTCCATCAGCACCAACCTCGACGACTTTTTCGTAAGGAAAAATCCATAGCCGCAACTCCAAACTTTTAAGCTACCTTTGCATACCATTCGAGGAAAATTAAACCATTTTTTTGTGAAAGACAAGAAGATTACCATAGCCATCGATGGCTACTCATCGTGTGGAAAAAGCACTTACGCCAAGGCAATTGCCCAACGCTTAAACTATATCTACATTGACAGTGGAGCAATGTACCGAGCCGTTACCCTAGCCTGCATTAGGGCTGGAGTTGCTAACGACAGTGGAGTTGACGAGGACAGGCTGCCCGAACTACTTCATAGCCTAAAAGTGGGGTTTGTTCCCAACCAATCGGGTACAGGTTGGTTAACCACCCTTAACAACGAGGTTGTAGAGAATGAGATTAGAACCCTTGAGGTGTCGAACTTGGTGAGCCCTGTTTCGGCAATTGCTATGGTACGGAGCAAAATGACCCAGCAGCAGCAGGAGATGGGCAAGCAAAAGGGAATTGTTATGGATGGCCGCGATATTGGAACAGTGGTATTTCCCGATGCAGAGCTCAAAATATTCATGACTGCCGACCCTGTGATTAGAGCCAAGCGAAGGCTAAAGGAAATGGAGAGCAAAGGGCAGAATGCCACACTTGAGGAGGTGCTAGAGAACATTGAACAGCGCGACCACATTGACCGCAACAGGGAGGTTGCACCCCTACGCCAAGCTAACGATGCCATTGTACTCGACAACTCCAACATGACCGTAGAGCAGCAAATGGAGTGGTTCCAAAAATTGTACAACCATATTACCAAAAGATAAACATTAAGTTCCCGAAGGCTGTTTAACCACAATAAGCATACTAGGTGATGAGCAATAACTCGAACATAAAGGTTGAAATTGATAGCCACTCGGGCTTTTGCTTTGGGGTTGTTAACGCCATCTCGCAAGCCGAGCACGAGCTTGATAATGATGATAAGCTCTACTGCCTCGGACAGATAGTGCACAACAGCGAGGAGGAGGAGCGCCTAAAAGCAAGGGGGCTAATCACCATTTCGCATAACGATTTGGATAAGCTTGAGGGCAAAAAAGTGCTTCTCAGAGCACACGGCGAGCCACCAGAAACATACCAAAAAGCGCTGAAGAACAACATCAAGCTAATTGATGCTTCATGCCCCGTGGTGCTTAAGCTGCAAACGAAGGTTCGAGAGGGGTGGGAGCGTATGAACGCCATTGGCGGGCAGATTGTAATTTATGGCAAGAAGGGTCATGCCGAGGTGGTTGGCCTTGTAGGGCAAACCAATGGCAATGCCATTGTTATTGAAAGTATCAGCGAGGTTGATTCCCTCGACTTTTCAAAGCCCGTAGAGCTGTTTGCCCAAACCACCAAAAGCGCCGATGAGTACCAAGCCATCTCGCAAGAGATTTCCAAAAGGCTACATGCGAACCTCCCGTTGAAAGCACACAACTCCATATGTGGCCAAGTGGCCAACAGGAAAAAGGAGCTAATGGAGTTTTCTAAAAAGCACGATGTAATCCTTTTTGTAAGCGGCAAGAACAGCTCCAACGGTAAGATGCTTTGCGAGGTGTGTAAGTCGATAAATGATAGAACACATTTTGTAAGTTCACCTCAGGAGGTTGATGAGGAGTGGTTCTTGGGTGTTCAGTCGGTTGGTGTTTGCGGAGCAACATCTACCCCGCTTTGGTTGATGCAGCAGGTGGGCGACAGAGTTAAGCAGCCAAGCTAGCTGTGCTCACCCATCCTATTCAGATAATCCCAGCTTAGCGAAACACCCATCCGTAGCACAATGGAGATAGCCAAGTACGTTGTGCCACCCATGAGTTCCATTACTATTATCGACGAGTTTAGCTTAAAGTTCATTATAAGTAACGCCACCACAAACACATCGAGCATGCTCCACTTATCCAATGCCTGCAGCACCCTAGAGTAGTGGCTTGGTGTATGCGTGTGCACCGAAATTCGATATAAAAGCTCGATATACTTGGCAATGGGCAGCACAATGGTAAACGCAAAAATTACGATGGCTAACGCCAGCTCATTGCCATTGCAGAACAGCTTAATGGAATCGAATAGCCCCACCTCCTGTCTTTTAATGGTAAAGCCAAGTATTTGGGAGCGGGTAACCATTAAGGGCATATACAAACCCATGATGTAACTCCCAACCGATGCAACCCAAAGGGTTAAAGGCACAATTCGTTTCAAAAGGGCTCGACTCACTTACGCTCCTCCCTTAGCTCATCTACCAGCTTTTTAAGCTCGCGGTACAGCTCGTTGCTAATTCGCTTGGCCTCATCGAGAACCCGTGCAACATCATCCTCCATTTGATTTTCAACGTAGTGCTTCAGGTTTTCCCTTAGGTTATCCAAATCATTTTTAAGGTACTGTTGATAAAACCTATCGATCTCAACACCAGCTTTGGCTGCGTTAAACTGCATCCTATAGCCAGTCACTTGCAGCTTATCCTCAAGGGTTAGCTCATCTTTAAACCTACTGTAGTACTGGTTGTTGAAAAGTGAGTACCTCTCGTTGGTCTGCTGCCAATCGGCCTCGGTGTAGTGCCTTGCATTGTCCGTTACCTCATCAACAAACTCTTTGTACTGCTTTAGATATTGCTGCTTGGTTTGCGGTGAGCACGAGGTAAACAGAGCTAGCATAATGATTACTTGACCAACGCTTTTCATTAGGTAAGATTTAGTGATTTGTAATCGGTTAATTTACTGCAACAAACAGCTGATATGCAAAACATCAAAAAAAAGCGACTACTGCCCCTCCCCCTTTAGCTTCCGCCTATACAACCGTGCCGAGAGGCCAATGCTGGCCTCAAAAAGTAGCCAAAGGGGGAACGTAACAAGTAGTAGGCTCAAAATATCGGGAGGGGTGATTACCGCAGCCACCGACATAATAACCACAAAGGTATGCTTGCGATACTTGCGTAAGAACATGGGTGTTACAATGCCAGCCTTGGTGAGAAAAACCACAAGGATTGGTAGCTCAAACAGTATTCCGGTAGCCAAGGTAACCGAGGCCACGGAGCCAATGTACGAGCCCAAGTTAATCTGATTGGTAACCTCGCCCGATACGCTATAACCCCCTAGGAAGTGGATGGTAAGAGGTGAAATAATGAAGTATCCGAATAGCACCCCCACAATAAACAGGAGCGAGATATAGAAAACCACACCACGACTCTTTTTCCTTTCCACATCGTAAAGGGCAGGGCGTACAAATTTCCAGAATTGGAATACCATGAAAGGAAATGCCAAAACAATACCCATATACACCGACACCATAATGTGCGTATTGAACTGTCCCGCCATATTTATGTTTATAATACTTAGAGGCGTGGAGTTGATGCAAAGCACCGGAGAGTTTAACCTCTCAGCCAAAAGGCAAAGCATACGATTTGTGAAGAACTCAGGGGTTTTGGGCAGGAAGATAAGCCTATCGAAAATAAAATCGGAAAAGATAAAGGCCACTATTGCTCCAACCAAAATGGCCGCAACCGACCTTACCAAAACCCATCTCAATTCTTCAAGGTGGTCTAAAAAACTCATTTCATTACCATCAACCTTGTTCCCCATAACCAAATATTAGATTTAACCTTACATCCCGCGCATTACACTACAATACAGCAAACTCATAAACTATTGAACATCTACAAATATAGCTCAAGGTAAAAAGCCATATATTTCACCCAGAAATACAACCGTTAAGCAACTTGATGATATATATCAACACGCATAGAATTCAGGAAATTTATTAATATTTTTATACCCATTAACAAAACTTTACACCAACGGCTAAATCTTTTATTGAAAAAACCGTTAATTTTAAAAAAGCAAAAATAGTTGAATTTATACAATAACTGATATACAGAATTTTTGGACACTGGAAAAGATAAATTTTAGTGAGGAATGTCAAGCGTGAACCTTAAATCAGAAATATCCCTATCGGAACACCTAAAGAAATACTTTGGGTTTAGCAGCTTTAAAGGCAACCAGGAGGTCATTATTAGGAATGTACTTGCTGGCAACGATACCTTTGTGCTTATGCCAACGGGTGGTGGCAAATCGCTTTGCTACCAGCTACCGGCTCTTATCAGCGAGGGTACTGCCATTATCATATCTCCCCTTATCGCGCTCATGAAGAATCAGGTTGATGCCATGAGGGGCTTTAGCATGGAGGACGGTGTTGCGCACTTCCTTAACTCATCGCTAAATAAAACGCAGATTCAGCGAGTTAAGCAGGATATGCTCAGCGGTAAAACCAAGATGCTATACGTAGCACCTGAGTCGCTCACCAAGGAGGAGAACATCCAATTCCTTAAACAGGTTAAGATTTCATTCTACGCCATCGATGAGGCACACTGTATCTCGGAGTGGGGACACGATTTCCGTCCTGAATACAGACGAATTAGGCCTATCATCAACGAAATTGGCACAGCCCCAATCATTGCCCTTACGGCCACAGCCACCCCAAAGGTGCAGCACGATATTCAGAAGAACCTAACCATGCTTGATGCTAACGTATTCAAGTCATCATTCAATAGATCAAATCTATACTACGAGGTTCGGCCCAAGGTGAATACCACCCGCGAAATCATCAAGTTCATTAAGAATAACCCTGGCAAGTCGGGAATCATTTACTGCCTTAGCCGCAAAAAAGTTGAGGAGATTGCCGAAACGCTTAAAGTTAACGGGATAAAAGCATTGCCCTACCACGCTGGTATGGACTCGAACACCCGAAGCGGTAATCAGGATAAGTTCCTGATGGAAGATGTGGATGTTATTGTGGCAACCATAGCTTTTGGTATGGGTATTGACAAGCCCGACGTTAGGTTTGTTATTCACTACGACATACCCAAAAGCCTTGAGGGATACTACCAGGAGACTGGCCGTGCCGGCCGCGATGGAGGCGAGGGAAAGTGTATCACCTTCTACAGCTACAAGGATATTCAAAAGTTAGAAAAGTTTATGCAGGGCAAGCCTGTTGCTGAGCAAGAAATTGGCAAGCAGCTTTTGCTCGAAACAGTTTCGTATGCCGAATCATCAGTTTGCCGCAGAAAAATGCTTTTGCACTACTTTGGCGAGGAGTACCACGACCCCAACTGCAGCGCATGCGACAACTGCCTGCACCCCAAAACGCAGTTCGAGGGTAAGGAGTATCTTCAGCTACTGCTCGAAACCGTACTAGCCGTTAAGGAAAAATTTAAGGCCGAGCACGTGGCCAACATCCTTTGTGGTAACTTAACCACAGCCATCAAATCGTACAAGCACAATAAACTCGAGATGTTTGGTGAGGGCAGCGAGAAGGATGTAAAGTTTTGGAATGCGATAATAAGGCAAGCTCTGGTGGCCAAATTCATCGAAAAGGATATTGAGAATTACGGGCTACTGCTTATCACCGAAAAAGGGAAAGAGTACCTTAAGCAGCCTTACGATTTTATGTTTACACAGGATCATGAGTACGAAGAATCCGACGAAGACGATGTTACCGTTGGACAGGCGAGCAAAAGCGGATCTTGTGATGAGGAGCTTATGTCGATGCTAAAGGATCTTCGGAAAAAGATTGCGAAGAAAAAGAACCTTCCCCCATTCGTTGTTTTCCAAGATCCCTCGCTAGAGGATATGGCCATACAGTACCCCATCAGCATTGAAGAGCTACAAAATATAACGGGAGTAGGAGCAGGCAAGGCCAAGCGCTATGGAAAGGAATTTATTGATCTGATAAAGACCTATGTTGAGGACAAGGAGATTATCAGACCTCAAGATATGGTGGTTAAATCCGTAGCCAACAAGTCGCTGCTAAAGGTATTCATCATCCAGAGTATCGACCGAAAGATGGATCTCGAGGATATTGCGCAGGCCAAAAACCTGGAACTCGCAGAACTTATCACCGAAATTGAAGCCATTGTTAACTCGGGTACCCGAATCAACATCGACTATTACATACAAAGCACCATCGACGAGGAGAAGGTGGATGAAATATACGATTACTTTAAGGAGGAGGCCGAGACCGAGTCAATCGAAGAGGCGATGGACTACCTGGGCGAAGAGGATTTTACCGAGGAGGAGATCAGGCTGGTTCGTATCAAGTTTATTTCAGAACTAGGAAACTAAGGGATTAGAAGATCTATAGCGAAGGCCGAGGTTGAATCCTTGGCCTTTTTTGTTGGGTATGGTATAGTTTTTTTTCATAATATTACATTCAAAAAGTTAGCATTTGAGCAACCATAACATAAATAGCCTGTGGAAAATATTCTTACAGTAAGTGGCCTAAGCAAATGGTTCGGTAGCACAAAAGCAATCGAGAACATTTCGTTTGAGGTGGCAAAAGGACAAGTTGTGGGCATACTTGGCCCCAATGGGAGCGGAAAGACCACAACCCTATCTACAATTCTTGGTATAAGGCACCCATCGCAAGGAACCTTCTCGTGGTTTAACCTAGCCGCAGGCCTTACGGCCAACAAAAGGATAGGATCGCTAATTGAAGTTCCTTACTTTTACCCATACCTAAACCTAAAACAAAACCTTGAGCTGGTTGCGCTTGCCCGGGGCAACGGAGCTCACGATATCGATAGCGTGCTACAAGTGGTTGGTTTATTAACCCGAAGCCAATCGAAGTATTACACCCTGTCGCTAGGCATGAAGCAGCGGCTTGCCCTAGCCAGCGCGCTACTGGGCGACCCAGAGGTACTTGTACTCGATGAACCCACCAATGGGCTCGACCCCGAAGGGATTGCCGATGTGCGCCGAATAATTACTGAGCAATCGCAGAGGGGCAAAACGATAATTCTGGCCAGCCATATCCTCGATGAAGTGGAGAAGGTTTGCAGCCATGTTGTGATTCTAAAGGAGGGCAACATCATTAGCAAAGGGAGCGTTGCCGAACTGCTTACTCAGAAGCAAACCATCTCCATTTTTGCCGATGACATGGAAATGCTGACAACCGCACTCAACAGCATTTCGGAGGTGGAAATTGTTGACAAAAAGCCCGACAGCATAACGGTATCGTTATCGGAAACCATTAAGCCGGCACAAGTAAATGCTAGGTTAGTAAGCATGGGCGTTCCGCCAAGCGGAATTATGGAGCACAAGACTACCCTTGAAACACAGTTTTTAGAGCTAATCAGGAAGGAACATGAGGATTAAACTCCAAATTCACTATGAAATCAATCGTTAAAATTGAAAAGATAAAAACGCTGTACTCTCCAGCATTTAGGACAATCATAATTCTGCACGCCTCCCTTTTCCTTGCAGTTATCCTAATTGCAGGAAGTTTGCGAATTAATATACAAGGAGTTTACATCGAGAAAATCCTCCAGTTTCCGCACGTATGGAATACGCTAGCTTGGATAGCCAGCTGGTTCAATCTTCTGTTAGGAATTCTGGCCATTATTCTGGTAACAAACGAGTTCCATTACAAAACATTTCGTAAGCAGCTGATCGATGGCCTTTCGCGAGGAGAACTACTACTCGGCAAGGTATTTATTTTTGCATCAATTGCCATTTACACCATGCTACTGGTATTTGCCTGCGGATTGGTTATGGGGATGGTTAAAACCTCGGGGCTTAACATGGGAAACTTTATCCAAGGGTTAGGGTTCCTACCAGTACTATTCCTTCAATCGCTGGGCTACATGCTGCTGGCAATGCTGTTTGGCTTTCTATTCAAAAACACTGCACTTTCCATAGTATCGTTTATCCTTTACTTTTTCCCAATTGAGCCAATAATCAGAGCCATAATTCCCGATATGGCTGTTAAGTTTATGCCAGCCAAAGTAATTGCCAACCTAACCCCTATGCCCGATTTTATTGGCATATCAATGGGCGATATGCTTCAGGTAACCCAAGGGTCAACTAATCCACTCCAGGACATAGGGTTAATATCCGAGACCATGCCATTGCTCCAAGCATCAACATTGGCCATAGGGTATTGTTTAGTTTTCATTTTCGTAACAAGAGTTATAGCTAAAAGAGCAAGTTTTTAAACAACTAGCCTTATTGAATTTGAGCAAAATGTAATGTATATTTATGTTCGAAACCCAAAACTGAACAATTATGAAAAAACTTTACCTAACCTTAGTCTGCGTAGCATTATCGATTGCAATAAATGCACAAACTGTGCTACGCTACGAAACCCATGGTTTGGTTGCCGAGCATATAAACGAAATGAAAATAACCACATTCGTTGAGCCCGGTGCTGCTGGTAAGAATGTGGTATGGGATTTTCGCGAATTAAAACTCAACAATGATTTTGTGGGCATTCTCGACAACCCCACAACATCAAAGGGATCGGGGATTTTCACCGAATCGAACGCTAGACTGGAGGAGTTTGGCAACAGCTTCTTCTTTAAGTCTACAAAAAAAGCAATTGAGCAGCATGGATTTATGTCTGCCAATGGCAATACATACATTCTTTACGATAAGCCATTTGTGAAAATGAGCTACCCATTTAGGTATGGAAGTGCCTACAACGGTTCGTTTAACGCCACCTACTTCTCGGCACAAAAACAGCTTGGAGATATCTCAGGAACCTATACAGTTGAAGGCGATGCACACGGAACCTTAATGCTGCCAGGCAATATGGTGTACGAGAACGCACTTAGGGTAAAAGAAGTAAAAAAGTATGAGCAGATTCTTAACAATAGGAGCTACAACATCGAGACCATTACCTATAGGTGGTATGTAAATGGGCATCGCTTTCCAATTCTTGTTCTAATACAATCCAACACGTTATATCAGGATGGCCGATCGTTCACATCGAACCAAGCCGCATACAACCCCATTGCCCTGAGCGATGCTACAAACCCATTAAACATTGATCGTAACGAGGCGCTCACTTCCCTTGAGACCTACCCCAACCCCTACCATGATTTTGTAAACATAAGGTTTAACCTTACAACCGACACGCAAGTTAATCTTTCGGTTTACGATGTAACAGGAAAATTGGTAAGGGTACTGTATAATGGATCCGAAACTGCTGGAGATAAGCACTACCAATTCTCGGCCAAAGATATAAGCCTAAACCCAGGTGCATATATTGTGAAGCTTAAAGTTGAGGGCAGTGAAATTAGCCGAAGAATCCTTGAACTATAAGCCCAATTCAAAAAAAATTATCAAATAAAAACGGAGCCCCTCCCCAAGGCTCCGTTTTGAATTCTATTATGGGAATCGGTATTAATACCCCGATGGACTTACAACATTTTGGAAAAGCCAAACTCTACCTTCGTCGTTGCACTCATCCTTAAGCATCTTAATGGTTTTGCATTGCAGGGGGTGAATCAGTTCAGGTGCAATCTGAGCCAGCGGCTCAAGTACAAACCTGCGCTCATGCAGCTTAGGATGGGGTACAATTAGAGGTGGTAGCGTGTATATGCACTCATCGTAAAACAGAATGTCTATATCAGCAGTACGAGCCGAGTAACTTTCGGCTGTGGTATACCTATCGCGTCCTAAGGTCGCCTCAATTTTATGGCAAACATCTAGCAAGCAAAGGGCCGATAGGGTAGTTTTCACCTCAAGCACCTGATTAAGAAATGGGGTGTTATGCTCAAAACCCCATGCCTCCGACTCGAACACATCCGATTTCGACAAAACAACTCCAACCTCACTCTCGATAAGCTCAATGGATTTTTTAAGAAAATCCTCTCTATCGCCAAGGTTACCGCCAATGCACAAAAACGCTTGGTGCCAACCCTCGTTCAACCTTAAAACATCTGCCATAGCCTTCTATATTAAAAAGAAACTGCAAAGTTTGCTAAAATATCAATTAAATCAAGCCAAGTGTGCAACATTTTTTATACTTTTATTTCGATTTTCAAGAGAAATTAACCTAACCCAATCTGACGATATGAAAGATTTCTTTAAGTATTTACTTGCTACAGTAGTGGGTGTTCTAATCACCTCACTTCTTGCTTTCTTCATCTTCCTTGGCGTTATTGGCGCCATGATGTCGAAATCGGACAAACCAATTGACGTTAAGGAAAACTCCCTACTAGTTTTAAAACTAAACAAGGAGATTGCCGACAGGGGGAGCAATAACCCGATGGCAAATTTCGACTTTATGTCGATGAAACCCGTTACCACCATTGGCCTTAACGATATCCTTAAGGCGATTAAAAATGCTGCCGACGATCCAAAAATCAAAGGCATCTACATTGAGAACGAGAGTATACCCGCAGGGACAGCTACAGTGGAAGAGATTCGCAATGCGCTAATCAAGTTCAAGGAGTCGGGTAAGTTTATTATTAGCTACAGCAACGTGTATAGCCAAAACAGCTACTACTTTGCTTCGGTAGCCGACAAGGTTATGCTAAACCCCGAGGGAGCTATCGACTGGGTAGGACTCCGTAGCGAGATTATGTTTTTTAAGAATGCTCTCGAAAAACTTGGAGTTGAAGCACAAATACTCCGCCATGGTAAGTTTAAATCGGCAGTTGAACCATTTATGAGCGATAAGATGAGCCCAGAAAATCGCGAGCAAACCATGACCTACCTTGGCTCAATATGGGATCACTGGG
Source organism: Perlabentimonas gracilis (assembly GCF_011174675.1). Lineage (GTDB taxonomy): Bacteria > Bacteroidota > Bacteroidia > Bacteroidales > Tenuifilaceae > Perlabentimonas > Perlabentimonas gracilis. The sequence continues at coordinate 28,457 of NZ_JAANIG010000011.1, read as the reverse complement.
TTGAAGGTATTGCCAAGGAGCGTGGACTTGAGGTGAAAGACCTTAACCAATGGGCCGACAACCTAACCATCAGAAATGCTAAGGCAGCCCTTGAGCATAATATGATAGATAGCCTGTTATACAAAGATGAGGTGATTGATATGCTGAAGGAGCTAACAGACACCAAACCCAAGAAGGATATTAACTCCGTTAGCATTGAGCAGTACGCCAAAGTACCTGCTCCCCGCAAGCAAAAAGGCCTAATTAAAGATAAGATTGCCGTGGTATATGCTTCTGGCGAGATTTCTATGGGCGAGCAAACCGAAGGGGGAATTGGTGGCGAAGGATTTGCCAGAGCCATTCGCGAGGCGCGTCGCGACAGCTCAATAAAAGCCATCGTGCTTAGGGTTAACTCTCCCGGCGGCAGTGCACTAGCATCTGAACTAATTTGGCGCGAGATGAGCCTTGCCCGTGAGGTGAAACCAGTAATCGTATCAATGGGCGATGTGGCGGCATCTGGGGGGTACTACATTGCAGCCCCTGCCGATGTAATTATTGCTAACCCGACTACCATTACCGGGTCAATTGGCGTATTTGGCATGATTCCAAATATTCAGCAAGTTATGAACAAGAAGCTTGGGATTAACATTGATGTTGTAAAAACCAATAAGAGCTCAGACCTTGGTTCGCTATTCCGTCCGCTTACAGCCCAGGAAAGAGCTGTTATTCAGCTTGGAATTGAGGACGTTTACACCACATTTATTGGACACGTTGCCGATGGAAGGGAACTAACCGTGGAGCAGGTTGATGAGATTGGACAGGGGCGCGTATGGAGCGGAGTTAACGCCCTAGACATTAAGCTAATTGACGAGTTTGGCGGACTTGAAAGAGCCATCGAAATTGCTGCTGAGAGAGCTGAATTGGAGCAATACAGGATAACAGAACTGCCCAAGCAGGAAGATCCATTCCAGGCCTTGCTAAAGGAACTTACCGGTTCGGCCAAGATGAAAATTTTCGAAAAGGAGTTTGGCTTTGCCTACAAGCAGTACAGCCGCATACAAAGCATAATGGAGAACAGAGGCGTACAAGCCCGATTACCCTACGATGTGGAAATATACTAATAGCTCTCATCTATAAAAAAGCACCCGAGTAAACCAGCTCGGGTGTTTTTTTGTTTTGATGATAAATGGAAAGCAAACTTTGGACTGATATTTGCTTAAATTTTACTATCATCCCAAACCATTTGTGAAATTAGGAACCCTTTAACGTAGCTCAGCATGAATTTTTTAGCCCATTTATATCTATCGGGAGACAATGTAGACATAAGGATGGGCAACCTTATTGGAGATTTCGTTAAGGGACGCTCCCTCGGACGCTACCCCGATGGTGTGCAAAAAGGGATATTTTTGCATCGTGCTATAGATTTTTACACCGATACTCACCCCGCCACATTTGAGGTACGGCAGCTGTTCCGACAAGGGTATAGAAAGTATGCAGGAGTTGTGGTTGATGTGTTTTTTGACCACTTTCTGGCGCGATACTGGGGAACATTCTCCCCATACCCACTTAGGGGATTTACCCGAAAATTTTACTACCAAATGGCCCTCCGATACAGAGAGTTACCCAAATCGGTACGGAACCTACTGCCCCTGCTAATTCAAACCGACAGGCTTTACAGCTACCATAAGGTTGAGGGGGTTGAAAGTGCATTACAAATTATGAGCAGAGTTACGTCTCTCCCCGACGAGACCAAGTTCGCTATTGAAACGCTTAACTACCACTACTCATACATTCGCGACCAGTTCCTGATCTTCTTCCCAGATCTGATCGATTTTGTTAAGGTTGATTACAACATCGTTCCAGCAGGTTGGAAAGAGGAGTTAGTCCAAGCGGGAGCTATCGAGCTTAAGGAAAATGAAGAGAAGAATGGTGAATGACCACAACGAAGACCCCCCATAGCTGAAAAACGGAAGCGGGATACCAATTACGGGGAATAGGCCAATTGTCATGGCAATATTAATTGCTATATGGAAGAAAAGAATTGAGATCACCCCATAGCCATAAATTCTCGAGAAGGCTTCCTTTTGCCTCTCGGCCATTTTCACAAGCCTCAGCAAGAGCGATACAAATAGGATAACCACAAATGTTGTCCCAACAAACCCCCACTCCTCTCCCACAGTGCAAAAAATAAAGTCGGTACTCTGCTCAGGCACAAAGTTGAACTTGGTTTGGGTGCCTTGCAGAAAACCTTTACCCGAAAATCCGCCAGAGCCGATAGCAATCTTCGATTGGTTAACGTTGTACCCCCAACCCAGTGGATCGGACTCAATGCCAAGCAAATCGTTAATTCTATCGCGATGATGATGATCTAGCACATTATGAAATATGTAGTCGACGCTAAAACTAAAAGCAGTACTACTTATAAGAAAGAATAGCAAGAAGAAAACGTACTTAACCTTATTCAAGTATGCGTAAACTATTGCAACAGGAATGGTTATGGCAACAGGGATAAGCACTATGTAATATGGCGAGATATTTAGGTCAAGAAATTCGGAAGTACCAAAAAGTAATGCAATCATCCCGAAAAGGCCAAAGGCAAACCGAAGCGTATCCTTAAGCCGTTTCCCGATGGCCGCAAAAAGCACAATGGTTAGTACGATTACTCCCACTAGTATCAATAGCCTATCAAATATGAGCTCTAGGATAAACAACGCAACAAAAAAGGCAAAAAAAGCCAGCACCCAGTGAGGCATACCCTCCCGATAAAAAACAAATACCAGCGAAGCAAAAACCATAGCGGTTCCAGCATCATTTTGAAGCAGAATCAATACTACTGGCACCAAAACAATTAGAACCGAATTCAAATATGCCTTAAAGGAGTTAAGCTTAAAACCATAGGAACTCATGTACTTTGCCAAGGCCAATACCGTGGCAAACTTGGCAAATTCAGCTGGTTGAATCCGGATCCCCCCAAGTTGAATCCACGACTTGGATGCGTTAACCTCCACACCAAAGAATATGACAAACACAAGCACCAAAAGAATTAGCGCGTAGAAGTAATTTGCAAATACCAGGTAAAACCTGGCATCAATGGCCAGTACAGTAATTGCAATAAGTAACGCCGCAGCAATCCAAATTAGCTGCATGCCGTAGCGCTGGCTAACATCGAAGATACTTGCATGATCCTCAGCAAACACAGCTGCATAGATATTTATCCAACCCAAAAACATTAGAGCCAGATAGATTAGCACTGTAGGCCAATCGAGCCACTTGAATATATTACTGCTTCTTCTCACTTCTATCGAGTAATACGGCATTAAGCATTCGCTGCTCAAGCCAAGTTCGCTTAACCTCGCCAGTTAGGTACTTCTCAATCATCAGGCTAGCAATGGGAGCAGCCCATGTGGACCCAAATCCGGCATTCTCTACATACACGGCAATAGCAATCTGGGGATCATCCTTTGGAGCAAATGCCACAAAAACCGAGTGATCATTACCGTGTGGGTTCTGAGATGTTCCTGTTTTACCGCAAACCGTTATCCCAGGTATGGCTGCCACACGTGCAGTACTTCCAGGCCCTCCGTTTACCGCCATATCCATTCCATCAATCACATAGTTAAACCAAAGCGAGTCAACCGTAGTGTACTGTGGTATGGTAAACCGAGGTTGCTTAAGTTCCTCGCCTGCTATACCCTTTAGCAAATGAGGGGTGTAAAAATACCCATGGTTTGCTATGGCTGCTGTCATATTAGCCATTTGCAATGGTGTAGTACCCAGTTCACCCTGCCCAATGGCAAGAGAGAGGATTGTAAGGGAACTCCAGCCACCCTTCCGAAAGTACCTATCGTAAAACTCTATACTTGGCACAATACCTGCCAACTCATTGGGCTGGTCGATATTTAGACGTTTGCCAAACCCAAACGACTCAACATGGTTTTTCCAAACGGTAAAACCCTGCTCAACCCCTCCGAGACTTGGTTTGTCGATAATATTGCGGAACACGTGGCAGTAGTATGTGTTGCATGACACTTGAATGGATTGTATAAGATCGGTTGGCGAAACATGGTGCCTACACCCAACTCCCCTGCCAACTCTATATGCCCCATCGCAACTATACTTGGTTTGGGGCATCACCACACCCTCCTGCAAACCAATTAGCGCATTAACTATTTTAAAAGTGGAACCCGGAGGGTACATCGCCATAAGGGCTCTGTTAAATAGCGGCTTAAGAGTATCCCTTTCGAGCATTCTAAAGTTTGATGTACGAGGTCGACCTACCAGCAAATCGGGATCGTATGTAGGGCTCGACACCATGGCCAGCACCTCTCCTGTTGATGGTTCAAGCGCAACTATTCCGCCAATCTTATTCTGCATCAGCTGCTCGCCGTACTCTTGTAGGAAAACATCAATTGTTGTAGTTATATCCTTACCCAAAACAGCAGTGGTATCGTATCTTCCATCGGCATACGAGCCCTTTATCCTGTTGTGAACATCAACTAGGTACACGTTTACCCCCTTCTTGCCTCTTAGCTCCTCCTCGTAGGTTCGTTCAAGTCCGCTGATGCCAATGTAGTCGCCCATGCGGTAGTAGGGGTTGTTATTAATTATTCGCTCATCAACTTCGCCAACGTAACCCAACAGGTGAGCTGCCACATCACGGGGGTAAGCCCTAAGGGTACGAGGCTGAACATAAAACCCTGGGTATTTGAAGAGTTTTTCCTGAAGCACCGCGTAGCTCTCGGCTGAAAGTTGTTTTATCAGGGGGGAGGGGCGGAATGATGAATGTTTACGGGCTTCGCGCAGGCTGTTCTCAAGCTGTTCACGCGGAATATCAAGAATGTTGCAAAACTCAGTGGTATCGAAAGGGGTTACCTGCCGAGGGACAACCATTAGGTCGTAAGCAGCCTTGTTGTGAACCAGCAGTTCACCATTGCGATCGTACAGCAAACCACGAGCAGGATACTGAGTAATATATCGCAACACGTTGTTGCTTGCCGACATTCGGTACGAACGCTCAATAACCTGCAAATGGAAAAGGCGAACTATAATGATCAGGAAGATCAGAACTATAATCCCCGTTATAATGTATCGTCTATCTGTACTTACCGTTTGCAAGGCTATAAGGGCATTTTATGATTACTGTTTCTTATCGAACAGTAGCATGGCAATGAATATAAAAATGGTGGTGGTTACTGAACTTAGCAGGGTGCGCCACAAGGTGGAAAAAAATGTTGAGAACGAAAAAGCTTCGATGAAGAATAGCATCAGGTGGTGGGCAAACACTAAAATTGACACATACTTGAGAAACCAAACAAAACCATTTCCCGAGAGCGAGGGATTTCCCTTTTTATCAACATCCTCCCTGTCGGCTAACATCCGTAGCATATACGGACGCAAAAACGCCAAAAAAATTGTGGCAGATGAGTGCATACCGTAGGTATTCATAAAGGTGTCGATTGTAAGCCCAGTTAGGAGTCCTACAATTAGTAATGCCCAGCCAGCAATTTCGTAGGGTAAAAGCAGTATGAAGAGTACATACAGGTATGGGTTAATGTACCCACTGAGCTGTATATTGTTAAGGATAAAGATCTGCAAAAGTATTAGCAGAACAAACAAGCCACTATATTTAACTATATCTTTTACCATCTACCTAAGCGTTGTGGTGTTTTCCAAATCTTCGCGCTCGCTCTCGAGCTTAGGGCTCACAACCCAAACCGAGCTTAGCTGTTTGAAATCGGCAAACAGCTTTACCTTAAGATTATGAAAATTAGACCCTTTGCCTTCAACAGAACTTATGGTTCCCAAATTTATATCGGCAGGAAAAATTGCCGAGTAACCACTTGTAACAACGGTGTCGCCAATACTAACGGCCACGTGCTGTGGAACATCAGTTAATAGAACCTCCCTGTAGTTTTTCCCATCCCAATATAGCGATCCAAAATGATTGGTGCGCTTAAGCTTAGCCGAAATTTTAAGGTCAACATTAAGCAGCGAGATAACTGTACTGTAGTTCGACGATACCCCTGCAACTATTCCAATAACCCCCTGACTCGATACTACGCCCATCTCTTTCTTCACCCCGTGATCTTTTCCAACATTCAGGGTTAAGTAGTTATACTGCTTGTTAATTGAGTTGTTTACCACCTTGGCAAGGGTGTACGAATAGTTGGGTTCAACAAGCGTATCTCCCAATTTATTCCTGAGCAAATCGTACCTAGTGTTTAGCGCTGCAAGTTGGTTTCGGAGCTCTAGGTTACTCTGCGCCAGATGTTCATTAGTTTCGGCAAGCTTTAAGTACTTTGTAGCGTTACTAATTCTAGTGCTGGCAAAACCGGTTAGGGTTCTAGTGGCATCCTCGAGCTTGGTGCTCTGGTAGTATGAGTGAGTACTTAAAAGCCAAAACGAGAACGTTTCTAAAACAAGGAACAGTAGAAAAAATTGATACCTAACTATAAACCGTATAAGGCTGTTCATGGTTCTAGAGCAGTTAATTCTTCAGCTAACTATTTGATTTAGCGCATTAGGAATTGGAACTTATCGACATTCTTTAGCGCAATGCCTGTTCCACGAGCAACGGCGTGAAGCGGATCCTCGGCCACATGGAAAGGTATATTAATCTTATCGGTTAATCGCTTATCGAGCCCTCTAAGTAGGGCTCCACCTCCCGCAAGGTATATCCCCGACTGAACAATATCGGCATAAAGCTCGGGTGGGGTTTGTTCCAACACGCTTAGGATGGCGGTCTCCACCTTCGAGATTGACTTGTCGAGGCAGTGAGCAATCTCTTGGTATGAAATTGGGATTTCGATGGGCAGCGCTGTCATCAGGTTTGGACCACGCACAATATAGTCGGCAGGGGGATTTTCTAAATCGGGTAAAGCTGAACCCACCGCAATTTTTATATCCTCTGCTGTTTTATCTCCAATTTTAATATTATGCTGATGCCTCATGTAGGCCTGTATGTCGGCTGTAAAGGCATCGCCAGCAATACGCACCGACTTGTTACAAACAATCCCTCCAAGCGCAATAACAGCAATTTCCGATGTTCCGCCTCCTATATCCACAACCATGCTACCGCTTGGTGCTTCCACATCGAGGCCAATGCCAATTGAGGCGGCCATAGGCTCGTATATCATGTACACATCCCTGCCACCTGCATGCTCGGCCGAGTCGCGCACCGCACGGATCTCAACCTCGGTACTACCACTGGGAATACATACAACCATGCGCAACGATGGGGTAAACAGCTTGTTCTTTGTGTTAATCATTTTAATCATCCCGCGAATCATCTGCTCGGCAGCATTAAAGTCGGCAATCACACCATCGCGCAATGGGCGGATAGTACGAATGTTTTCATGGGTTTTTCCATGCATCTGGCGTGCCTTCTCGCCAATGGCGATTAGCTTTCCAGTGCTGTGATCCAATGCTACAATTGATGGCTCATCAACAACAATTTTGTCATTATAAATTATGATTGTGTTAGCAGTGCCAAGGTCGATGGCCAACTCCTGCGTGAAGAATGAAAATAGTCCCATTTGATTAATGTATCTACGTTAATTACTATCTAGTGCTTAAAATGTCGTGTTCCGGTAAAAACCATGGCCATCTTGGCCTCGTTGCAGAAGTCGATAACCTCCTGATCGCGCACCGAACCGCCTGGCTGTACCACTGCAGTAATGCCTTCTTCGGAAGCAATCTGCACCGAATCGGCAAAGGGGAAGAATGCATCGGAGGCCATTACGGCTCCATTAAGGTCAAAGTTAAAACTTTTTGCTTTAGCAATGGCGTGCTTTAGAGCATCAACCCGTGAGGTTTGACCAACACCGCTGGCAATTAGCTGCTGATCTTTTGCTAAAACTATTGCATTTGATTTGGAGTGTTTCACAATTTTGTTGGCAAAAACCATATCGGACAGTTCCTGCTGCGTTGGCTCTTTGCTTGTAGCAGGTTTCATATCCGCTACTTGCTCAGTCTTCGAATCTCTTCCCTGAACTAGCACACCGTTTATCAAGCTGCGGAATTGCTTGGCGGGGAAGTCAAAACCGTTTACCCTAAGGATGATCCTGTTTTTCTTTGATTTTAGCATATGTAATGCCTCCTCAGAATAATCGGGCGCCAAAACCACCTCGAAGAATAGTTTATTCATTTCTTCGGCGGTTGCCTCGTCAATAGGACGATTTGAAGCTATCACACCACCAAATGCTGAAACGGGATCGCCGGCTAAGGCATCAACCCATGCTTGAGCTAAACTAATACGAGTGGCCAAACCGCAAGCATTATTGTGCTTTAGTATAGCGATGGTCGGCTCATCGAACTCAGTAATAAGGCTTAGGGCAGCATCAATATCTAATAGATTATTGTACGAAACCTCCTTGCCGTGCAGCTGGGTAAAGGCTGAGGCTAAATCGCCATAAAAAATGCCTTCTTGATGTGGGTTCTCCCCATATCGAAGCGTATTGATTTTGGGCACGCTAAGCTTAAACGCTGGAGGCGTAGCCTCGCCACAAAAGTATTGGAATATTGCCGAATCGTAATGGCTTGACACGTTGAAAGCATCTCGAGCAAACCGCTTGCGCTCGTCGAGCGTTGTTTCGCCATTGTTGGTATCAAGGATATCAATAACCTCACGATACTGAGCGCGAGACGAAACGATTAGCACGTCCCTAAAGTTTTTGGCAGCTGCCCGAATAAGCGATATCCCACCAATATCGATCTTTTCTATCACCTCCTGCTCGCTGGCACCACTGGCCACAGTATCCTCAAATGGGTAAAGATCTACCACCACCAGGTCAATCTCGGGGATTTGGTACTCCTGAAGCTGGAAAAGATCGTTCTCGTTACCCCTGCGGGCAAGTATGCCGCCAAAAATTTTGGGGTGCAAAGTTTTAACCCTGCCTCCAAGTATCGATGGGTAGCTGGTTAAATCCTCAACCGCCTCGGCTTCAACTCCACAATCCTGAATAAATTTAAGAGTTCCTCCGGTTGAGTATATTTTAACATTAAACTTATTGAGCTGATGAACGAGTTCATCGAGACCATCCTTGTGGTAAACAGAAATAAGGGCTGTTTTAATTTGCTTCATCTAGCTGTATTTCAGTTCAATAAATCTACAGTTGACAGGAAATGGTTTTTTTAGAACCTATTAGGTTACAAAAATGGCTAAAAGCTTCGAATTTATCACTCACAAACCGACTTAAATTAACAAAATGATGTCGTTTTTTTAATCATGCTTTTTTACCTTTGACAATTGATTTGCAAAACTAATTTGGATTGCCCACTCAACCGAGCACAACTGTATGAAACCCCTAAAGCCCTTTATCATCTTCGTTAAGCTTTCGCGCGAAAGCATGGCCTTTGCTTTCCAATCGATTACGGTGAATAAGATGCGTACATTCCTTTCCCTTTTTGGAATTACCATTGGAATTTTTGCCATTATCTCGGTATTCACCATTCTTGACTCGCTTGAGCGCAATGTTCGAAACAGCCTGGAGTCGCTCGGCGACAATGTGGTATATGTTCAGAAATGGCCTTGGTCCATGGGAGGTGAGTACCCTTGGTGGAAATATATGAACCGACCACAACCCTCGTTGGAGGATTTAGCAACCATTAGAACGAGTAGTACCCTTGCTCAAGCCACTTCATTCATGGTAGGTTTTAACAGCCTGATATCATTCGAAAGAAACTCTGCTCCACGAACAACGGTTCTGGCTGTAACCGAAAGCTACGAAGAGATACGATCGTTTGATGTCCAGGAGGGGCGATACTTTTCGCCCTTCGACCTGAACAATGGCCGCAGGGTAACCATCATTGGGAATCAGTTGGCGCAGGAACTTTTTGCGGGCAAAAACCCCATTGGACAAATCATAAAGCTGAGCGGGTTCAACGTTGAGGTAATTGGCGTGCTCAAAAGAGAGGGGCAATCGGCTATTGGCGACGATAGCCACGATGAGCTAGCCATAATACCCGCCAGCTTTGCACGCTCAATTATCGATTTCAGAAGAGTTGGCCCCACCATTATGGTTAAAGCAAAGCAGGGTATCCCTGCAGAGGAACTAATTGATGAGCTTAGGGGCATTATGCGGTCGTCACGAAGGCTAAAACCCATAGAAGATGATGATTTTGCGCTAAACCAAGTAAGTACCCTAAAGGATGGAATAGACAATATATTTAGAATGATTAATATAGCGGGATGGATTATTGGCGGTTTCTCCATTCTTGTGGGTGGCTTTGGCATTGCAAATATCATGTTCGTATCGGTAAAGGAGCGAACCAACATAATTGGTATCCAGAAAGCTTTAGGGGCAAAGAACAGCTTTATTCTGGTGCAGTTCCTATACGAATCGGTGCTGCTATCGCTTATGGGGGGAACCATTGGGCTAATCTTCATTTTTATAGGAACAACTCTTGTGTCGAACCTCTCAGAGTTTACCATTACGCTAACCGCCGACAATATTATCCTTGGTCTAATGGTGTCGGCTATAATTGGGGTAGTATCGGGTTACGCCCCCGCCTGGAAGGCATCGAGGTTAAGCCCAGTGGAGGCCATTAACACAAAAGCCTAAGGCTGATTTAGTGCAATGTAGTTAGTGAGCTCTACAAACTCCGAAACGCTAAGCTGCTCGGGGCGTTTATCGAGCAAGGGGTGATTCCCTACAAACCCGTTAAACCCCGATTTTATGGAGTTTCGCAGCGTCTTACGGCGTTGGTTAAAACCAGCCTTTACCACTCGAACAAATATCTTCTCGTCGCAATCCAACTTCTGAGTGCTATTCCGCGTGAGCCTTACTACCGCTGATTTCACCTTTGGTGGAGGGGTAAAAACACCCTCGCTTACAGTAAAAAGATACTTAATATCATAAAAGGCCTGCAGCAACACGCTAAGAATTCCATAGGTTTTAGACCCTGGGGGTTCGCAAATTCGCTGAGCCACCTCGCGCTGTAGCATACCTACCACCTCCGTTACAGAGTCGCGATGCTCCAACACTTTGAAAAATATTTGCGAGGATATGTTATATGGAAAATTCCCAATAATGGCCACCTTACCCTTAGTTATTGACTCAAGATCGTACTTGAGAAAATCGGCAAGCAGTAACCGATCACCCAATTGGGGAAGGGTTTTCCTAAGGTATTCTATCGATTCGTCATCTACATCTGCAGCATAGAACTTTTCGGCAAACCTATCTAGAAGGCTTGCCGTGAGCACACCCATTCCTGGGCCAATTTCCAGAACTGCATCTGCATCATTTGCCGATAAGCTATCGACTATTCGCTGGGCAATTCCCTTGTCGTTAAGGAAGTGCTGCCCAAGCTGCTTTTTTGGCCTTACCTTCTGATTATACTCCATAAAGTTATTGCTCCCGCTTGATATGTACAACCCTTTGTGGTAGTGGTATTTCTACCCCCTCATCCTGGAAACGACTCTTTATGGTTTTAAACATATCGAATCTAAGAGCAAAGCTATCGCTGGGGTTTGCTGTCCAAATCCAAGCTCGCAAAACTACTGCCGAATCGGTTAGGTTTACCACCCCTACCCTTACCTTGGGCATTCCGCTAGCCGTGTCGCTTTTCGACCTAATATCAATGCATAGCGGATGTGCCTCTGCAACCCTTTGCAAAAGGTCAAGTGCCTTATCAGTATCGGCATCGTAGGCAATATTCACCTCGAACCTCAAGCATACCCTTTCGTCAGTAATATTTGAGTTTTCTACTACCTCGTTGTTCATTATGGCATTGGGGACAATGATTCTTCGGTTCTCAAAATCTCTAATCACGGTGTGCCTAAGCGTTATATCCTCAACTGTTCCAGTATGCATAGTTCCAATCTTTATTAAATCGCCTACCCTAAATGGCCTAAACATTACGATAAAGACTCCACCAACAATATTAGAAAGGGCTTGCTGTGATGCAAACCCAATTACAGCCGTTAGAACACCTGCACCAGCAAAAAGCGGCATCCCCAGCTTACGCAGCTCGGGGATTAGCTGAAAAACAATAATTATCCCAATGGAAATAATTATTACGCTAACCGTATTTTTTAAGAATGTGTACTTTGTAGGATCAACTTTTAAGATAGCGGAGGCCTTTCTGATACTCCTATTCATCAGGCCACGAATGATCCTTATAAGAAAAAAACAGACGAGCGTTGTGCTAAAGATAATTGCTGGATACAGTATAACTTTTTGTTCGAGCATCTGGTTGAGCCAATCCATAGAGGAAAAGTATTAGATTAAAACTTAAATCGAAGCTGAATACGAGCATCACTTCGGGTGGAGCCATCAATCCTATCTAAACCCGTGCCGAGCACATCCTGATCGGCAAAGAATGTTTGAGCCACCCTAAACCAAATATCAACGCTTCGACCAATGGAGTACTTTGCCAGCAGGAACACCCTTGAACCTCGCGAGTAGTAGGCTGGTATCGAGAAATAGTAGAGCACATCGTTCTCGTAGGCGTAAATTCTTGTATTCCACGAGTCGGTTTCGAAAACAGCAAACCTAGCGGTTAGAGTAAGGGGTAGCTGGCGGGGTCGATACGATATATCCTGATAAACCATAATCCCTGATTCTTGAGGTAGGTTCTCCTCGTCGTACCACGAAAATTCTATTCGACTCTTAAGATGAATTTCGCGGGTTGGGTTATAGGCTAAGTGGAAACGAAGGGCTTGCTGAGTGTAGGGCACTACCCAACGAGTAGGCTCATCGTCAACCACCTGATTTTTATCCTTCTGCTTAAGCCTATATCGGAGCATGAAGCTTAAGCGCGAACGGGGGCTATATGTGGTCTCCAAAAGGTAGTCGCGACCACGGGAGGGAGCGTTAATCCCAAAGCGCAACCAGTCCGACTGGAATGCATCTACATAGCCTGCCATTTGCCAGTGTCGGTATGGCAGGAAGCGTAACCCAACCAATACCCCACTCTCGTTTGCGGGCGAGGAACCATCGGCAAAAGCGCCAGTGTAATAGGTGCTGTAATCCTTCTCGTAGTAGCGCCCAATAACCGACATGGTAAGCAACGAATGGAGGCGTAACAATGCGCCCGACACAATTCCACTGCCGTGGCCTAGGGTTGTGGCTGCCTCGCCAAAAATCAAATGATTTCCTAGGCCGTAGGTATAATCAAATCCGAGGTTAGCTCTATTCTGTAAAGGCGGTTCAAAGTATCGGTAGGGTTGGTTGGGGGCATCGTAGGCCGCATCGAGATTAACAAGCGAACCTGTCACCCCTGCTTTTAGGTTACCTACCGAAAAATTCACGTTACCTCCTGCAACAAACTCGCCAAGGGTCTTCTTGTTTGATATTTCATTGGGGGTACGGTGCAGACCACTAGTTGGCCGCGAGGTGAAGTAGTAATTGCCATCGATCAGCGAATCGGTAATGTTGGCATCAATCTTTTTGTACGACCCAAAAGCAGATACCTCAAATCGACCCAAAGTAACTGTTGCACCTGCACCGCGTAAAAACTCGTTCTCGTTGGTAGAGCTGTATCTATAAATCCCCCTTGATCTTTTTCTTACCCCCATAGGATCAGGCGATTTGCCAAACGATGCGCTGGTCCAAAGGGTAAGCCCTTGCCCAAAGTCAGCATTAAAATCACCAACTACCAAGCTTTTTACCCTACCAACATTTGTAATCTGCATATGGGCAGAGTAGTGGTCAAAACCATAGGGGTTTGATCCCCTGAAGAACTCTTCGCCAGGATCTTTCTCGCCAACAAATCCGAACTGAAAGCCTCCCCTTGTGCTATAGGTATAGCGGGTGTATAGCCCTAGCTTATTACCTGCGTAGCGGGTTGCGGTGGGGTTGTCGATGGGTGCTGGGGTATAACCTTGCTGCGTTTCGATAAGCGAACGCGCCCTAACAAACATATCATGCTTGCCGTACTGGAAAAGGGGGCGCCTTGTGGTTTCGATCTCCGATGAGATTGTGATGAACGGTACTAGGTTACGAATATCGGAAAAGTCGAACCCCACCACAAGCTGAAGTTCATATATGGTTTGCATTGCCCCGTGGTCTTTCACGTAATCGAGCAAGGCTCGAACCTGAAAATCGGACAAGAATAGCAGACGGCCCAACTCTTCGGCGGTAGTTGAGTTAAGGTTAATGGGGTTCTCTGAATAGTAAATAAGGTCTTCGGCCAACGCATCCACGTCAATGCTTTCGTCCTCACTATTTGCTACGATATTCTCAATAATATCTGCAATGATACTTTGAGGATCGACCTCGAAGTCCTGCCCCAAAACAAAGGATGTGCCTAATGCTAAGGCAAAGATTACTAATATTATTAGGCGCTTATATATCATTGCTGGGGTGTTTCAGTCTCCGGTAATCGGCTAGCTTTAGCACCAAAAACATACGAAAGTGAAAAATGGGGAGTGTATCCTAATATTTCATGCCTGGAGAAGGCTAAATCAATTTGTATTGACGAGATCTGATATCCCACTCCAAAGGTTAGCAAAGAGGGATTTGAGGCCATCCCCATCCGGAAGTACAAACTATTTATGGGCTCAAACTCAACACCCGCCTTAAATGAAAAATCAGCATCGAGATTTTTCTCAACACCTGAGGTTACCATAACCATATCGCCAATTTGGTATGAGAGGCCAAGATTCAAAAGCGTGGGAATTCGCTGATCGTCGAGCAATTTACTGCGAGTTGGGTTCACAACGTGAAAACCCACATTTAGATTATCGTTAGGGCTATAAATAAGCCCTCCCTCGGCAGAAAGCACCATAGTGCTACCATACTCGCCCGCCACAAAAATGTGATGAGCATTCAGCTGTACCCCAGCGCTCAGGGTTGGGGCCAACTTCATGCCATAGGCAAGTCCAAGTTTTGTTTGGCTAAACTGACTAAACCCTAACCTTTTAATAGACAAGCCAAGGGTACCAACCCTAACGGGAAGCATTGCTCCCAATGCGCTAAAGTTAAGATCGGGTGAGATGAACCTATTTTCATGGTGTACTCCAACCCATGGGTTTTCAAGGTATGCCACACCAGCCTGATTGTGAAATAGCGACCACCCATCGATAATTGCAGCAGTGCTATAGCCTAGGCCTGCAGACCTTGCCCCGGCCTTTTCCTCAGGAAGATCAGCCGAAGCCAAGTATGGCGACACCATCAAAATTAGGCTGGCCATAGCTAGTATGGCCGGAACCCTACTTCTTGGTTTGTTGTGCGTAATCTTTTCCTTTATCATTTACCGTTAGTTCTGTATTCGAATTGCACCTTTGCCAGCTCGGCATTTGCCGAAACAACCTTTTGTGCCAGCTCAGCCTTAAAGGTAACTACCCTATCAAAAACCTCCTTTTCGCCAGTGCCAATAATTTGAGCAGCCAAAATACCAGCATTACGAGCCCCGTTAAGGGCCACTGTGGCCACGGGTATTCCAGCTGGCATCTGCAGTATTGAGAGAATAGAGTCCCAACCATCGATAGAAATGGATGCTTTAATGGGTACTCCAATCACGGGAAGTGGAGTAAATGCCGCAATTACCCCTGGAAGATGGGCTGCTCCACCGGCTCCAGCAACAAACACCTTAACCCCACGCTCGTGAGCCTTACGAGCCATCTCGGCTACCTGATCGGGAGTGCGATGCGCCGATAAGGCATTAATCTCGAAGGGGATCTTTAGGTCATTTAAAATCTTGCACGCCTCCTCCATCACCGACATATCCGAAGCGCTACCCATAATGATACTTACCTTTGGATTCATAGTTTAAAAATTTATTTTTGACAATATAATACTTTTCTTTCTGAATGGGTTAGGTATAATGAGAAAACTATACGTTAACCTCTTTGTAATACTCGGGCGCAACCTCCTTGTGCACTTCAACCATTAGCTTATGTACCTCGGCCTCTAGGTCGTCTACACTTTTATCTGCAAAAGTATCAGGATGTATTGGAGGCAGTATGCGCATAGTAAATTTTTGAGCGCCCTTTACTACGTAACCGTTTTTAGGAAATACCTCCTTGCTCCCATTTATTACTACAGGCAGTATGGGAATATTGGCTTTTTTGGCGAGCATAAAAGCACCATCTTTAAATCGCTTAATTGCTCCATCAACACTTCGTGTTCCCTCGGGAAAAATTAACACCGAAGTCCCTTTATTAAGGTGACGTTGTGCTTCGAGCAGCATCTTTTTGGCCCCCCGTAGGCTTGCCCTATCAATTACTATATGCCTATTGAGCCATAAGTTCCATCCAATGAATGGCATTCGGAAAAGTTCACGCTTGGCCACCCACTTAAAATGCATCCACAACCGATACAAAAGCACAATATCAAAGGAACTCTGGTGATTAGCAACTATAATATATGGCTGTCCACGACTAACATTGTCTTTGCCCGAAAAGTCGATACGCCAAAACGGATTTATCCAGATATATGATAGCGCCCATACAATTGAGTAACGCTGAAGTATCCACAAGCGCCTATCCCACCAAAAGGTGAGAAGCCATACAACAACATCGCCAATAAAAAAAATTAAGCATGATATGGCCACTAGCAACCAAACAATTGGCATTACAATGTATAGGGTGATAAATCTTTTCATTGACCTGTGAACATATAAATATGACCTCACAAAAATAAACTAATGATTGATTTGGACAAAAGCTTTAGCTGCAATCGAGTCGTTTTAGATACAAATAAGGGCAGGGTTTAAGCGGAAGTCAGCACAAAAACCACAACCTAAAATATTGGACAACATCACTCTTTCACATTCATTAACTATTAATAGCCCAAGTATTTTTGTATATTTGCAGTTGAAATTGATATTGCTCAACCTATGGTTTTGACAATGGTTTTGGCATTGGGTTTGTATCCATTTCTGACCAAGGCTAAAAGATTTCATTATCGCAAACCAATTCTATATAAATATGAGACAGTTTATCCTAGCGTTACTAATAGTTTTCACTTCAACAACATTTGCTGCATATGCTAAGGATGTTGTTCCTGCTGACACTATTATGTTGATAAGCGGACGAAAGGTTGCCGTGAATGTCCAGGGGGTTACCGCAACTAGCATTACATATATGTCCCTTGGCGAGAGCGAGATTAAGGATATCGACCGTAAGCAGGTTCACCGAATTATCTACCGTAATGGTAGGGTGGAAAGTTTTAACGATCTTGCGGTGATGATGGTGGATGAAGGCGACTGGAAAACCGTGATTTTAACCGACAACCTAGAAGATGTAGAGGGCCTTTTTGCCCTTGGTGAGGCAGATGGCAAATCGTCGCCACAAAGTCGGAATGCTAGAGCTGCTCAGCGTAGCGCTGATATTAGGCTTAAGAAACGAGCTGTGAATATGGGGGGTATTGTGGTGTACATTACCCATCGTGAGTCAAAGGGAGGTTATGGAGAAACTCCCACTCATTTGGTTAAGGGTATTGTTTATGGTTTTGAGCCACCGGAATAAATATCTGAGATAAGAACAAATTAAAGAAAGAGGGTGACCAAAAAGTTTGGACACCCTCTTTTTAATAAGTATTCCTATTAAATATGGAAGGGAAATTAGACGCTTAACAAAACCATTTAGAAAACCCCTTTCCTTAACGCAGTATAAAAATCACCGGAATAATGAACGAAACCCTAACCGGGGTTCCTCTTTGCCTCCCTGGCTCCCATAACGGACTCGATTCGATGACCCTGACGGCCTCTTTATCTAGGTAAGGATTAACCCCTCTAAGCACCTTAACATCTGACACTTTTCCTGTGGGCTCCACAACAAACGAAAGGATAACCCTACCCTGAATACTACTTTCAGCAGCATACTCAGGGTACCTCAAATTCTTATTGATGTAATCCCTAAAGTTGTTTATATCTCCTCCATTAAACCGAGGCATTTCCTCCACAACAACAAATACAGCCCCCTCTTCAAGTTCTGGTTCCTCATCATCGGCCAGATAGCTAGCAGCATCAACAATAATGGGCTGGTAATTTTCCACATCGTATAGAACCGCATCTGCTTCAATTTCCAAATCGGAATACAAGCTCTTCTCCTTCAACCTCGCTTTAGGGGCATAAGCATTGGCTGCTATTGGTTGATGATAAGCATTGCTTCTAGGTTGACTACTAACTGTTGATCGCTTTGCTGCTGGACGAACTGTTCTTACGGCACCAGTCTCCGACCTAGGCTCTTGAGTACTTTTGGCTACAACTTTGGTCGAAGCTTCGCCTACCTCCGCTCTTTCTTGCCTGGTAATGGGCAAAGATTCTTCCTCGACTTTATGCTTGACGGGCTGTACTTCCTCTGCATCTTTTTTTTCTGCATGAACAGGAGGTGCTGGAGGAATTGGGATCACCTCCTCCAATATGGGCATTGGCTCGCCTATACTTTCCGAAACAATATTCGGTTCGGGCTTAAGCGTTGACGTATAATAAATCAGAGTTGATATTCCTACTAGCAAAACCACTGAAGCGACGGCTGATAAAGGTGAAAGCAAACGAACAATCCGACCACCCTTAGCAACACTACCATCAACTTTACTATTAATGGATGCTGAAATGGTTATTATTTCCTTGGGGTCATCGAGCAGGCTTAGCCCCTCCAGCTCATCGGCGCACATAGGGCAACCCGACAAGTGGCGCTCAACGGAGTTCATCTCTAAACCGCCTAGCTCGCCCTTTAGGTACTGCACCAAAGTATTCTGTGATACGCACCCCTGCCCATTGTACTTTATGTCGATTTTACTGCTCATTGCCCGTTAGGCTTATCTTTAAATTTCGTTTACCATTCTGAATATAACTCTTTACCTGCCCCAATGTATAGCCCGTGATGCTAGCCACCTCATTGTAGCTCTTCTGCTTTAGATAGAAAAGTTCAACACATATCCGTTGCTCTTCCGATAGCTTGGGCAATGCTTGTTCCAAATGGCCAAGCTGCTGCTCAAGCAAATCTTCATTATCATGATACATATTGTTTGATATTTCCATATGCTGAGGATGATTATTTTTCACCATATCCCCAACCAGGTGCTCCTTCTTCTTACTTCGGATGATGTGGAAGCAATGATTTTTGGCCACTGTATACAGCCACGATTTGAAATTTTGAACACTATGCTTTTTCAAGTCATCGAAAAGCTTTTCAAAAATCTGCATAACAGCATCCTCGCTCTCGGATCGCGAGCGCAAGTATTTCAGGCAAACTGCAAATACAAACCCGGTGTACCTCTTGTAAAGCAAACCAACCAGCTGCTTATCGCCATTCTTCTGATAGCGGGCAACTAGATCCAGATCGGTTAGGTTCTCAGGTTTTGGGCTAAAAATCAAAGCGGTAAAATTAGATCCTTCAAATGTAAAAAAAAATTTTGTACTCAGCTTTATGGAAAATCGCTTAGTGCAGCATCTGTAATGTAAAGATGTGAATGTTAAACTTAAAACTTTGCGCTATGAAAAAACTAATTACAATTGCTTGGATAGTCATTCTAAGCTCCTTCACTACTGTTAGTCCCGATATGGGGACACTCGTTGGAATTGTAACCAATTACAATGACAAAACACCCATTGGCAAAGCCAAAATCTCGGTTTACCAGCAAAACAATTTTGTTGCCGAAACAGCAAGTAAGGCCAATGGGCAATTCCAAATATCCCTAAAAGCAGGCACCTACAGCGTTGAGGTTAAGGCAAAAGGCTATCAAGACCACAAGATAACCGTCTACATCCATAGGGGTAAGGAAACCAAGTTGGAATTGAACCTATCAAAATCAGTATTAAAAAAGGATGAGGTGGTGATTGAAGAAGAGATTTACTCAATTGATGCAGAAGTTACTCCTACCAAAATGCGCGAACATTACACTATGGCCATTGGTATGCCAACTGCAAATTACACTATGCAAACCCATGACTACATCCCAATTGATTATAATACTGAGGAGTACTCGCCCATAAGCGAGAATATTTTTAAGGATGCACTTGCCAACCCGCTATCAACCTTTTCGATTGACGTGGATAAAGCATCGTACGCCAACGTACGCAGATTTTTAACCCAAAGCCAAAAGCCCTATAGCGATGCAGTTCGCATTGAGGAACTAATTAACTACTTTGACTACAACTATCCTCAGCCCACAGATGGTCATCCGTTTTCGGTTACGCTGGAGACCGACAAATGCCCTTGGAACGAGCAAAACCAGCTAGTTCTTATAGGCCTAAAGGGCGAGAATGTGAACGAAGAGCAAATACCACCTAACAACCTGGTCTTCCTAATAGATGTATCGGGTTCAATGAATCCTGCCAATAGGTTGCCCCTACTAAAGCAAGCATTTAAGTATTTGGTTGACCAACTTCGCCCTCAGGATAGAGTTGCCATTGTGGTGTATGCAGGTGCAGCAGGTTTGGTTTTGGAGTCGACACCCGGAGCAGAAAAGGCAAAAATCACTAGTGCAATCGATATGCTTCAGGCAGGCGGTTCAACAGCTGGTGGAGCGGGTATTAAGCTAGCCTACAAAATTGCGCAGCAAAACTATATCCACGGAGGCAATAATCGGGTTATTATTGGAACCGATGGCGATTTTAATGTAGGCGTAAGCAGCACCTCGGAGCTAAAAAAACTAATTGAGCAAAAACGCGAGAGCGGCGTTTACCTCACCATCTTAGGTTTTGGCATGGGCAACTACAAGGACGGTAGAATGAAGGAACTATCGATGGCAGGTAATGGCAACTATGCCTATATCGATAATATTATGGAGGCCAAAAAGGTATTTGGCACCGAGCTTTGGGGCACGCTTTATACCATTGCCAACGATGTGAAAATTCAGGTTGAGTTTAACCCCGCCAAGGTGAAGGAGTACCGCCTAATTGGGTACGAGAAACGGATGCTTAACAGCGAGGACTTTAACGACGACAAAAAAGATGCTGGCGATATTGGCTGCGGGCATACCGTTACCGCCTTGTACGAAATTGTTCCAGCGGGTGGCAGCGATAGCAACACAAGCATCGACCCACTAAAATACACAAAGCAAACCCTCACAAGCAGCAATGATCTGCTTACCGTAAAGCTACGATATAAGAAACCCGGAGAGAGTAACAGTCAACTAATTTCACAAGTGCTTAAAGAGGGCAAAACAAAATCGACCAGCAACCTGCAATTTGCCTCATCGGTTGCTGAGTTTGGGATGCTACTCCGCGAATCGGAATTCAAGGGAACCAGTTCATTTGCCAACGCATTGGCTCGTGCAAAAGAAGCAAAGGGTAACGACGAATTTGGTTACAAGAACGATTTTATAAAGATGGTTGAGATGGCGGAAATGATTTACAGATAGATGCTAATATAAATGCTTATTGAAACTTGGGGTTTGGTGCATTATCGAATCCCAAGTTTTTTGTATCCCAATAAGCAATTGCCGATTGGCAAAATTGTCGTAACTTTCATTTCGAATCACATAACTAAAAACCAAAACCATTTGGCTATGGTACACAAGGATGAAAAATCGGCTAAGGGAGAAAAGGAAAAACCTAAAGACACCTCAGCAGAACCAATAAACTACGAGGCCGTAGAGGACAAGAAAAAAATCAAAAAAAAGGTTTACGAGAAGGAGCTGTACAAGCTGCAAATTGAGTTTATCAAGCTGCAGGAGTGGGTAAAGCAGAACAAACTGAAGGTTGTGGTGATTTTCGAAGGTCGCGATGCGGCTGGGAAGGGAGGTGTGATCAAAACCATCACCGAGCGGCTAAACCCCCGCTTTTGCAGAGTGGTTGCCCTTGGCGTGCCCACCGAGCGCGAGAAAACCCAGTGGTACTTTCAACGGTACGTTCCACACCTGCCCGCAGGTGGCGAAATGGTACTGTTCGACCGCAGCTGGTACAACCGTGCCGGCGTGGAGCGCGTAATGGGCTTTTGCACCGACGACGAGTACATTGAGTTCCTCCGCTCCTGCCCCGAGTTTGAGCGGATGCTGGTGCGCTCCAATATCATCCTAATAAAATACTGGTTCTCGGTTAGCGATGCCGAGCAGGAGAAACGATTTAAGGCTCGCAATGAGGATCCCGTGAAACGATGGAAGCTAAGCCCAATGGATATTGAGTCGCGCAGCAAGTGGGTGCAGTACTCTATGGCCAAGGACAAAATGTTTGCCCATACCGACATTAAGCAAGCGCCGTGGTACGTGGTGCATGCCGACAATAAGAAACGGGCACGGCTCAACTGCATTCACCACTTATTGAGCCAGATACCTTATAAAGATTTGGCTCCAGGGCCAATAGAAATGCCCGAGCGTAAGGATGATTTCTCTTATATCCGCCCACCCATTACCGATCAGAACTTTGTTCCCGATGTTTTTTAGTAGATAGGGTTGGTTTTATGGCGATTTAATCAAGGTTAATTATTACCCCAATAACACCGTAGTGAAACATAGAGTATGTGTACACCGTAGCGTTATCTGCACCACCCTCGAGTAACCTATAGCCTGCCTTAGCAGTAAAGCTATTGGTTAGCTTAAAGGTGGCGGCAACAAGCACATCCTCGGCACGGCCTTGTGGCGCAGCCAGCGCATCGCCATCGAGCAGCAGCCCAAAACGGTTGGTGGGTTTCCAGTGCACATAGAAGTTAATTAACGGAACAACCCCCAAATCGGTTTTAACGGCCTCCTGCTCAGGCAAACCCTTTAGGCCAATATTGGCATCGCGCACTTTGAGCGTAACCCCAGCGTAAAAATGGAACTTTGGATTTTGCACCCATAGGTATCGATACGAAAGTCGGTATGAGTTGAACTTGTATATTGCATCAATATTGGTCCCAGCCAAAAAAACCTCGTTCTGAAAAGTTATATCCCTATCCACAACGCCCCTGTACGAGAACTCCAGCGGAGCAAAAAGGACCAGCACCTCATGGCGCTCACCAATACGGTAACCAACCTTAAGCCTTGAGAAGAACTTGGCACTTGAGCTAAGCTCATCGGAAAGCGAAAGGAACGTACCTGCATCGCCAGGAATCCGAACATCGTTGTAACCAGTCGCAACAATACCGGCCTCAACATCGAAGTTCACCTGAGCTTGGGCATTGCTTGGCCAAACCATTACCATCATTACAATCGCAGCCAAACAGTTTTTAAGACAATTGCTCATCTAGGTAGATTTTTTAAAATTACATTTATACAAAGGTATCTATATTTACAATGGGAAGCTTTAAAATCAGTGGTTAAGTGGTTACCTTTGGATATTAAATTTTTTGACAGATGAATATACACAAAACAAAACCGCAGGGCTCGTACATAAGCTACTTTAGCAATTTGGTAAAGCAAAACGGAGGCATAAACCTGGCGCAAGGCATCCCCGGTTTTCAACCACCGGTAGAGCTTCGCAAATCGCTCGAGGAGTTGGTGCACAGCAATACTCATCAGTACGCCCCGGGGTTGGGCAACTTTAGACTGCTTGGCCAAATCCACAGCCACTACTCAAAACGTTTTACGGTTGATATTGATAATTTTTTGGTTGTGCAGGGAGCCACCGAAGCCATATCGCTAATATACACCTACCTTACCAAAAAGTTAGGTGGAGATTTTGGCGTTCTAAGCTTCGACCCAGCATACGAGAGCTACAGCCAGCTACCCACGATATTCGGACAGCCATTCGTAAGCTATCCGCTAAACGAGGAATACTCAATCAATTTTGATGATT
Organism: Perlabentimonas gracilis; assembly: GCF_011174675.1. Taxonomy (GTDB): domain Bacteria; phylum Bacteroidota; class Bacteroidia; order Bacteroidales; family Tenuifilaceae; genus Perlabentimonas; species Perlabentimonas gracilis. Next base: position 4,871 of record NZ_JAANIG010000011.1, on the reverse strand, counting down.
TAAAAAAGGCCATTTCCGAGCGTAATGTTAAAATCGTATTCCTCTCGTCGCCGGGCAACCCATTTGGCAAAACGTGGAGTAAGCATGAGGTTAACCAACTTGTAGGGATGGCCGAGGAGATGGATTTTTATCTGATTTTTGATGCGGTTTACAAAGATTTGTATTTTGATAACGAGCCATACCTTCCGCTGGAGCATACCTCGCCCAACGTGTTCTATGTGAATAGCTTTTCGAAAATGCTATGCATAACAGGCTGGCGCATTGGCTACCTTTACGCGCATGAGCAGCATCGTAAGGCAATACGCTCAATTCACGATTATATTGGCCTTTGCGCACCATCGATACTGCAAGAAGCTCTGGCAACCTACCTTGAGGACAATGAGTTTGGGGAGGCGTTTGTTGAGAATTTTAGGAACAATGTACAAGCCAACTTCAACTACCTTGCGCCCCTACTGGCAAAGTTAGGTTTTACCATTCCACCAACTAATGGCGGATGCTTTATTTGGGCCAAGCTACCCAAAGGCATAAACGATGGATTCGATTTTGCCAGCGAGCTATACAGCAAGGCGGGTGTGGCAACCATACCGGGCGAGCATTTTAGCAAGAACTACGCCAGCTGGCTACGAATAAACATTGCCCGCCCAGCCGAGGAAATTGAGAAAGCGGCGGGTTTGATAGAGCAATTCATTTTAGCAAATTAGCTTATGCAAGTTGCCATTTACGCACTAATAATATTGGCAACAATTTACTTTGTTGTGTTTGCGCTATTTGCTGCAGGGTTAGTTTTTAGGCATATGCACAACTTTAGTGAACAGCATACCATTTCAATGTCTATTGTTGTGGCGGTTCGTAACGAGGAAGCAAATATTGACAACCTCTTTATATCGATATTAAAGCAAGATTATCCAACTGAGAATTATGAAGTAATTCTGGTTAACGATCACTCAACCGACAATACTTGGCCAATGGCCAAAAAATGGGCAGAGCAACACACTAACATACAGCTAGCGGAGTTGCCTACCCAAAGCAAAGGAAAAAAGCAAGCTGTTGCCTTGGGTGTTACGCTTGCAAAAAACGATACCATTGTGCTTACCGATGCCGACTGCACACATCCTGCTAGCTGGCTACGGAACATTGCATTGGCCTATCAAACAAAAAAAGCGCAAATGCTTATTGGGCCGGTGATGATATCGCCAACAAGTAATTATTTCGAAAAGATGCAGGCGCTCGAACACGCAAGTCTAACGGCAAGCAGCATTGGGGCCTGTAGTGTTGGGCTCCCGTTTATGGCAAGCGCGGCAAATTTATCGTTCAATAAAAGTATGCTTGGCTTTGAGCATCAGATGCTAAACCCCAAATACGCCTCGGGCGACGATGTTTTTCTGCTGCATTGCGCCAAGCGCAAAAAGGATTTCAAAATATCGCCTCTTCAGGGTAAGGGTGCGCTGGTTTTAACCCAACCCGTAAAATCGGTTAGTAAATTTCTTGCGCAACGTGCCCGATGGGCTTCAAAATCGACTGGCTATACCGATTTTACTGCCATTGTTGTTGGCTTTACAGTGCTGCTATTTAACCTTTTGCTAGTAATGTTGGCAATTCTATCGATCTGGAATATTGCATATTTAAAGGTACTTGGATTGGGGTACGTTGTAAAATCTATAGCCGATTTGCTGCTGCTGATCCCATACCTTAAGCAACACAAAAAGCTATCGCTACTATATGTTTTTATACCTTTGCAACTTGTTTATCCAATATATATAGTTGTTGCGTTTGGTATGGCAATGATTGTTAATAGTAGATGGAAACGAAGGTATGATAAAAATTGAATATCAATCAGTCAATCTCTTTTGACGCTGGCAGCTTGGCTGTCCATTGGAAGGGATACCTGCTATTGGCAGGGTTAACCAATCCTGCCAGAGGCAGGCAGGCAGGCAATCAATCAACAAACCAACAAACCAACAAACCAACAAACCAACAAAATAAATGAACACTAGCAACAACAGGGAGGGGTCGCCGTGGCGAGTAGCATTTCGGAAGTTCTTTCGGAATAGGCTCCCGCTAGTTTCGTCAGTGTTTGTTGGGTTGATTGCTGTTTTGGCTATTCTGGGTTACCTTATTGCCCCCGACCCTACGCCATGGGCTAATAATCAGCATCTGGAAATTGCTACTCACAAGCCGGGTTTTAAAGTAAAGTTCTTCCTTGTTCCCAGAGGCTCTGGCGTTGAGAAGAAAGGATTAATCGGGAAACTTGTTGGTGGGGCGCAAAACCAATTCCGAGAGGTTCCTACGCTCGATTACCGAATTGAGGACTGGAAAATTGTAGTCACTGAATACACCGAGCCCGAAGATAGCATTACCATTGAGAGTATTTACCCAGTGACTGATATACTATTCCCTAACCACTGCAGTGAAAACATCAAAATAAAAGATAACAGCATAACCATTTGGGGCAATAATGGGTCAACCGAATTTACCAAAGCCGATATTGCATCAGCAATTGAAAAAAAGCATATAAAAACCCGCCGCTTTTGGCTGGGTACCGATAGGTTTGGGCGCGATATGCTAAGCCGACTGCTTATTGGTTCGCGAATATCGCTGGCCGTGGGGTTTATTGCGGTAGCCATATCGCTGCTTATTGGCATTACGCTGGGCGCAACGGCTGGTTATATCCGTGGCCGGTACGATGATTTTGTTATGTGGCTAATAAACGTGGTGTGGTCAATCCCCACGCTGCTTATGGTTATTGCCCTAACCATAGTGCTGGGCAAGGGTTTTTGGCAAATTTTTGTGGCCGTGGGTCTAACCATGTGGGTTGAGGTAGCTCGTGTGGTTCGCGGACAGGTTATGAGCCTTAGGGAGAAGGAGTTTGTTGAGGCCGCAAAGGTGCTGGGTTTTGGCACTCGACGGATTGTATTTAGGCATATACTGCCCAACGTAATGGGGCCTATGGCCATAATATCGGCAGGGAACTTTGCCACAGCCATACTGCTAGAAGCAGGTTTAAGTTTTTTGGGAATTGGCGTTCAGCCCCCAATCCCATCGTGGGGCACAATGATAAAAGACCACTATGGGTATCTGATAATGGACAAAGCCTACCTTGCCATACTGCCCGGCGTAGCCATAATGCTGCTGGTGCTAGCCTTTACGCTAATAGGCAACGGATTGCGCGATGCGCTGGATACTAAAGAAATCTAGAGCCTTTACTTCTCAACTTTTGCAGGATATTTATCGGGTTCCGAAGCAACATCGGTTATTAGGGCAAACATTGCCTTTAGCACGTTGGCCATATTTTCGTAATTTATCTTATCGGGGGTATCGGTTGGCTTGTGGTAGTCGTCATGCGTACCTGTGGTAACAATTAGCCCAGGGATGCCCTTCCTGTAAAAAGGGAAGTGGTCGGAGCCCATAAACCACATCACATTCTCAGGGAAATCTTGCCTTAGGTAAAAGCTAGTGTTATCCATTTGCCTATCGATTTTACGAATTAGCCGTTTGGTTGGGCGCTTAACTTTTCCCCGTCCAATGGCCCAGGTGCTAACGTACCCTTTCTTGTTGGGTTTATTGTCTGAGCGTCCAATCATATCCATATTAATAATCATAACCGTTTTCTCAAGCGGAAAAATTGGATTATTAATATAGTACATTGAGCCGTTTAGCCCCGATTCCTCTGCTGCAAATGCAACAAACATTACCGACCGCCTAAACTCAAACCCATTGGACTGAGCTTGGGCACACATACGAGCCAATTCCATTACTCCCGCTGTTCCCGAGGCGTTATCGTCGGCACCAAGGCAAACCCCATCGGGCATGCGTCCAACGTGATCAAAATGGCCACCTACTATCAGCACCTCATCCTTAAGGTCGGTGCCCTCAATGTAGCCAATTACATTCTTGTCGTAAAGCGTATCGGTTTTTACGTAGAAATTGGTTTTGTAGGTTAAGTAGGCTGTTGGTAATGCATTTGAGTTACCCTTGCCAGTTACCTTTTTCGCTTCCTTGTTCAAATCCTTAATCGATTGGCCGTAAATACCATTTAGCGTTTTATCGCTAAACATAAATACCTTGAGCGTATCGTTGGTATTGGGAAGATGATGATACAACCAGCTGGGCGCACCTGAGCGAATCATACTGTTGGGGTATTTATAATGCGTTGCAGAAAACTCTCGCCAGATAAGGCGTTTATTCTTCTTTTCGGGTAAGCTTATGGCAAAAGCCTTTGCATTGGTTTGCAATGTAATGCACTGCAAATTAGCTATTGCATCGTCGATACTCTTGGCATAAATATGTACAATAGTATCGCCAATATTTTGATGCGAAGGCATACTTTGACCCCAGAACCTAATGGGTTGGGTTAGACTATCGGTTATGGGATTATTGGATGCGAAAGAGTAGTAAATACCCATTATTGGGGGGATATCATCGGCAAAAATTCGAGTCTCGCCCCTGTCAAGTTTGGTTACAGGCATTAACTGGAAATACTTATTGGGATTATTGGGAATGGGCTTTAAGCTAGCAGCTTCAAACTCCGAGGCGATGTAATTGGCGGCAATTTCGCTTCCCATTAGGGGGAACTTTCGACCACCCAAGCTATCGGATGCTAGGAAGTAAACATCGCGCATTAGCCTTTTTGTTGATATTTCAACAGTCAATTGGCTTTGCGCAAAGGCTGGAAGACTTGCTATAAGAATGAAAAATAAATTGAATATCCCTTTCATCTTAAATATCTTTTCAAGTTAGTATATCTGTATTTTTTATTCACTACTGACCGACTAATAAATATAGATTTCTCGCTTCGCTCGAAATGACAGTACTTTCAAGAGGTCTAAGGGGTGAGGGGGTGAAGGCGGCTACGCCGCCTTCACCCCCTCACC
>NZ_JAANIG010000099.1 GCF_011174675.1 Perlabentimonas gracilis | reverse complement strand
ACCTAGATATTCGGGGCAATTGGGCTCGCAACATTATTCTTAGCGGGGGATAAATCCGCTGGCGCCGCACTCCCCCACTGGGCACACCCCCAGCCGTTATGCACAAGCGGCAAAAAAAGTTACGCTCTAAATGATAGACTTTCAAATTTTTAAAAGTTAGGTCAAATGACTATTTTTGAGTTCAAAAAAAATGAGAATATGAGTAATATAAAACTTTTTGAAAGTAAACAAATTCGTTCTGAGTGGAACGAGGCTGAACAAAAATGGTACTTTGCAATTATTGATGTAATTGAAATTCTCACTGAAAGTAAAAATCCACGAAGATATTGGAGTGACCTTAAAAGAAAACTAAACACAGAAGGTTTTTCTCAGTTGTACGAAATTATCGTACAACTGAAAATGATTTCCTCCGATGGGAAAAGATATGTAACTGATTGTGCTGATGCTAAAGGACTTTTACGAATTATTCAATCAATACCATCGCCCAAAGCCGAGCCGTTTAAGCAATGGCTGGCTCAGGTTGGTTCAGACAGATTGGACGAAATAGAAAATCCTGAATTAGCAACTCAACGCACACGTGAATTATATAAACTTAAAGGTTATCCTGATGATTGGATAGAGAAACGGATGCGAAGCATCGCAATTCGAGAAGAATTAACTGAGGAATTGTTTTAACCCTAAATAACCAAGCATTTTTTTTACAATTTTATTATTTATTTTTACCAACGGACAAACGACCGATGGTGACTGTTATACCGAAGGT
>NZ_JAANIG010000010.1 GCF_011174675.1 Perlabentimonas gracilis | reverse complement strand
GCAATCTGCCTTCAGAGAGCTTGAGCCGTATGAGGTGAAAGTCTCACGTACGGTTCTTAGGGGACAAGGGCGGAGCAATCCGCCTGCGTTACCCGACACAGACGATAAAACCCAACATATGGATATTTTATGGATACATTATGGATATTTCAATAAAATTCCATTATCTTTGTATGGATAAAATATGGGTACATTATGGATAACTTTATAAATCAACTAAATTTTGATTTTCAAACTAATCAGTTGGTTTTAAAATCTATAAGTTTCATTGACTCGTTTAAAGGAAAATGGAATATCGTTGAAAGCAAAGAAAATATCTTTCTTAAAGAATTAAGAAAAATTGCCACAATTGAAAGTATTGGTTCATCAACTAGAATTGAAGGGGCTCAACTAACTAATGAAGAGATTAAACAACTCCTAGAAAATGTAAAAATAACAGAGTTAAAGTCAAGGGATGAGCAAGAAGTTATAGGTTACTACGATGTACTTGAAATTATCTATGAGAACTATGAAAACATTAGCATATCTAAGAATTACATTCAGCAATTACATCAAAGCTTATTAAAGTACAGCACTAAAGACGATAGACATAGAGGTGTTTACAAGAATTTGTCAAATAAAGTTGTCGCTAATTATCCTGATGGAACTCAAAGAGTAATTTTTAATACCACAGAACCCCATTTGGTTGAAAGTGAAATGAACTATTTGATAGAGTGGACAAACGACCAACTTAATTTAAAATCACTCCACCCATTAATTGTTGTCGGACTATTCGTTTATGAATTTTTATCAATACATCCATTTCAAGACGGAAATGGAAGACTATCTAGGCTATTGACCAATTTATTGCTTCTTAAAAACAACTATTTATTCATTCAATATGTATCGTTTGAAAATTTAATTGAGCAGAAAAAAAAGACTTACTATGAAGCACTAATGGATGGACAAAAGGATAGAAATTCCGAAAAAGAAAGAGTTGACAAATGGATGCTTTTCTTTTTACAATCCCTTGAAGCGCTAATCCATCGATTGGAACAAAAATATGATGTATTTAAAACTAAAGGTGGTTATCTGAATGAAAGACAAAAGAAAATAAAAGAATTTATAACAATCAATCAACCAATTAAATTATCTGATTTAGTGAAGAGTATGCCTGATTTTTCAATAAACACGCTTAAGAAAGATTTACAATATATGAAAGTTGAAAAAATAATTGATTCAGTTGGTAAAAACAAAGGAACGATTTACGTATTGAAAGACAATTAAGTACGTGCCCTAACAAGGGGTGTAGCCAATCAGCCAGTGGGCTGACAAGTTGTGGGTTGATACTGGGAACTCGAAGCTTTTTCGCCCGTTCGGTACGATTTCGTCGGGGACGAAATCGTGGCTCGCTCCCTTCTCTTCAACCTCAGGTTGACGAGACCACAACCCCCAGCCGTTAGCAACAATAATATCAACTGACTGCTTCAGGGTTAGATACCCCAAAATCACCTCATATTTTTGGTTCAATGCTTTTCGTACCCAATTTTTCTATACTTTAGTAAACAAAAAACTCAAAACTAACTCTTCATGCTTAACATCGCCCTATTTGGCCCTCCAGGTGCAGGGAAAGGCACCCAAAGCGACTGGCTGATAGAAAAGTACAACCTCACCTACATCTCCACCGGAGAAATCCTTCGTGAGGAAATTGCACAGGGAACCCCACTCGGAATCCAAGCAAAAAACATTATTGAGAAGGGAGGGCTTGCCCCCGATGAACTTATTGTGCAGATTATCGAGAATCGAATAACCAAGAAAACCGACACCAATGGTTTCCTTTTCGATGGGTTCCCCCGAACCACCGTGCAGTGCTACATCCTCGATGGCTTGCTCATGAACATGAACACCTCGCTCACCTGCATGCTAAGCCTCGAGGTTCCCGACGACGAGTTGGTGCGCCGCCTTAAGTCGCGCGCCAAGATTGGTAACCGCAAGGACGATAACGACGATGTAATTCAGCATAGGCTGGCCGAGTACTACTCCAAAACCGTTCCCGTTGCCAAGTATTATCAAGACAAGGGAATTTGCCACTCCATTGATGGCACAGGGGCAATTGAAGATGTGCAAGCGCGCCTCGATTTGGCTGTAAAAAAATCGCTTGAGAATCGCTGGGTGAACCTAGTTCTGTTTGGGTACCCTGGGTCGGGCAAAGGAACCCAAGCCAAGAAAATGGCCGAGAAGTATAACCTGGTATACATCTCCACTGGGAAAATGCTTCGACAGGAGATAAAGAACGACACTGAAATTGGCCGCATCGCCAAACCCTACATGGACAAGGGGATGATTGTGCCCGACGAAATTGCCATTAAGCTGATTGAGGAGAAGATCCAGGCTAGCGCGGGATCCCGAGGGTTTATCTTCAAAGGATTTCCCCGAACCATTGTGCAGGCATACATTGTTGATGGACTACTCAAGAAAATGAATAGCAATGTGACACAGGCCATAGAGATTAACGTCTCGCAGCTTGAAGCTATGAAGCGCCTTGGCCAGAGAAGTAAAACTGACCGTAGCCGCCTTTACGACATGGATACCGAGACCATCGTGTCGCGGCTCGAAGAGTATGAGCAAAAGACCATGCTTGCCCGCGATTTCTACGACAAGCGTAAACTGCTTCAGGTAGTTGATGGGCAGGGTACCGAGGACGAGGTGTTCGACAGGATTTGCAACCAAATAGACGAAACGCTTAGAAACGCATTGTAGAAAAGCTCATAGTGGGCTATCCTCCTTTACTTTAAAGCTGAGTCTTTTTTTTAAAAGAGACTCAGCTTTTCTTTATGATTATTGCTTCATGTAGGATTGTTGCTTAGCAAATAAAAATACTATTTTATTGCTAAATATTGATTAACCACCATACATCAAAAAATTAGAATGTTCTAATTCTCACAAAGATTTTCTACCGACGCTCTCACCACATCTACCTGTAATACTGACACATAAACTCTCAATTCACTACATAAAACAAACTGTTTAGCTTATACCTGTATTTTGTTACTAGATTAATTTATATCCTTGCAATAAAATAAGAATAATTCTTAAACAATATTTAATCTTGTGTGTTACTAAAGCAAACAATCGCAAGTATAATTAAAATAAAAGCAATGAGTAATCAAATTGGACTAAATGCAGACTATGCAAAGCAAATGAACGAGAAACTAAACGTTTACCTAAGCAATGTACAAATTTCGTATATGAATGTTCGTGGTTTCCACTGGAACATTGTGGGTAAGCAGTTCTACCAACTGCATGAAAAGTTCGAAGAGGTTTATAATGGCCTTAACGAAATGGCCGACGAGATAGCCGAACGCATACTAATGCTTGGTGGAACACCAGTTCACGCATTTTCAAAGTATATCCAAATGGCAACCATTAAGGAGAAAGAGAATGTTAGCACAGCCGATGCTACAGTTAAGGAGTTAATTAGCGACACCATGGTACTGCTCAACAACGAGCGCGAATTGGTGGAACTAGCTGCCGATAATGGCGACGAGGGAACCGTTGGCCTAATCTCGGGTTACGTAGAGCAGCATGAAAAGATGCTCTGGATGCTTAATGCTACCCTTAAGTAAATTCAACAACTACCTGCAGCAATTGCTGCAGGTTAAGAAAACACAGCGGGTTTCAGCAAAATTCTGAAACCCGTTTTCTATACCCTACACTAAACAAAATAGCACCCCTTGCTTTAATTAACATACTGGCAGCCAGATTAGGACAATTGTTTAATGTTTTTATATATTTTTTAAACATTTGTTATCTTTCGCTGTTAGTAAGCAAAATTTAGACTACCTTTATTAAGAAGATAACAGGACTTTAAAACTTTAACCAACATGAAGAGAGCGTTAATCATAACACTACTAATTATTGCATATATTTCGGCAGGTGCACAAAACAAGGGGTCGATACAAGGGCGTGTTGTAAACAAGCAGAATAATGAACCCATCCCCTTTGCCAACATAGTAATATGGGGTACCAATATTGGATCAGCCTCCGATTTCGACGGGAACTTCCTGTTTACAGGTCTCGAGCCAGGGTTTGTTGAGCTACGGGTTTTTGCAGTTGGCTTCAGCCTTTACGTATCCAGCTCCATTCAGGTAACCAATGCCCGCACAGCATTTATTGATATAGAGCTGGAAGAAACAGCTACCGAAATAGAAGAGGTTGTGGTAAAAGCCAGCCCATTTCGCCGAAGCGAGGAGAGCCCTGTATCACTCCAGCGGATTGGCATTGCTGAGATAGAAAAGAACCCAGGTGGCAACCGTGACATCAGCAGGGTAATCCAGTCGTTACCCGGTGTTGCATCTACCCCTGCCTACCGTAACGATGTAATTGTTCGTGGCGGTGGCCCCAGCGAAAGCACCTTCTACCTCGATGGTGTTGAGATTCCCAACCTGAACCACTTTGCTACGCAGGGAGCATCGGGAGGTCCTGTAGGAATTATCAATGCCGATTTTATTCGCGAGGCAAACTTCTACTCGGGCGCATTCCCTGCATCGAAAGGTAATTCGCTTAGCGCTGTGCTCGATTTTAGGCAGATTGATGGCAACAGCGAACGAATTAAGTTTAAGGGAGCCGTTGGCGCCAGCGATTTGGCTCTAACCCTCGATGGCCCGCTGGGCGAAAACACCACGTTTATCCTTTCAGCTCGTCGGTCGTACCTTCAGTTCCTTTTCGATGCATTAGGGCTACCTTTTCTTCCTACCTACAACGATTTTCAATTCAAAACCCGCACCCGTATTGACGAGCGTAACGAGATCACCATCCTTGGTATTGGTGCAATCGATCAGTTCAACCTCAACACCGGGCTGCAAAACCCCGATGCCGGGCAGCGCTACATCCTAAACTTTGTACCGGTTAACACCCAGTGGACCTACACCAATGGCATTGTGTACAAGCATTTCCGCGAGAAAAGTTTCGACACATGGGTACTTAGCCGCAACATGCTCAACAACCGTCAGTTTAAGTATCCTGACAATGACGAGAGCCAACCTCGTAGTCTTGACTACATTTCACAGGAATCGGAGAACAAATTTCGATACGAGCACGACCGCCGTCTAAACGATGGGTCAAAGTTGAACATTGGTGCAGGGTTCGAGCATGCTCGTTACACCAATCAAACCTATCGCGCATACTTTAACAACGGCGAGCTATCGCCCATTGAGTACGACTCCAAGCTACACCTTTTCTCGTGGAGTATCTTTGGCCAGTACAGCCGAAAATTCCTAAACGATAAGCTAAACTTATCGCTTGGCCTCAGAGCCGATGCAAACAGCTACTCATCAACAATGGGTAATATGCTCAACCAAATCAGTCCGCGAGTTTCTGGCTCGTACGAGCTACGCAACGATCTTTACGCCAACTTCAACTTGGGCCGCTTCTATCAACAGCCACCTTACACCATGCTTGGCTTTAGGCTACCCGACGGCACGCTGGTTAATAAAACCAACAACCTACAGTACATTCAAGCCGACCACGTGGTGGGAGGATTCGAGTGGATGCCCAGTAATAGTAGCCGGGTAACCCTTGAGGGATTTTACAAGATTTACAACAACTACCCCTTTTCGTTGGCCGACAATATTTCGTTGGCTAGCAAGGGTGCCGATTTCGGAACATTTGGCGACGAGGAGGTCACGTCAACAGCTAGGGGGCGAGCCTATGGTATGGAGCTGCTGTATCGCACTCGCGACCTGCTGGGATTTAACACTATCCTTGCCTACACATTGGTGTGGAGCGATGCCGAAAACATGAACCCAGCCATACCTGGAACCTGGACACCAACAGCTTGGGACAACAGGCATTTACTAACCCTAACCGCCACTCGCAACCTGAAAAACAATTGGGACTTTGGATTTAAATGGCGATTTGTGGGAGGTTCTCCATACACCCCATGGGATTTGGATAAATCATCTTTAATATCGGCATACAACACCCAAGGACGTGGATTTATCGACCTCAACCAGTATAACCAGCTTCGCCTTGATCCTTTTCATCAGCTTGATATTCGGGTTGACAAGATGCTGTACCTTGACCGATGGACACTAAATTTTTACGTAGATGTGCAAAATGTTTATGGCTTTAAGGCCAAACAACCCGACAACTTAATTGTTAAACTGGATGAGAATGGACAGCGTATGGTAAACCCCGACGATCCAACCCGATACGTTTTGGAGTCGATACCCGGAATTGCAGGCACCATTCTACCTTCGGTAGGAATTATTGTGGAGTTTTAATCAAACTAGGCAAACCAGTTAGTAATTATATATCAGCACAACACAAAATAAGCACACCGATGAAAGCAATAACAATACTATTATCAGCAGCAATAGCTATTACATTAGCATCATGCTCAGGTACAACAAAGCCTCAGCTTGAAGATAAACCCGAAACGCTTCGTACTCAACCATTCGAGGATGGGAATCCAATACAAATACAGTTTCAGAAAGGCAAGGACTTTTACCATCCCCTCATTGTGTTTTGGATTGAGGATGTTGAGGGCAACTTCATAGAAACAATCTATGCATCACAATCCATAGCCACAGGGACATTCCGCTTTGGCGAATCGGAGGGCAAGAACTGGAAACCCGGGGAACGAAGAAGACCCGCAGCCCTTCCCTACTGGGGACACAGACGCGGCATTAAGGCCCCCGACGGGCTTTACCTCCCAACACCCCAGAAGCCTCTACCAGATGCAGTAACAGGTGCAACTCCAAAAACGAACTTCACCATCAAATCGTTTGTAAAGTCCGATCTAGTAAGGTTTAAAATATTTATGGAGATAAACCAAACCTGGGACTGGAATCAGTACTGGCACAACAACCGGTACCCCGATGATGATGAGTACAAAACTAGCTGCCAACCCGCATTGGTATACATGGCCGAGGTAGATATGCTAAATCCGGAACAAACGTACGAGCTGAAGCCCATTGGACACAGTCATCCTTCGGGAAGTTCAGGCGAACTTTTCCCAGATATTAGTACTTTTACTACCGCATTGAACATTGCACAAAGGGTAATTGTTACATTTGAGTAATATTGACACAAGCACAACAATTTTGTAAATTGCGATATGGTTGCAGCCAAACAAAAACAGATACTAATTGCTGGAGCAACTGGTTTAATTGGGCAAGAACTTGTTAGCGCCCTTTTAGCCGCGGGCTACAAAATTGTTGTGCTCACCCACTCGTCGTTGCGAGATGCTCCGTGGGCCAATCACCCTTCGGTGAGCAGTATTGAATGGACAGGGATATTTACCAACTGGCTGGTACGCGAGGTGGAGAAAAGTTACGCTGTGATAAACTTGGCTGGACAAAACATTGCAGCCAAGCCCTGGACCCGCCGACGAAGAATGCAGCTTATACGTAGCCGATTGGGTACAACCCGAGCTCTTGCCAAAGCTTGCCATTACGCCCAAAAACAGCCCAATGTATTTGTACAAGCCTCAGCAACGGGGTTCTACTCCACCAAAACAAAAGACACCCAAAATGAATCCACAAAAAAGGGCGAAGGATTCCTGGCTAGACTCACAGCCGACTGGGAGTCGGTTGCCCAGCATGAGCTCCCCAGTAGCATTCGGCTCGTATTAATTCGTACCGGGGTGGTACTCTCGAACAAAGGCGGGATGCTTCCTAAGCTAACACTCCCCATTAAGCTAATGATAGGCGGTTGGTTTGGTAACGGCAAACAGTATGTGCCCTGGATCCACATACACGATGAGGTAAATGCCATAATCCACCTTATGCACACCGAGTCTGCCAGTGGTCCATTCAACATTGTATCTCCTCAAGCAATTTCCCAGAAGGAGTTGGTTAAGGCTGTTGCCAAAAAGTTGAAACGAGCCGCTTGGATTCCCATACCCGCCCCAGCCATAAAGCTTCTTTTAGGGCAAATGGGTTACGAGTTACTACTTAGCGGCAGTTTAGTCGACTCATCAAAGCTTGTGCAAACGGGCTACAACTTTAAATATCCTACCCTCAGCAAAGCGCTGGACAATCTATTTTAACCCGATTAGCTTGCCAAAGCTTACTTCATTTTTTTTGAGGTACATACTTCATAAAACATACAAAAGTTGCGCTTATCAGCCTAGCGCAATTGAAGAAAATAGTTACCTTTGTGGGTTGAGATTTTTTGTTAACCCATTACCACGCAAAGTGCTTATAATTCTTTGCATTGAAAACTTACACTATGGCTGATATTCAAAAGTTAAAGGATATTGCTGCGCAGGTTCGTCGCGATGTAATCAGGATGGTTTACGCTCCAGCGAGCGGTCACCCTGGTGGTGCATTAGGCTGCGCCGATTTTTTTACAGCACTCTACTTTGATGTGCTAAATGCTAAACCCGAAAAATTCACCATGGAGGGTGACGGTGAGGATATGTTTTTCCTTTCCAACGGACACCTTTCGGCCGTTTGGTATAGCGTTTTAGCTCGCAGGGGGTTTTTCCCTGTGAATGAGCTGGGCACGTTCCGACTAATCAACTCAAGACTACAAGGGCATCCTGCAACTGCCGAGCATCTGCCCGGCATAAGAATTGCCTCTGGTTCGCTTGGGCAAGGGCTATCGGTTGCCTGCGGAGCCGCGCTGGGCAAAAAGCTTAACAACGATAACAACCTTATTTTCACTCTGCACGGCGATGGCGAACTTCAGGAAGGACAAATTTGGGAGGCTGCACTTTTTGCAGCAGCCCGCAAAATAGATAACCTAATTGCCACCATCGATTACAATGGACAGCAGATTGATGGCCCAGTAGATAAGATCAATTCGCTAGGCGATCTCCATGCTAAGTGGGAATCGTTTGGATGGCACGTTCTAGAAATGGATGGTCACAACTTTGAAAACATTTTCGAAGTTATTAATAATGCAAAGCAGCTTACAGGGAAAGGCAAGCCCATAGTTATCCTAATGAAAACCGAAATGGGAATGGGTGTTGACTTTATGGTGGGCACTCACCACTGGCACGGCAAAGCTCCCAACAAGGATGAGTTTGAAAAAGCTATGGCTCAGCTACCCGAAACCCTGGGCGACTACTAGTAATTACGAATCATTAAATCACTTAGGCTATGACAAATATTGTAGTAATAGCACACGATGCGAAAAAACCCGAGTTGGCCAAGTTCCTGGCGGAGCGCCTTGACTGGCTTAGGGGAGCAAACCTAATTGCAACGGGTAGAACCGCTGAGTTTATCGAATCCCAGGGGGTTAAGTGTCTGCATATGAGCCCTGGCCAGTACGGTGGATACAACCAAATAACCGAAATGATTGAGAAGGGCGAGGTAGATATTGTTATATTCTTACGCGACCACAAAGTGGTGCAACAGCACCATGAGGATATACGGAAGCTGCTTGAAACTTGCAACGTGAACAACATACCACTTGCCACAAACTATGCCTCTGCAGAGCTTATCATCCTAGGTTTTATTAAGAAAGAGGCCACCGAGCGGATGCAACGCAAGTAGATTGAAGCCAATCGTATTTGAAATATTATGAAATGTCCGTTGATGGACACAACATCATTTTGCATGAAGAAATTTGAGAATACAGGAAACATCGATACCCGCTCGGGATTTGGAGAGGGTCTTTACGAGCTGGGCAAAACCAACCCAAAGGTAGTTGCACTTTGTGCCGACCTAATTGGTTCTCTCAAAATGGGCAAGTTTATTGCCGACCACCCTGAGCGTTTTTTCCAAACTGGGATAGCCGAAGCTAACATGATGGGCGTATCGGCAGGATTAGCCAATGCTGGTTACATCCCATTTGCTGGAACCTTTGCGGCCTTTGCAACGGGTAGAGTTTACGACCAAATACGCCAAAGCATTGCCTACTCTAACAAGAATGTAAAGATTGCCTCGTCGCATGCTGGCCTTACCCTTGGCGAGGACGGCGCAACTCACCAGATGCTAGAGGATATGGGTATGATGAAGGCTCTGCCCAATATGACCGTTATTTCGCCATGCGATTTTAACCAAACCAAAGCAGCTACACTTGCCTCAGCTAGTTGGGAGGGTCCAATTTATCTGCGCTTTGGTAGACCCGCAGTACCAAACTTCACCCCGGCCAACGAAGAGTTTGTGATTGGAAAAGCCCAAAAACTTATCGAAGGATCTGATGTTACCATATTTGCCACAGGTCATTTAGTTTGGAAATCGATTGAAGCAGCCGAAGCCCTTGAAGCAAAAGGAATATCTGCTGAGGTAATTAACATTCACACCATTAAGCCACTCGATGTTGAGGCAATTATTGAGTCGGCTAAAAAGACTGGTGCGGTTGTTACCGCCGAAGAGCATATGATGAACAATGGCCTTGGCGACAGCGTGGCTCAAGTGCTAGCTCGCCACTGCCCTACTCCTATGGAATATGTTGCTGTTGACGACACCTTTGGGGAGAGTGGAAAACCTGAGGAACTCCTCATTAAGTATGGCTTGGGACCATCAAACATTGTTGCTGCTGCCGAAAAAGTTATCTCGAGAAAAGTCTAACTATTACAGGGACAAATAATTCTTAGCCCACAAAATGACCCACCTGAGCGATAAGGAGCTACTAGAAATGTTTCGAGACAACGAAACACGCAGCTATGCTTTCAACCTTATTGTCAGGAAATACCAGGAGCGCATCTATTGGCATATCCGCAAGCTGGTGGTTCATCATGACGACTCCGACGATGTGATACAAAACACATTTCTTAAAGTTTGGAGTGGGCTCGATGGGTTTAGAGAAGATTCTCAGCTCTTCACATGGCTTTACCGAATTGCAACCAACGAAGCGTTAACTTTTCTAAAGAAGAAAAAGAATAAGCACATGGTGCAACTCGACGATATTGAGCAGCAGTTTGCCTCATCATTTGAGTCGAGCCCCCACATCAACGGGGAAGATATTCAGCTTAAGCTGCAGAAGGCGATACTTACGCTACCTGAAAAGCAACGGTTGGTTTTCAACATGAAGTATTTCGATGAGCTTAAGTATGAGGAGATTTCAGAGATTCTTGGCACGTCGGTTGGAGCTCTAAAGGCGTCGTTTCATCATGCA
Source organism: Perlabentimonas gracilis (assembly GCF_011174675.1). Classification (GTDB taxonomy): domain Bacteria; phylum Bacteroidota; class Bacteroidia; order Bacteroidales; family Tenuifilaceae; genus Perlabentimonas; species Perlabentimonas gracilis. The sequence continues at coordinate 104,427 of NZ_JAANIG010000010.1, read as the reverse complement.
GTGAAAAAAATTGAAAAATTTGTTGAGGAAAGTTAAACCTTAACTAGCCCATTACGTCAAAACAGTTGAATGAGAGATTGAAAGATAATATGAAGGAGTTTGAAAACATAGACAAATTACTAAAAACTGCCGGTAGGGATTTACCCTACAGCGTGCCCGAGAATTACTTTGATACCTTACCCAATAGAATTCAGGAGCGATGCCTAGAGCAATACGGATCGGCTCAAAAATCGTCGTTCACTTCGTTTTGGCAGCTGGTTAGGACTCAACTATCACTTGCCGCTGGCTTTGTGGTTATGGCGCTTATTGCATTTGCAGGTTACTACTACTTGCACCCAACGCAGCAAGAACAAGAAACGACTGGTAACGATTACATTCAGATTGTACAAAAGGATATCTACGAATTTGACCAAGGGAAAAGTGACAAGGATTCCGAAAAGGATAACCTAAGAGACGAAATGTTTAAGTACCTCAACGAGGACAATGCCGACTACGTCACCCTAATGGAGAAGTACTAGTGCAGAAACTATCACCAAAAAAGCCTTAGCTGATTTGCTAAGGCTTTTTTGCTTTGGGTTCATCCCTAAAAGGGTAAATCGTTCGCAGCATCATCGTCGAGCTGAGGAATATCTGGAGGAAGCTCATCCAGACTCGGCATGGTTGGTGGCATATTATCGGCACCAGGTTGCCCCCCAGCGCCAAGCTTCTCAATACGCCAAGCTTTCACATCGGTGTACCACTTGCCGTTAAACTCACGCGACTCAACATTGATTGACGCCTTAAGGCCATCGCCAATTGCTACAGAATCTATATCCCGAGCCTTATCGCCCCATAGGGCAATGCATACCTTGCGGGGGTACTGATCCTGAGTTTCGAGTATAAACTCCTGCTTTACCCATTGACCATTTCGCCCCTGTCCTGATTGCTGAGGCAACTTCTCTACTAGTTTTCCTGATATCTCCATTTTAATTATTTTAAAAAGCAAGAGCCGGATGGGTATTACACCACCCGACTCCTACCACTTCATTATCGAATTCCTATGGGAACTACTCCTCAATTATATCGAGCAGTTCAACCTCAAAAATCAGCAAATCGTTAGGCTTAACGGGCCCACCGGGACGAGGATTTGGGCCGTAGGCCAAGTTTGCAGGGATGTAGAAGATATACTTAGAGCCCACGCTCATCTTCTGAACACCAATGGTCCAACCTTTAATAACTTGGTTTAGCCTAAACTCAGCGGGGGATCCCTTTTCAACGCTAGAGTCAAAAACGCTTCCGTCAATTTTAGTACCGTGGTAGTGTACCCTTACCTTTGAGGTGGCTTGGGGCTTGGGCCCATCTCCCTCAACCAGCACCTTATACTGTATGCCAGTAGAATCGACAATCACTCCATCCTTGGTGGCGTTCTCCTCTAAAAACTTTTCACCTGCAGCAAGGTTCTCGCTTGCCTTGCGCTCACGCTCCTTGTTAAAGTATGAGTTTAAAAAAGCCATTGCCTCCTCGTTGGTCATAACACCTTCTTTCTCCGAAAGCGCCTCCTCGATACCCTTGGCAACAGCAAGAACGTTGATATTTTCCATATCGCTCTGCTTCATGCTGGCTGCAATATTAACACCCAAGGCATAGCTCATGCTGTCGGCATCGGTTTTAATGCTAACGCTAACTGTACTTTTCTGACAGCCCGATAGTAAAATGGCAACTGCAGCTACAGGAACTGCTAATAGTTTAAATAGCTTCATAAATTATGTATTTAGGTTTAGTAATCATTCAGACTTGCGAAGATATGGAATTATCGACCAACACGAAACGAGATAAAGCATTTTTTTGTTAACAAACTTGAAGGTTCAAATTAGTTTACACAATAGTACTCCTATCGCTTATAAGCCCTTAGCATATGCTTCTTCCCAGGTGGCCCCTGAAGGCGTTCCAGCTCAAAGCCTACGTCCCTAAGCGTTCTCTTAACGGTGCCCTTAACCGAATAGGTAACCAAAACACCCCCTGCGGCCATTGCATCGAATATCTTCTGAAACTGTTCTGCACCCCACATCTCGGGCTGATCGTCGGGAGCAAAGGCATCGAAATAAACTAAATTGTATTGCACTGTTGGCTGCCATTGGGTAAAATCTTCGTTAATCTTTCTAATGGTGAAACCATCCTCAACGGTAAAGTCTTCACCCCATGGTGCATCGCAGGCAGAAAGCCACAGCGCTGCTGCTTGGGCCGGCAATTGTTGGGAGTAGTTAAGCAGCATGTATTCCTCCTTGGATAGCGGATGCAACTCGAGGGTATGGTAAACCACATCAACCCCAACCTCACGCCCACGCTGTGCGGTGAGGGCAGCATTTAACCCGGTGCCAAACCCCACCTCAAGTATGGTTACCTGCTTTTGGCCTAATGCCATAAGGCCAGCCTCAACAAATATATGCATCGACTCGGATACGGCGCCATGCAGGGAATGGTAGTGCGCTCCGTACTGAGCCGACAGAAGAGTTGAAGACCCATCGGCAGTAGTATAATGCGTTTTGACATTTGAATTCATACCGCAAAATTAGCAAGCTATTGGGAAAAACTAACTTTGTGCAGTAATTTTGTATTTGGATATAATTCTATCGATATGCGTTTGGATGTCTATTTGGTTAGCAACAGCTATTTTTCGTCGCGCGAACAGGCCAAGTTCAACATTGCAAAGGGCAATGTGCTGGTAAATGGTATGCCCGCCAGCAAACCGTCGCAACCCATAAGCGAGCAAGATACTGTTAGCCTAATATCCGAGAATGCCATACCATTTGCCAGCCGAGGAGGCATGAAGTTGGAAAAGGCATTGTTCGAATTTTCTGTTGATTGCACAAATATAAACGCGCTTGATGTGGGCGCCTCAACCGGGGGATTTACCGATTGCCTGCTCAGGAATGGAGCCAAGCACGTATGTGCCATTGATGTGGGAACCAACCAGCTAGTCGCCTCGCTTAGGGACGACCCCAGGGTGGTCTCGATTGAAAACATGAACATTAAAGATTTGGATCCATCTCAATTATCGCCCAACCAATTCGACCTAATTGTAGCCGATCTTTCATTTATCTCCCTCAACAAGGTGGTGGAATATCTACCCAAGTTCCTATCAGCCAATGGGCAGGTAATAGCCCTTATTAAGCCCCAATTTGAAGTGGGTCAGAGCCTGCTTGGGAAAGGAGGCATTGTTAAAAAACCCAAAGCCCACATTCAGGCCATTGATAACATTGCTAAGCATTGGCAACAGGCTAACCTGCACCTCAGTAGGCTAACCTATGCACCTATCCACCAATCCACAAAAAACATTGAGTACCTTGGATTGTTTACCCAAGCGTGGAATCGTTTTCCTGATTTCTCATTTGTGGTAAACGAGGCTTTTGCCGCGAAAGGTAAAACTAGCACTTAGCTAAATGTATGATTAACTTACATCAATATCTGTCATCCTTTTTTACTAACTTGCAACTCCAAAAACAAACCAAAACAAAATACACAACTCTAACTTTTAACTAATTACAAAAATGAAAAAGCTAATTATGTTTACACTATCCGCAGGGCTGCTTTTCAGCGTAATCTCCTGCAAGGAAAAAAATCCTTTGCTTGAGGATTTTAAAACGCCATTTGGCGTTCCGCCATTCGAGCAAATTCGGGTTGAGCACTTTGAGCCAGCTTTTATTGAAGCAATGCAACAGCAGGCCAAGGCAATTAATGCTATTGTTAGCAACACCGAGGAGCCAACATTCGAAAACACTATTGTTGCCCTAGAGTATAGTGGAGCCACTTTGTCGAAAGTATTGAATGTATTCTTTCCCCTTACCTCGGCAAATACAAACCAAGAGATACAAGCATTAGCTCAGAAATTGGCCCCAATGCTAAGCCGTCACAGCGACGACATAAACCTAAACCCTGACCTTTTCAAAAGGATAAAGGCCGTTTACGAAAACAAAGACAATCTAGAACTTACCGAGGAGCAGGAGATGCTGTTGAGCAAAACCTACAAAAACTTTGTGAGAGGTGGAGCGAACCTGCCCGAGGAGACGCAAGCTCGATTCCGTGAGATAAACGAGCAGCTATCACAGCTTACCGTACAGTTTGGCGACAACGTACTGGCCGAAACCAACAGCTACCAAATGGTTATTGATAACAAAGAGGATTTGGCCGGGCTACCCGATGCAGTTATTTCGGCTGCTGCCGAGGCTGCAAAAAATGCTGAGATGGACGGTAAGTGGCTATTCACGCTTCACAACCCAAGCTGGATTCCTTTCCTTCAGTACTCCGAGAAACGTGAGCTGCGCGAAAAACTATTCACAGCCTACTTCATGCGGGGTAACAACAACAACGACAACGATAACAAGCAGATTATTGAGCAGATTGTACCCCTGCGTCTGGAGCGTGCTCAGCTGCTAGGTTACCCATCGCACTCGCACTTTATTCTCGAAGAGAATATGGCAAAGAGCCCTGCCACTGTTAACGACTTTTTGGCCAGCCTATGGGAACCCGCCGTTAACCGAGCCAAAAGGGAAGCCTACGATATACAAAAGATGATTGATGCCGAAAAAGGTAACTTCCGCTTACAGCCTTGGGACTGGTGGTACTACGCCGAGAAGGTTCGCAAAGAGAAGTACGACCTTGATGAGAACATGCTAAAACCATACTTCTCGCTTGAGGGTGTTAAGAAAGGGATTTTCCTGCTTACCGAGAAGCTATACGGGTTACAATACGAAAAAATAACTAACATACCCCTATATCACGAGGAGGCGGAAGCCTACGAGGTGAAGGAAGCCGATGGCAGCCATGTGGGTATTCTTTATCTCGATTTCCACCCCCGCGCCAGCAAGCGTGGAGGAGCATGGATGACTGAGTATCGCGGTCAGCATGTAACCCAGGATGGCCAATTTGTTTCACCAGTTGTAACCCTAGTAATGAACTTTACCCGCGCCACTGGCGATGCCCCTGCCCTGCTCTCGCTCGATGAGGCACAGACATTCTTCCATGAGTTTGGCCACGGTTTGCACGGCCTACTCGCCAAGTCAACCTACCCAAGCCTAGCGGGCACCAATGTTTCGCGCGATTTTGTTGAGCTTCCCTCACAAATTATGGAGAACTGGAGCACCGATCCCGAATTCCTTAAAATGTATGCTTTCCATTACGAAACGGGCGAGGTAATCCCCGATGAACTCATCTCAAAGATGAAGGAAAGCGGCTCGTTCAACCAAGGCTTTGGTACCACCGAGTTTCTTGCGGCAGCAATTCTCGATATGGCTTACCACACCCTAGAGGCTAAATCTGAAATAGATGTACTAGCCTTTGAAAAGGATGCTATGAAAAAGATTGGCCTTATTGATGAGATAATACCACGCTACCGCAGCACATACTTCCAGCATATCTTTAGCGGAGGATACAGCAGTGGCTATTACAGCTATATCTGGTCGGGCCAGCTCGATGCCGACGCCTATGAAGCATTCAAGGAGACTGGCGATATTTTTGATGCAGAAACTGCAAAGCGTTTCCGTATTCTACTTGAAAAAGGAGGAACCAAAGATCCTGCAGAACTATATAGAGATTTCCGTGGTGCCGATCCTAACCCTGAGGCATTACTAAGACAAAGAGGTTTGATATAAAAATATAGAAACTCACGAAAGAGGGTGTCTCATAAGTCCTTTGTGGAACTTATGAGATACCCTCTTTTTTTATCTTCTGAATGGCTGCACCTTTAGGTAGATATGATATAGCCATTAGCCAAATCGAAAATACACCCTTACCCATAGCACTCAAATGCACTCCCGCCTTTGGGGATACTTTAAATTTTAAAGTTTAGATAAACTTAATCTTATGCTTTTCGACATCGCCTTAGTTACCAAGCCCATAAAAGAACTCTATAGAAGGATTTAGCGAGGCGATAAAACAAATTTAAAGCTATTCGGTTTATCTTTCAACAGAACAATTGCGATTAATCAATTGCTTTTATAATTTAGTGGTAGCAAACCATTAAACTACAAATAATTTAGTTCTCAAATTATGGAAGATATCACATCAATGATGCCATCAACCGACCTGGTTATTGACTTAGCCATTACCTATGGCGGTAAAATCCTACTTGCCATTGTTACCCTTTTAGTTGGTCTATGGCTCATAAAGAAACTATCTAGAGTTCTAAGGCGTACCTTTGAGAAGCGATCGTTCGACAAATCGCTACAAACATTTCTGGTTTCCTTTGTAGGCATTACGCTAAAAATACTTCTTGTAATCAGCGTAATTAGTATGGTGGGTGTTCAAATGACATCATTCATTGCCCTACTAGGTGCTGCTGGTCTAGCTTTTGGTATGGCTCTTTCGGGAACATTACAGAACTTTGCTGGTGGAGTAATGATCCTAGTCCTTAAGCCATTCAAGGTGGGCGATTACATCGAGGCACAGGGATTTGCCGGCTCTGTTAAGGAGATTCAGATTTTCCACACCATACTTAACACCCCCGATAAAAAGCTGATAGTTATTCCCAACGGGGGCCTAAGTACTGGGTCGCTCATAAACTACTCTGCCGAACCAATCCGCAGGGTTGACTGGACATTTGGCATTGGCTATTCAGATGATATTGATAAAGCCAAGGCCATCATCAGCCAGGTAATTACTTCTGATGAAAGAGCATTGAAAGATCCCGAACCATTTTTTGGCGTAATCTCTCTGGGCGATAGCTCAGTTAATATTGTTGCTCGCGTTTGGGTTGAAGCAGCTAACTACTGGCCACTGTTCTTTGCCATGAACGAAGCCGTGAAAAAAGAGTTCGACAAGCAGGGAGTATCAATCCCTTTCCCACAACGAGATGTGCATATCTATCAAGCAAAATAAACACACAATAAATAATTAGCGGAAACCGAAAAGCTATTAATAGAGTAGGTAAATTCAAATATTTTAGCAATGAGAAACCTTTTAGGAATTATAATTCTTCTGTTTGGAGTTAGCCTAATGTCCAGTGCACAAATTAGCCCCAAAGCCCTAGGTTTAAGATTTGGTAGCGATGGCGCAATCAATGGAGCAGAGCTTTCTTATCAGAAGAAAATGAGTTCTGCTAATAGGGTTGAGCTAGACCTGGGTGCAGGTTTTAGTGCAAACCACAGCCGTATTGTAGCGTTGGGTATGTACCATTGGCATTGGAACATTCAGGATGGCTTTAACTGGTTTGTGGGCCCTGGTGTAGGCCTAGGCCTCTACACCTACGATGGTACCGACGGATACTTCAACATCGGCCTTGGGGGTCAAATTGGTATTGAGTACAACCTAAACACCCACGATATCCCCCTTATGTTTAGCCTCGACGCTAGGCCAATGTGGGATTTCCTAGGTAGCCGTTCTGGCTTTGGCTGGGGTGCTGCTTTGGGTGTTCGCTACACTTGGTAGCATAAGCAAATAATCATATAGGCTGCTCAATACAGGGCAGCCTTTTTAGCTCCCTATTTATCCAACTTACTGCAAGTGGTAACCTTGGCTCCTCATCTCCATGGTTATAAAACACCTATACCTCTCCTCATCTAAAGGATAATCCCAACACCCCAGGGTGTGGTACTGGTGCCCACCAAAACCAGTTTTAAATCGATATAGCCCATACATTGGGTGGGAAGGATCTGGGTTTGGTGCAATGCCAAACATATCGTACTCGGTACAACCTTTACTTTTGGCAATTCGCATTGCCTCCCACTGAATTGCATAGGTGGCCATATAGTTCCTATTCTCCGATGTTGAAGCGCCATAGAGATACGAACCCCTGTTGCCTGATATAACTAGGAACATAGCGGCTAGCGGTAAATTATCAACCTCTGCAACTAGCAACATCACCTCAGTTGGCGAAAGTGTATTTGTTGCATTGGCCGCAAGAATAGAAGCAAAGTAATCGATACTATGTAGGTAGATGTTGTTTCGCTGCGCTGTTTGGCTATAGATATTGTACCATAAGTCAAGCTGATCCATTCCAATCGTTCTAACCTCAACACCTTTTCTCTGGGAGAGCTTAATGTTGTAACGAGTTTTTGACTTCATCTGCGCCAGCAGTTCGTCAGCCCCCAACTTCAAGTCGAGGAAAAGGGTGTTCGATGGGAGAATATTCGAATACGCCTTCTTCAGATTCCAGTTCACCGTGTTAAAGTTAAACCGAAGTTCCTGCATTGCCACTTCGGGTGGACCCAGCCACCATCCATTATCATCAAAGTTATCGTTATCCCTTGCCCAAAACGACTCCCAAAACAAATCGTACCGAATGGCAATACACCCCTTGGGTAGGAATGGGCGTAAACACTCCGAAAGTTCCTCTAGAAAGGCCCCTTGATCCCCATCCTGTGGCTCAACATCAGGGCCATAGGGAACGTATGCCACGCAGCTCTTGCTGTCGATATGCTGAATATTTACCAATAAATCCGATGCAACCCTAATGGGTTCAACTAGCTTACTATCCAAAGTTGTCACACGAGCTTTATAGTTTAGCGCCAAAGAATTTACCCCCATCATCTTTTTCACATCATGCCAAAACGTAGTTTGCTGAACAATTGGGGTTAAGAAAAGCTCCTCGGCACTTTTGTGGTTTACATCTGCAATCATATCAAACAAAAATGATCTCCACACCACAATGCTTACGCACTATGGCACAGAATACAACATTACTAAGGAATTTGATTTTGGGCAAAGCTATCCAAAAGAAACTAGTATAACAAACTTATTAGCAGAACAGTAATGTGTTTCACAATAGCCAATAGGGCATTTAAGATGTTACATAGCAAGTTTACCTCCACCAACCCCCTCAAACCCTATGCACAGCGGGCGATTCATAATGTGCAAGAATGAACTCGTTGATTTCAAGAGCAAAAAAGTTATCAACAATGTGGGAAAAAGTGGGAGATTATGGTTGAAAGTGGATTTTTTTCGCTTATTTTTACTTTTTGAAAATCAAAATGAATATGACTTCGTTTATAGGCGATTACATATGCAAAGTTGACGAGAAGGGCCGATTGCTCTTCCCCTCTTCGCTGAAGAAGCAGAACAAGTCTGCCTCTGCTGATCGCTATGTAGCCAAGAAGGACATATTCGAAAACTGCCTTGTGCTATACACCATGGAGGAATGGGAGCGTCAAAACGATCTGATTAGGCGCAACACCAATCCATACAACCGTGAGCACAGCAAGTTTTTAAGGGAATTCTACCGCGGTACGGCAGAGCTCACGCTCGACTCCAACGGGCGATTACTAATCCCCAAACGACTGCTCGATTCCATTCAAGTCAACAAGGAGATTGCCCTTTCAGGGCAAGATAGCCGTATCGAGATATGGGCAAAAGAGATTTACGAAGCCCATGAAACCAATGAGGATGCATTTGCAGAACTAGCAGAAAAGATTTTAGGGTCAACACCTTTAAGCAACGAGTAATGGCGTATCACATTCCAGTGCTGCTACACGAGAGCATTGAGGGTTTGAACATTTCACCCAATGGCACATACCTCGATCTTACCTTTGGAGGGGGAGGACATTCACGCGAGATACTGAAGCACCTATCGCCCAAGGGCAGGCTTATAGCCTTCGACCAAGACGAAGAAGCGTTTGCCAACGCCATCGACGATAGCAGGTTTATGCTTATTCGCAGCAACTTTCGGTATTTCAGAAACTTTTTAAAGTACCACAAGGTTCATCAGGTTGATGGAATTCTGGCCGATCTGGGTGTATCGTCGAAACACTTCGACAGCCCCGACCGGGGCTTTTCGTTTAGGTTCGAGGGGCCACTGGATATGCGAATGAACCGAAACGCCGCCCTCACTGCAGAGGTGATAGTTAACACTTACGACGAGAGGGTTTTAGCTAAAATACTTTCGCTTTATGGCGAATTAACAAATGCCAATAGGCTTGCAAAAACAATAGTAAAAGAACGATCGTGTGGGGCTATTACAACGGTAGAGCAACTTGCTGAGTTGGTAAGCCCAATGTTTCCACCACAGCAAAAGAACAAGATGCTGGCAAAGGTATTTCAGGCGTTTCGTATTGAGGTAAACCGCGAGATGGAAACGCTAAGGCAGATGTTACTTCAGGTTGACAAAGCCCTCACAACCAACGGCAGGCTAGTGGTTATTGCCTACCATTCATTGGAGGATAGGCTAGTAAAGAACTTCATTCGCAGCGGAAATCTTGAAGGTGAGGTGGAAAAAGATTTTTATGGCAACGTGATAACGACCTTTGAGCAGGTTAACCGAAAGGTCATTATTCCTAGTGAAGAGGAACTTCTGAGAAACCCCCGGTCGAGAAGCGCAAAACTTAGAATTGCACGAAAAAAATGAACGAGAACAAGGAACGTATTGAGTTTATAGATGCACAACCTCAACCCAAGGATCCTAAAAAAAGAGGCGTGCTAAACCTTCTCGATGGCAGCATCCTAAGCAAGGATACTGTTACGGGACAAATTCCATACATCCTTTTCCTTGCCTTCCTAGCACTTATATACATTGGCAATAGGTATCGATACGAGAAGCTAGTACGCGAAGGCCAGAAGTTGCAGGTTGAAATAAAAAACTTACGGGCCGAGTCCATCACCACTGCATCGCAACTAATGCATATTAGCAAGCAAAGTCAGGTGGCGCGAATGGTACAAGAAAAGGGATTAGGCTTAGAGGAATCGGTAGTGCCTCCAAAAAAAATTAAGGCTAAACTTTAACACCTCAGGTTATAGATGTCGGTTAAAAAGGAAATACTATTTAGGTTTGCTCTGGTATACGTACTCTTTGGTATACTTGGCGCTGCTATTGTGGGCAAAATAGTATACATCCAATTTATCGAAGGATCGGACCTTAGAGCACAGGCAAAAACTATTACCTACAGAGACATCACCATTGAGCCCAACCGTGGCGACATTTGCGCCATCGATGGAAGGCTACTGGCCACGTCGGTACCCTACTTCGAGATAAGGATGGACTTACGAGCAACAGGGCTAACCGATGAGCTTTTTTATGCAAATATCGACAGCTTGGCCTATAGGCTATCGCGTCTATTTCGCGACAAGTCTCATTACTCATACAAATCGGAGTTGGTGAACGCTCGCAAGTTTGCAAGGAACAACAGGTACTATCCGGTTGGTTCTCGGTTAGTCAACTACCTGGAGTTACAAGATATCAAGAATTTTCCGCTATTTAACCTACCCTCCAACCGGGGTGGCTTCATACCTGTTCAGGTTAATCAACGCATTAAGCCTCACTCGAGCCTAGCCTCTCGAACCATTGGGGTTGTAAACGAGAATGGAGTGGCAGTTGGCATTGAGGGAGCATACGACCACATACTAAGAGGGAAAGCAGGGGTAACAACACGTCAACGGGGAAGTGGGAATATGTGGCTCGATGTGAGCAGCGCGGTTCAAGTGGAACCCGAAGATGGCATGGATGTTATTACCACGCTGGATGTTACTCTGCAGGATGTTGCCGAGAAAGCTCTAAGGGCTCAGCTGGCAAAGCATGAGGCTGAACACGGTTCGGTAATTCTGATGGAAGTAGCCACAGGTGACGTTAGGGCTATTGCGAACCTTAAAAAGAACGACAACGGTACATACAGCGAGGTGTTTAACTACGCCATTGGCGAAAGTGCTGAGCCCGGCTCCACCTTCAAACTAGCTTCGCTTATCGCACTAATTGAGGATGGCTACGTTAGCCTTGAAGACACCATTGACACAGGTAAGGGAAGCGTGCAGTACTACGACAAGTGGATAAACGACTCCAAGCAGGGAGGCTATGGCCGTATATCCGTAAAGGAAATCTTTGAATACTCATCGAATGTGGGCATTACCGAACTGGTAACAACCCATTACAGAGGCAAAGAGCAGCAGTTTATCGATAGGCTATACGCAATGAACCTGAACCAACCGCTAGGCATACCCATTAAAGGCGAGGCCAGTCCATACATCAAGTACCCGGGCGACAAACTTTGGTCGGGCATATCGTTGCCCATGATGAGCATAGGCTACGAGGTGCAGCTTACCCCTCTGCAAACCCTAACTCTTTACAATGCTGTAGCCAACAATGGCCGTATGGTTAAGCCAAAGTTCATTCATTCCATTAGGCAGCATGGAAGCACCGAAAGAGTTTTCAAAACCGAAGTGATAAACCCATCTATTTGTTCCAAAAGGACATTGACCAAAGTTCGTGAAGTGTTAGAAGGTGTTGTTGAGAACGGTACTGCTCGCAATCTTCGTAACGCCAACTTTAAAATTGCGGGCAAAACCGGAACTGCTCAAATTGCACAGGGATCAACCGGATACCGATCTGCAACAGGAGTTAGCCACCAAGCATCCTTTGTAGGTTACTTCCCTGCCGAAAACCCCAAGTTTTCATGCATTGTAGTGGTTAACTCTCCATCGCGAAGCGTGTACTACGGGAACCTTGTGGCGGGACCAATTTTTAAGGAGATTGCAGATAAAGTTTATGCAACAAACCCCGACTGGTTTCCAGAGGTTAGCTCAAAGCCACTGCTTGCAGAACTTCCTGAATCGAAAAGTGGCTACAAACCGCTGCTCAAGGAAGTTTTCACAAGCCTAAAAGTTCCCGTAACCGATGAGGCTCCCAGCTACGTGTGGGCTAACACACACAGGAACGACGAGTCGGTGGAGCTACACCAGCGCAACATTGTGCCAAACCTAGTACCCAACGTAGTGGGGATGAGCCTACAGGACGCCATATACCTACTTGAGAATAGCGGATTAAAAGTTACAGTAAGCGGAAGGGGAACTGTTCGAAGTCAATCGATACTCCCCGGATCAAGAATTCGGAACGGAGAAAAAATAACCTTAGAAATGAGCTTTAGCTAGTATGAGGATACTATCAAACATAATTCCAAGCGACCTTAAGGCTAATATACTAGGCCCTGAGAACGTTGGTGTCTCTAGCATCACGCTCGACTCTCGAGCGGCCACTACAAACAGCATGTTTGTTGCCATAAAAGGCACTCAGGCAGATGGGCATAAGTTTATTGACGGAGCCATCGAAAAAGGGGCAACGGTTATTGTATGCGAAACGCTACCAGAACCAGTGAGTTCAGGTATCACCTATGTAAAGGTAGATGATTCGGCCATAGCGCTAGGTAAGATATCGGCTGCATTTTTCGATTACCCATCGCGCAAGCTTAAGCTAATTGGGGTAACAGGAACAAATGGCAAAACCACTACGGTAACACTTCTTGCCCGGTTGGTAAACGCAATGGGCGAAAAATCGGGCTTAATATCAACCGTGCAAAACCAGATTGGCGACACCGTTCTTCCCAGCACGCACACCACACCCGATGCCATAGAGCTAAACAAGCTACTTAGCCAAATGGTAGAAGAGGGTTGCTCCCATTGCTTTATGGAGGTTAGCTCACACGCTGTGGTTCAGAAACGAATTGAGGGGGTAGAGTTTGCCGGTGCAGTATTCACCAACATCACTCACGACCATTTGGATTACCACAAAACCTTTGGCGAGTATATCAAGGCGAAAAAAACCTTCTTCGACAATCTGCCCGCTTCAGCATTTGCACTGATCAATGTTGACGATCGCAATGGAAGGGTGATGGTTCAGAACACGAGCGCCAAGGTTCACTCCTACTCACTAAGGAGCATGGCCAACTATCGATGTAAAATCATTGAGCAACAGCCCCAGGGAATGCTTCTAAATATCGACAATATTGAGGTATGGACACGGCTGATTGGAAACTTTAACGCATACAATCTTCTAGCAGTATACGGAACGGCGCAACTACTGGGGTTTGACCAACAGGAGGTGCTAACAGCAATAAGCAGCATGGGGCCCGTGAATGGGAGGTTCGAGAACCTTATTGCTCCCAACGGAGTAATTGCAGTAGTCGATTACGCCCACACCCCCGATGCGCTGGAGAATGTAATATCAACAATAAACAAGATACGCTCCGAAGGCAACAGGCTAATCACTGTGGTTGGTGCCGGCGGGAACAGAGATAAAACCAAGCGCCCCATTATGGCTCAGGTCGCTATTCAGGGTAGCGATTTGGTGGTGCTCACAGCAGACAACCCACGCAACGAGGATCCAACGCAAATTATTAACGACATGAAGGCGGGGGTTGAACCCGCAAGTGTTGGAAAGGTATTAACCATTCTCGATAGACGTGAGGCCATAAGAACAGCGTGCCTGCTGGCTTCGCCAAACGATGTGGTACTGGTGGCTGGCAAGGGCCATGAAACGTATCAGGAGATAAACGGAGTGCGGCACCATTTCGACGACAAGGAGGAGATATCGGAAATTTTTAAAACTCTACAGGCATGATATACTACCTAGCACAATGGCTTAGCAAGTTAGACGTTCCCGGTATGGGGATGTTCCAATACATCTCGTTCCGATCGGGCATGGCAGTTATTGCCTCGTTACTTATATCGCTACTTATAGGGAAAAGGCTTATACGATACCTGCAACGCAAGCAAATTGGCGAGGAGGTTCGCAACCTTGGCCTAGAGGGACAACTACAGAAAAAGGGCACGCCAACCATGGGGGGTGTTATCATACTGCTTTCTATCATTGTTCCTGTATTGCTATTTGCCAATATCAAAAACATATACATTATTGTAATGCTTGTTTCCACCCTATGGTTAGGTTTAGTAGGGTTTATCGACGACTACATCAAAGTGTTCAAGAAGCACAAGGAGGGATTATCGGGCAAACTAAAAATACTAGGGCAGGTTTCGCTGGGGCTGTTTGTTGGGCTCACCATGTACCTTAGCCCCGATATTGTTGTTAGGGAGAAAATTCAGCCTCAAAAAAGCCAAATACAGAGTGAGATAAGCATCGACGGAGCAGCTAGCAAGCCAACGCTAACACCAAACCAAAAAACCACCAAAACCACCATTCCTTTCTTTAAGGATAACGAATTCGACTACGAGTTTCTAATTCCAATAAAAGGCCCTTGGGCTCAAAAATTGGCATGGATAGTTTTTGTGATTGTTGTAATATTTGTTGTAACCGCAGTATCGAACGGAGCCAACCTAACCGATGGGCTCGACGGTTTGGCCACGGGGGTAAGCGCAATTATGGGCACAACCCTCGGGGTGTTTGCATACCTCTCGGGTAACGTTATTTATGCAGAGTATTTGAACATAATGTACATCCCCGACTCGGGAGAACTAGTAATATTCATGGCAGCCTTTATAGGAGCCGCCATTGGATTCCTTTGGTACAACAGCTACCCTGCACAAGTATTCATGGGCGACACTGGCAGCTTGGCCATTGGGGGAATTATTGCAGTGTTTGCCATCCTTATCAGAAAAGAACTTCTAATCCCAATTCTGTGCGGTGTTTTCTTTGTCGAAACCCTATCGGTAATGATTCAGGTGAGTTACTTTAAGCATACCAAACGAAGATACGGGGTTGGGCGCCGGGTGTTCCTCATGGCGCCGCTCCATCATCACTATCAAAAAAAGGGATTCCCTGAGGCAAAAATAGTTACCCGGTTTTGGATAGTCACATTGCTACTGGCAATATTTACTGTAGTTACGCTAAAAATCCGATAGCTATGCAAAAAGGCGATGTAAAAAAAAGGATTGTTGTACTGGGAGGTGGCGAAAGCGGCGTGGGAGCGGCAGTACTTGCCGTAAAGCAAGGTTTCGAGGTGTTTCTTTCCGACTCGGGAAAGATTAAGCCTAGGTATAAAGAGTTACTCAACAAGTACAAGGTACCGTGGGAAGAGGAAAATCATACCACGGAAATTATCCTCAACGCTAAGGAGGTAATTAAATCGCCTGGCATACCCGAACGCGTACCCATAGTACAGGAGATTGCAAAGAAAGGGATACCAATAATTTCAGAGATTGAGTTTGCAGGCAGGTATACCAATGCAAAAAAAATATGCATCACAGGTAGTAACGGAAAAACCACCACCACCACCCTTATCTACCATATGCTTAAAATGGCAGGTTTAAACGTGGGGCTGGCGGGCAACGTGGGGCAAAGCTTTGCCCTACAGGTGGCCGAGCAAGACTACGATTACTACGTAATTGAGCTTAGCAGTTTCCAACTCGATGGCATGTACTCCTTTAAGGCCGACATCGCCATCCTGCTTAACATCTCGCCCGACCATCTAGATAGGTACGACTACAAGATGGAGAACTATGTGAAATCGAAATTTAGGATTACTCAAAACCTGTCGGAAGATGAGTGTTTCATCTTTTGTTCCGACAATGATGTTACAACCGAGCATCTTAAGGAGATTGTGGTGAAAGCAGAGATGCTTCCCTTTTCGCAGGAGAAAACGGAGGATCAAACGGCATACCTAATCGACCAGCTAATGCATATAAACTACCAGAACAGCGATTTCGACGTTTCAATCGATGAGCTTTCCCTTAAAGGTAGGCACAACGTGTACAACTCTATGGCCGCAGGCATAACGGGCCACGTGCTAAATATACGCAAGGATATCATCCGCGAAAGCCTAAGGTCGTTCGAAGGGGTAGAACACAGACTCGAGCCCGTTTTCAAGGTAAGGGGTGTGCAGTACATCAACGACTCCAAGGCCACCAACGTGAACTCAGCATGGTATGCTCTGGAGTGTATGAAATCGCCAGTGGTTTGGATTGCCGGAGGCCAGGACAAGGGCAACGACTACTCGGAGCTTTTTGCGCTGGTAAAAGAGAAGGTAAAAGCCATTGTGTGCCTTGGTGCCGACAATACCAAGCTGCACCAAACCTTTGGCGAGATGGTTCCCGTTATGGTTAACGCCAATTCGGCAAGCGAAGCGGTTTTGCAAGCATACAAACTATCGGTACCGGGCGATGTGGTATTGCTCTCGCCTGCTTGCGCAAGCTTCGACCTGTTTGAAAACTACGAGGATAGGGGAAGACAATTTAAAGAGGCAGTTAAAAACCTGTAGACTAAGAAATCGATATGGAGAACTTTTTTAGACGGTACTTTAAGGGTGACAGGACGATATGGTTGATAGTTGTACTGCTATCCATCGTATCGCTACTGGCAGTTTATAGCTCTACGGGCTCGCTAGCATATCGATACCAAGGAGGCAATACGGCATACTACTTCATTAAGCAGTTCAGCTTTTTGGGCGCTGGGCTGGCCGTAATATTTCTTGTTCACCTCATACCGTACAGGGTGTACTCACCACTTGGACCACTCTTGCTATACATTGCCATACCCCTACTGCTCATCACCCTGCTTTTCGGAACCAGCATTAACCAAGCATCGCGATGGCTTGAAATTCCGGGCCTAGGGGTTACCATTCAAACATCGGACTTTGCCAAACTTGCGCTTATCATGTATGTTGCACGGATGCTATCGTTAAGGCAAAACAATCTTGATGATATCAAAAAAACTTTCTTCCCCATAGCAATACCAGTAGTTGTGGTTTGCCTGCTTATACTACCAGCAAACTTTTCAACAGCGGCTATGCTCGGGGCATCCTGCTGGTTAATGCTTTTTATAGGCAGGGTAAACCTTAAACACCTGCTTGGGTTCACGGGGCTCGGCGTGCTTGTTATTGGGCTATTCATATTTGTTGCACTAAAGACCAACACCGTAAGCCGTGTTGAAACTTGGAAGAACCGAATTGAGAACTACTCGTCGGAGGGGGGAGGCGATAAGTACCAAGCAACACAATCGAAAATTGCAATAGCTACCGGTGGGCTTGTTGGCAAAGGGCCAGGCAACAGCACCCAGCGCAACCTGCTACCTCACCCCTACTCCGATTTTATTTACGCTATTATTATTGAGGAGTATGGTTTAGTGGGCGGAATTGTGATGCTAATGTTGTACCTTATCCTACTATACAGGGCAGGAATAATTGTGAAGAAGGCAAGGCGAACTTTCCCAGCGTTTTTAGCCATGGGGCTAACGTTGATTCTAGTATTTCAGGCCATGATCAATATGGCAGTTGCTGTAAACCTAATACCTGTAACTGGGCAGCCATTACCTCTGGTAAGTATGGGTGGTACATCCGTACTTTTTACCAGCGCATCGTTTGGCATTTTGCTTAGCATTAGCCGTAGTCAAAACAAGGAGGAACTATTCGATGGAGAAGAAGCACCTAAAGGCGATTATTAGCGGAGGAGGTACTGGTGGGCACATCTTTCCTGCCGTATCCATAGCCAATGCGCTTGGGGAAATTTACCCCGAGGTTGAAATCCTATTTGTTGGTGCCGAAGGCAAAATGGAAATGGAGAAAGTGCCTGCAGCGGGTTATGACATTGTTGGGTTGCCCGTTGTAGGTTTCCACCGTAAGCTAACGCTTAGAAACCTGTCCTTCCCCTTCAAACTGCTACGTAGCTTGCAGAAAGCAAAAGGGGTGGTAAAAAGTTTCAACCCCGATGTTGTGGTTGGCGTGGGTGGTTATGCCAGTGGCCCTGTTTTAAGAATTGCCCAACAGCTAGGAATCCCAACCCTAATTCAAGAGCAAAACTCGTTTGCCGGGGTAACCAACAAGCTGCTGGCCAAAAAGGCTAAAGCCATTTGCGTGGCCTACGAGGGGATGGAAAAGTATTTCCCAGCAAGTAAAATAATACTTACTGGCAACCCCATTCGTCAGGGCCTTGAGAAGATAATACCTAAAACCGATGAAGCGCATAACTTTTTCGATGTACCAAAAGGCAATAAGGTAGTGCTGGTTGTTGGCGGAAGCCTTGGGGCACGATCAATTAACCACAGCATCCTGGGTGATATCGACAAGTTTATTGAGGCAAAAGGGGTTACGCTAATTTGGCAAACCGGCAAGTTCTACATTAACGACATCAAGCAGAAGCTTAACGATAAGAATACAGAAAACATAAAGGTATTTGATTTTATCAACCGTATGGATTTGGCCTACTCCATTGCCGATTTGGTAATATCGAGGGCAGGTGCATGCACCATCTCCGAGCTTTGCATGGTGGGCAAGCCATCCATTTTGGTTCCTTCGCCAAATGTGGCTGAGGATCATCAAACCATGAATGCTCAGGCATTGGCAACCCGCAATGCGGCCATTCTTGTTAAAGACAGTGTTGCTCCAGAAGCACTTGCCACAACGGCACTGGAAATTATTAACGATGAACAAAGACTAAAAACCCTAAGCATCAACATAAAAGAAATGGCGCTTCCCAATGCTGCTAACGACATTGCAAGCAAGGTGATAGAGGTGGCAGGCAGGAGACAACAAGGTGTTTAAATCTTTATAATAACTTTATTTATAACCGTTTGCAGATATCGAAATTGTAACAAAACTTTGTATACAGAATGAACCAGTTTGACAACATAAGGCGCGTTTACTTTATAGGCATTGGCGGCATTGGTATGAGCGCCCTTGCACGCTACTTCAGAAACTGTGGTCTTACTGTTGCTGGTTACGACAGCACTCCATCGCCCCTAATTGAGGCCCTGAACAAGGAGGGCATTGTTGTCAATTTCGAGGATAGCATTACGAATATTCCCAGTGAATATATCAACACGCCCGACGATACGCTGGTAGTTTACACCCCCGCGGTGCCAAGCACCCATAGCCAGCTAAGGTATTTCAGCTACAACGGCTACACGCTCAAGAAAAGAGCCGTAGCGCTGGGTATGATTACCAACGGCTACAGCACAGCTGCCATTGCCGGAACACACGGAAAAACCAGCACCTCAACCCTACTGGCTCACCTAATGGTACAAACCCCACAGGGTTGCAACGCGTTTCTGGGGGGAATATCGAGAAACTTTAATAGCAACATAGTACTAGCCGATACTGGCGCAAAGCGTATGGTGGTTGAGGCCGATGAGTTCGACAGAAGTTTTTTAAGCCTCAACCCGCAGCTTGCCATTATCACATCCATCGACCCCGACCATTTAGATATATACAACAGCCACGATGAGGTAAAAAAAGCCTTTGCCGATTTTTGCACCAACATTACTCCAAGCGGAGTGCTTATTGTTAAGAAGGGTCTTGAGGATATTGCTAAGGGTAACAAAAGCATAAACGTTTACACATACTCGGTTAGCGAAGAAGCCGATTTTTGTGCGTGCAACATCCAGGGAACCAATGGCCACTACCAATTCGACCTGCAAACCCCTTTCGAGATTATTAAGAATATTGAGCTGGGCGTGCTAGGAAGATACAACGTGGAGAACGCCATTGCAGCAGCAGCGGCAGCACTTGTCTGGGGCATTAAAACAAGCGAGCTAAGGCAGGGGTTTAAAACATTTAAAGGGATAGCTCGTAGATTCGACCTGCAGTTCAAAGGAAACTCCATATATATTGATGATTACGCACATCACCCCGAGGAGCTAAATGCTGCCATAGGGTCGGTTAGGGAAATGTTTCCCAACAGGCATATTACTGGGATATTTCAGCCACATCTTTACTCCCGAACACGAGACTTTGCCGCTGAGTTTGCACAAAGCCTAAGCAAACTCGATGAGGTTATTCTGCTCGACATATACCCTGCACGTGAACTACCCATCGAGGGGGTTACATCGGAAATAATCTACAAAAATATCAGCATAAGCAATAAACATCTCGTAAGCCTAAGCCAACTCCAAAACCATCTAAAAAGTTCCGAAATTGATGTATTAATATCTATGGGAGCAGGCAGTATCGACAGGGAGGTTCCCAAGATTGTGAAACTACTAAAGGAAAGGGAGGGGAAGTAGTATGAAGAGATGGAAAATTGTACTGTGGAATTTCACCAAGTGGCTGCTAGTAGGCATATACCTAATAGTTGCCCTATCGTTTGCCAAAAGCAGATCGAGTATGGTTACATGCTCAACCATTAACATTAACATTGCCGACAGCCTTACCAATGCTTTTGTTACCAAAGCCGACGTGCTAAAAACAATTGAGCGGGAACACTCCAACCTCATAGGCATTCCCCTGTCGATGATTAACACGCACGAAATTGAGCAAAGGCTTGGCGCCATGCAGGCAGTTAAGACAGCGGAGGTGTACAAAACCATAAATGGAAGTATATCTATTGATATTGAGCAGAGGAAACCTATAGTACGAATAATTAACCGCCAAGGCCAAAGCTACTACATCGATGTGGAGGGAAGGACTCTGCCCTTATCCAACAAATTCACATCGCATGTGCTGGTGGTAAACGGAAACATTTCGGAACCCTTTAAAATAGAGCCGAATATTCAAATCATGAAATGGGCTAGCGGAAAAAGACCAACCGAAACACCGCTTATTTGTCAACTTTTCGATTTTGCCAGGTATGTAAATAGCGACCCCTTTTGGAGAGCACAAATTACCCAAGTTTATGTTGACAACCCTAGCCACATTGAGCTTATCCCAAGAGTTGGCCCTCACACAGTAATCATGGGTTCACTTGACGATTACCAAACCAAGCTGGCCAAGCTAAAACTCTTTTACGAAAGGGCACTGCCCGAGGAGGGATGGAATAAGTACAAGGAAATTAACCTAAAGTATAAGAATCAAATAGTATGTTCAAAACGATAATATTATGGCACAACAAAACGAGTATGTAGCAGCAATTGACCTTGGCACAACCAAGGTGGTTACAATAATTGGTAAAAAAAGCCCCAACGGTAAACTTCAGGTAGTATCGCACAGCAAGGCGCAGTCAACGGGCATAAAGCGAGGAATGGTGCTCAACATCGAGGAGACCGTGGCTTCAATCCAGCGTACTGTTGAGGATGTGCAGATGAAATCTGGCATCATCTTCAACGATGTGTACGTGGGTATTGCCGGTCAGCATATCCGTAGCGTAAAAAACAGAGGCAGTATTAACCTAACCGCTGCCGACGAAATTATTACACTCGAAAATGTGAACGACCTGATTGAGGATATGTACAAGCTACCAACCGATATTGGCGAGGAGATACTACATGTATTGCCCCAAAGCTTTATTGTCGACAACGAGGGCGGGATAAAGAACCCCATCGGCATGTCGGGCAAACGGCTCGAGGCCAATTTCCATATCGTAATAGGACAAACGGCCTCAGCCAAAAACATTGAGAAGTGCGTAAACCGTGTCGACTTGGTTGTAAACGAGCTAATCCTTGAGCCCATCGCCTCTGCAGAGGCAGTGCTCACCGAGGACGAGAAAGAGGCGGGGGTTGTGCTGGTTGACGTAGGAGGTGGCACCACCGATGTGGCCGTTTACTTCGATGGCATAATTAGGCATACCGCCGTTATTCCATTTGGTGGCAACGTTATTACCAACGACATCAAGGAGGGGTGCTCCATCCTGCTCCGTCAGGCAGAGCAGCTAAAAGTGCAGTTTGGCTCAGCCCTTGGCGACATTGCCCCCGAGGACAAAATTGTAACCATCCCCGGCATTAGCGGCAGGGAGCCCAAGGAGATATCCTTTAAAAGCTTGGCATACATCATCCAAAGCCGTATGGAGGAGATTATCGACTACGTTGCTTTTGAGATAGAAAATTCTGGCTACGCCGATAAGCTAAGCGCAGGCATAGTGCTTACCGGTGGTGGTGCACTGCTAAGGCATCTGTCGCAGCTGGTGAAGTTTAAAACCGGTTTCGATGTTCGGATTGGCTATCCCAACGAGCACTTAACCTCCGATGCCGACGAGGAGATAAACTCACCCACCTACTCAACATCCATTGGGCTGGTGCTTAAGGGCTTTGAGCAGCTCGAAACCTGCAAAAAAATGGATAAGGAGAACAAGGCCAAGGGGATAGAAGAAGAGCAGGCCGAAATTGCTCCAAAGGATATTAAAAGGAACAACCTGCTCGATCGGTTTAAGCGTAAGTTCACCGAGATTTTCGAGGAGAACGATTCCGTGATGTAAACCATTTCAATGCAAAAGAGTTTTATAAGATAAGAACAACGACAAAACACATTGCCATGAGTGAAGAGCTAATACCATTCGATTTGCCAACCTACAAAAAATCAATTATCAAGGTAATTGGTGTGGGTGGAGGCGGGAGCAATGCCGTAAACCATATGTTTGAGCTGGGAATTAAGGATGTTGATTTTGTGGTTTGCAATACCGATGGACAAGCCCTCGAGAACAGCCCAGTGCAGAACAAAATCCAGCTCGGGTCCTCGCTTACCGAAGGACGCGGGGCGGGCAATAAGCCCGAGATAGGCAAGCAAGCTGCCATTGAGAACATCCAGGATGTAATTGATGTTCTGTCCGATGGTACCAAGATGGTGTTCGTTACGGCCGGTATGGGCGGAGGAACGGGAACTGGAGCGGCTCCAATAATTGCGAAAGCAGCCAAGGAGCTAGGGCTACTCACCGTGGCCATTGTAACCATCCCATTCCGTAACGAGGGAAAACGTCGCATTGCTCAAGCAATGGAGGGCATTGAGGAGTTGGAAAAGCATGTAGACTCACTTCTGGTTATTAACAACGAGAAGATTAGGGAAATTTATGGCGACCTTAGAATATCAGAGGCTTTCTCACGGGCCGATGATGTGCTGGCCATTGCGGCCAAGGGTATTGCCGAAATCATAACTGTGCATGGCTATATAAACGTGGACTTTGCCGATGTAGAAACCGTAATGACCAACAGCGGTGTGGCCATCATGGGGTCGGCTATGGCATCGGGCGAGAATAGAGCTATAAAGGCGGTAGAAGAGGCCCTATCCTCACCCCTACTAAACAACAACGATATCTCGGGCGCTCGAAATATCTTGCTAAACATCACCTCTGGTGTGCATGAAATAACCATGGACGAGGTGGGTCAGATAACTGACTACATTCAGTCTGCTGCCGGTGAAGATGCCGACCTAATTTGGGGTAACGGAACCGATGACAGGCTTGAAGAGAACCTAAACGTAACCATCATTGCAACAGGGTTTGGCACCAACAGTATCCCCGAGCTTTACGCCCGCAAAAAGAAGGTAGATGTTATTCCTCTCGACGGGGAGGTATCAACCAACAGGGAGGTTAAGCAACCCCTATTCGAGATAAAAGAGAAGCCTGCTGCCCCACCCAAAAAGGAAAAGCCAAAGACCGACAAGTACCAAAGGGTTATTGAATTCGATCTTACACAAGACGACAAACTCTACAACTTGGAGTCAGAGCCAAGCGCTGACGATGAGCTCGACTTTCAGGTTTCCACCGTTACCCCTAAATCTACCGAGGCAAAGCCTGCGGTTAAAGGACAGGTGATGCGCTCGGAACCTACCCCCCTCCCAACGAAGGACAGTTTTGATCAGATGGAGAAGATACCCGCATACAAACGCAAAAACATTAAGCTTGACGACTCAACGCTATCGAAAAAGCCAAATGTTTCGCGTTACACGCTGAATCAGGAGGATGGCGATATCTTTCTGAGAAACGACAACGCTTATCTTCACGATAACGTAGATTAGCAGACAACTCAGTACCTATAAAAAAAACAGTTGACATGACACTCGAAGAACGCATAAGCCAAGAAATAAAGGCAGCAATGGTTGCCAAGGACAAAGTAAGGCTAGAAGCATTAAGGTCGATAAAAAGCGCTATTATGCTTGCCAAAACCGAAAAAGGAGGGACTGACATGCTTACCCAAGAAGCAGAGCTTAAACTGCTGCAAAAGCAGGCAAAGCAGCGTAACGACTCGGCAGAAATATACCAGCAGCAAAACAGACCCGAGCTGGCCGAAAAGGAGCTGGCCGAAGCCGCTGTGATAGAAGAGTTCCTCCCCAGCATGCTGTCCGACGAGGAGCTGACTGCTGAAGTAAAGGCAATTATTCAATCGGTGGGGGCAAATGGGCCACAAGACATGGGAAAAGTTATGGGTATTGCCACCAAGGCTCTCGCCGGAAAAGCCGAAGGGAAATCGATAGCTAGCAAGGTAAAGGAGCTGCTTGCTAAATAGCTAAACCATAAACACTAGGGAAAAGAAATGGCATATACTCCCGCCAAGCACAAATAGGTGGAAAATGCCATGCCCAAACGGAATGTCGCGCCTAATATAAAAGAATATTCCCAGCGAATAGGTTACGCACCCCACCAGCAGAAACACCAGTGAAATGGTGGGCAAATTGCGCACTATAGGCCCAATGGCCATAATAAACATCCACCCCATTGCACCATACAGGAAGGCCGATACGTTTCGCCACCTGTGGCTGTAGAACCAAACCTTAAACACCACCCCGGCTATTGCCAAACCCCATATAATACCAAACAACACCCAACCAAGCGGTCCCCTGATGGCCACCAGGGTAAACGGGGTGTAGGTTGCTGCTATAAGAATGTAAATGGAGGAGTGGTCGAAGGTGTTAAGGTGGTACTTCCGCCTAACGTTCTTCTCGCTATGAAAAAGAGTAGAAGCGGTATAAAGGGTAATCATTCCTGCACCAAATATGCTATAGCTAACTATGTGCCATGCATCGCCATACATTGCAGCACGAACAACCACAATTGCAGTGCATGCAATGGCTATTAGCACACCAACAGCATGCGATGTACTATTAAAAATTTCTTCGTGCCTTTTTAGTTTACTCGATTTCATACTCGCTTAATCTGAATTGAGTTGCAAAAAATTAGGAGGGTGCACTTTACAGCACTCCCCTCCTAAAGCTTATGCTATAGATAAAAATTAAATTCCCACAATGGTAAAGCCCACCCTTCGGTTCTGGGCCCGCCCATCGGCAGTTCTGTTGCTGGCCTTGGGTTTGGTAAAACCATATCCTTTAGATACAACCCTGTCGGGCGATACTCCATTATTTCGAACATAATCGGCAACAGACCTTGCCCTCTCTTCCGAAATACGCTGATTGACCTCTGCAGAGCCTACATTATCGGTGTGCCCTCCAATCTCAACCCTAACATTTGGATACTCATTCAGGAATTCGATTAGGGCGCTAAGCGACCTGAACGATTCGGGCTTAAGGCTTGCCCTACCCGTTTCGAAGTAGATATTCTCAATATCAACCGACTGCCCCACCTCAATTGGCGTAACATAGAAATTACGAGTAATCTTGGTCATTGGAGCTGCGCTGGTAAGATCAACAGGTTCGAATCGGTTGTAAAAATTCATTACGCTGGGCGTTAGGTCGTAGTTATATCCAATGGGCAATCTGAGTGTATAGCTGGCGTTAGCCTCATCGTACACAAAGGCTGGCGTTTCCACTCCATTAACCCTGAACTTAACATGATATCCAGCCTCGAGCTGTTTGCCCGTTTTGGTGTTGATAATTTTTCCGCTTAGGGTCACCATGTTGGCATCAAGCCTCTCGGCATATAAGTTCTGTGGAATGGAGGCAAATCTAGTGTACGATGTAAGGTCGATAGGGTTTTCGATAACTCTATAATCCTTGGCCTGCACCCCAACCACATAGTTCGTACCATAGGGCAGGCGTAGTGTGTAATCGCCGGTAACCGGATCAATAGAAACGGTATCGACAACCTGGCCATTAATTATAATCTTTGGATCGGCCTCGTAGGTAATAGGTGTTAGCGAGTTGTTATCTAACACTTTACCACGCAGTTCAACCCAAGGATGAGGAGTTACAAGCAGGGTAACTTCATGCTCAACAAACGATAGCTCCTCGGTTACGTCAACCACTACAGCCGATGAGGAGAAGTTTTTAACATCGGCCTTAAAGGTATAGGCCTCGCCAAGGGGCAAAAGGGCCTGGAATGAGCTTGAGAACTGATCGAATACTATGGAGTCGGATGGCAAGCCATTGATTAGCACCTTGGGATTGTGGCTAGTTGAGATGACCTCCTGGGTATGCGAATCAACAATTTTACCCTTAACCTGAACAAACGGTATGGACGAGAAGTAAAGATTAAGCTTCGTCTCGGAGTACTCCCTAACATCGGTTAGATCCATACTGGCCGATATTCCATTCCACCCCTCCATTACAGGCTGAATTGAATAGGCCTGCCCCAATGGGAGCAACATCTCATACGATGCAGAGCCACGATCGAGATTTAAACCATCAAACTCTTCGCCGTTAATTAAAACATTATAATCCTTATCGGACATCATGAGGGTTTGATCGGCCTGATTAAGCACTAAACCCGACACCTTAAGGAACGGGCGCTCTTCGAAAATTTTAACTCTAAATATATCCGACTTGCCAAAGGAATTGGTAATGGAGCTGTAGTATGCCCAGCTCTCGTTGGCATTCATCTTAAAATATGCCTCCCAGTTCGATGTATTAATTGTATCGGTAACTGCTGCTGGAGTGCTCCAACGCCTAAACTCATTATCCACCCGGTCGGCATAGTAAATATTGTTGTTCCCACGACCTGCCGTATAATCGGCCGAGAAATAAATTCTGTTCTTATCGTTGCTTAGGTAAGGCGACTCGATGGTGCGAGGATCCATGGCGTTGTTTGCACCACCACTCACCGATTTAGGTCGAGAGTATACGTTATCCTTCTTCCTATGCGATACGTACATCGAAAGCCTTCGGCTATTGGGATAGGTTGAGAAGGTGATGAAAAGCAACTCTCCATCGGGGGTCATATAGGCCGACACGGTTCTCCCCTTGTTCAATCGGGTAAAGGCTTTCACCTTAATTTTCTTTGGGGTGCTCCACTCGTTCTCACCGATCTGCTCAATAATTGAAAATCCACGCGTGATCCATTGCTTGCCCGACCTATTGAATCGGCCAAGTATAAGGTACGACTTGCCATCGTCGAGGGCCGAGAGTATAGCGTTGTACTGACCAACATTGACCTTGTTTGGCAGCCGAGACGCTTTGCCCCAAGTGCCATCGTCTTGCATCCGCGAGAACCAGATATCCTGGCTTCCGCTTACTCCGTACCTATTCTCGGGGTGGTTAACCCTGCTAAAGAAAAGCGTTTGCCCATCCCATGACAACACGGGATTAATCTCGGAATACTCGCTATTGATATTCTTTCCAAGATTCTCAGGCTCAAACGATGTTTGTGCTTGAACCAAGCTCAATGAGGCTAGCAGGACAATCGCCGAAATGGTTTTTAAAAATATTCTATTCATGGCAACGAATAATCATATTTGAATTCATCAATTACTTATAGGGCAACCCTTGTGGGGTTTTAACCCTACCAAACACCATATTAACGCCAACGCGCAGGTTCACATTGGTAAATGTTAGCGGATCGACCAGGGGAGCGTAAAGGTTATCGGCTAACAGATAGAATTGGAATGGCCCAGGTTTTACCATCAAACCGAAACCTATGTTCGACAGGGTACGCTGATTCATAGAAGCTGATAACGCAACGTTAAATACTCTACCTAGCCCCTGCGTAATTCCAACGGTGAATGCAGGGTACAACCTTCGGTTAACCACTGCATATAGATTAACTCCAACATGGGTTCGTTGAGCCAGCTGATACGAAGCCGAAAGGTAGAACTTAGGGTGAAGCCATGTACGGTATGAGAACCCAAAATCCTCTTGAGTATCGAAGTTGCTTACAAAATCTTTGATTAGAGTGTCGCTCGAAACTTCGTTACCAGCCAGCGCCTCAGACAGAAGATCGAGTCCCTTAAACTCATACTGGCCGTTTATACTAAAGGACTTGGTGCTATCTCGCCATGATATAAATCCCAAATCGCTAAAAGCAAAGGTAAAGGTGGTTCGTGAATCGTACTTATACGAAACTGCTCCGCTAAGCGCAAATCCAGGATTACGGAAACGGGTGAGGTAGTTTGCCGCATAATTATCCTCTAAAAAATTCCTAAAATCAGCAAAGCTGCCAATGCTAATATCTTCAGAGGTTTTAAACAAATCAATATTGATATTGGTTAACGAATCGCCTGGTATGCCAGAAGTTTTTAGGGTGGCATTGGAGTTAACACCCAAGGCGTACATATCGTCCTCAATTGATACCTCAAGCCTTTGAGGCTTAAAAAATACATTGGTTAACCCATGCAGCAGGCTTACCCTTCCGCCAAAGGTCCACCTCCCCCAATCGGTTGATGCACCAAGAGTATGCTCACGGTATAGCGAACCATTGACACCAAGGGGAGTTAAATCCATATTGCTCTCGTCAGGTTGCGCATTACCTGCAATTAAAAGGCTGATCATTGACTTGGGGTAGAATAAGGCCACCTCGTGGTTTTGCCTAATGCCATACCATACATCCCAGTTTTGGATCCTTAGCTTGAGGTGAAACAAGTCCAAATCGGCATTGGCAAAAAGCATATTCCGGTTGCGTAGCTGACCGTCGAGTTTATCGGGAATAATCCGCAGTGTGTTACCCTCAATCTTTAAGAATGAGTGGGGAACAAACCCGTTATGGATCATTTGGAATTGGATAGACGACAGAGCCGGCAAGCCAATACTTACCGAATGTTCTGTCTTTACTGCAGGATTAAGGTAGGTATTTTGGAACACATTGCCCATAAATGGGAATGTAAGTTCCGACTGGGCCTTAGCCCCTATCCCTCCTGCTAACAATAGAATTACAACAGCTATTCTTTTCACAATCTATGCTTAAAATGTTATAGAATCGGTAGCCAAATCAAAAAACGGATTAAACCCCTGGAGATATCTCCAGGTCGAATTTAATGGATATCTGTATACCCAACTTCTGCGATGCTTTAAAAAGCACTTCTCGCTGCTCGTTTGTTCCTGTATCGAGGTGTAGTAGCAGCCTTAGCTTATCGGCCTTAGCAATCCGACTGTACTTATCCTTTGAAAGCTTAACGCTGGTTAGTTTCTCCGAAGCCTCTGTAGGATTACCCTGGCCATCGACATTTGGACTTAGGATAATATTTTCGGCCATAACATTGTTAAATAGTGAGTCGACAACATTACCCTGCTCGCTAAACGCAACCTGTAGCCCAAAAGTCAAAGGAATTTCGTTGGTGGTCTTCATTAGCAACTCCACGGTGTAGTCAAACTCCTCAATATTTATGGCAATGTCAGAGTCTGAATCGGATACAAATATGCTATCGATATCAGGAAATGAGAAATCGAACATTTCATATTCAAAGGTCAATCCTTCAATACTTCCCTCGAGGGGAATCTCGATGTCGAAATTCATCTTGAGGGAACTGGT
Organism: Perlabentimonas gracilis; assembly: GCF_011174675.1. Taxonomy (GTDB): domain Bacteria; phylum Bacteroidota; class Bacteroidia; order Bacteroidales; family Tenuifilaceae; genus Perlabentimonas; species Perlabentimonas gracilis. Next base: position 74,538 of record NZ_JAANIG010000010.1, on the reverse strand, counting down.
GTCTAGCACAAAGAAGTTATGCAGGTCGTCGAAAGTACCGAGGTAGTCGCCTAGCTGATACTTTCCTTTTACCGACACTTTGCTTGGGGCAAAGGGTAACACCTCATCTAGGTTAGAGTTTTCGCCACTAAGCACATACGACTGCTCTACCCAAGGCTGCGTTTGTGTGGCCACGGGTAAGTAGTTCTTTTTGGCTTCACCTATAAGGAAAGTGTTATCGGGAGGGTTTGGCACGTTCTCAAGAAATAGCTCGTTATTCTGCTTGGCAAATATAAACTCACTAATCTCAATCGAACCGGGTGCGCCATATGATGTACCAATACCAAGTTTTAAGGTTGGATTAGACAGGTAAAGTTTCCCATCGGCAATCAGCGAAAAGGCATCCAGCTCAATCTCTTGTGCGGGCAGATCAATACCCTGGCGAATAAGCCCTGTGAATCGTTTAAAGTCAATTGAAGAAAAGTTAACATTGGTTGTGAGCTGGCCTATAGTTGCCCCGGTGGACTGAACCTCTATGGCATAGAAAAATGTATTGTACATCATACTGCCAGGCGAGTCTGGGTCTTCGCCACTTAGGGTTAGCACTGCATCTGTAAGATCCAGTGAGTGTACGGATCGATAGGGGTTGGCACTCCAGTCGGGAACAAACTCTACACTATCGGGGTTTTGTGGGTTGGAAAGTGAGCGAAGCACCAGCCTAACATCTACATCATCACCCAAGTAATCTCTTTCAAATTCAACAACGAGTGTGCCCGCCTTAAGCTCAATCGATTTAATTTCCGATTCGTTCTCGATGGTTGTGTAATCGGGATAGTAAAACTCATATGAACTAGCACTTGGCAAAATGGGCAACACGCTTGTAAAGTTCTTATCGGGCACCCTAAAGGCATTCACATCAACATCAAAACCCATGCTTTGCGAAAACTTTAAGAATATTAGGTCGTCGCGAACCTCAACAAAATCAGATGAATCAACGGCGCCAAGCAGATCAGCAATCGAAATGGATGAGTTAATCAAAGGGAACCCAAATGAGGGTGAAATGGGCTCAACGGTAACCTTATCAATATTCTCAAAATCGTTGAGATAACACCCCCCTAGTAAGGATACAACTATTGCAGTTGCAATAATGGATTTATACTTTTTCACTGTACTTAAATATTATATTCAACACTCAAAATAGCAGCAACCAAACCAATGCCAAGCCATGCGTGAACTGAAAAGGGTTTGAAGTTAGTGCATCTCTTCTCTTTTCAAATATATTGTAAAATTGATGCTTTAACAAATATATGGATAATAGGAAAGAGATATTAGTTCGCTGTAGCTTTTTTTTCGCCAATCACCACACAGAATCAGCTATTCATCAAAACCTTGCCAACACTATGTACAAAGTTAAGTATTTTTGTGCCTACAGCTCTTTGAAAAATTACTCTTTGCTAAAAATTTTATTAGAGTAGCTTATCACTCGAATATGTTAATGATTTAACGGTTTACCCTATACATTAATGTTTTTTTTTATATATTTAGCATTGAATAGACATATCTGTTTCTTATTGCTTGGCATCTTCAAAAATCAGTAATGCAGTGCTTTAGAATTGCTTATTGATTTTTAGTTTTAAAATAATACTAAACCAACAAGGCATGAACCTAGCCAATCGACTTTTAGCGTTACTTTCAATATCACCTAAAAACATTCAGGAGAAGGAGCAGTTAAGCAAAGTGCAGCTGGTTAGCATTACCAGCAGCATTACATCCGTATTCTTTCTTGTCCTATCGGTTGTTCTTTTCATAACAGCGAAACCCACTCAAGGACTTACAATGCTTGGCACAACCATAATTCTCGTTGTCATCCAAATTTTTACTGCTAAGAACATACTGGTCAATGAGCTGAGGCAAGGTTTTGTTATTACATCGGGGTTTGCCCTACTGTTTTTGCTTGTTACCATAGAAAATACAGCTATAGGCATTCTTAGTTTCAGTGTTCTTCCCTTGATTACCGTTGGTGTCCTTGGACATAGTAAAGGAGGACTTTTCTCGTCATTCTTTGGGGTTCTTTATCTGGCAACCCTTTTCATCCCATTTAGCTTTTTGCCTGGTTTAGCCGAACTCCCTATCAACCTTAAAATAATTGGCTCTACCATATACCTATTGTCCCTAATTCACATCACTCTAATTGATTTTATTAGGGTTAATATACACAACCAGCTTGAGAAACAACTCCTCGATCAAGAGAGCACGCTCAAACTCAAAGAGGATTTCATCTCTAACCTATCGCATCAAATTCGCACACCGCTAAACAACATAATGGTTGTTGCAAACATCCTAGAAAACATCTCAAACGACGAGAAGCAAAAGGATTTAATTGATACTATTCACGCATCAACCAACAACTTGGTTAACGTGGTGAACAGTATGGTTGAGATCTCAAATGTTGATATTAAGGAACGGGGGAGCATAAACATCAACTTCAACCTATACAGCACCATCAATAGCACCATCAAGCTATTCTCAACCCAAAATTCTAACCAAACAGCTTTTTCTCTTAAAATTGACGACTCGATCCCTCAAAGCCTAATCGGCGACCCCGTTAGGATTAAGCAAATTTTTCTCAACCTAATTGAGAGTATCCTAAAGAACAGAAGCAGTAGCAAAGCTAATGTTACCATAAAGGTAAGCAAGATCAGGGAGGTTAAAGACAGCATAGAGCTTAGCGTTGAGGTGAGTAGCAACAAGCCAATCCTTCTTCCGCTCAACGAGGGGCACAACCTGTTTATAACCAACGAATCGACGTTAACCTCAGCAAGCACGCAGATGTATATCGACCTGCTTGAACTCTCCATTACACAAAAGCTTATCGAAAGTAACGGTGGAAAGCTGCAAATTGCCCTGAGTGCTGAAGATGCAGCATTCTCATTCCCTTACACGCTTAATGTAACTACTAGCGACACAGAAGTTGTTACGCCAAAACCTAAGCCTGCAGCCACGCATGAGTCTGACCTAAGTATGGACGCGCCAATTTCCAAAGCGGTTGAACTTGAAAATGCGAATGTTTTACTTGTTGAAGACAACCTAATAAACCAAAAGATTGTTGTGCTTAGCCTCAAGAAGCTGGTTAAGAATATCGACATCGCCAACAATGGTAAGGAAGCGTTGGACAAGTTTGGGACAAGCCGCTTCGACATTATCCTCATGGACATACAGATGCCCATTATGAATGGGATAGTGGCAACCAAAAAGATAAGGGAAATTGAGGCCAGCTCCAACTCGCATACCCCAATCATTGCCATTACGGCCAATGCTTTGCTGGGCGACAAGGAGGAGTGTCTAGCAGCCGGAATGGACGACTACATCAGCAAGCCATTCCAAATTGAGGTGCTTATTCAGAAGATGAAAAATCTACTTAAGTAGGAGCGGAAAGTTGCACTCCGCAACGCCTAACACGTAACGTTCCACAACTTGTAAATCGGGAGCCACATGGGAACCTGAAAAGCCTACTAAATCTTTGTATCCTATCATTCGAGCGTAATGATTGGTGTAAGCGGCGGCAACAGGAAGGTAAGACCAATGCCACCTCTCCATTTCGTAACCAGTGCGGTTGGTATTCTCTTTGCTTGTGTAAACTTGACAGAAGCCAAATCGTCCAGCATTCTCCAATAACCAGGTGTATTCCTTGAGCCCTCGGCCACGCTCAAAATAGGCATTACTCAAACTATTTATGTCGATATCGGTACCCCAATGGTGGCGAGAGGTGCCCGGCATTGCGCTATACCTCAGTATATCTGTTGCCTTTTGAATATCAGGTTGATTGTCTTTTGATAATGCCCATTTATGTTCCCAAATTCTTTTTTGATACTCAAACGATCTTGCACCCGAAAGTATTTTCAGATCCACTCCATCGGCCGCAGCTGCATTGTGCATATCAACAAATGCATTGTATGTATTCCGCTCTAGATAAATTGATCGGTAGGCATACTTTGGGTCTACCCTAACAAAGTTGGAGTCGTGAGCATAATCGACATTACCCAACAGCACATTTCTCAAGTATACCGTATCGATGTTTGTTGTAGGCAATACTAGTGAGTAATTTGTAACAGGAGGATGATGGCATATGCCAAAGCATATTACAAGGCATACCACAAGCATAAGTTTTACGAGTTGATTAAGGAGCTTTGAAGCAGTATTCATTTCACAAAGAAGCACAATTGATTAAAGGCTAGCTATTTGAGGTCAGGCTTAATCCCGATAATTAGTATATCGTCTACCTGCTCAAGTTTTCCCCTCCATTCGTTAATGCTACCCAGCAAGTATTTTCGCTGAATATCGAGCGGATACTTATGGATATTTAGCAATAGGTGGCGGAAACGACGAAACTTGTATTTTTTCCCTTCGGGGCCGCCAAACTGATCAACATAGCCATCGGTAAACAGATAAATCATATCCTCGGGCTGAATAGGTATAAGATGGCTGTTAAACAAAGGCTTATCCAGATCGCCACCCGTTCCAACCGAAAAACGATCGCCCTTAACCTCAATAATCTTACTATCGCGAATAAGGTATAGGTTGCTAAAGGCACCGGCAAACTGCATAACGCTTTGCTCCTTATCAATAACGCAGAACGAAACGTCCATCCCATCCTTAACCGTTACGTAATCGTCCCCCCCTTTTGAAAAGGTATCATGCACACCCTTGTCGAGGCGATTTAAAATTTCGGCTGCATCGTTTATGCCCAGTACGTTGGTAATATTTCTGAGGAGTTCAACCCCAATGATCGACATGAAGGCACCCGGCACGCCATGGCCAGTGCAGTCTATAGCGGCAACAAAAATTTTATTTTCTGTTTCATTAATCCAGTAGAAATCGCCACTTACAATATCCTTTGGCATATAGAGGATGAACGATTCGGGTAGTATTTGCCTAAAATGGTTCTCGGTAGGGATAAGCGCCTCTTGGATTCGCTTGGCATAATTAATGCTATCGGTAATGCTTTTGTTTTGAATTATAAGCGCCTCCTTCTGTTTTTCTACCTCCGACATGGTGTGTTCTCTTTCGCGAAGCAACCTGCTGGTTTTCCTCAAGTTTCTTGTCCTAGATCTTAAGAAAAGTATTATTGAAAACACAAATAGTACGCCATATAACCAAAGCATAGATCGTGACTTCCAGAAATCGGTTTTCACCACAATTCGCAACGACACGCCTTCGTTGTTCCATACATTATCGCAGTTGGCCCCTTTCACTCTAAAAATATAAGTCCCCTCTCTCAAGTTCGAAAAAGTGGCCGAACGCTTTGTTCCTAAGTTAATCCACTCGTCCTCTAGCCCTTCGAGCTTATACATAAATGTATTTTTGTGTGGCTGGGTAAATTCGAGAGCAGAGAACTCAATGTTGATCAGCGAGAAGTCTTGTCTTATAACTATTTCATCTTTCCCGCTAACTGATACCTCATACTGCCCATGGGAACCAATAAACTCAATAGAGGTTATGGCTATGGGCGGTATACAGGTATTCGGAATTATTGAGTCGGGGTGAAAAGAGTTAAATCCTCGGATACCACCAAAAAAAAGTTCCCCTGTAGATGATTTATGGCTTGCCCCCACATTAAACTCGAAGCTTTGCAGTCCATCGCTAACAGAGTAGGATGTAATCTGACCTGTGTCTGGATTTAACATGGCAATTCCCCAGTTGGTACTAACCCAAATATTACCCTGATCGTCTTCCTCAATGGCATAAATTAAGTTGTTGGGTAATCCATCCGATTCGGTATAAAGGTCGAAATGTTTGCTGTGCTTGTTAAACTTGTGCAGCCCCGATGGTGTACCAACCCACAAGTAGCCCCTGGAGTCGCGCTTAAGCGATACGATATCGTTCGATATAAGGCCTCCGGCCTTATACTCGTCCTCCCTTCGAAATTGCTTTATGGATAAGGTGTTCAAATCCAACCTGTTTAACCCGTTAAATGTGCCTACCCATAGATCATCCCCATCTACCTCAATGCAATGAATTTCGCTTGAGGAAAGCGAGAGAGAATCAGAAGGCGTATGGTAAAAACTCTGTAAAGATTCATAGTCAAAGCGATGCAATCCAAGGCGGGTTGCAATCCAAAGATTACCTTTACCATCCTCCTTGAGGGCATACACCCTATTCTCAGTAAAAACATTATCGGTATCGACCTGATGTAGCTCGAAAAAATCTACAAAGGTTTTGCTTCGGGGTTGATACTGCTGAATTCCATTCCTAGTACCAATCAGTATGGTGCCGCTCTCAAGTTGCTGGATTACATGCACAAAATCGTTGACAATGGTATACGGGAATCCCTTGCCTCGGGTGTAATGCGATGTAACTCGGTTTGTTCTGGGGTTAAATATATGCAACCCAGTTCCCCAGGTGCCCACCCATATTGAATTACCATCATCAAACAGAGATGCAATGGTATTGTTGGCAAACAGGTTCTCTCCGTTCTGATCCTTGGAATAGTTTTGAAACTTTTGGTTTTTGGTGTCCCACTTTACTAGACCCGCCTGAGTTCCAACCCAAATAATTTGGGAGTTATCCTCAACTATTGAATTCACAATAGAGGAGTATAGCTCTTGCCCATTGGCATACTTCACAAAGGATGTGAGTTCACCTGTCCTCGGGTTAAAACTATCCAACCCATACTCAGTGCCAATGAGGAGAAGGCCTTTACTATTAACGTAAAGCACATTCACGTTAACCCCCTGCCTGTTGGCCGTTTTCAAATACCTAGCAAACCCACCCCTTTGGGGCAAGTACAGGTTGAGCCCATCCGATGTTCCAATCCACAAGTTATTGTCACTATCCTCAACTATGCTGGTAACCCGATTACTGCTTAATGAGTACGCGTCCTGTGGGTTGTGGTAATATCTCTTAAAATCTCCATTATTCCGATCAAACAGCAGTAATCCATCCTTCGTGCCTACCCAAAACCTATTTTGGCTATCCTCAAAAATGGAAAAATCATTCACATCGGAGTAATAGGTAAAAAGATCAGAATAGTGTGGGTACCGAACAAAGGAGTTAGTGGTGGGGTCAAATTTATCGAGCGCATCCAAGGTTTTAATCCACATAGCACCTTGCCTATCCTTGAATACTTCAAAAACTCTATCGCCACTAAGGCTTTTCGGGTCGTTGGGGTAGTGATAATAGTTTACAAAAGACTCGTCTCTCCTATTGAAAACGCTTAGCCCTCGCCACGTGCCAACCCACAGGTTTCCCTCATTATCCTCACAAATAGACAAGATACTATTATTACTAAGCGAGTTGTCATTCAGCGGGTTATTCCTATAGGCTTTAAATGTGTACCCATCGTACCTGTTCAGGCCATCCTGGGTTCCAATCCAAAGGAATCCATAGGAATCGAGCAGAAGGCTGGTTACATTGGACTTCGATAAACCACTCTCAATATTAAAAGTTTCAACCTGGATTACCCTTTCTCCAGATATAGTTGCAACAGGAAGCAACACGACTATAATCGTGGCCAACAAAATCTTGTATAGCAGTCTTTTTGTCATTAAAACAAATGGCTTACCAATAAAGATACTAAAGTATTTCTGTATTGCATCATTCCTTGTTGCATATTGAGAAATCAAGTAGAAGTAAACTTAACGAAAGATCGGCTAACCAAATAGATCCAATTTCGGATATCGCTATGGGGCACAAGTACGCTAAGTGTCATCAAGGGTTTAGTTGTTATTTCGTGTGAAGATACAAAAAATGGGCTCATCCCCATAAGGAGTGAGCCCATTTTTTAGGTGATATGGATTACTTCAAAAACTTGAAGCTTTTACCGAGGTAACGAGCCGATGATCCTAGCATCTCCTCAATTCGAAGCAGCTGGTTGTACTTTGCAATCCTGTCGGAGCGAGAGGCTGAACCCGTTTTAATTTGGCCAGTATTCAAGGCTACAGCAAGGTGTGCAATGGTAGTGTCTTCTGTCTCACCAGAGCGATGGCTAATAACCGAAGTCATTGAGTTAACGTCGGCAAGGCGCACTGCGTTGATGGTTTCGGTTAGCGTACCAATTTGGTTAACCTTTATCAGAATACTGTTGGCAGATTGCTCATCAATTCCACGCTGGAGGCGCTTAACATTGGTAACAAACAGGTCATCGCCCACAATCTGTATCTTATTGCCAAGGGTTTTGTTCATCAGTTTCCAACCTTCCCAGTCATCTTCACCCATTCCATCCTCAATTGAAACGATGGGGTACTTCGTAACCCAATCCTTCCAGTAGTCAACCATTTGGGCAGAAGTTAGCTTGTCACCAGTTGATTTGTGCAGGTGATATACCTTTTCCTCGGGTAGGTAGTACTCCGACGAAGCGGGGTCGAGCGCAAGGTAAATATCCTCGCCGGGGCGGTAACCTGCATTCTCAATAGCTTGGAGAATAACAGTGATTGCCTCCTCGTTCGACTTAAGGTTTGGCGCAAAGCCACCCTCATCACCAACGTTGGTTGAATAGCCCTGCTTTTTCAAGACGGCTTTTAGGTGATGAAAAACCTCGGCTCCCATACGAAGCCCCTCAGAGAATGAAGGTGCTCCAAAGGGCATAATCATGAACTCCTGAAAGTCGATGCTGTTGTCGGCGTGTGAACCACCGTTTAGGATATTCATCATTGGTACGGGCAGGGTGCATGCGTTAACACCTCCAATATAGCGGAATAAAGGTTGCTGAGTAACCTGCGCAGCGGCATGGGCTACAGCCATTGAAACGCCAAGAATTGCGTTGGCACCTAGGTTAGCCTTATTATCAGAACCATCAAGTTTAATAAGCGTTTCGTCAATTTGCTGCTGCTCTAGCACGTGCATACCCACTATTTCTTCAGCGATTGTAGTGTTTACATTTTCAACTGCTCTCAGTACGCTTTTGCCAAGGTATCTGCTACTATCGCCATCCCGAAGTTCAACCGCCTCATGAACACCTGTTGATGCACCGCTGGGAACAGCGGCTCTACCGAAGTAACCGCTTTCAGTTAGCACGTCCACCTCTACGGTGGGGTTTCCTCTCGAATCGAGGATTTGCCTTGCATGTACATTTACAATTTGTCCCATATCATTTACATTTTAAAGTTAAAAAAACTCCGATAAAATTAGTTAAAAAAAGGGATTTAGCAGCGAAGCCAATCCCTTTTAGAATCTCTACGTGAGAGAATTACTACTTGGTATCCTCTTGTGCGTTTTCTTCTTCAGCGTCTTTGGCTGTATCCTCAGCCTTGGGCTCCTCTACCTGTGCCTCAGCTTTAGGCTCTTCATTTACTTCTTTAACAGCGGTATCCTCCTTTTTGGCAGTAGCCTTGGGCTCATCAGCCGATTTTGCTTTACCTCTTCGTGTGCGTTTTGCAACTGTTTTATCAGCCTTTTGCTCAGAAGCATAGGTTGTGTTGTAATCAACTAGTTCAATGATACACATCTCAGCATTATCTCCCAAACGAGTTCCAGTCTTTAAAATCCTAGTATATCCACCTGGCCTTTCGGCTACTTTTACAGATATCTCACGGAACAGTTCGGTTACTGCATACTTATCCTTAAGAAATGCAAATACAGTTCTGCGTGAATGAGTGGTATCACTCTTACTCTTTGTAATAATGGGCTCAACGTAAGTTCTAAGAGCTTTTGCCTTGGCTACGGTGGTCTTAATACGCTTGTGCTTAATTAATGACACGGCCATATTAGCAAGCATTGCCTTACGGTGAGATGCTGTACGTCCTAGATGATTTCCTTTTTTATTGTGTCTCATCGCAATTATTCCTTGTCAAGTTTGTACTTTGAAATATCCATGCCGAAAGATAGGTTCATCGCATCGAGCAGATCTTCGAGCTCGGTGAGCGATTTCTTACCGAAGTTCCTAAATTTCAGCAGATCGTTTTTGTTGAATCTTACCAAGTCGCCTAGGGTATCCACATCGGCTGCCTTGAGGCAGTTTAGGGCTCGAACCGACAGATCCAAATCAACTAGCTTGGTTTTAAGGAGCTGGCGCATATGCAATACTTCCTCATCAAACTCATCGTTGGCAAACTTGTCGTCTGCATCCAGCGTGATTTTCTCATCGGAGAAAAGCATGAAGTGATAAATAAGTATTTTAGCGGCCTCCTTAAGGGCATCCTTTGGATGTATGCTTCCATCGGTCTGGATTTCGAACACCAACTTCTCGTAGTCAGTTTTTTGCTCAACCCTATAGTTTTCAACATCAAACTTTACGTTCTTAATGGGAGTGTGAATGGAGTCGATGGGTATAACACCAAACTCAGCATCCTCCTCTTTATTTTCCTCGGCTGGGATATAACCCCTACCCTTGCGGATGGTCACTTGAATCTCAAGTTTCACATCGGGCTCCATCCTGCAAATTACAAAGTCGGGGTTAAGCACCTTAAAGCCGGTGAGAAAGTTCGATAGGAATCCAGCCTTAAACTCGTTTTGACCAGAAATAGATATGGTAACCTTCTCGTCTTCTACATCCTCAACAATGCGCTTTAACCTGATTTGTTTTAGGTTAAGGATTATTTCAGGAACATCTTCTATCACTCCAGGTATAACGGAAAACTCGTGGTCTACACCAGAAATCTTGATGGATGTGATGGCGAATCCCTCGAGTGACGAAAGAAGTATTCGTCTAAGGGAATTCCCTACAGTTATTCCATAGCCTGGCTCTAGAGGACGAAACTCAAACCTACCTAGAGTATCGGTAGATTCAAGCATAATTACCTTATCGGGTTTTTGAAATGCCAGAATTGCCATTCGGTTTAGTTTTTACTTGGAGTATAGTTCAACAATTAGCTGTTCCTTAATATTCTCAGGAATATCCGAACGCTCGGGATTGCTCATAAATTTACCAACGAGCTGATCACCATCCCACTCAAGCCATGAGTACTTTGATGAACGGTTGGTAGTTAACGATTCTGTTACTACTTCGAGTGATTTTGATTTCTCACGAACACCAACTAAATCGCCAGGCTTAAGAGAGTACGAGGGGATGTTAACCACCTTGCCATTCACTGTGATGTGCCTATGCGAAACTAGCTGACGAGCTCCTGCACGGGTTGGGGCGATTCCTAAACGGTACACCACATTATCGAGCCTAGACTCAAGTAGCTGAAGGAGAATTTCACCAGTTACACCAGGCATATTCGATGCCTTTTTGAAGGTGTTGGCAAATTGCTTCTCTAGCACACCGTAGGTGAATTTAGCTTTTTGCTTTTCTTGAAGCTGAACGCCGTATTCGGATACTTTCTTACGTTTCTTGTTGATGCCATGCATTCCAGGGGGGTAGTTCTTCTTTTCAAGAACTTTATCTGGCCCAAAAATGGGTTCCCCAAATTTTCTTGCAATCTTAGTGGTTGGTCCAGTATATCTTGCCATTCCTCAATAGTTTTAAAATTCTATATTACTACCAAAATTATTATACTCTGCGCCTTTTGGGAGGACGACAACCGTTATGTGGTAGTGGAGTAACATCAACTATTTCAGTTACCTCAATTCCAGCGGAGTGAATGGTACGAATAGCAGACTCACGGCCTGAGCCAGGTCCTTTAACGTACACCTTCACCTTGCGAAGTCCTAAATCGTAAGCCACTTTGGCGCAATCGCCAGCTGCGGTTTGCGCTGCGTAAGGGGTGTTCTTTTTAGAACCCCTAAATCCCATTTTACCAGCCGATGACCAAGAAATAACTTGTCCCGTGCTGTTGGTAAGGGTAACAATGATATTGTTGAACGAGGAGTGAACGTGTGCCTGTCCTACTGCTTCAACCTTAACAATTCTTTTCTTAGCTGATCCTGTTTTCTTTGCCATAACCTATGATCTATTTAGTCGCTTTCTTCTTGTTGGCAACGGTTTTCTTTCTTCCCTTGCGGGTTCTAGCGTTGTTCTTGGTGCTTTGACCTCTAACAGGTAAACCGATACGGTGGCGAATACCGCGGTAGCAACCAATGTCCATTAACCGTTTAATATTAAGCTGAACCATTGAACGCAGCTCACCTTCCACTTTATACTTCTCGTTAAGTATTGCGCGGATACTGTTTATGTTATCATCTGTCCAATCCTTTACATGGGCATTGGCATCAACGCCTGCGCTCTCAAGGATTTTGCGTGCACTGCTTCGCCCAATACCATAGATATAGGTTAGCGCTACTTCGCCTCGCTTGTTTTTGGGTAAATCAACACCTACTATACGTGCCATATTATCTCCTTAAAAAAATTAGGGTACAAAGTTAATAAATTATCCTTGGCGTTGTTTAAACTTCGGATTTTTTTTGTTAATCACGTACAAACGCCCTTTACGCTTAACGATTTTGCAATCGTCGCTGCGTTTTTTAACTGAAGCTCTTACTTTCATCGCAATTACTTATTATCGGTTAAAATTACTTATACCGGAACGTTATGCGCCCCTTCGATAAATCGTAGGGTGACATCTCAACCTTAACCTTATCGCCCGGTAGAATTTTGATGTAATGCATACGCATTTTACCCGAGATATGGGCAGTAATTACGTGTCCATTATCTAACTCTACCCGAAACATTGCGTTCGATAGGGCTTCTATAATTGTTCCGTCTTTCTCTATGGCAGGTTGTTTGGCCATAATTCAATTTAAGTTTGTTATAACTTGTAAACTTCCTCTATGTATTTAAAGGTTGAGAGCACTTGAGGCTCTCCCTTGCGAATTACTACTGTAAGCTCGTAATGGGCCGAGGGCTTATGGTCGTATGTCTTTATGGTCCAGCCATCGTCCTCCTGATAGATATGCTTGGTGCCAATGTTCACCATGGGCTCAATACAAATTACCATACCTTCAACTAGCTTTGAACCGCGCCCTCTGCTACCGTAGTTCGGCACCTCAGGCTTCTCGTGCATATTTCGACCTAATCCATGGCCAACGAGCTCACGAACAACTGAGAATCCATTATTCTCAGCATGCATCTGAACGGCACTTGAAATGTCTCCAATTCGGTTTCCATGAATTGCTTCATTGATGCCCTTGAAGAGGCTTTGCTCGGTTACTTGCAGCAACTTCTTAACTTCGGCTGATACCTCTCCTACAGCAAATGTGTAGGCTGAATCTCCATAAAAGCCTTGGTACTTCGTACCACAATCTACCGAAACAATATCGCCATCCTTAAGCTCCGCATTGGATGGAATTCCATGCACCACGGCATCGTTAACTGAGGTGCATAGGGTATTAGGAAAACCGTTATACCCTAGGAATCCGGGTTCTGCTCCGTGATCACGGATAAATTCCTCTGCCACCTTATCGAGAGCCAAGGTAGTAACCCCAGGTTTAACCTGTTTGGCTACCTCTGCTAATGTTAGCGAAACCAAGTCGGCATTAATCCGTAGCAGCTCAATTTCCTCTTCCGTTCTAGTAATTGCCATTCTGTAAAGAACGTTTACAACAGGTTCTACATCCCTGATTTACCTTTTATTCTACCGGTTTTCATCAAACCATCGTAATGGCGCATAAGCAAGTGGCTTTCAACTTGCTGAAGGGTATCAAGCACAACGCCCACCATGATGAGCAGTGATGTCCCTCCGAAGAACTGAGCCATCTGATTGTTAACACCAAGAATCATTGCAAAGGCAGGAAGAATTGCGATTAGGGCAAGGAATATGGAACCTGGCAGCGTAATTTTCGACATGATAGAGTCGAGGAATTCAACTGTTTTCTTTCCAGGCTTTACTCCAGGTATAAACCCGCCATTCTTCTTCATATCCTCTGCCATTTGGTTCGGATTAATGGTAACAGCAGTATAAAAGTAAGTGAAAGCAATGATTAGCAGGGCAAACGTGAAATTGTACCAAAACCCGGTAAAATCTGAAAAAGCAGCCGCTATACCAGTTGTGGTTTCAGTGTCGAAGCTTGCCAACATCATTGGAAGAAACATTAGGGCTTGTGCAAAAATGATAGGCATTACCCCAGCCGAGTTAACTTTTAGGGGGATATACTGCCTTACTCCACCATACTGCTTGTTGCCCACAATACGCTTGGCGTACTGAACGGGAATCTTTCTTGTTCCTTGTACCAGTAAAATAGAGAACATGAATACGATAAACAGGATGATCATTTCCACCAAGAACATTACAAGACCTCCAGCCATCTCTTCGGAACGCTGGAAAAACTCAGCCACCAAGGCGAAAGGAAGCCTAGCGATAATACCAACCATAATTATCAACGAGATACCATTCCCTATTCCTTTGTCAGTAATCTTTTCACCAAGCCACATGACGAACATAGTACCAGCAATAAGAATAATAGTTGAGGAGATGGTAAAATAAACACCTTTAAGTGCAAATGCTGAAGCGGGAAGCTGCGCGTGTAGGTTAGCCAAATAGGTAGGCGCTTGAAGAACCAAAATGATTACAGTTAGGTAACGTGTAATTTGGTTAATTTTACGACGACCACTCTCCCCTTCTTTCTGCAAACGCTGAAAGTAAGGAATGGCTATACCCAGCAGCTGTACAACGATTGATGCCGAGATGTATGGCATAATCCCCAAGGCAAATATTGATGCCCTGCTGAATGATCCACCTGAGAACATATCGAGCAGCCCCATAATGCCATCGGCAGTTTGGTTTTGCAATGCGCCTAATTGGGCAGGATCAATTCCTGGAAGCACAACATAACTTCCCAAACGATAAATTAATAATATCCCAAGAGTATAGAGGATTCGATTTCTCAGATCCTCTATCTTAAAGATATTTTTTAAAGTTTCAAAAAAAGATTTCATCAAGTTATAGTTTTACGGCTGTTCCTTGCACTGCTTCAATTGCCTCAACGGCTTTCTTAGAGAAAGCGTGAGCTTTCACCTCAAGCTTAGAGGTTAGGGTTCCGTTACCCAAGATCTTTACTAGGTCTTTTTTGGCAATCAGACCTGCTTCGATAAGGGTTTGAACATCGATTGAAGTAATATTGTGCTTGTCGGCCAGTGTTTGTAAAACATCAATATTGATTGCTTTATACTCTTTGCGGAACGGATTTTTGAAACCAAATTTGGGCAAACGACGCTGTAGTGGCATCTGTCCACCTTCAAATCCAATCTTTTTGGAGTAACCCGAGCGCGACTTGGCGCCCTTGTGCCCCCTTGTTGAGGTGCCGCCGTGGCCAGATCCGGTTCCACGCCCAATGCGTTTTTCCTTGTGGGTTGCTCCTTTGGCGGGCTTTAGATTATGCAATTCCATATCTTATAACCATTATTAGGTTTCTAAATCACTATTGTTCTACTCGAACAAGGTGTTTAACTTTTTCAATCATCCCAAGTGTTTCAGGGGTGCCTTCGCGTTCAACGCTGTGGTTGATCCTTCGTAGTCCAAGCGACTCAAGGCATGCCTTCTGACGCTTCGACGAGCCAATCTTGCTCTTAATCTGTGTGATTTTTACTTTTGCCATAACTCCGAAATCTAACCGTTAAACACTTTATTCAAATCAACTCCACGAACAGCAGCAACGGCATAGGCATCACGCATCTCAAGCAATGCGGCTACAGTAGCTTTCACCAAGTTGTGGGGGTTTGATGATCCTTTGGACTTGGCAAGTACGTCGGTTACCCCAACGCTCTCTAGCACTGCCCTCATCGCACCACCTGCTACAACTCCTGTACCGTGTGATGCTGGCTTCATGAATACGCGAGCGCCACCATACTTAGCCGATTGCTCATGAGGAATGGTGCCCTTGAAGATAGGAACTTTAACTAGGTTCTTCTTGGCATCCTCAATCCCTTTGGAGATAGCTGAGGTCACCTCACCAGCTTTTCCTAGCCCAAAACCTACGATACCATTCTCGTCTCCAACCACCACGATGGCAGAGAAGCTGAAGGTTCTACCCCCCTTGGTAACCTTGGTTACGCGCTGTATTGAAACCAACCTATCTTTTAGCTCAAGGTCAGCAGTCTTTACTTTACGAATACTTGTATTTGTTGACATCGCTTCTTAGAATTTAAGACCTCCTTCTCTTGCAGCATCGGCCAACGCTTTAACGCGGCCATGGTAAAGGTATCCGTTGCGATCGAACACAACAGCGCTAACACCCTTTTCGATGGCTTTCTCTGCGGCCAGTTTGCCTACAAGGCGGGCTTGTTCGGTTTTTGTAATGTTTGCTTTTTCAGCAATTTCTTTCACTCGTGAGGAAGCAGAGGCTAGGGTAACGCCGTTGACGTCGTCGATAACCTGCACGCTAATCTGCTTATTGCTCCGATAAACGGACATCCTGGGTTTTTCAGGAGTACCGTGGACACGCTTACGTATCCTCATCTTTATTTTGAGCCTTCTCTCTTGTTTCTTTAGAGCCATACTACATTAACTATTAACAGGTTATACACTAGCTGACTTACCAGACTTCTTGCGTACCACTTCACCCACAAAGCGAATACCTTTGCCTTTGTATGGTTCGGGCTTACGTAACGAACGGATCTTGGCAGCTACAACACCTAAAAGTTGCTTGTCGGCACTCTTTAGGGTTATAATTGGGTTGCTTCTACGCTCCGACTTGGTCTCAACAGAAACCTCCTTGGGGAGCATAAAATGAATATCGTGTGAGAATCCAAGGCTAAGCTCGAGTACTTGCCCCTTTGCCTCAGCCTTAAAGCCAACCCCAACCAGCTCTTGCTGTACGGACCAACCTTCCGATACACCTACCACCATATTGTTGATCAACGAACGGTACAGGCCGTGCATTGAGCGGTGGCGTTTCTGATCGGTTGGCCTAGTTAGGGTAACTGTGTCTCCCTCCACATTAACGGTGATATCAGGGTCAATGGCCTGACTCAGCTCGCCTAGAGGGCCTTTCACGCTCACCACATTGTCGGAGCCAACGCTTAGCGTTACTCCCTTGGGTAAGTTTACAGGTTTTTTTCCAATCCTAGACATTTCAATTGAATTAATTAATTAGTAAACGTAGCAAAGCACTTCGCCTCCAACCTTCTGGACACGGGCTTCTTTATCGCTCATAACTCCCTTTGAGGTTGATAGAATGGCTATACCCAGTCCGTTAAGTACTCGGGGTAACTCCTCTACACCAACGTATTTACGAAGGCCTGGACGGCTAATGCGCTCGAGGTGCTTAATGGCATTCTTCTTGCTCTCGGGGTGATACTTAAGTGCTATCTTGATAATACCCTGCTTGTCGTCCTCCTCCAGTTTGTAGTTAAGGATGTAGCCTTTATCGAAAAGGATCTTGGTCATCTCCAACTTAACCTTAGAGGCAGGTATTTCAACGATCCGATGATTTGCCATGGCGGCATTTCTAATTCGGGTCAAATAATCTGCAATGGGATCAGTAACCATTTCTGTGTTGTGTTTATGTAATTACCAACTAGCTTTCTTTACACCGGGGATTAGCCCTTTCGAAGCCAACTCTCTAAAGGTAATACGGCTAATGCCGAATTGACGCATATAGCCACGGGGGCGACCAGTAACCGAGCAGCGGTTACGCTGACGGATTGGATTTGCATTGCGGGGCAATTTCTGCAGCGCTTCCCAGTCGCCATCGGCTTTGAGCTTTGCACGCTTCTCAGCGTACTTAGCGGCCATTCTAGCACGCTTTACCTCTCTGGCTTTCATTGATTCTTTTGCCATACCCTAGTTCTTTTTAGCGTTTTTAAACGGAATACCGAACTCACGAAGTAGCGCGTAGGCCTCCTCATCGGTATTCGATGAAGTAACAAAGGTTATCTCTAACCCGAGGATCTTGTTGATCTTGTCAATATCGATCTCAGGGAAGATGATATGCTCCTGGATTCCAAGGCTATAGTTTCCACGGCCATCGAACTTATCGTTAACTCCTTTGAAGTCGCGGATACGAGGCAGTGAAACAGAGATTAGCCTTTCGAGAAATTCATACATCCTTTCACGGCGAAGGGTAACCTTGGTTCCGATGGGCATCATCTTACGTAGTTTAAAGTTACTGATGTCCTTGCGCGAAACGGTTTGCATTGCCTTCTGACCAGCTATTATGGTAAGCTCTTCTTGAGCTTGCTCGATAAGCTTTTTGTCGGCCACAGCCTGTCCTACACCCTGGTTGATTACAATCTTCTGCAGCTTTGGAACCTGCATTACGGTTTTGTAACCAAACTCTTTGGTTAGGTTAGGGATGATCTCCTCGTGGTATTTTTTCTTGAGGTTTGGTACGTATTCCATTACTTAATCTCCTCCCCTGATTTTTTAGAGTAACGAACTAGTTTACCACTCTCGTTCTCGCGGCGTCCTATCCTTGTGGGCTTGCCTGAGGCAGGATCAACCAGCATTAGGTTTGAGATGTGGACGGGAGCTTCCTTCTTAATGATTCCTCCCTGAGGATGCTTGGCGTTGGGTTTGGTGTGGCGAGAGATGATATTCACCCCCTCAACGATGGCACGCTCTTGCTTTACGAGCACCTCTAACACCTTACCTTGCTTGCCTTTGTATTCGCCAGCATTAACGAATACCATATCCCCTTTCTTTACGTGTAATTTCCTATTCATCGTGATAACGATTTAATCAGATTACAATACTTCGGGTGCCAAGGATACGATCTTCATGTACTTGTCACGAAGTTCTCTTGCCACGGGGCCAAATATACGGGTTCCGCGAATCTCACCCTGATTGTTCAAGAGTACGCAGGCGTTATCGTCGAAACGAATGTAACTTCCGTCGGCACGTCTAATCTCCTTCTTGGTTCTAACAATAACGGCTTTGGTTACGGTACCCTTCTTAACTTCTCCGCTAGGCAGCGCGCTTTTCACGGTAACAACAATCTTGTCGCCAATGCGAGCGTAGCGCTTGCCGGTTCCGCCGAGCACGCGGATGCAAAGAACCTCTTTGGCACCGCTATTATCGGCTACTAGTAGTCTACTTTCTTGCTGTATCATGGCTATTTAGCTCTTTCAATGATTTCTACTAACCTCCAGCACTTGGTTTTGCTCAAGGGCCGGGTCTCCATTATCCGAACGGTATCGCCAACGTTGCAAGTGTTTTGCTCATCGTGGGCATAGAACTTGGTGGTTCTATTCACAAACTTGCCATAGATTGGGTGCTTAACCTTGCGCTTTACGGCTACAACAATTGATTTCTCCATCTTGTTGCTAACCACTAGCCCAATCCTTTCTTTTCTTAAGTTTCGATTATTTTCCATTGTTGAAAGATGGCTTTACTGTTTCTGACTAGTACGCTCGGTGAGAATGGTTTTCATTCTAGCGATAGTTTTACGCATCTCGTTAATCTTCATAGGATTATCGAGGGGTGAAACCGCATGGTTCATTCTCAACTTCTGTAGTTGAGCTTCGAAGGTCTCAATGCGCTCTTCTATCTCCTTAACTGTAAGTTCTCTTATCTCAGTTGCTTTCATTTCTCAACTAGTTTTCAGTTTCGGTAAAATCACGGCGTACAATAAACTTGGTAGTAACAGGCAGTTTCTGCGCTGCAAGGCGTAGAGCCTCCTTGGCTACCTCGTAAGGAACTCCCTCGGCTTCAATGATGATGCGGCCGGGAGTTACAGGAGCTACAAATCCCTCTGGAGCACCTTTACCTTTACCCATACGCACTTCGGCGGGTTTTTTGGTAATGGGCTTATCGGGGAAAATGCGTATCCAAATCTGGCCTTCACGTTTCATGTAACGTGTCACGGCCTGACGGGCAGCTTCAATTTGCCTTCCAGTGATCCACATGGTTTCAAGTGACTTGATTCCAAAGGAACCGAATGCAAGCTGATTTCCGCGCTGAGCATTGCCCTTCATGCGGCCTTTCTGCTGCCTTCTAAATTTAGTTTTCTTTGGCTGTAACATTTTCTACAATCTATTAAATGCTATTAACTACTTCTTTTTCTTGCGAGTGTTGGCACCATGGGGTGGTCTGTTGCCACGGGGAGGTGCACTAGGTGCGCTTTTCCCTACGTTTGGCGACAGATCAGGCTTCCCGTAAACCTCACCATTGCAAATCCAAACCTTAATGCCAATCAAACCTACCTTGGTTAATGCCTCGCCTAGTGCATAGTCAATGTCAGCACGGAACGTGTGTAGAGGGATTCTGCCCTCCTTATAGGTCTCGGAGCGTGCCATTTCAGCGCCGCCCAAACGGCCGGAGATTTGCACTTTAATGCCCTCTGCTCCCATACGAATGGTAGACGCAATTGCCATCTTAATAGCTCGGCGATACGAGATGCGTCCTTCAACCTGGCGGGCAATGTTGCCAGCCACGATGTTAGCATCAAGCTCTGGGCGCTTAATCTCAAAGATATTGATCTGTATCTCCTTATTGGTGATATTCTTAAGCTCTTCCTTAAGCTTGTCTACCTCTTGTCCGCCTTTTCCGATAATAATACCGGGACGAGCTGTATGTACGGTAACGGTAATCAGCTTGAGCGTACGCTCAATTACGATCTTAGATACACTTGCCTTGGCTAAACGAGCATTAAGGTACTCGCGTATCTTGCTGTCCTCCATTAGCTTTTGAGCATAATGGTTTCCGCCGTACCAGTTAGAATCCCATCCCTTGATGATTCCTAACCTGTTGCCTATTGGATTAACTTTCTGTCCCATTTAGCTCTGTGTGTTTTGAGTATCGTTAGTAACTGCGCTGTCTAGTACAACGGTAACATGGTTTGAACGCTTCCTGATTCTGTGGGCACGCCCTTGGGGAGCGGTTCTGATTCGCTTCAGCATCTTACCTTCGTCAACAAAAATTTCCTTAACGAATAGGTTGGCGTCTTCGATACGAACGCCCTCGTTCTTTGCCTGCCAGTTAGCCACAGCCGAGAGGATTAACTTCTCAACTTTGTGTGCAGACTCCTTGGGGGTAAACCGAAGGATATCGAGAGCATTGTTAACCTGCTTTCCCCTAACCAAATCAACAACTAAGCGCATCTTGCGAGGAGATGTAGGGTTGTTACGCAGGATGGCGTAAGCTTTATTCCTTTTCTCCTCCTTGATTTTTTCTGCTCTTATACGTTTTCTTGCACCCATTATTTCTTGGTTTAAGATCTAATTACTATTTCTTCTTATTGCCGGCATGGCCACGGAATGTGCGGGTGGGGGCAAACTCACCTAGCTTGTGCCCAACCATATTCTCGGTAACATATACAGGGATAAACTTATTCCCGTTGTGTACGGCTACTGTGTGGCCTACAAAGTCCGGCGATATCATAGATGCTCTAGACCAGGTTTTAACAACCTGCTTCTTGCTGGATGCGTTCAAATCTGTGATACGCTTTTCCAACTTGTACTCTATGTATGGACCTTTTTTTAATGAACGACTCATAGTTTAACGCTTTTCAAGTTACTTTTTCCTACGTTCAACGATAAACTTGCTCGACTGATTTTTCTTGGAGCGAGTTTTATAACCCTTCGCTGGGATACCTTTGCGTGAGCGTGGATGTCCTCCTGATGAACGTCCTTCACCACCACCCATTGGGTGATCGACAGGGTTCATAACAACACCACGAACGCGAGGACGACGGCCTAACCAGCGCGAACGACCAGCTTTACCCGAGCGGGTAAGGGCATGATCCGAGTTGGATACCGTACCTACAGTCGCCTTGCAAGAGGTTAGCACCATTCTAATTTCACTGCTGGGCAGCTTTAGAACGGCATACTTACCTTCGCGTGCTAGGAGCTGAGCATAGGAGCCTGCACTACGAGCCATAATACCTCCTTGCCCTGGCTTTAGTTCAATGTTATGAACTAGGGTACCAAGGGGTATATCCGACAAGTACAATGTGTTGCCTAATTCAGGGGCAACGTCTTTACCCGACATAATGGTCTGGCCTACCTGGAGGCCAGCGGGTGCAATGATGTAGCGTTTTTCGCCATCGGCATATACAACCAATGCAATGCGAGCAGAACGATTGGGATCGTACTCAATGGTCTTCACAACAGCAGCCACACCGTCGCGATCGCGCGCAAAGTCAATTATCCTGTAACGACGCTTGTGCCCACCTCCCATATAACGCATTGTCATACGGCCGGAGTTGTTCCGTCCGCCTGACTTTTTAAGGGGGGCCAACAAGGATTTCTCAGGTGTAGAGGTTGTAATGTCGTCAAATACACCTATAATTTTATGTCTCTGACCTGGGGTAACAGGTTTTAGTTTTCTTACAGCCATTTTAATTAAATGTTGCTAAAAAAGTCAATCTGTTCACCTTCATTCAACGTTACAATAGCTTTCTTGAAGCTAGCGGTTTTCCCGGCAATTACACCAGTACGTGTGTAGCGCGACTTGCGCTTGCCGCCGTAACGCATTGTATTCACATCCTTTACAGTTACTCCATAAAGTTCTTCAACAGCCTTCTTCACCTCCAAGCGGTTGGCGGTCTTCTCTACGATAAAACCGTAGCGATTTAGCTTCTCACCAAGCCGCTCCATCTTTTCGGTTACCACAGGCCTTATAATAATATTCATGGCTACAGGGATTATGCTATTTTAAACATCTTGTTCAAAACATCAATTGAACTCTCAACCAGAACCAAAGTGCCTGCATTCATTATTTCGTATGTATTTATACTTGAGGCAGATACCACTTTTTGTTTCTGTAAATTTCTGGACGACAAATATATATTATTATTTGATTCGCCCATCACAAATACAGACTTTTTGTCGGTTAAGTTGAGATTCTTGCAGATGTTTATAAATTCCTTGGTCTTGGGTTGTTCGAAATTGAAATCTTCCAACACCATAATAGAGTTCTGTTGCATCTTGTAAGATAGTGCGCTCTTACGTGCTAGCTGCTTAAGCTTCTTGTTTAGCTTAAAGCTGTAATCGCGTGGGGTTGGCCCAAATACACGACCTCCTCCACGGAAAAGGGGCGACTTAATGGATCCTGCTCTAGCAGTTCCTGTGCCCTTTTGGCGCTTAATCTTCTTAGTGCTACCAGCCACCTCATTACGTTCCTTCGACTTGTGCGTACCTTGCCTTTGGTTTGCTAAGTACTGCTTTACATCGAGGTAGATGGCGTGATCGTTAGGCTGGATACCAAAAATTTGATCATTGAGTTCAACTTTTCGTCCGGTATCCTGTCCTGTTGTGTTAAGTACGTTGATTTCCATTACTTCTCAATGATTAAATATGAACCTTTGGGGCCGGGGATTGAGCCTTTTACTATTAGCAGGTTGTTCTCAGGAATAACCTTTAGCACCACTAGGTTTATTACCTTAACGGTCTCGCCTCCAGTTCTTCCAGCCATCCTAAGGCCTTTAAATACTCGGCTTGGGTAAGAACTGGCACCAAGCGATCCGGGGGCGCGTAAACGGTTGTGCTGACCGTGAGTCTGGTCGCCAACTCCTCTGAATCCGTGGCGCTTAACAACGCCTTGGAATCCTTTACCCTTAGATATACCTGTTACGTCTACCCATTTCTCCTCAAGGAAAATCTCTGAGGTAATCACATCGCCTAGCTGGTACTCTTTATCCCATTCCTGAAGTTCTGCCACCTTGCGCTTAGGCGCGGTTTTAGCCTTCTGGAAGTGACCAAGCATAGGCTTGCTGGTATGCTTCTCCTTT
Source organism: Perlabentimonas gracilis (assembly GCF_011174675.1). Lineage (GTDB taxonomy): Bacteria > Bacteroidota > Bacteroidia > Bacteroidales > Tenuifilaceae > Perlabentimonas > Perlabentimonas gracilis. The sequence goes on along the minus strand of NZ_JAANIG010000010.1, from coordinate 51,078 downwards.
TTATCGTCAAAGGCGATCTGTAGCGCTGAATATCCATCTTGCTCTACAGTTTTCACCTGTGTAACAACGCAGGGACCAGCTTCAATAACAGTGCATGGTATGTTTTTACCCTCGGCACTGAATACGGAAGTCATTCCGATTTTTCTTCCAATTAATCCTGACATTGTAATAACTGGTTAATTAATCACACTCATACTTTAATTTCTACTTCGACTCCACTAGGCAACTCGAGCTTCATTAGGGCATCGATTGTTTTTGGCGTGGAGCTGTAGATGTCGAGTAGTCTCTTGAAAGAGCTGAGTTGAAACTGCTCTCTCGATTTCTTATTCACAAACGTGGAACGGTTCACAGTGAAGATACGCTTATGAGTAGGAAGGGGTATTGGCCCATTCACTACGGCACCGGTTGATTTTACGGTTTTAACGATCTTCTCGGCCGATTTATCCACTAGATTGTGGTCATAAGATTTCAGCTTAATTCTGATCTTCTGGCTCATTTTACAACAAATGGTAAATGATTAATCGACTTCTTTACTTATTTTACCACTGGACTTTTCAATCACTTCCTTCGCAATGTTAGCAGGAACCTCAGCATAGTGAGAAAACTCCATTGATGAGGTAGCTCTTCCGGAAGAGAGTGTCCGTAGTACGGTAACATATCCGAATTGTTCGGACAATGGAACCTTGGCTTTAATTACACGGGCTCCGCCTTTTGTGTCCATGCTTATTACTTGCCCCCTGCGCTTATTAAAATCGCCAATTACATCACCCATATACTCCTCGGGGGTTACTACCTCCACAGTCATAATGGGCTCAAGCAATACGGGCTTGGCTTTGGGTGCAGCATGGCGAAACGCTTGGCGTGCCGCAATTTCAAATGAGAGCGAATCGGAGTCAACTGCGTGGAACGATCCATCTTTTAGGGTTACCTTAAGGTTAGGTAAGGCAAAACCTGCTAGAACACCGTTCTTCATAGCTAACTCGAAGCCCTTCTGTACAGATGGGATGTATTCCTTGGGAATATTTCCGCCCTTAACCTCATCTTTGAACTGCAGACCTGTAACGCCTTCGTCGGCTGGTCCAATCTCAACGATGATATCGGCGAATTTACCCCGACCACCTGACTGCTTTTTGAACACTTCGCGGTGCTCAGCAAGCTGGGTGATAGCCTCTCTGTAGGCTACCTGAGGAGCTCCCTGGTTGATGTCAACCTTAAACTCTCTCTTCAATCTATCTACAATAATTTCAAGGTGTAGCTCGCCCATACCGCTAATCACGGTTTGGCCACTCTCCTCGTCACTACGAACCTGGAACGTTGGATCCTCCTCAGCAAGCTTGCCTAGCGCAACCCCAAGCTTGTCAAGGTCTGCCTGAGTTTTGGGTTCAACTGCTAGCCCAATCACAGGTTCGGGGAAGGTCATTGATTCAAGGGCAATCTGGTGCTTCTCGTCACAAACAGTGTCGCCGGTTCTAAGATCTTTAAACCCAACTGCTGCGCAGATATCTCCTGCATCACAAAGATCGATAGGATTTTGCTTGTTGGAGTGCATTTGGTAAAGGCGGCTGATACGCTCCTTTTTACCGCTACGGGTGTTAAAAATATAGCTTCCGCTGTTTAGCTGTCCGGAGTAAACCCTGATGAACGCCAACCTACCCACGTAGGGATCGGTGGCAATCTTGAAGGCCAATCCGCAGAAAGGCTCTTTCGAGTCGGGGTTACGTACTAGCTCCTTGCCTGAATCGGGGTGTGTGCCGTGCACAGCCCCAATATCGAGGGGGCTGGGCATAAAGCCCACTACGGCATCCAACAAGCGCTGAATACCTTTGTTTTTGAATGATGCGCCACAAAGCACGGGTACAATCGACAAATCGATGGTGGCTTTGCGGATAGTTTCAAGGATTTCCTCCTTGGTTATGGAGTCGGGATCATCGAAAAAGCGTTCGAGTAGATCATCGTTGTACTCAGCCACAGCCTCGATGAGCTTTTCACGCCATTCGTTAACCTCTTCAACCATATCCGCGGGTACATCCTCAAGGCGGTACTCGGTTGATTTCGTTTTGGGATCGTCATACCAAACGATCGCCCTATTTTCAATTAGATCAACTACACCCGTGAAGTTTTCTTCGGCTCCAATGGGTAGCTGCATAGGAATTGCTTTTGCACCGAGCATCTCCTTAATCTGGGTAACCACAGAAAGGAAATCGGCACCAGTCCTATCCATTTTGTTAACGAAAGCCAAGCGGGGAACACGGTACTTATCGGCCTGACGCCACACTGTTTCGCTTTGGGGCTCAACACCACCAACGGCACAGAATACGGCTACGGCACCATCGAGTACGCGAAGCGAACGCTCCACCTCAACGGTAAAGTCAACGTGACCCGGAGTATCAATGATATTGATTTGATACTGCTTCTCGTTGTAGTTCCAAAAGGTTGTTGTTGCTGCAGAGGTGATTGTAATCCCCCTCTCTTGCTCCTGAACCATCCAGTCCATGGTAGAAGCACCGTCATGTGTCTCGCCTATCTTATGGGTTTTACCCGTATAGTACAAGATACGCTCGGTAGTTGTTGTTTTACCGGCGTCGATATGGGCCATAATCCCAATGTTACGGGTAAAATTTAAATCTCTGCTCATCTAATTCTCTGCCTCTATATTATTAAGGTATACTATAAATTAAAACCTGAAATGTGCAAAGGCCTTGTTTGCTTCTGCCATGCGGTGCATATCCTCCTTACGCTTGTAAGCTGCACCTTCCTCGTTGAAAGCCGCCATGATTTCAGCAGCTAGTTTTTCGCTCATTCCCTTTCCAGAACGCTTACGCGAGAAAAGAATCATATTCTTCATGGAAATGGAAACTTTACGATCGGGGCGAACCTCCATAGGAACTTGGAAAGTTGCTCCACCTACGCGACGACTTTTTACCTCAACCTGAGGGGTGATGTTCTCAAGGGCCTTCTTCCATATCTCTAGAGGGCTCTTCTCTGCATCCTTCATCTTCTTCTCAACGATATCTAGCGCATCGTAAAAGATGTTGAACGCGATACTCTTCTTCCCGCTGTACATCATATTGTTTACAAAACGTGTTACTTCAACGTCTTGAAACTTAGGATCGGGTAAAAGTATCCTCTTCTTTGGTTTTGATTTTCTCATTTCTTAAACAACCTGTTTAATTGTTAATTAACTTTTTTTCTTAGGCCTCTTGGTTCCATACTTGGAGCGGCGCTGATTGCGACCTTCAACTCCAGATGCATCAAGGGTGCCCCTGATTAGGTGATAACGAACACCGGGTAGGTCTTTTACCCTACCGCCTCGGATAAGCACGATTGAGTGCTCCTGAAGGTTGTGCCCTTCGCCAGGAATGTAAGCGTTTACCTCCTTACCGTTGGTAAGCCTTACCCTGGCAACCTTTCTCATCGCTGAGTTAGGCTTCTTGGGAGTAGTGGTGTACACGCGTACACATACCCCACGACGCTGAGGACATGCATCGAGCGCTGGAGACTTGCTCTTCTCTACGATGGTTGTCCTTCCTTTTCTTACTAGTTGCTGAATAGTAGGCATATATACATCTTGATTAAATTAAAAAGTTCTCTGTAAAAATGGGTTGCAAAGGTATTCTTTTTTATTGAAAACCAAAACTTTTTGACCCAATTTATTTACTCCGAGAGCTTTCACTCTCCTGAAATTGCGGGCGCAAAGGTAGAAGCTTATTTCCAAAACACCAAGGCTTTAAACCAATTATTTACAAATTAATTATTATGAAAACCTTTTGATTCAAAGATAGTTTACACTGCCCTAACTACATTGCACAACTTTCAACAAACACAACCAACTGAAATTCGAGAGGTACGCTTAAATGCTGATTATCAAAAAGGAGTTTCTAGGAAATGTTTCAGCATTCACACCTTCAACTTCTGCTTGTCTTATCAAAACTTAACGATATAGGGGTTATATATTTGTTTATACCAAATTTTTACTATTTTTGGGAGCTTTAATTTATTTAAGGCGCCTTAAAGTCTTTAAACTTTCAGGAAAAGTTAATTCACCATATTGTCAAACAGCAGAAAAGCAAGTTTACATGAAAACCTATCAATCAGAACACATTAGAAACATCGCCCTCTTGGGTAACACTGGCGTAGGTAAAACGATCCTAGCTGAGAGCATGATGTTTGAAGGGAAAGTAATTGATCGCAGAGGAACAATTGAGGGAAAGAGCACCGTATCGGACTACTCCGAAATTGAACAACAGAATCAGCGCTCAATTTTCTCAACGGTTTTATACACCGAGTTTAAAGACCACAAGCTTAATATTATTGACACCCCAGGCTCCGACGATTTTGTTGGTGCCGTAATATCATCGTTGCGACCAGCCGATGTTGGCGTAATGGTTATTAACTCGCAGTACGGCGTTGAGGTGGGGACCGAAATTTTTGGTCGTCATACCGAAAGGCTTGAAAAACCAATGCTTTTTGCTGTTAATCAGCTAGACCATGACAAGGCTAACTTCGAACAAACCATAGAGTCGCTTAGGGTGAGCTTTGGAAGCAAAATTGCCATTGTACAGTACCCTGTGAATGCAGGTAGCGATTTCGACTCATTTATAGATGTGCTCATGATGAAGATGTACCGTTTTAAGGGCGATACAGGTGAGCGTGAGGAGTTAGACATTCCCGCTGAGGAAATGGACAAGGCCTCTGAGTTACAAAACGCGCTAATTGAGGCTGCAGCGGAGAACGACGAGAGCCTTATGGAGAAATTTTTCGACCAAGGTACTCTTTCGGAAGATGAGATGCGTGCTGGAATTCGTGCCGGACTTTTATCCCGCGGATTGTTCCCAGTATTCTGTGTTTCGGGTAAACGAAACATTGGTGTTAAGCGCTTAATGGAATTCGTCATAAATGTTTGCCCAAGTCCAGCCCATTTACCTGGCTCAAAAACTAAGGATGGCAAAGAGGTGAAATGCCAAGCTACTGACCCCACTTCGGTTTTTGTATTCAAAACAGCTGTTGAATCGCATATTGGAGAGATTAACTACTTCAAGGTGATGTCGGGGAAGATTACCGAAGGGATGGATCTAGTAAACAGCACCAACGATGGCAAGGAAAGGCTATCGCAACTATTTGCTGTAGCTGGAAAGAAAAGGGAGAAGGTTACAGAGCTCGTGGCAGGCGACATAGGTGCAGCCGTTAAGCTTAAGAACACCAAAACGAACCACACGCTTTGTGCCCCTGGTAAGAATATCGAGTTTGAACCACTCACATTCCCAAATTCAAAGTTTAGAACAGCTATTAAAGCCAAGAACGAATCGGATACTGAGAAGATGGGCGAATACCTTACTCGCGCTCATCAGGAAGATCCAACAATAGTAATTGAGTACTCGAAGGAGCTAAAACAAATCATTCTTTACGGACAGGGTGAGCACCACCTGAACATCTTAAAATGGCAGCTGCTTAACCTCTATAAGATTGATGTTGATTTCCTACCCACTCGAATCCCATACCGCGAAACCATAACTAAGATTGCTCAGGCCGATTATCGCCACAAGAAGCAAAGCGGTGGAGCAGGACAATTTGGCGAGGTACACATGGTTATAGAGCCCCACGTAGAAGGGGCGCCAGATCCCGTGAAGTACAAGGTGAACGGCAAGGAGATTAACGTTAGCGTTCGTGGCAAGGAAGAAGTGAAACTTGATTGGGGCGGAAAATTGGTGTTCTACAACTGTATTGTTGGTGGTGCTATCGATGCACGCTTCCTACCCGCCATTCTTAAAGGAATTATGGAAAAGATGGAGGAAGGCCCACTTACCGGTTCATACGCCCGAGATATTCGCGTTGCCGTTTACGACGGAAAGATGCACCCCGTTGATTCAAACGAAATTTCGTTTAAACTCGCTGGAAGAAACGCCTTTAGGACTGCCTTTAAAAATGCTGGGCCAAAAATTATGGAGCCAATTTACGAGGTGGAGGTACTTGTACCTAGTGATAAAATGGGCGATGTGATGAGTGACCTTCAGAACCGCCGTGCAATAATACTTGGTATGGACAGCGTTAAAGGATTCGAAAAGCTAAACGCCCGAGTACCCCTTGCGGAGCTAGGAAAATACTCAACTGCACTATCATCGCTAACCAGCGGACGTGCCACCTACGACATGAAGTTCTCGAACTACGAGCAGGTGCCAGCTGATGTTCAGGATAAACTTCTGAAAGCTTACGAAGAGGAGTCGGAAGAGGAATAGATTAACAACCATAATACACTAAAAAGGACCTGCAACTTTTTTTGCGGGTCTTTTTTTAGCCTCATATCCAACCACCTAAGGGTATGTCTCCGGGGAAAATCAACAAAAAAATGGTCACAAAGAACCAACACCAATGATTTTTGTTGTAAATTTAAAAGAAAAATATGGAGAATCTATTCCTACACTACATGCATGAACGGGTTCGAAGAGAAGAGGAGCACTCGCAACCTGAACCTGGACCAGTTATCACCATATCGAGAGAATACGGATGCTATGGTAGCGAAATAGGTGAAAAACTTGCTGAGAGAATTAATGCAGGTCATACGCCAAATGACGAATGGGTATTTGTCAGCCATCAGGTGCTGCATGATGCCTCCGAAGCGCTAGAGACAAAGCCTAACGAAATATCACACATTTTTGGAGCAGAGCAAAAAACTATGCTGGGCGACCTAGTATCGCTTTTCTCCAAGGATAAGTACATTAGCGATATACAAATCAAAAGAACCATTGCCCAAATTGTGCGCTCATACTCGGAGCAAGGTAACGCCATTATTGTTGGACGGGCAGGATGCGTCATCGCCAGGCACATTAAAAAATCGATTCATATTCGCCTAATAGCCCCTCATAGCTGGAGAGTTAACGTAATAAAAAAGCGGTTTAATCTAACTACCACTGAGGCAACTTCACTTGTTAACGAAACCGATAAGCGTCGTGATACGTTCATGGAGTTTTTCCGCGGGAACAAACCCGACAACGAGCTGTTTGATCTGATGCTTAATCGATCACGATTATCTACCGAAGAGATTGTTGAGCAAATTTACAGCCTAGCCAAAGAGCGTTCGCTTTTTTAGCGCCAATTTTGCTACCTTCGCATGGTCTTAGAGTTGGAGCCTAGCGGCTCTGGCTGTGAAATTATAATCATTAAAATTAAAAAGCATGAAAAAGGCAGAGATACACACCCCCAAAGGTGTGATGAAAGTAGACTTTTACACAGAGGATGCCCCCAACACCGTTGCAAACTTCATAAAGCTTGCCGAGTCGGGCTATTACGATGGATTAGCCTTCCACCGGGTTATCCCAAACTTTGTAATTCAGGGTGGTTGCCCATTTTCAAAGGATATGAGCGACAGGCGAGTAGGGACAGGTGGCCCAGGCTACTCCATTGACTGCGAGCTAAAAGGCAACAACCAATACCACGACAAAGGTGTACTATCGATGGCACATGCTGGCAGGAACACTGGTGGCTCTCAGTTTTTCATTTGCCATAGCCGCGACAACACCAGCCATTTAGATGGAAACCACACCTGCTTTGGTAAGGTATACGAGGGCGTTGAGGTTATTGACAATATAAGGCAAGGTGATAAAATTGAAAAGATTGTGGTGATTGAGGAGTAAATCCATAACCTTATAGTATCCAAACTAAAAAGAGCCCCGAAATTCGAGGCTCTTTTGGGTTTGGACGTTATCCTATCACCTAACTGTACAAAAACCTTTTTATGCTACGCTTAGGCGTTTTGGCAAACTCTTCAGACTGAATTATAACCTGCGATACATTCATGTACCCAGGGAGCTGCTCGTTGATCTCCTTCTTATACTCATCGAAAAGCAATTTTAGGTTCTCTTCGGTTATCTTCTCCTTCTGTACATACTCCTGATCGGGGTAAATTAGTGCAACCAGCTTGTCGTTACGCTGAACAACTACTGTTTCGCCAACGCCAAACTTATTATTAAACAACGATTCAATTTCTTCTGGATATATGTTCTTACCACTAGCTCCAAGAAGCATGCTTTTTATTCGCCCCTTGATAAAGATGTTACCCTTCTTGTCAACTAGCCCAAGATCGCCAGTATGTAACCATCCATCGTCATCAAGAACCTCATCGGTAGCCTGCTTATTCTTGTAGTAACCATACATCACATTCTCACCTTTCACCATTATCTCACCAGCTACCTTTATGGGATCGGGCGAATCGATTTTCAGCTCCAGGGTATCCACAATCTGACCTGAGGCTCCCTTGGGATTCTCGCGCCAGTTAATATAGCTTATTAGAGGGCCACATTCGGTCATCCCATATCCAACCGTAAATGGGAACTTCATCTTTTTAAAGAAATTCTCAGTTTCCTGATTAAAGGGTGCTCCGCCCAAAACCAACTCCCTGAAATTCCCACCAAAGGCAGCCTCGAGTTTTACCCTAATTTTCTTAAGAATCAGTTTGTTGATTCCGGGGATTCGAAGAATAACCTTCATGGCTGGTTTAGATATAGCTGGCAACACCTGCTTTTTGTATATCTTCTCAATAACCAGCGGTACAGAGAGTATGAGCGATGGCTTAACCTCGCCAAATGCCTGAAGAATAATTTGAGGTGATGGGGTTTTAGTTAGAATGGTGATATGGCAACCCAGGGTAAATGGGAATAAAAACTCGAAAGCACAGCCAAACGTATGAGCCAGCGGTAGGAAAGAAACGATTCTATCGCCTGGGTTTAGGGGCATATTGCGCTGGGCATATCGAATATTGGCAGCCAAGCTGTTGTGGGGAATCATTACACCTTTTGCAAACCCTGTTGTTCCTGAAGTGTAACTAATAACAGCGAGCTTATCGTTCTCTATTTTGGGTAGGCTAAAACTGTCGGATTTTGAGCAATCTTGTCCAATGGCCCTATCAATCTCGGAGTTTTCCCACGCTTTTAATAACTTTTCCGACCGTTGTGCCTGAATGGTAAAGCCCGTTATACGGAGCGAACCCAACAGGTTAGGCATCTTATCAAAATCCAATGTATCAAACAGACTCTGCTCTGTAAACAGGAGAATGGAGTCGGAATGGTTTACAATTTCATGTATATCGCCAGGCTTGAAATCGGGAAGAATGGGAACTATAACCGCTCCATACGATACAACCGACAGGTAAATGACACCCCAACGAGCCGAGTTTTTCCCAACTAGGGCTATCTTATCGCCAGGTTGTATCCCTAGCGCATCGAAAAACTTATGAAGCCTCTGCATTGTGCATGCAACATCTTTAAATGCAAAGCTATCACCTTTATAATCGGAAAGTGCTTGGTTGTCCCAATTGCTCTTGATACTATCTTCAAGATACTGACTTACTGTTTCTTTTAGCATAATTGTATGATTTAGTCCCATTCAAATTTATGAAACTTTTACATATAACATCATCTGATCGATGTTGTTTCTCGATTATTAGAGGGTATTCGCCTGTTTATCTTAATGTTACGAGGCAGTGTATTTCTATAATGATTTTGCAAGAATCATCGGTAAAGGTGCAGAAACCCCTTGTACTGCCCGTTACGATACCTAACACCATCCCAACCAACAGCATCAATCACATAGTAGTACACCCCGGTGGGTGCATCTCCTTTGGTACCATCAATTTTACCATTCCATCCCTCCCACTCCTTTGGGTCGCCAACATAGCGATACACCTGCCTCCCGCTACGGCTTAGGATAACAATTTTAAAGGACTTTAGCGAACGTAAATCGTCTTCGGAAATTTTAAAATGAGAGTACATACCGCCTGGAGTGAACACGTTGGGAATGTTCTGGATGAAGGATGTGTCTACCTCAACGGTTTTAGTCAACGTATCTCTACAAATTAAGTTACTAGTTTTTTTAACCGAGGTGTGCTCAATATTGTAAAACCCTGGAATTAACCTTTTCTTTTCGGGGTACGACTCAACCCTTTGGTCGAACAGGGAGCTATCGCGCCAAATGAGGCTGTCGCCACCCTTTGCTATTCGTAGCTTATCGTTATGAATTCGCCAGTACAACGAATCGGAGTTAAGCGAAAGGCTCTTGAGCTCCATCTCAAGCAATGCCTCACCCGAAGGTACGTCACCACTTTCTGCACCACCAAAGCTCTGCGTGTCGTTATCCCAAAACCTAATTTCAAAATCTGCCTTGGTCGATACCGCTTCAACGTCATCGGTTGCCACTTCTACTGCTCCTCTACCAAAAGGGTTTTGCAGTGTAAAGCGATATGCCGAAGAGAAAAGCGGACCATGAAACCTCCCGCTTATTTGGTTCTCATACTCAATGTATATAAATGGGAGAGAATAAATCTTGTCGTTTACAGCCACATCGGAAGAGGTAGACTCGAATTGATGATTAGCAAAGTATCCTTGGGTGCCCAACGCATTACGCTCCTGGTGGGTTTCCAGAGATAGATCGTTGTAAGCAAACAGGGAGTTAACATCAAAAAAATTGGGCATCGTGTTAAGGACTAACTCTAAACCTGTGCACGTATTACGCACAACGTTTAAGCCCAATACCTCCACATCATCTATCATTACCCAGGCGGTATACACTTCTGTACTATCGTCCTCAATACGAACAACCTCTACCCTATACCCACCTCTACCTAAATTGGTGGTAACAGAATCGGAAAGGCCTTCCATTAACCTAAATCTATCTTGATATGAGTACTGCTGATCGTACTTATACCAAGTGTAAGTTGCTGCAGAAGAATCGGAAAATTGAGCCCTTAAAGCAGGGCTATTCTGGCTAAAGAATACAAAAATGGAATCCTGATCAACAGGCCCAACATAGTTAGTTGCTGAAGCCCAATCTCTATCAGGAGCAAACATTTGTGCATTAACATCAACAACTGTAACAACAAGGAATAGTGTTAAAAATATGGAGGATAAATTCCTAGGCATGGGCTATAAGTTAGGTAAATATATCGACTACAATATTAGTATTTTTTGAGGAAACCATATTTCACTCATCATAAAAAGAAACGAAAACCCCTCCATGCTATTGCCTAGCTAACTAGTTTAGCCATACAAGCATCTAGGAGTTTTGTATTAATCATCAGCTAAGTACATCGGAATAAAAAAATTGTTTTCAAAAAACTATATCAACAGCAACAATACTTATTGAAAATGGCCAAGTTTTTGATTGAACACGGTGGAGATTATCATTTTTTTGTCTATGTTTAACATCCCTAATACGTTGGGAGATAAAAGCCAACAAAAACAAAGCAACTATTTAGTTATGAAAACCATACGACACGCACTTCCTTTTGCAATTCTTTTAGTTGCCAGTGTAACGATGGCTCAAAACTTTACAATTGGTGAGGTTGCTAAGGACATTGTACTAAGCACCCCCGAAGGCAAAGAGGTTAAACTATCTGACCTAAGAGGGCAAATGGTTCTTGTCGATTTTTGGGCATCATGGTGTGCTCCCTGCCGTAGGGAAAATCCTCATATTGTAGCCGCTTACCATGAATACAAGGATACAGAGTTTGAAAACGGGAATGGGTTCACTGTGCTGAGCGTTTCACTCGACACCAATCGCGATTCATGGCTTAAAGCCATTGCCGACGATAAACTTGAGTGGCCAACCAACGTGAGCGACTTAAAAGGGTGGCGCAGCACACCCGCCAAAGACTATGGTGTGCGGATGATTCCGGCCAGCTTCCTTGTTGACGGAGACGGCGTAATTATTGAAGTTAACCTCCGAGGCGATAAGCTTGATGCTACGCTTAAAAAATTAAAATCGAGCTGGTTCAGGAGTTTATGGAGATAAACTGGCATCGATAAGTAAGATTAAAATAGAAACGCTAACATCTTTTACCCAATGAAGATCTCAAAAGTTTTGAAGAAAACAGGGAAAGTACTACTTATCTCAATCATCTCAATACTACTACTGGTTATTACACTAGTGGTTATTGCCCTACACTCCGAGAACACCATTACTCGGCTGGCGCTTAAAGAGGTTAGCAAGATGATTGACGCTCCTGTAAAGGTAGACAACGTATCGTTACTACTCTTCCGAAAGTTCCCTTATGCTACCGTTGAGTTTGATGGGTTCAGGCTGGGAACACACCGTGCATCCCCTGCCGACACAACCAACCTAGAGTTTGGCGACACGTTGGTAAGCCTGAACAAGCTATTTGTTTCGCTAAAAACCAAACCCTTGCTAAAGAGCAAGGTGGAAATTGAGAGCATTGAAATTGAAGGATTTTCATTCAAATATTTTGTCGATTCTACAGGGGTTTCCAATATCGATTTTTTGATGGCAACCGAATCGGACACCACAATTGTTGAAGAGCCAATCAGCGATACCACAGCAACAGCGCTCGATGTATTGCTTAGCAATCTCACCATTCGCAATGTCAACATACAGTACACCGATTTGCAGATGAAAGCAGCGGCAACAATTCAAATTCCAGATCTTGAAATCTCGGGCCGCATACTTAACGATCACTACGCAGGTAAGGTTAAGGGGATGGTTTACGTAACCGACACCAAGTTCGACGGTTATAACCTGCACCTGATGGAGAAAACTTCGCTGGGATTCAACCTCGATTACGACGACGGCCGCCTAAACCTCGAATCGCTTTCGCTGATAACCGATGGTGCCCGCTTTAATGCTAGCGGACTGGCCACCCTTGGCGATTCAATTTTTGTTGATATGACCCTTGCGCTCAACGATGTTAACCTTAAGGAGCTGAGCAAGTACGCCACAGCAGAGATGCTTCAGGAATTTGGGGTTGTTGAAGTAGATGGACAAATACAACTCGATGCCAAGCTGAATGGATACGTTTACGACACGTTACTCCTCCCCCAGGTTATAGCCAACATGTCGATGAAGAGAGGATTTGTAAAAACCACTGACTACCCCGAAATTAAACATATCTCGTTCGACGGGTCGGTAACAGCTATCGATCCTAACGATTTTTCAACCATAAGCGCACAGTTTAAAGATATGCGTGTAGCCACTCAAAGCAGCTATATCGACATGGCGTTTAGTGCATCGAACCTCGACAAACCTAGCTACAACGTAAAAACTAGCGGTCACGTTAATTTCGATGAGTTTAGTAGCTTTATCCCCGATAGCACTGTTGAGTACCTAACAGGAACACTGGCTTTCAATTTTGCCACCAGAGGTGTACTACCTGACGATCTTGGGATGGAGAGCGCCGACTACTTCCTGGAGCGCACCAGCCTAGACATTAAGGTGAAAAACCTTTCCACAGCCCTCGATTCCATTGATGAGGTGAAGAATCTTAATGTTAGCTTTGCCTACAGGCCCAACAAGCACATCAGCATTAAAGACCTTTCGCTTGAAGCGCCAGGCTACGGAGTTGCTTTGCAAAACTCATCGCTTTCGGGAACAATACTAGGGTATGTGCGCGATATGGATAATATGGGGATGGATCTTGACGCCTACTATATTCAAATGGGTAACAATATTATCGAAGGGAAGACTTACGTTAAGGGGCTCGAGAACGTAACCTTTAAAACCGATACCCGCGCTAGTATCGATTTAGATGAGCTACGCCCGTTTATCCCCGACTCGTTAGTTGAAGATATATCGGGTAAAATCAAAATGAGCCTTATATCGTATGGCACGGTCCATCTCGACTCAATAGAGGAGCAAATAATGCCCATTGCCTTTGAGCAGAGCAAGCTATCGGCACAGGTGCGCGATTTCAACTTCGAGATGTTCGACGACACCCTGGTTCGTATCAATAATTTTATGCTCGACTTTGCCATGGCCGACGACACCATTCGGGTTGACAATCTTTACGGCGAAGCCCATGGCATAGAGTTCTGGATGGACTCTACCGAGGTTTGGAATGCCTACAAAGCCTTCCTGCTTGAGCAAAAAGACCAAACCCTAATTGTGCAAACACACATAAAGCTGGGCGATTTGGATTACGCTCCGTTTGCCTACCTTGTTGAAACCGACTCCACTCAAACTGAGGTTCCCGAGGCATCGGCGCAGCAAAGCATAGGTAATGCTCAGGTGGCAAGGGCCGATGGAGAAAGAGTAAGACGAGAAGAAAACGCGGAACCTACTACCGAAGAGGAGCCAATGTTTATTCCACCATACATAGTTAGAGGAAGCATTGCGGTTAATAGCGTGAAGTACGAGAATATTGAGATGAAAAACCTGTCTACCCTATTTAGGGTTGATGAGTACCTCTACGTAATCGACAAGTTTAAGTTCGACGCCTTTGGGGGCAGCATGGTAACCTCGGCAGTTTACGATACCCGAATCGATAGCCTAACCAGCATCTTCTTTAAGAACGAAATATTTGGTATGGATATCCACCAGCTGCTGGTTGATGGCGAAAACTTTGGACAGGAAGATTTTACCCACGAGAACATCAGCGGTAAGCTAACCAGCTCGGTGGATGGCCGCATACAGATGCAGGATACCACCATACTTTACGACAAGATTAACCTGAGGGGTAACTTTAAACTTGAGGATGGTGGCATATATAACTTTGAGCCCGCCATGGAGCTAGCCAAATTCACCAACCTACGCGAGCTCGACAACATAGTTTTCCGAACCCTCGAAAGCAGCATCTTTATCTACAACAACAATGTGTACTTTCCAAAAACAGACATTGTTAGCACTGCTGTAGATATCTCTGCAATGGGAATGCAAAGCTTTGGAGAGGACTACCAGTATCACCTCACCCTGTTCTTAAGCGATGTGCTCCTAGGTAAATCGGACAGGCTGCTTAAGCAGCAGGGAATGGAGCAGGATGGCTTTAGTAGCGAAGATGACTCAAACCGTAGAGGGCTTCACCTGGTTTCGCTCAAGCGCGATGGCAACACTAAACACGGATTCGACAACAAGAGGCTGCAGCGAACCATGAGTACAACCATTAGGGTTAACGAAAGAGGTTTGAGCCTAATATTTAACCCAAGGTTGGTAAGCTACAATACCAATATTGATAGAGGTGAAAGAAACAGGGAAAGTGCAGATGAGCAGGACAAGTAGCAAATGGAATTACATAATTGCCATTAGCATTTCGGCTATATTACTGGTTCTTATTGGACATAGAATTTACAGCTATCGTTCTTACAAAGAAATGGTTTCAATAGGAAGTAGCGTTCTCGAAAGCCGACCTTTGGATATCGTTTTTGGCGATCACAACGCAAACCTTGCAATTTATATGTACTCAAGCTACAGCTGCACCTACTGTACCCTATTCTTCACCGAAGTATTTCCCCTCATAAAAAAGAAATATATTGATGGTGGGAAAGTGAAACTTATAATGCGATTAACAGTAAAATCTAGCAACACTGATGTTCAAGATGCTATGAAGACAGCCGTTTGTGTTAACAGATATGGAAACTACGAATATCTTCACCAGCTTTTACTCGCCGACAGCAAGGTAGTTGCAACGCACGAGTTCAGAGATATGGTAAACGAGTTCATCGATCGAGATATATTTGTAGCCGAATGCATACTTGGCGGAGAGGCCGAGGAATACCTTAACCAGAATTTGACTGACTATAGCGCTTTAAACCTAAAGGGAACACCAACATTCATAGTTGGAAACAGAATATACACTGGTTTTCAGGATTTCGAAAAATTCGATAAGATTATCGCAACAAATCTAAATAAGTAATATTCACCTAACTAAACTTTTACATTATGAAAAAGAAAATCTTCTTTCTACCGTTAATCCTGGCCGGAATTTTTGGCATCGTTCTTTGGAGCTGTGACCCAATCGGCGAGGAAGAGGATCTCTGTCTGGCCTTCGAACTACCCGACGAGTTCCTTACTTGCGAAGAACCTACCATCTGCTGCCCAATGGATGATGGCGACTGCTACATCATTAATCCCGACGGCGACAATTACTACTGTGACAAAGACCTAGCAACTGATAACGACAAGGATGGTTGTAGTGATGCTGAGGATCGCTACATAAACGAAAAGTGCACAACCAAGATGTCGCCAGAGCAAACTAAGGAGATGAAAAAGCTCCTTGGCTCCTACATTAAAGAAGTAATGGCCAAAGCTAGAATTAATTCCGTTTGCTAAGCAACCCTAAGAATCATCAATGCCCTACCGAAGCCATCCACAAGGATGGCTTCGCTGCTTACAAAAAGTTATCCACAATCACCCTATCCCCTTTCCTAATTAACCATATGAGAGTAACTTTGCATCCAAATATCACCAAAAAAGAGATTTACAAGCTGTGCAATACTTAAACGAACTTAGCGAAGTACAACGCGAAGCCGTGACCACATACAACGGCCCTGCGCTCATAATTGCTGGGGCAGGATCGGGAAAAACCCGCGTGCTAACCTACCGAATTGCTCACCTGCTAAAGCAGGGAGTTGCTCCATGGAGCATTTTGGCTCTTACATTTACCAACAAGGCTGCCCGCGAGATGAAGGATAGGATTGCCCATGTTGTTGGCGAGAGCACCGCCAAGCAGCTGTGGATGGGCACTTTCCACTCCATGTTTATGCGTATCCTCAGGGCCGAGGCCGACAAGCTGGGGTATGCAAAATCATTCACCATATACGACACGGCCGACTCCAAAAGCCTAATATCATCAATAATAAAGGAGTTGAAACTCGACACCCAAACATATAAGGTGAATGAGGTCCTCGGGCGCATATCTTCGGCAAAAAATAACCTAATCACCCCACAAGCCTACGCTGCCAATACGCAGCTGGTTGCTTACGACAGGCAAGCCCGAAAGCCCGAAATAGCAAAGATTTATGCTATTTACGCCCAGCGATGCTTCAAGGCTTCGGCTATGGACTTCGACGATCTTCTGCTGAACACCAATGTGCTTTTCCGCGATTTCCCTGATATACTGGCAAAGTATCAAGGAAAGTTCAAGTACATTCTGGTTGATGAGTACCAAGACACCAACTACAGCCAGTATCTGATTGTGAAAAAGTTAGCCGCAAGCCACAAGAATGTTTGCGTGGTGGGCGACGACGCCCAGAGCATTTACTCGTTCCGGGGAGCAAAAATTGAGAACATCCTCAACTTCCGTAACGATTACCCCGAGTATAAGCTTTTTAAGCTGGAGCAGAACTACCGCTCAACCCAAACCATAGTAAACGCTGCCAACAGCGTTATCGCAAAGAACAAGCGACAGCTCCAAAAGGCCTCGTTCTCGGCCAACGATGAGGGCGATAAGATTAAAATCATAAAAGCTTATACCGATCAGGAGGAGAGCTTCATGGTTGCCTCTTCCATATCGGAGCTAATCCAACGCGATCATATCGATTTCAAAGATATTGCCATTCTATACAGAACCAATGCCCAGTCGAGGCTTTTTGAGGAGTCGCTTCGAAAAAGGAATATTCCATACAGGGTGTATGGCAGCTTATCGTTTTACCAACGTAAGGAGATAAAGGACACCATTGCTTACTTTAGGCTAACAGTAAACCCCAACGATGACGAAGCGCTGAAGCGTGTTATAAACTTTCCCACACGGGGCATTGGAGCAACCACAATGGAGCGCCTTGAGGGTGCTGCCAACGAGAACAACCAGAGCATTTGGGTAACCATCGAGAAGCTAAACGAGCACAATCCTGGGCTTAAGCCTGCCGCGGCAAGTAAGGTTATGCAATTCTACAACCTAATTAAGCAAATGGGAACCATTGCCTACACCGCCGAAGCCTACGAGGCCGCTCAAACCATTGTGATGAATGCTGGGCTTATGAAGGAGTTTAAGGCCGATGGTTCCATCGAAGGCATTACCCGCCTTCAAAACATAGAGGAGCTGCTCAACAGTATCAAAGAGTTTAGCGATGCTCAAAAGGAAGAGGGTGTAGCAGAGGTAACCACCCTGGCCGATTACCTCGAAAACGTTTCGCTTCTAACCGATGCCGACACCGATAAGCCTGAAGACAGGAACAGGGTCTCAATAATGACCATTCACTCAGCCAAAGGATTGGAATTCGATTACGTATTCCTGGCAGGAATTGAGGAAGAGCTATTCCCTTCGAAGATGTCAACCGGTTCGATGGAGGAGCTGGAGGAAGAGCGTAGGCTATTCTACGTAGCACTCACACGGGCAGCTAAGCTGGCAACCATATCGCATGCTCAGGTACGCTACAAGTGGGGCAACCTAACCTCGAGCATTCCAAGTCGGTTTATTGCCGAGATCGATCCTAATTTTGTTGACTCGCCCGACGACACTAATGAGCAGGGGTTCAAGGATTCAACGTTTGGGTACGGGAATAATTCCAGCCCAACCATCCGGAATAACCCATCAACATTCTCAAGGGGAACCCACGGGCAGGCTGCACAATCCCCAAAGCGGAGATTAACAAGCATAAACGAGTCAACCTCAAAACCAGCCTCAGCCACGTCTAGTAACGGTAGCACGCCCTACATTAACCCTGATGATATTGAAATTGGCATGGGCGTACTGCATGACAGGTTTGGGCCAGGCAAGGTGACTAACATTGAGGGCGAGGGACAAAATCGCAAGGCAACCGTTGAATTTAGAGCTGCCGGAGTTAAGAACCTACTGCTTAAATTTGCAAAGCTAAGAAAGCCCTAAGGCTAGCTCTGGCTTAATACCAAAAGTTTGATGACAGCCAAACTTTACAATACAATGCAGATTGCTATATTTGCAGTCTATAAATAAGAAAATTAAGAACAGAATAATATGTCGAAAATTTTGGTTATTGATGATGAGCGTGCCATACGCAACTCGCTGAAAGAAATTCTGGAGTTCGAAAAACACGAAGTAGAAGTTGCCGAAGATGGCGAAACCGGCCTAGAAATATTCCAAAAGGGAGGTTTCGACGTGGTGCTTTGCGATATCAAAATGCCACAGATGGACGGCATAGAAGTACTTGACAAGATGCAGGAACTTGCAACCGAAACACCAGTGATAATGATTTCGGGGCACGGAAATATCGACACTGCTGTTGAGGCCATAAAAAAGGGAGCTTTCGATTTTATAGAGAAACCACTTGACCTCAACCGCATACTAATAACCATTAGAAACGCCACCGATAAAACCACTCTGATAAAAGAGACCAAGGTACTAAAGAAGAAAGTATCAAAAACATACGATATAGTTGGCAATTCGGCTTCAATTGAAAAGGTAAAAGAGATTATTGACCGCGTTGCACCCACCGATGCTCGCGTTCTAATCACTGGCTCCAACGGGACAGGGAAAGAGCTTGTAGCCCGATGGCTTCATGAAAAGAGCAGCAGAGCCGACATGCCCTTTGTTGAGGTTAACTGCGCAGCTATTCCTAGCGAGCTAATTGAGAGCGAGCTATTTGGCCATGAGAAAGGTGCCTTCACATCGGCAATTAAACAACGGAAAGGAAAATTTGAGCAGGCCGATGGTGGCACGCTGTTCCTAGATGAGATTGGAGACATGAGCCTTAGCGCCCAGGCAAAGGTGCTACGGGCACTCCAGGAGAACAAAATAACCCGCGTGGGTAGCGATAAGGATATTAACGTAAACGTTAGAATAATTGCCGCTACCAACAAAAACTTACAGAAAGAGATTGATGCAGGAAACTTTCGCGAAGACCTTTTCCATAGGCTTAGCGTAATCATTATTCAAGTCCCTTCTCTTAGCGAGCGACTGGATGATATCCCGATGCTGGCAGAGCACTTCATCGACCTTATATGCGAGGAGTATGGAATGCCACCTAAGAAGATAACCAAGGATGCGGTTTCGACACTCCAAAACTTCACATGGACCGGGAATGTGCGTGAGTTCAGGAATGTTATTGAGCGGCTAATAATACTGTGCGAAAAGGAGATCACTGCTAACGATGTTGAATCGTTCGCACAACCGATCATCAAATAGAAGCAAGGGGTTAGTTCTTAAAAAAGAAGCATGCCTTTGATTTCACAGGCTTTTCATTCGATTGCTCCTCAACTAGCTTTATGTCTATCTGATCAACAAATATATCGGACAGACTAAGGAACGGCGAAACCCGCTGAGCATATATCCTACCAGAGAAGTACACCACCTGCTTATAAAAGTAGTTTGGATGATCAGTCATATACTTATCACCAATAAAGCTTAGTATGGTTTTGGCATCTCTCATTTTCAGATGAACTTCACTCCTAAATTAACCACAAGATAGTTAAAAAAACACTTTTTTCAACATCCAAGGCAACTTTTTTTCTTATTAATCTATCCGAAACCGACCATCACCCTATACTGCTGCGCCATACAGTCAAGCATCAGCCTATGCACATCAAGCTATTAAAGCGATGGCGATTAAAAGGAATTCATCTATGTGCAGTGGTTAACTATCGACGCCTAGGGATGGTGGCGAAGCAAAAAAGGGAACATCAATTTTACATGATGTTCCCTTTTGGGTGGAAGACCGGGCTCGAACCGGCGACCTTCGGAACCACAATCCGACGCTCTAACCTACTGAGCTACATCCACCGTTTTGCGGATGCAAATTTAGAAATAAAAAGTTTACACAACAATACCCACGGTAAAGTTTTTTCAAGTAAATTGTTTCAACAAAAAATACTATCAACTTTTAGCCTTATATCCACATAAAATAATGAGTAAACCCACTAACTTTGCATTATCAATAACCAACTCAACCTTTACCTATGGAACTACAAGGACAAGTGTGGGAAATTATATCCAAAGTTAAGGTGTATGCCAATGGCCCTAGCTCAACCAGCCTTGGGGCATGGGGAATTGACTACAAGGTGAACTACGGAGTCTCGATTGCTGAACTCAAAGAAATATCCGAAGACTACAAGGGCAAACATGAGCTGGCACTTAAGCTATACGAGCAGGATGTAAGGGAATGTATGATTATAGCCTCACTAATTGACGACCCTACTCAGGTAAACGGGGAACAAATTGATGCTTGGGCCCAAAAATTCACCAACGCCGAAATTGTTGAGCAGGTATGTTCGAACCTTCTTTGGAAAACCGACTGCGCCCTATCGCGAAGCATAGAGTGGTGCTTGAGCAACGATGAGCTGCTGCAAAAGGCTGGGCTAATAATTGCTGCACGAAGCGCCAGTAATACTCACATAAAGGATGTTGTATTTGAACCCTACCTTGATATAATTGATGGCCTAGACGACAGGTCTATTGCAAACAACAAGAGCAATATCGAATTTGCATTACGCCAAATAGCCCTGAGAAACGACAACTTCAAGAACAGGGTTGTTGAATATGCCAAGGAGTTGGCAAGCGCCGATGATGAGCATAGAGCGTGGATAGGCAATCAGCTATTATTCGACTTTGACGAAGCATAGCGACTACAACATCGTCTCCATCTGTGAAATTCTTGACAAGCGCTCAAAGGAATAGGTATTGCTATGCTCGTTGATAAAGTTTAGCAGGGTGAGTACCTTTTTGGCCAAACGAGCCTTCCCCTGATCATTATCCAAACTTACAACCCTATGGTATAGCAACTCCGATAGCATTGTGGCTCGGGCTTGCAATTCGCGCGGGGACCCCTGCCCCAGCGCAGTCAAAATATCGTGATCTTCAATATTGCTGTAAAACTCGATACTATTACCTAGGAATTTTTCGCACAAACCACTCAACTCCAACTCAAAAACTTCATCCTTTGATGTATCGATGTTGTTGATCAACTTTTGAAGCATATCGAAGAACTGCTTCAAAATCCGCATTATGTAATCCCGTTCAATCATACACGTTTTTTTAATCGGCTCAATTTAACCATATTTAACCCCGCAAACTGTCATACACAATAGCAATGGTATAGGAATTGATAATTTTGGAACGAATTTAACAAATAATCTTCTAGAAATGATAAGATCATCAAACCCCGCTCTTAGCGAGCAAATATTTGCAAAAGAAAGAGCCTCCACCACATCGGAGGTAATGACATTTGAAGGAACCAAGTACAAAACCCTAGCCATGCTTGCGCTTGTTGTGCTTGGAGCCGTTTACACCTGGCGATTAGCAGCCATAGGCTCAACCTCTGTTATGACATGGATGATGGTTGGTGGGATTGGAGGCTTTATTACGGCAATTGTTACCGCGTTCTCGCCTCGTAGTGCTCACATTACCGCCCCCATCTATTCTGTTTTGCAGGGATTGCTACTGGGTGGACTGTCTGCGTTCATGGCTGCCCAGTACGGATTAGGAATTATTACACAAGCCGTTGGGCTAACCTTCGCCACGTTCTTCCTAATGCTATTGCTTTACCGTAGCGGGACCATTGAGGTTACAGCCAAGTTCAGGATGGGTGTATTTGCAGCAACCGGTGCAGTTGCCCTGATGTACTTCATCTCATTCATTATGGGTATGTTTGGAGTAAGCATGGGGTATATTCATGATGGTGGAACCTTTAGCATTATCATTAGCCTTGTGGTAATTGGAATTGCTGCGCTAAACCTAACCCTCGACTTCGATTTTATAGACAAGGGAGTTGCTCAAGGAGCCCCGAAGCATATGGAGTGGTATGGTGCCTTTGGACTAATGGTAACCCTAATATGGCTTTACGTTGAGTTCCTCCGATTGCTATCAAAATTTGCACGCAGGAATTAGTAAACACAAAGGTTTTGCTTGGCACTAAAAATTCTTTTCAAAAAACACGATGGTTATTTTGTTATTATCGTTTGAGTTAATAACTTTGCAGGCCTAAATTTTAGCTGGTAAAGAGTTTTTTAAAAGATAAATCTACTTTAAAATGAAAAAGGACATTCATCCAAAGAATTATCGACTGGTGGCGTTCAAGGACATGTCGAACGAGCATGTTTTCATCACCAAATCGACTGTGAACACAAGAGAGACCATCGAGGTGGATGGCGTAGAGTACCCACTAGTAAAGGTTGAGATCTCGAACACTTCTCACCCATTCTACACCGGTAAGATGAAGCTGGTTGACACCGCTGGTCGCGTTGACAAGTTCATGACTAAGTACAAGAAGCATCTTGACAAGAAAAGCAACTAGCTATTGTACTTCAGCTAAGTAGTTACAACATTATTAAGTGCCAATAGAAGGAGCAACCAAAGGTTGTTCCTTTTTTATTTGTATTTTTGGAGTACAATCAAGCCATCTCGCTTGACATAATCTACAAATTGAACTACAATGAACAAACCAGTTATCCTTTTTGATGATGATCGCAGGGAGAATCTGCTACCCCTTACATTTACCAGGCCTGTTGCAATGCTCAGGGTGGGTATACTAACCATTGCCGAGAAATGGGAAAAGCTGCTTGGTGCTCAATGCCACTTCCACACCCCCGAGTATCTAAGTAAAAAATTTCCACTACCCCAATCAAATGGTGAGTATCTTTTCATCAACGGAGGCATTTTGCCAACCAAATCATTGTTAAGCGAGATATTGTCCCTAAAATCGGGCGAAGCAATTTTTGACAAAACCAGCTTAATTGCTGCCATTTTGCCAGCATCGCCCCAAGGCAAATCATATCTGGATAAAAAAAACTATTCGACTATAAAAAATACAGATTGCACTTACCTTGAGGTGAGAAATCCTTGGGATATCTTTAGGCTTAACGGAGAGGCAATTGAGGCCGACTACGAATTGATAACGGCTGGGCGCAAATCCTTACCAATCTCTAACAGTAACAAGGCAATAAATCCAGAGAGGATATTTATTGAAGAGGGTGCAGTTGTGGAGTGCAGCGTGTTAAACGCCAGCAGCGGCCCTATTTACATTGGCAAAGGAGCCGAGGTTATGGAGGGCTCATTGGTTAGAGGCCCCTTTGCTCTTTGCGAGCACTCCGCATTAAAACTTGGTGCGAAAATTTACGGGCCAACCACCATTGGACCACACTCAAAGGTGGGAGGCGAGGTTAACAACTGCGTTATCTTCGGATTCTCAAACAAAGCTCACGACGGGTTTATCGGGAACTCGGTGATAGGCGAATGGTGCAACCTGGGAGCCGACACCAACACATCGAACCTAAAGAACAACTACGCCAGCGTAAAGCTTTGGAACTATCCTAAGGGGGGGTTTGTAGACACAGGGCTTCAGTTCTGCGGTCTAATTATGGGCGATCACAGCAAGTGTGGAATCAACACCATGTTCAACACGGGCACGGTGGTTGGCGTTAGCGCCAATATTTTTGGCGACGGGTTCCCTCGCAACTTCATCCCCAGCTACTCATGGGGTGGAGCCCAAGGATTCTCAACTTACAAAACAACGAAGGCGTTCGAGACTGCCAGGATTGTCATGGGCAGAAGAGGGCTAGAGCTATCGCAGGTTGATGCGGATATACTTACGCATATATTCGAGGAAACAGCTCGTTACAGGCACTAGCCAAACTTAACCAGCATTTGTATCATCAGCAACGATTTGGCAAGTGGCTTCAACCACAAGCGACAATAGAAGTCGACCATAAAAATGGCACACCGATTGCGTACCTATAATCCCACATGATGGGCAGGGAGTATTGCGCCATTATGTCACGTAAACTGAATCAATATCATAACAAATAGTATGAGCAAAAATTTTGAAATTAAAATAGGAACGCCCCTACTTTCCGACTCCTTTGATCAAGACTCTGAGTTCATTCCATTATTCACGGAGGACAATGGTGATTTTGATGTGAAAGATATGCCCAAAACCCTTCCTGTACTTGCGCTACGCAACACAGTGCTTTTCCCGGGAGTGGTTCTGCCCATTACCGTTGGCAGAGAGAAATCGGTGAAGCTGGTTAAAAATCTAACTCAGAAAACAAAGTTTTTGGGAGCCGTGTCGCAAATGGATGCCAAGATTGAGGATCCCGAGGTGAAGGATCTTTTTGATATGGGAACCATTGCGCGTGTTCTTAAAGTGCTTGAAATGCCCGATGGTAGCACCTCCGTTATCTTGCAGGGACTACATCGCTTTCAGGTGTTGGAGTATATCTCTACCGATCCGTACTTCATTGCTTCAATACAAACGCTAACCGACGAGCCAACCAACGAGAAGGATAAGGAGTTTGAAGCGCTAATAAGCTCCATCAAAGATTTTGCAATTAAGATAATAAACCTGTCGCCCAACATGCCACAGGAGGCATCCTTTGCCATTAAGAATATCGACAACTACTACTTTCTTATCAACTTCATCTGCTCTAACATTGAGCTGCCAGCTCCCGATAAGCAGAAATTGCTAGAGCAAAACGACTTAAAAAGCCGCAGCACCCTGCTGCTTGAGCTAATGGGCAGGGAACTTCAACTGCTTGAGATAAAGAACGATATACAATCGAAGGTTAAGCTCGACATGAGCCAGCAGCAGCGCGAGTATTTTCTTCATCAGCAGATGAAAACCATACAGGATGAGCTGGGAGGAAGCCCCAACGAGAAGGAAATTGAAGCCATGCAAAAGCAGGCCGAAACCAAGAAGTGGAGCAAAGAGGTGGCCGAGGTATTCACACGTGAGCTAAGCAAGCTAAGCAACATGAACCCCATGGCGCCCGACTACTCGATGCAGCTTAACTACGTTCAACTCATGCTCGATTTGCCTTGGAACGAATACACAGTGGATAACTTCGACCTAAAAAGGGCAAAGAAGGTGCTGGATGAGGATCACTTCGGATTGGAGCAGGTAAAGGAACGAATTCTTGAGCACCTTGCCGTGCTTAAGCTCAAAGGCGATATGAAGGCACCTATTATATGCCTTTATGGCCCTCCGGGCGTTGGTAAAACCTCCCTGGGTAAGTCGGTTGCCCGCGCACTCGACCGTAAGTACGCACGCATATCGCTTGGTGGATTGCACGATGAGGCAGAGATTAGAGGCCACCGGAAAACCTATATCGGAGCCATGCCGGGCCGGATAATCCACAACCTGAAAAAGGTAAAATCATCAAATCCCGTATTTATCCTCGATGAGATTGATAAGATTGGGAAGGATTTCCATGGCGATCCAGCATCGGCACTACTTGAGGTGCTCGACCCAGAGCAAAACAACGCATTCCACGACAACTACCTAGATGTTGACTTTGACCTTTCGAAGGTGCTCTTTATAACCACGGCCAACAACATTGGCAGCATAAACCCTGCCCTACGTGACCGTATGGAGATGATTGAAATGAGCGGCTACATCATGGAGGAGAAGGTTGAGATTGCCAAACAACATCTTATACCCGATCAGCTAGAGAACCATGGAATTACCAAGAAGCAGCTCACCATACCCAGCAAAACACTGCAAGAGGTTATTCAGGGGTATACCCGCGAAAGCGGGGTGCGTTCGCTTAACCAGCGCATAGCCAAAATTGTACGTAACGCAGCCAAAAGCATTGCGTTTGGAGAGGAGTACAGCAAATCTGTTACCCTAGCTGACCTGAAGAAAGTTCTTGGGGCACCAAAGTATTTAAAAGATTTGTATCAAGGTAACGACCTAGCCGGTGTAGCCACAGGGTTAGCATGGACAAGCGTTGGAGGTGAAATCCTGTTTATTGAGACCAGCCTTAGCAAGGGCAAAGGCAAGCTAACCATAACGGGGAACCTAGGCGACGTGATGAAGGAATCGGCGGTAATTGCGCTGCAGTACATCAAATCAAACTCGCAACGTTTTGGTCTAACCCCTGATGTTTTCGACAGCTGGGATGTGCACCTGCACGTACCAGAGGGAGCCATTCCAAAGGACGGCCCTTCGGCAGGTATTACCATGATCACCTCCTTGGCATCGGCATTTACCCAGCGGAAAATTCGGAAAAGCATTGCCATGACCGGCGAGATAACCCTTCGGGGCAAGCTGCTACCCGTGGGAGGAATTAAAGAAAAGATACTGGCCGCCAAAAGGGCAAGCATTACCGAGATAATCCTCTCGAAGGAGAACGAGAAGGACGTTGCTGAGATTAAAGACATCTACATTAAAGGGCTTAGTTTTAAATATTTCGACAACATTGGCGATGTGCTGGAATACGTTTTACTGCAGCAAAAGGTGAAGAACGCACTGCAAATAATACCAGAAAAGCAAAATACTTAGCTGACGGCCAAAGCTCCTCAAACCAACAATTGCAAAAAGATACTACCTTTGCCTTTACTCAACATTTAAATTTTAATGCTATGGATAAAGTAGCTGTATTTCCTGGCACGTTCGATCCATTTACAGTAGGCCATGAGGCGCTGGTTAAAAGAGCCTTGAAACTATTCGACAGGGTGGTAATTGCCGTTGGCAAAAACCTGTCGAAAAAAACTTTGTTTGATATCGACCAGCGATTGGCTATGGTGAATGACGTTTTTGCTGGCGAGCCAAGGGTTGAGATTGTTAGCTACGAGGGCCTTACCGTTGACTTCTGCCATAGCATTGGTGCACACTATTTGCTTAGAGGCCTTAGAACCGCGGCTGACTTTGAGTACGAGAGAGCCATTGGACAAGTAAACAAGGCCATGCGACCCGACATTGAAACCATTTTCTTGCTCACCGCCCCAGAGCATACACCAGTAAACTCAACCATAGTTAGAGATATTTTGGTGAACAAGGGTGATGCCTCAAAATTTTTACCTAGTGCCATTAACATAAACAAGTACCTTTCTCGTTAACCATATGTAACAATAATTGAATACGCATGGTGTTTCTCAAAAAGACCCTTCAGCTTATCACAATCTTCTTGCTGGCTCCATTAGCCCTAGCAGCCCAGGTAACCCTCTCGGGCAACGCACCTAGCTACGCTGGTGAAGAGCTTGTATTCTTTAAGTATGCCGATTACGTTACACAAACCGAAGAGGTTGTTGCTCGCTGCAATGTTGATGAGAAGGGAAACTTTAAATGCGACCTAAAGGTTGATGAGATTACATACGTATTCAATCATCTTGGGATTTATCGAATTTACCTGTTTGTAGAACCGCAAAAAAACTACCAACTCGTACTGCCAGAGCATGAACCCAAAACCGAACAGCAAAGGTTAAACCCCTACTTTAGAGAGGTTGATTTGCACGTTGGAATAGCCAACATGAAGCCAAACGACCTGAATTATCTTATTAGCACCTTCGACCTTCAATTCAACCAGCATTTCGATGACATTGTAAAGGATGCATACTCAGGCAATCCAACCATGCCTATCGATTCGCTTACAGCTAAGATGGAGGGGTTGTTTAGCCCGTTCAACAATCCGTTTTTCGACAGCTACCGAAATTACCGGTACGGCTTGCTGAGCCAAATTGCGCTAATGCAGCAATCGCGCAGCATATCGAGCAACTACTTCGAAAACAAGCCCATACTTTACAACAACCCGGCCTACATGGAGCTGTTCAACCTACTATTCGATAAGTACTTTCTGTTTTTTGCACACTCGGATTCCGGCACCTCGGATATAGATAGAGCTACCAACAGGCGCAGCTATTCCCAGCTCAAGAGAACCCTGGCGCAGGACGATGTGCTGGCCAACGATACCCTTCTGGAACTTGTTATCCTTAAAGGTTTGCATGATGGCTTTTTCGATGATAGGTTCTCGCGCGGAGCCCTACTTGCCATTCTCGATTCGCTCTACAGCCAGTCCCTTATTCCCGAACATTTGCTAATTGCCGAGAATATCAGATCGAAGGTTACTCGATTACTGCCAGGCTTTGTTCCCGCCCCGTTTGAACTGTACACCATTGACGAAAAACTAGTAAAGCTGAACGACTTTGAGGGCAAGTATGTTTACCTCAACTTTTGCTCAACCACCAGCTACACCTGCTTACAGGAGTTCCCTCTGCTTGAAACAATTTACGAGAAGTACAAGAAGCACCTGGAGATAGTGACCATAGCTGTGGACCAGGAGATAGGCGACCTAGAACTCTTCTTAGGTCAAACCAACTACGAGTGGACATTCCTGCACTATGGTAACAAGCCCGATATTGTTAGAGATTTTGACATAAGAGCCTTCCCTACCTACTTCTTAATTGGCCCCGACAGGCGACTTATAACCTCCCCCGCACCATCGCCCAAGGAAAATTTTGAGCAGCAGTTTTTCAACATGCTACGCTCCAGGGGAAAGTTGTAAGCCTAAAGTATCTTCTCGAACACCTCTTTTATTGAGCCATAGGTGTTCATAAGGTACTCGCTAGCCATCGATGGTTTTATCCACACAACCTCGGTAATGCCTTCTTCCTGCTGAGGAATAGTTTCGCCATCTGCGTTGTACTCCATTTCGTACCAGTAGGTATGCTTCAAAATATCTTTACCCTCTATTCTGTAGGTATGATAAGTGATGGTAATGAGGCTCCCCAGCTGTAAGGGAGAAATGCCGCACTCCTCCTCCACCTCGCGGAGTGCTGTTTGCTCGGGTTGCTCCCCTGGATCGATTTTTCCTTTTGGCAGATCCCAAACACCATTTCGCTTGATCATAAGGATGGAGCCATCGGGTTTCTGAACAACGCCACCAGCAGCCCCAATAGGAAAAAAAGACTTGGAGAGAGTGTCAAAGGTTGCATCTGCATCATCGGTTATGATGTATAGCTCGCTTAGCCTTGAGGTTTGGAAAAAAACGAGTATTTTTGCCACATCATCGGAGCTGGAGCACTTAATAAAAAGCCCATTGTGACTCACAAAGTGGCTGCGAAAGTCCGACATGATAACAATCTTACGAAAATCAAAATAAACTGAATAATCTTTGGCCATGGACAACAGAGTAATTTCAAAACTAGTCGAAATTAACGCAATAAAATTGAATCCAGCAAACCCATTTACATGGGCATCGGGATGGCTATCGCCAATCTACTGCGACAACCGAAAGGTTCTTTCGTATCCCGAGGCACGGAAGGTTGTTTGCCAAAAATTTGCTGAAATCATAAGGGAAAACTTTAAGGATGTTGAGGTAATAGCTGGAGTGGCCACGGGGGCCATTGCCCACGGTATTCTGGTTGCCGAGGCACTTGACCTACCCTTTGTTTACGTTCGCTCGGCTCCCAAAAAGCATGGGCTCGAGAATCTGATTGAAGGCGATTTGAAACCCAACCAGAAGGTTGTGGTGGTTGAGGATTTGGTGTCAACAGGGCTAAGCAGCCTTAAGGCTGTTGATGCGCTTCGCGAGGCGAAAGCCAATGTCCTGGGGATGACCGCCATATTCACCTACGGTTTTGATACGGCCAAGCAGAACTTTGAACGGTACAACCTACCACTTTTTACGCTTGCAAACTACCATGAACTTATGGACTATGCGCTAAGCATCAGCATGGTGGAGCAATCGCAACTTGAGGTACTTAGGAGCTGGCGCGAGAACCCCAGTGAGTGGGGAAAGTAATAAATAACATAGTAAGCTGAATTCGCCGTACAATTATCAACAATAATTAGCAGCAAACAATGACCACTGTTGAAAGCAAAATAGTAAGCATTAAAAGAATTGACGAGGATATCTACAAAATACTTTCAAACTTTCAAAACTTCTCTCCCATGGCGCAACAAGCACAGCTGGAAAACTGGCAAGCCGGTGAGGACTGGTGCGAGTTTGATGCACAGGGAATAAAGGGTGCAGGGTTAAGGATTATCGACAAGGAGCCCTACAAAACCATTAAGATTACGGGTAACGATAAGATCCCCTTCGAGTTCTTTATTTGGATTCAGCTAAAAATGGTGGCACCATACGATACCCGCTTGAAGATAACCGTTAAGGCCAAGCTGAACATGATGCTTAAGATGATGGTGGGGAAAAAGTTGCAATCGGGGATGGATGCTCTAGCCGATCAAATGGCTGCTGCTTTCAACGGTCAGATGTAACTATATAACGAAGGATACCTCTTTAAATGCAAACTCCTTACGCTCTCCCGATTCGGTTTCGAGGACCAGCTCACCAGTATCTCGCACACCAATAATCCTGGCCCGAAAGGTTTGCCCACTTGCATTGTAGTTGCTGTAGCCATCGCTTCTGAATAGCTTATCGAAGTAGCTATGCGAAATCTCACCAACAGAATCGAGCTGTAATGCATCATAGTGCTTCTGGAAAATTTGGCAAAACTCCTGAAGCAACGATTGCAGTTGATACTTCTTACCACTTTCGACAGCTAAGGAGGTTGGATTTGGCAGGTCGTCGGAGAATTCTGTTTGGTTTATATTGATTCCAATCCCCACGATGGTCGTATCGAGATACTCGGAGTGGAAACTATTCTCAATAAGCACCCCCGATATCTTACTACTATTCACATAGATGTCGTTGGGCCATTTTATTGACAACCCGTTGGTGTAGTTCGATAAGAATTCGACAATGGCCAATGCGGTAATTTTAGATATTAAAAACTGCTTGTGCACAAGCAGAAACGAGGGCTTAAGCACAATGCTAAATAGTAAGTTTTCTCCCGCCTTACTCTCCCACTGATTGCCACGCTGCCCCCTGCCCTGGGTTTGGTTAGTAGTGGCCACAACAACACCGTGCGCACAGTCATCGCTAACATACTTCTCGGCATACAGGTTGGTGGAATCAACCTTATGGAGCCAAACTATCTCATTGCCTATTCGCTGAACACTCATATCCAATTAAATTATAAGTTGTAAAAGTAAGGCTTTAGGACAAAATTGCCATACATTCACCCATGCTCTTTTATTAATTAAACAAAAGGAGTCACCATATCTGATTAAAAACCAGTAACCATCGGATTTATAAATTAAGTTAACACCGAAGAGACACCTTTGCTTTTACCCCAAAATATTTTACCTTTGCCGTTTAACAATTAAACACTTATACACATTAAATGGCCAAGAGAAACAAACAGAATACCGACAAGCTACACAGCTGCATTATTGATGCAATAAACGAGAAGAAAGGAAACGAGCTAATTAGCCTTGAACTTGGCAGCTTACCCAATGCCATATGCCAGCACTTCATCATTTGCCATGCCGACTCCACCACGCAGGTTGCTGCCATTGCAGAAAACATTGAGGAGAGGGTGCAAAAGGAATTGAATGAAAAAGCATGGCAAAAAGGCGGATACGACAACAGCATTTGGGTGGTACTCGATTATGTAGATATTGTTGTTCACATTTTCCAAACCGAATGGCGCCAGTTCTACAAGCTCGAAGACTTATGGGCCGATGCCAAAAGAACAAACTTTGACTAATTATTGGCAAGTACCAGTATAATGCTAAACATTTAGGCATAACAACCGTTTACCTCCTTTGGTATACTTAGCGTATTAAAACAATATGGAAGAGAATAAAAAGAACCCTCAACAAGAGGAGAAAAAACAAGAGAATAAAGATCCAAAGAAACCAAATACCCCCAAGGGAGGAGGAGGTCAGATTAACCTTGGAGGAAAAAAGTTTAATGTTTACTGGATATACATCCTCATTATTTTAGGAATACTGGGGCTTCAATTCTTTTACGGCAGCAAAAACCCCGTAGAAACAACTTGGAACGAAGTTCAGTTCAAGATGCTTAATGAGGGTGATATCAACAAGTTGGTGGTAATTCGAAACCAAGGCAAAGTTGAGGTATACCTACACTCACGTAGTTTAAGCAAATACCCTGGCAAATTGGGCGAGAATGCCCAGAACGTGAACCCAACTGGGCCACACTTCTTCTTCACTATTGGATCCATCGACACATTTGAACGGCAGCTCGAAGAAGCGCAGGAAGGGGTTGCAAACTCCGAACGCATTTCGCCAACCTACGAGGATAGACATAACTACTTTGGCGAGGCAATTACTTGGCTGCTTCCCATCATCATTCTGGTGGGTGTTTGGCTATTCATTTTCCGCAGGATGAGCCAAGGCGGAGGCCCTGGTGGAGGGGCTGGGAATATATTCAGCGTGGGTAAATCGAAGGCACAGCTATTCGACAAGGAGTCGAACATAAAAATTGACTTTAAGGATGTGGCGGGACTTGAGGAAGCCAAGGTTGAAATAATGGAGATTGTAGACTTTTTGAAGAGCCCAGCAAAATACACTAACCTAGGGGGTAAGATCCCAAAAGGCGTGCTACTTGTAGGCCCTCCCGGCACAGGCAAAACCTTACTGGCCAAAGCCGTTGCTGGCGAAGCCAATGTGCCATTCTTCAGCATGTCGGGTTCCGACTTTGTTGAGATGTTTGTTGGCGTGGGTGCTTCGAGGGTACGCGACCTATTTAAGCAGGCCAAAGATAAAGCCCCGTGTATCGTATTTATCGATGAGATTGATGCCATAGGTAGGGCAAGGGGTAAGAACGCCAACTTCTCATCGAACGATGAGCGCGAGAACACCCTTAACCAGCTGCTTACCGAGATGGATGGTTTTGGCTCTAACCAAGGGGTTATTATCCTTGCGGCCACCAACCGGGCCGATATTCTGGATCGCGCCCTAATGCGCGCTGGTCGTTTCGACAGGCAGATTCACGTTGAGCTACCCGATTACAAGGAGCGCCAAGAGATTTTTAAGGTGCACACGAAACCTTTGAAGTTGGAAGAAAAGTTCAACATCGACTTCCTAGCCAAGCAAACACCTGGGTTTTCGGGTGCCGATATTGCCAACGTATGTAACGAGGCGGCGCTTATTGCTGCACGTATGAACAAGAAGGCTGTTGAGAAGCAAGATTTCCTTGATGCTATCGATAGGATTATTGGTGGACTTGAGAAAAAGAACAAGATAATATCGATGGAAGAGAAGCGCACCATTGCGTTCCATGAATCGGGCCACGCTACGGTTAGCTGGCTGCTCGAGCATGCCAACCCGCTGCTTAAGGTTACCATTATCCCAAGGGGCAAAGCCCTTGGTGCTGCGTGGTACCTGCCTGAAGAGCGCCAGCTCACCACCACGGAGCAGCTTCTCGACGAAATGAGCTCAGCTCTGGGAGGCAGGGCTGCCGAGGAACTAATCTTTGGAAAAATATCAACAGGGGCTCTAAACGACTTGGAGAAGGTTACCAAGCAGGCATACGCCATGGTAGCCTACTTTGGGATGAGCAAGGGAATCAAAAATATCAGTTTTTACGACTCGTCGGGACAGAACGAGTTCTCATTTGGCAAACCATACAGCGAAAAGACTGCCGAACTAATCGACAAGGAGGTAAATGAAATTATAGAACAGGCATACCTTAGAGCCAAAGACACCCTTGAGAAGAACAAGGATGGGCTTACAAAACTAGCCGAGTTGCTTCTTGAGCGTGAAGTAATCTTTAGCGAGGATCTGGAGAACATTTTTGGCCCCCGCAAATCGCACACCCGCTCCGAGGAGCTTGTAAAAGATATTGAGGAGGAGGAAAAGAAGAAGGAGGACAATGTAGATAAAGCAGAGAACAAAGCATAAGCTAAAGCTTAACTAAACCCAAACCTATGGACGACAAGAACTGGGTATCAGTACATAGAAGCGGCTCTCCAATAGAGGCAGAGATAGTAAAACAAATGCTTGAGACCAATGGTATTGAAGCCGTTTTACTAAACCAGCATGACTCATCGTACCAAACCTTTGGCTCGGCTGAGGTTTACGTACCAAAGGAGAGCGAACAAATTGCCCTTAAACTAATTGAAGACGTTGAACTTTGAGCTCATTCCTAAAAAGAACCATTAGCGGAGCCCTATTCATCGTCCTTATAATTGGAGGGATAATACTAGGGCGCTTTAGCTTTTTCATTGTTTTCTTTGTGCTGATGGAACTCACGTTGCTTGAGTTCTTCCGCATAACCTTTAAGGCACGGGTTAAGCCTCAGTACCTCTACGGAATGGTGCTTGGGGGCTTAATATTTATTATGAATCACCTGTTTGCCATAGGAATGCTTGGGCATTACATCTTTCTTGGGATTATTCCGCTAATACTAAGCATTTTCCTAATTGAACTATACAGAAATCACCAAAAGCCAATACACAACATTGCCTTTACACTGCTAGGCATTATTTACGTGGCAATACCATTCTCGCTGCTCAACTACTTTGCCCTTAGCTACTCATCATATCATATTGGGTATAAAACTCATATCCTGCTGGGATACTTCATTATGCTTTGGGCCAACGATTCGGGAGCTTATGTTGTGGGGCTCAGCATTGGAAAGAACAGGCTGTTTCCACGCATATCGCCAAAAAAATCGTGGGAAGGGCTGGTAGGTGGACTATTCTTTACCGTACTGGCTTCATGGATTCTATCGCTAGTTTTCATTGAGTTATCGTTCTTTCATTGGGCAGTTATTGGTCTAATAACTGCAACAACAGGCATTTTTGGCGATTTGGTGGAGTCGATGTTTAAACGTAGCGTAGGGGTAAAAGACTCTGGTAAAATTATGCCAGGGCATGGAGGGCTGCTCGACAGGTTCGACTGTGTACTGATTTCGGCACCCATTGTATTTGTTTACCTTGAGATAATGATGCTTATTTAGCATAACCTAATATATTTAAATAGTTCAACCATTTTTTCAATTAACAGTATAATTCGATGCGCATTCACAGGGAAGGGATTACAATTTTAGCTGTTGCTTTTACAATACTAGTAGGTATTTGCGCCCTCGTATGGCTTCTCGCAGGAACCATTGGTTTGTACATAGCCACGGGCATATCGCTGGCATTTCTCATTTTTATCCTAAGGTTTTTTCGAGTTCCCAAGCGGGTCGTAATTACCGATCCAAAAAAGGTTTTCTCGCCATGCGATGGCAAGGTGGTAGTAATTGAAGAGGTTGAAGAAACCGAGTTCCTTAACACACGTTGCCTCCAGATATCCATATTCATGTCGGTATGGAACGTGCATATAAACTGGTACCCCATTGCAGGAAGGGTTCTTTACCAAAAGTACCATCCAGGGAAATTCCTGTTGGCCTGGGAGCCAAAGTCGTCAACACTTAACGAACGCACTACCATTGCCATTGAACGTACCGATGGAGCCAAAGTACTTTTCAGGCAAATTGCTGGATTTTTGGCTCGTAGAATCGTGTGCTACACCAAAACAAACGATACGGCGATCCAAAACCAGGAGATGGGGTTCATAAAGTTTGGCTCCAGGGTCGATGTTTTTATCCCAATCGACTCTGCAGTTAAGGTAAAGCTAAATCAAAAGGTGGTGGGGACTCAAACCGTGCTTGCGGTTATTCCATAGTGGTTACTTACTGCCAGTAAAGGTAAACTTATCCAATCGGCCCTTCTTATCGAAGTAAAAGTTAAAAGTACGGTCTATCTGCTGGTACTTGAGCACAACTGAATCCTGTGGGGTTTTGCTTAAATCGGTGAACGATCGGTAAAAATCATCGCGAAGCATTCCTGTTCTTATCCCATTGGCCAGCTCAATCTCTGAGTCGCGCACAATACCCCCTAGCATAAACTCCTGATTGAATCGAGTTTTGTATATGCTGATTTTTGAGTTTTTATAGGTGAAATTGTAGATGGTGTCGGGCGCTTGGTGCTCTCGAGGGCTTCGTTTAATTAGCTTCTGTACCTTGGTGCGCTCAGGCATATTGGCTTTAAACTGCCCAATGGCCTCGCCGTGAACAAATGGCTTCGCCATGAAGCTATTCACATCCATAGGCTTAACATCCACAGCAACCGGGGTTTTAAGAACCGCACAAGCGCCAAAACCCAAACAAATTAGTATCAGGGTATACTTCTTCATCTCGCATCAGATTTAAAAGCAATGTTACAAAAAATATTTCACCGCCAATGCTTTGAGTGCGATAATTATCGAACCGCTCACTATGGCTAAAGAGTAGAATAATGGCTATATTTGAAGCATTCGAAAACTTTTGCCCATGTATAAGAAATGGATTTTTGGATTAAAAAAGAGCCATGCCCTATGCGCACTAATTCTATTCCTCATATATCTGTTTCTGCCAAGCAGGCAAAGCACCATCGATGGATACGGATATGCCAACTACATTCGGGATGCCGAATCGCTATTCCTCTCTCACCACCTACTATACAACCTTATCGGCTACCTATGGGTTAGCCTTCTGAAGCTTATTGGGATTAGCAATACGCTGGGAGCACTAAAAGCAATGAACGCCTTATTCGCAGCGCTATCCCTTTTAATTCTGGGGAAGATTTTTAAAGGGTTAGGATATGGCGATAGCAAAGCTACAGTATGGGTGCTTTTTGCTGGCAGCTCTTGGGGTGTTATGCGGTTTGCCACCGAGAACGAAACCTATATTATCCCAATCATCTTTTCGCTTATTGCTAGCCATTTCTTTCTGTTGTATTGCAAACAAAAAAACTCAACATCAATTCTTTGGGCAGGTTTTTTTGCTGCCTTCGCATGCCTTGTTCATCAAATTCACTTCTTCTGGTGGCTGGCAATCTCTTTGGCACTTTTTATTAGGCGTGACTACCTAGGTGCATTGAAATACGCAATACCCGCCTTGCTGGTTCCCCTTACATATGTTCTTGTATTAGCACTCTACTATAATGTTAGTATCTCGTTTGAGTCACTTCTACAGTTTGCGCTCAGAGATTTTTACTCTGGCTCAGCAACCATTGGTTTAGGATTTAAGCACGTCGCCCTATCGGGCATAAGTTTTATTAGAACATTCCTTCAAGCTCATGGCTACCTTGGCAACCTTATGGATATCTCTCGGTGGTATATTTTGGGTGTCTTTGGATTTATGCTGTTAACATCCATTGGTTTATACAATTTTAAAGGGTTATCGGCCTCAGTCAGAGAGATTCTATCGCCATTTACATCAGCTATAATCTTAGCCTTTGGACTTCAACTAATTTTCGCCATTCTATCGCACGGTAATGCTGAGTTCATGGTTATGCTCCCATTTCTAGGAGCGATTATACTCTCAAGAGTTCTTTCCAACGAGATACGATTTATTGGTTTCCTAGCCATTGCTATGCTTGTATGGAACATTTCATTTGGATTAATCCCGCTGAGCAGGCACAGTATCGATGGTAGTGGAATGGTTGCAAACGCTGTTGGGGATTCGGATGCAGCTCAAACCCTTTTTGTAGTATTCAGTAAACCAAGCATCGACAATCAGGTACGCTATTACAAGGGGAACTACCCTACCAATACAATATCGGCTACTCAAACTAAGGAGATGGAGGATGTGGTTGAAGCCATTTATATAGCGCTAAACAATGGACAATCCGTTTACACCGATTGCATCGACAGACCCAAAACAATTTCGAGAGAGAGCCTAACAATTAGTGGCAATTCAGAAATTTTCGACGGCTTTCATCAGCAAAAAGTCGATTCTGTAAAAACGCTTACAGGAAAACACTTTTTAATTAAACTAAACCCTATCGTAAACATTCAAACAATGTATTGAAACTCTCGAGATAATTTAGTAACACAAACATTATTTATTCCCATGGGCAAACAGAAGAAAAAAGTATCTAAGCCGAATAAACCTGATGAAGTTTCAACGGGAATGGATAGGCGCGATTTCATTAAGCTAAGCATTCTGCTGGGAGGTGGCGTTTTTCTGTCGGGAGGGCTACTGGGCTGCGTGGGAAACCTATCCGATGGTTCCGCCGAGATTATTGAGACCAAAGGCGATACCATGATAATAAGGGCAGGATGCCCTGGGCACAACTGCGGTGGCCGATGCATACTAAAATTCCACGTTAAGGATGGTACTGTGACCCGCATTGAAACCGACGATCGCCCCGGCGATACGCTTGAGGATCCGCAGCTAAGAGCCTGTATTCGTGGTCGCTCATACCGGCGTAGGCAGTATCATCCCGACCGATTAAAGTACCCACTAAAAAGGGTTGGCGAGCGTGGTTCGGGTGAATTCGAGAAAATATCATGGGATGAAGCACTTGACTTGCTGGCATCGGAGATTAAGCGGGTTAAGGAAAAATACGGCAACTCCGCAATACTTGTCCCATACGGAACAGGCAGCTACAATCAGATAAACGGCAGGCAAACCGCAGCCCGCCTCATCAACCTACTAGGTGGATCGTTAGGCTTTTACAACAGCTACAGCTGGGCTTGCATATCGAAGGCCACGCCATATGTGTATGGCACATCGGTAACTGGTAACCAGCGACAAGATTGGGTTAATAGCAAGTTCATAATTATGTGGGGATGGAACCCCGCCGAGATGCGCGATGGCACCAACAGCGAGTTCTTCATCAAAAAGGCGCGCGAAAGGGGTGCTAGGGTTGTGTGTATCGACCCGCGCATGAGCATGAGCGCCGTGGCGCTGGCCGATGAGTGGATTCCCATTCGCCCCGGCACCGATGTGGCCATGATGAGTGCCATGGCCTATACCATTATCACCGAAAATCTTCACGATAAAGATTTCATAAAACGCTGCTGCGTAGGTTTCGACAAAACCCAGATGCCCAAGGGTTGCGAAGACGAGGAGAGCTACTCCGATTACATCCTAGGAACACACGATGGAATTCCCAAAACGCCCGAGTGGGCCGAAAAGATTTGTAGCGTTTCCGCCCAAACAATAAGGCGCATTGCCCGCGAGTACGCCACCAGCAAACCCTCGGTGCTTTACCAAGGATATGGTATCCAGCGCAGGGCATACGGCGAGCAGGTGGTTATTGCGGGTTGCTGCCTTCCTGCCATAACTGGCAATGTGGGTATTCCCGGCGGCTGGGCAGGCGGCATAGCCCTGCAGGCCGATGACGGTGGCCCATTCTGGAACGTTTTTCCAACGGGCAGAAATCCGGTAAAGGCAACCATACCCGTTTTCCTTTGGACTGAGGCCATTCTGCGTGGCAAGGAGATGGATTCGGAGGATGGTGTTCGTGGTGTTGAGAAGCTGGATAATAACCTAAAGCTTATCTGGTGCGTTGCCTCAAATATCCTTATAAATCAGCATGCCGACACCAACCGCTCGGCCAAAATCTTGAAAGATGAAAGCCTAGTGGAGTTCATTGCGGTGCAGGATCAGTTCATGACCCCCTCGGCCAAATATGCCGATTTGGTGCTGCCCGTTTGCACGCAAATGGAAACCTGGGGTTTACAAGATGGTTGGAAGTACGGCGATGAGGTAATTATAATGCCCCAGCTGGCCAAACCGCCCCACGAGACCAAAAGCGATTACCAAATATGCGCCGAACTGGCAGAACGCTTTGGGGTAAGGGAAGAGTTTACCCAGAACCGCAGCGAGCGGGAATGGATTGAGTGGGCCGTGGAGCGATACAGAAACACCCGTTTCCCAGATATCCCCAGTCTGGATAAAATGGAAAAGGACAACTGGGGTGGATACACCAAGGCGGTGGATAAGCCAGCCATAGCATTCAGGGAGTTTAGGGCAAATCCAGAGAAGAATCCGTTGCGAACGCCAAGTGGAAAAATCGAACTCTTCTCAAAAACTCTTTTCGATATGGGCAAGCCCAACACGATACCTGCCGTACCCAAGTACATACAGGAGTGGGAAAGCCCATTTGGCGAGGAGGCCAAAAGGTTCCCGCTGCAAGCCGTGGGGCATCACTATATGGCACGTGTGCACTCTACCCACGATGGGGTTGACTGGCTTGAGGAGGCTTTCCCTCAGCGAGTATTTATCAACCCAATTGATGCAAAAAAACGTAGCATAAACGATGGCGATGAGATATTGATTTATAACGACAGGGGCAAAATAGCCATGCCGTGCCGCATCACCCCCAAGATTATGCCCGGAGTAATTGATATTCCGCAGGGGGCGTGGTGGAAACCCGATAAGAACGGGATTGACCGAAGAGGGAACGTGAACGTGCTAACCTCGCACCGCTGGACACCCCTTGCCTACGGCAATGCGCAGCACACCATTATGGTGGAGGTTGAGAAGATTTAGAAGGGGGGATTTTTTATAAAACAATAGTTACTACAACAAAATACCATGGCAAAACAGTGGGCTTTCTATTTCGACTCGTCGCAGTGCTCGGGCTGCAAAACCTGCCAAATAGCCTGTAAGGATAAGCAGGATCATGCTGTTGGATTGCGCTGGCGCAATGTTTACGAGGTGGCTGGTGGACATTGGGAAGCAAAGGGTGATAGCAACTGGGAGTCGGGCATCGAATCGTACAACATATCCATGTCGTGCAACCATTGCGAGGATCCAATCTGCATGAAGAATTGCCCCAACGGGGCGATATATAAGAATGAGGAAGGCATTGTGCTTATTGATGCCGACCGATGTATGGGCTGTAAGTATTGCCAGTGGGCTTGCCCATACGGAGCACTCCATCTGAATAAGCAAACTGGCAAGATGACCAAATGCGACCTATGTATCGACTACCTAGCCGAAGGCAAACAGCCTTCATGCGTTGCTGCGTGCCCTATGCGGGTGC
The DNA here is from genome assembly GCF_011174675.1 of Perlabentimonas gracilis. GTDB lineage: Bacteria > Bacteroidota > Bacteroidia > Bacteroidales > Tenuifilaceae > Perlabentimonas > Perlabentimonas gracilis. Next base: position 10,070 of record NZ_JAANIG010000010.1, on the reverse strand, counting down.
TAAAAGTTGGCGAGCTAAGTGAATTAAGAAGCGAGTTTGACGATTGGGAAAATATATACCCGCTCCCAAGCGCACATATTACCAAGCCATCGCTGGTGATAAAAGCAAAAGAAGCCGCAAAAAAAGAGATGAACTGGAAAATCATAAATAAGGAGGAGGTACGAGATGCATAGCTCAGAATGGTCGCTACTATTTTTTACGCTAATTGGGCAATTCTCGGCGGGGCTAACAACAGCTTTGCTGATATACACAATTATTACACCTAAGCGTGATGATAATGCACAAGCATCCTTTTTAAAAGTTGGACTACTTGTCGCCACTGGAGCCATAGGCATTGCGCTAATCATCTCGTTCCTGCATCTATCGGCGCCATTATCATCGGTATTTGCGCTTACCAACCTGAAATCGTCATGGCTTAGCCGCGAGATATTGATGGTTTCGGCCTACGCCGCATCGGTTTTTGCAACCACATTGTACTGGCTATTCTGCAAAGGAAAAAGGAGTTTTCTTATCCCTCTCCTAGCCATTTCAAGTTTGTTGGGCTTAACTATGGTGCTCACCATGGCCAAGCTATACATGATTGAGACCATACCAGTTTGGAACACCCCAGGTACACTGATAGCCTTTTACGTCAACACTATACTACTAGGCTCTTCGTTTGCATCGGTCTTGTTCTATAATAGCCACAAGGATAATTTAGATAAGAATGTAGAAAGAGTTTTCGTGTTTGTTATAATAACTATCCTTGCAGTAAAATTTATTTCTGGACTGGTTGGCTGGGACACAACAACCAACGAAAACATAGCTTTTGCAGGAAGGATGTATCATCCCATTTGGAATGCCCTATCATGGGCTTGGCTGCTTGGACTAGGTATGCTTATCCGACGGGTTTTCCCGAATCCACGCGATTCCGATACCGGCATTCGCCTTTACCTGCTTGCGTTTGTATTTTTTGTGATAGCAGAATTTGCGGCACGGATTATCTTTTACTCATCGTACTTTAGGATAGGTTTGTAGAACAACAGCTCCATTCCCTAACAAACTCCTGAACAGCAATATTAAATAGAATCGCGCTAAAATCAAATCCTCGGTTACTATTCATTTAGACACTTTATAACGAATATCCTTTACACAAACAATATTTGTGACCCTTTAGCATCCGAAGTGCCTCTCATCAGGTTTTGACAGAGACACGAACAGCTATTAGCGCAAAATCAAAGGTTGATCCCAAATTTAGCTAACGCTGAGCTACGCTTCGCTCCGGTTGTCATTAGCGATTCTTTTTCTAATGACCGCCATTAGAAAAAGACACTGTTTATGCATTGATTATATGGGTGTTAATATGACAAATCGATAAAGAAAAACTAAAAAATTTGCAATCATAAATGCTTACAAATTTAGTTTTTCTAAATCTGGGTTAATTTTGGGGACTGAAACAGATTGATGTGCAAGATTTTCGCAATAATAACCATGCTCGCCTATTTCTAAGCTATATAAACAATCCTGAACCATCTAGCATCCAAATCATTTCACAATTGAAAACAATGAAGTATGTGATCCTGCACACGATGGATTCAAAATAATTATTTGATTTGTATAAGTATGGTGCTAGTAAAACAACAACTAACAATCTGGCATACTCTGGGATATCGCTTACGATCGTTAATGAATATTACATTGCGCAGACATCTACTCCCTTATTATTTTAATGCTCAACCCCTTCTGTGTCGACCAGCCTGATTTATCGGTTAGACTTATAAAAAAGTGGTAATCGCCCTCATCGTATGGGCCCTTGGCATCACCATCGGGTAGGGTTATTTCAAGGCTTGTCTCATACTCCTGTAATCCATCAGGAATTGAGTAGTCGTTAATAAAAACGAATGGGTTAATGGGTGCTTTCACAGGGTCGAGTTGGCACTCGGAAACCTCTGTACTATGCGAGTGGTGATCGAAATTATGGTGAATATCGATGCTATAAGAACCCAACTCAATATTGTCGGTGAATAGCATTTTAAACGTAAATGTTTCCCCAAAGTAAAGCGTGTCGCAGTTTATGGGGAATGCGCCCAAAATGGTTAGATCAATCTGAGGTTTCTCCTTGTCTACCTCCTCTCTGTTACAGGAAATAGAGACTGCCATTAAGGATATTGCCGTAAGTATTAAAATGGTTTTTCGCATCATTTTTTAAAATTTTATGTAGTGGCTGCCCAACCCACAAGCCGGAGATCAGACAGCCACAATACGTTACTCTAAACTAATAGTAATAGGATAGTGTTGCGAGAAGGTCCAGTTTCCTCCAAAGGCGTCCTTACACTTCACAACAATATAGTAGTCTGCCGTTTGCCAGGCAATATCACCCGTAATGGGCTTGGGGGTATTGTTGTTATCCTGTGCAGCACCAACCACAATGCTAGCATTGAAGCTATACGATGTGGGGTTGTCAAAATCGTGTGTATGAAGCAGGGTGATTGTATTGGTTGCATTCACCTCGGCATCAGTAAGATTTTGGCTAATCCTAGCCAACCCAATGTATATACCGCCCAACGCTTTATCGTCGGCCACAGATCCCGCAATGGATATTGTTTCACCATTGGTATAACTTTGGTTTTCTCTAGGTGCACTGTTTATGGTAATGGTTGGGGGGACACTGTCTTCGGGAGCCATTATTTCCAGCTCAGCTTCCTTTTCAGTCTGATTGCCCTCAAGATCAACCACCTTCATATGGAAGTGGTATTCGCCAGCCTCTGCCCAAAGGGGAATATCGATGTGCTCGTGGAAATTTGTATTCTTAAGACCATAGAATTTGGTGTAGGTCGTATCAACCTCCCACTCGTGTTCATCGAGTACAATCGATAAAGTTTTCTTGCCGTGCTCGCCCTCGTGGTGTATTTCAATAATCACTCTGTCAATTTTGCCTTCGGCAATTATTTCTGCCTCAATGTGCAGGTCGCTGCCTAAATAGCCAATGCCGCTATTCTCATAGCCCAGCTCAAAGTTTAGGATTTCGGGTTTCGCCACTTCGTCCTTTTCGCAAGACATAAAGGTGACACCTAATAAAAGCATAATTGCTGTTAAAAAATGCTTGGTTCTCATAATATAAAAAAATTAGGTTTATCAATTTAATTAGTGATATCGATATTGAACGGAACAGATATATTCACAGCAACATTCCTTCCGGGCTCGGGAACATTAATAAGCCTGTAGTAGCTCGAATGGTTAAAATGCTTGCTGTTAAATACGTTGTTAATTTGCAGTGATAATCTCACCCTTCTCACTTCTCCTCCGAGACCAAGGTTTAGCTCCTGATAACCATCGGTAACCTCTTCGGGTGGAACAATTTGGTTTTGAATAGCAGTAATTCTCAGGTCTGCATACAGGTAAGCATTTTGCACAAACCCTAAGTTCAAACTTTGGTATTTAAGGCTTATTAGACCAGATGGTGCAGGGGAGAATGGCAAGGAAAAACCCTTCTTTGAACCCGATAGCTGCTCGGAGTAAATGTACTCGCCTATTATACCAAGTTTTAACTTTTTGGCAAGGTATAGATGAGCGTGCATTTCGCCTCCAAACCTAAACACTTCGGCTTCGGTGTAGATGAAAATTTGATTCCCATTGCCATACAGCCTATCGTGTAGGTGCGTAGGGTTTAGGTAGATATAGTTTGCAAAGTAGTTTACAAAGGGATTAACGCTGATGGCAAACCTGTTAGTGTTAAGCTCTGCGCCCATATCGAGCTGATAGGATACTTCGGGCGATAGATTAACATCACCCACCTCGTAGCTAAACTGGTGGTAGTTTACCCCGTTAGCAGCCAGTTCCTTGGCAATGGGCATACGAAAACTCTTGCCGATATTCGCCTTCAAAAGAAAAATTTCTCGGTTAAAGTTGTACCCAACCGACCACGAAAGAGCAGAAAAAGACCGATCTAACCTGGTGGCTCGTTGCACATAGAGCCATTCTGTTTCATCATCGTTAGGACTTTGAAACCAATCGGAATATGGTTGAGTTTTAATTTGCCCAAAATCGTACCTGATGCCCAGGTTTACAATGCTACTCGCCGAAATATTTTGCTTCGCAAAGATGTATCCACCCAATACAGCCTGCGTAAATGCAGGGATTATAAAACCACGTCCATCAATCCTATTGTCTTGATATTCCGAGTTTAATCCAAGTGATAAATCCCTTCTCTCGCCTTGCGAATGGGTAGCTTTAAGGTTTACCGAGTAGATGTATTTTTCGAACCCTCGCTCCAAATCGGCAGGGAAAGTTTGGTTATCGGGAAAGTTGGGTGGCATATAGCCGTGATTTACATACTGGCTCCATTCCTCCCTGTAATTTCGCTGAACTCCCAAATCCATATCAAGCATGAGGGTTTCACCTTGCCATTGACTTTTGCTAATTGCCTTAATGTGATTAACTTTTTGGCGAGGGTAAAGAATATCCCTGTTCGATTTATCGTGCAAAACGGTATCCACATTCCGAGGCTCCAAGCCGTGCGCATTGGCAAAGAAACCGCTTTGGGAACTCAGGTTGCTAAGGTAAAGTCGGCTTGTAAAATGCGAACGAATTAATCCTATATTAAGGTGAAAATTCTTCTCCTTGCCCGCCGTATTTCTCAGTCGGTTTTTATAAAGCGGTGCTCTGTAGGAGTAAATATCGATGCTATCGGTTGGCACCTTGTAATCGGCATAATCCATTACCGTTGCACGGAAACCACCCCAAAAGCCATTCTTCCTGCCCAACACATTAACCGACGTTCCCCAAAGATTGTTGTTGGTTTTGCCCAATAGGTCAACCGTTCCGGCGAGGGAATTCTTCTGAGGTAAACCATTCGATTTTAAAACGATAGCCCCACCAATTGCGTCCGATCCATACATAAGCGATGCAGGGCCCTTTACCACCTCAACGCTGCTCACAGCGTACTGGTCGATTTCCAAACCATGGTCGGCACCCCATTGCTGCCCCTCGTGCTTTATCCCATTGTCAACTACAACTACTCGGTTAAAACTTAATCCACGAATAATAGGTTTCGACTGGCCTGCGCCAATATCAATTGTGCTAACACCAGGTATACGCTCCAGCGTTTTCATTAAACTACCCGATTGGTACTGCTTAATAAACTGGCTATTAACAATATCAACATTAAGAGATTCCTCCCTTTTTACCCTTTCTGCATAATGATCAACCACAATAACCTCCTGCAATGTTATTGGCATTGCTTTTAGCCTGGCGTTGTATACTAAATTTGAGGTAATTGATACAGAATCGATAATCGGGTAATATCCCATAAACGAAATCTCTAGGGCATAATTTCCGCCCTTGACACTGGCGATGGTAAAATATCCCTTGGAATCTGTTGTAGTACCTTTCTTAATGGGATACAAAACAACAGATGACCCTGGCAATGGCTTGTTTTGATCGTCGACTACCCTACCTGTAAGCGAATACTCTCCTTGAGAAAACGCTAGAAAGTAAGGTGCGATCAAAAAAGCAAGCAATAAAAGCAACTTGCTCATTTGAGTGTAGAATGAAATTTATGATGTTTAAAAGAATTGAAGAGAAAAATGCTTACGTTATGAAGGGAGGTGCTCGTGGAGATTCACTTAATATTGGGCACTCACTAATACCAAGATGAAAAGATGCTTGGTAAGAACAAATAATGTGAAGCTTGTTTGAACACTCATATGCATCAACAGCAATTGCTGTTTTGGTAAATTGGTATTCGCAGATAGGGCAATGCTTATCGGAATCGTAATTCGATAAAGTTGTTAAGTAGCGATTTGCCTCATTGCAACTTTTGCCATGGGAGCAGCAATGCGAAATTGAATGCCAATGCGAATGGTGCCGCTGAATATGCACAAATTGAAAGGCTAAGGGGAAAATGAATACCCCAAAAAGAAAAATGGCAATATGTGGGCTAAACTTTTTCAACCTAATTCTGCTTTTTAGTACAAAAGCTGCAAATGCCTTTAATTATTACCTCTGTCTCCGATAATTGATAGCCATCAGGCAGTAAAGGCTGTTTTATGGGAACACTATCTAAACATTGCACGGTATTACATACACTGCAATAGAAGTGCGCATGCTCTCCCTTTTTGGTGATTGAGTTGTTAAGTGCATACTTAACTATAGCATGATCCACAACTATTTTGTGAATTATTTTCTTCTCCTCTAGCGTTTTAAAGGAGCGGTAGAAAGTGGTTCTATCGTAGTGTCCGGCAAGTTGTTCTCTAATCTCCTCCTCAGAAAGGGCTTTTTCGGCATTAATAATGGCATCAATGATACCCTCGCGGCAACTCGTGCGCTTAAGGTTATGACTCGATAGAACTTCTTGTGGCTTCATATATGCAACAACAATTCAAATGCAATAATGTTGCAAATATTGTGTTTTTTTTGGATAATATCAGACTGCTTGTCTTAGTAAAATCTAGCAAATGTTCTTTTGTTGAAAACTTTTTCATAAACATCCCCAACATCAATCACCAACATCACTAAAATAGGATACTTTCGTTACTGCAATTGGCTCCAATCGGATTAAAAGGGAATCCTGTGAGAATCAGGAACTATCCCCGTAGCTGTAATCCCTAAGCCTACACAATAGGCAAATGCACTTGGCATATATACCACTGACCGCCAGCTGGCGGATGGGAAGGTGGCCAAGGGCTGGGGTAAGTCAGAAGACCTGCCAATTCACAAACAATTCGTAGCTTTCGGGCGAAAGGCGAGAAGAATATCTACCCCCATAGGTTTTCTTTTGAATCCCCCGCGAGTTACCATTTATTAACTTCTTAAATCTACACAAAATGAATGGTGAACTTCGTTTCCAAAACATTACCAAACGTAACGGCGAGTTGGTTAGCTTCAACCCACAAAAAATTGAGCATGCTATCTTCAAGGCCATGCGTGCCGTTGGCACACCCAACCGCAAGAGGGCAAGTGAGCTGTGCGAGCTTGTAGTTAAAAAGCTGGCCAACGAAACCTTTAAGGAGAATCCTAATGTGGAGCAAGTGCAAGACATGGTGGAGAAAACCCTCTTTGAAAATGAGAACTTTGAGCTGGTGAAGGCCTACCTACTCTACCGAAAGCAGCGGGAACAATCGCGCAGCGCCAAGGAGATGCTCGGCAATATTGAAACGATGGACGACTACCTCTCAATGAACGACTGGCGGGTAAAAGAGAGCGCCAACTCCGCCTACTCGCTGCAAGGGCTGAACCAGCACATTTCTACTGTTATCACATCGCAGTATTGGCTCAACAAGCTATACCCCGATTCCGTTTCCAATGCCCACAAGAGAGGATACATACATATCCACGACTTGGGCTTTCTGAGCGTTTACTGCGTTGGATGGGATCTGAAAGACTTGCTCCTATCTGGCTTTAAGGGGGTGCTGGGAAAAACCGAGAGCAAGCCCGCTCGGCGATTCCGCACCGCCTTAGGACAGATCGTTAACTTTTTCTACACCATGCAAGGCGAGGCTGCTGGGGCACAAGCCTTCTCCAACTTCGACACATTTCTTGCCCCCTACATCCGCTACGATGGCCTCACGTACGAGCAGGTGAAGCAATGCCTGCAGGAGTTCCTTTTCAACATCAACATCCCCACACGGGTGGGCTTTCAAACGCCATTCACCAACATCACTATGGATTTGATTGTGCCTGAATTCCTGAAAAACGAGCCCATTGTGTGGGCAGGCGAGGTGAAAGAGGCAACCTATGCCGAATTCCAACCCGAGGTGACCATACTAAACCGAGCATTTGCAGAGGTGATGATAAAGGGCGATGCCAATGGGAGTCTCTTTTCGTTCCCCATACCCACCTACAATATCACCCCTGAGTTCGATTGGGAGAACCCCGACTATGAGGGTATTTGGGAGATGACTGCTAAGTATGGCATACCGTACTTCTCCAACTTCGTAAACTCCGACATGAAGCCCGACGATGTGCGCAGCATGTGTTGCCGCCTAAGGCTCGACAAGCGTGAGCTAAACAAGAGAGGAGGTGGACTTTTCGCCTCCAACCCACTAACCGGCTCGGTGGGCGTTGTTACCATAAACCTGCCCAAGCTGGGCTACGAGGCAACCTCAGAGGAAAACCTGCTACAACGGCTAAAAAGCCTGATGATGCTTGCAAAGGACAGCCTTGAGATTAAACGAAAAACCATTGAGCACTACACCGACAATGGGCTATACCCATATTCAAAGTACTACCTGAGGCACGTTTACCAGAGGCATAAGTGCTACTGGAAGAATCACTTCTCCACCATTGGCATAAATGGAATGAACGAGTGCTGCCTGAATCACCTTGGTGTTGATATTGCCCACCCCGATGGGAAGGCCTTTGCCCAGCGTATTATGCTGTTCATGCGCGATGTGCTTACCGACTTCCAAGACGAAACCGGAAACATTTACAACCTTGAGGCCACCCCCGCCGAGAGCACGGCCTACCGATTTGCAAGGATCGACACGATGCAGCATCCGCATATCATTACCGCAAACCATAAGGCATATACGGAGGGAGCGGCACCCTACTACACCAACTCCACACACCTGCCAGTTGGGTTCTCCGATGATATCTTTGAGGTGCTATCCCTACAAGATGACCTGCAAACCCTATATACTGGCGGAACCGTAATGCACCTCTTCACCGGCGATGCCAATATGCCCGCCGAATCGGCCAAGAACCTAGTGCGAAAAATTACCAACAACTTCCGCTTGCCCTACATCACCATTTCGCCCACATTCAGCATTTGCCCAGAGCATGGCTACATCCACGGCGAGCATTACACCTGTCCCAAATGCAAGAGCAGCTGCGAGGTTTACAGCAGAATTGTAGGCTATATGCGCCCAGTGAAGCAATGGAACAACGGCAAACAGCAGGAGTATAAGGACAGGAAACATTTCGACACCGAGAAGGAATATGCTAATATTGAAAATGGCATAGCCACAAATACGCTCCAGCCAAGCGCAGTAAAAGTTGAGGCCTAGCTATGCGCATTGCCTCATTGCAAAAGCAGAGCCTGATTGACTGGCCGAGCAAGATGGTTGCGGTGGTATTCACAAAGGGATGCAACTTCCGATGTGGTTACTGCCACAACCCTTCGCTGGTGTTGCCGGCTCTCTATAACCAAACACCCAACATTGACCCAAGCGAGGTTCTTCGCTACCTAACGGATAGAGCCTCCTGGCTCGATGGCTTGGTTGTAACTGGTGGTGAGCCCACCATTCAAAAAGGGCTAAAACACTTTTTAAATGAAGCGAAAAAATTGGGCTACAGTATAAAGCTGGACACCAATGGCTCCAACCCAAATCTTCTGCATGAACTGATTGAAAGCAAACTGGTTGACACTGTTGCTATGGATATAAAAACGTTGCTTGATGCCAGTATGTACGCCGTAATTACTAACACATCAGAACCTAACCTAATCGCTAGCGTTAAAGAATCGTTGGATATTCTAAGACACAGCAAAATCCACTACCAGCTACGCACAACGGTACTACCTAATCACCATAACCAAAGTGTAATTGCTGAGTTAGAAAAAATGTTTGGAGAGGAGAACTACTGTTTGCAAGAGTTTCGGGATGTGGGTACGCTGGGGGATATTTGCAATTGCTCAAGAGAACCCGACAGATGTTAACATTGAACAGCCCTGCAAATGTGTATTTTAGGTCATGCTGAATAAGGCATAAACATCTGATTCCCTAATAATTGAACAACATATTTGCTCTGTCGAGCGCAAGGAAATTCGAGCGTTTCTGCTAAAACCCTTGCACCTGTATACTGGGGCGTTGCCCAGTCATGTTCGGAAGATTAACAGATTGAAATTGAGAAATATAAGGTCAGGATTGTAGTTGAAATTAAAGAATAGGTGCTTTATTAACAAAAAAGCGATGCAGGTGTTTATAACTATTTGGTAGACAATATTATGAGTCTTTGTTTTAAGGTTACCTTTGTCAAAAAAAAGCGATGTCGTTATATAATCATAAAATAAGCCTCAAAGCTATCCTCAAAGAAATACCCGACATTGAATTAAGCCGGCTCTCTCGTGAAATCAACGTTGATTACTGCACAAA
>NZ_JAANIG010000098.1 GCF_011174675.1 Perlabentimonas gracilis | reverse complement strand
GAGGGTGTCCAAAAACGGATTCCCTCTTTTTTGTTCAACAAAACACTGATTGTCAGTAAAATAGTTGTGGAATAATTTGGCTATATGCTTGATGTTTAGTATATTGAAGCATGAAAAACATAGCGTTTAAGGACTATTCTCAAGGCCAATCAGAACTTTTTCCCTCAAGGCTCGATGAATACATACCCGAGTCCTCTCCAGTTCGCCTAGTGAGTAAAATTGTTGATCAGCTAGACATATCAAGCATCACATCTGGCTACAAATCAGGAGGATGCAGGGGTTACCACCCTCGAATGATGATTAAAATACTGTTTTACAGCTACTTGAGCAATGTGTATTCTTGTCGAAAGATGGAAGCCGCGCTAACCGAAAGCATTCACTACATGTGGTTGTCGGGCAAGCAATTCCCTAAACACAGCTGCATCAATGAGTTCCGCAGCACCAGGCTGAAAGATCATATCAACTCATTATTCACGCAAGTTGTCTTCATGCTGGTTGAGCTAGGCTACGTTAGCCTTGATGTGCAATACGTTGACGGCACTAAGATAGAAAGCTCTGCCAACCGGTATACTTTTGTTTGGCGCAAGTCGGTTGAGCGCTATAAAGCCAATCTTGAGAAGAAGGTAAACGGCATCCTGGCCCAAATAGAGCAAGGAATACAGGATGACAACCAAGCAAAAGAGGATATACTTCCAGCTGTTGATTCAGCCACCTTACAAGAAAAGATAAGTGAGCTGAATAATCGCAATAAGGGTATCGATAAAGCGGAGAGGAAGCTGTTACATGAGCTAGAGAGTAAGCACCTGCCCAAGCTGCAAGAGTACGAACAGAAGCTCGAGGATATTGGCGACCACCGGAATTCATGCTCCAAAACGGATAAGGAAGCCACCTTCATGCGCATGAAGGAGGATCACATGAAGAATGGTCAGCTCAAGCCAGCATACAATATCCAAATCAGCACGGAGAATCAATTCATCACCAACTTCGCCCCATACCAAAACCCAACAGACACCAGGACTTTAATCCATTTCCTGGAAAGCTTTAAGGCTAAGTACAACAAGCAGTCCGAGGTTGTGGTTGCCGATGCCGGGTATGGCAGCGAAGAGAATTACGAGTACCTTGAAAATGAATCAGTAGAAGCATACGTTAAGTACAACTATTTTCACAAGGAGCAGAAGAAAGCATTCAAAGCTGATCCGCATAAGGTAGAGAATCTGTTTTACAATCAAGAGCATGATTTCTTCGTATGCCCCATGGGCCAGCATATGGATT
>NZ_JAANIG010000097.1 GCF_011174675.1 Perlabentimonas gracilis | reverse complement strand
CACTAGCATCCGAAACTTTTCGAAAATAAGCAAAAAAAACCTATAAGCCCCACTGAATACGCCTAAAAATTCGAGCTATCCAGAAAATAAGTTCTTCTCAAAAATCAGTTCCCGTTGCTTTTTACTGGTTACTTTTCTCACTCCCTCTCGAACCTCATTGCATACGTAGTGCAGTGATAGGTAGTGGTATAGGCAGAATCGTATTTTTTCCGATAGATTTGAGAATGCGGTAGGCATTTTGGCTACAGTGCGCTTAATTAGCTCCAGCAGTAAGTAGCAGATTAAGGCAACGTACAGCTGTGACTTGACAGCGTTCTCGCTGGTGCCCCAAAAAGTCTTCACCTGCAAGTTCTGCTTTATCGCCTTGAAGAACAGCTCAATATCCCATCGCTTTTTGTAGAGCTCGGCAATGGTGTTGTACTCCCAGTCCAGCTGATTGGTAATTACCGCGATCACCTTGTTTTCATCCTCCTTGTATACATGCACCAGCCGTAGCTTATGCTCTGAAATGCCAGTTTCCACGGCCTTGTTAGAGGTTAAGCGTATAATCTCGTCCTTTAGGATATGCTGGTCGGTACCCTCAGGGAGCTCCAGCTCTTCGAGCGTTTCGTACGTGGTGTTGCTCTTTATTCTGGTAACAAATACGTTCTCCGCTGTAATCCTATTGAGCATTAGGGCAAAGTCGAAATAGGCTCTGTCCTCAACAACTATGGTGTCCTTGGGAAAAACCAGCTGCTCAAGCCCGTAGCGGTCATGGACCTTGGCCTCGCTGATGTTGACTACCTCGGGAATCATCAGCATGTCGTCCCAAGCAGCATGCAGCTTAACCCCGCCCTTTGCTGTCCGAAACTTTGCCCAGTCAAACATGGCCAGGCATAGCGATATGACAGTGCTGTCTATAAGCTTCACGCTTTTGTTTTTAATCTCCTTGATGATATGCGCGTTGTGATGCTTTTTCAGAACCGTCTTGTAGTGGCTCAGCAGGCGGTAATACATACTCTCAAACACCTGCCAGTTGCGCTTTTTGTTGCCATCGCTCATGGTGGAACGGGCAGGGCTCTGCTTGAGATTTAGATCCTCTATGAATACTTCGCTCACACCAATCCCAGCCGATATGTCGTTTAGGCTCTGACACTTATTGAGCTGTCCGAAAGTTAAGGCAACAAGCTGGTCGTATGTCTTGTACTTACTGCATCCTTTGTCCGTTTGGTAGGTACTGGTGCAGCTATCGAGTAGCCAGCGGGGAACTAAATCTATAATTTGTCGAATAAGTGGCTTTTTGTTATTTTTGTTTCGCCTGAAGAGTCCCATAATTTTAAAGTTTTTTGTCGAACTCAAAAATAGGGGATTCTGAGGGCATTTTTAAATTTCGTACTTTCGGATGCTAGTG